>NZ_JBIATE010000004.1:0-420665 GCF_042891445.1 Streptomyces sp. NPDC001890 | reverse complement strand
GTTGATAGGCCAGATGTGGAAGCCCGGTAACGGGTGGAGCTGACTGGTACTAATAGGCCGAGGGCTTGTCCTCAGTTGCTCGCGTCCACTGTGTTTGTTCTGAAATAACGAACGGCCGTGTTGTTCCGGTGTTGTTTATTTCATAGTGTTTCGGTGGTCATTGCGTTAGGGAAACGCCCGGTTACATTCCGAACCCGGAAGCTAAGCCTTTCAGCGCCGATGGTACTGCAGGGGGGACCCTGTGGGAGAGTAGGACGCCGCCGAACTCCTTTTACGGGAAAGCCCCGTGTCCTTGTGGACACGGGGCTTTTCTGCGTTTCCGAACGTCTAGGCTCGAACCATGCGCTACGAACTGGTCATCTTCGACAACGACGGTGTGCTCGTGGACAGCGAGCCGATCTCCAACACCATCCTGGCCGAGTACCTCACGGAGCTCGGTCACCCCACCTCGTACCAGGAGAGCCTGCGGGACTACATGGGGTCCGCTGTGCACCGGGTGCACGATCTCGTCGAGGAACGGACCGGGGAGAAGCTGCCCGCGGACTTCGACGAGACGCTCCACTCACGGATCTTCGCCGCGTTCGAGCAGGAGCTGGAACCGGTGGCCGGGGTCGAGGACGTGCTCGGGAAGCTCGTGGCCGACGGGATTCCGTACTGTGTCGCGTCCTCCAGTACGCACGAGCGGATCCGGGTCGGGCACCGCAGGACCGGGCTCGACCAGTGGTTCGAGGAAGAGTGGATCTTCAGCGCGGAGGACGTGGGGCGCGGCAAGCCGGCGCCCGACCTGTTCCTGCTCGCCGCCGAGCGGATGGGAGTTCCGCCCGAGCGGTGCGTCGTCATCGAGGACAGCCCGCTCGGAGTGGAGGCGGCCAGGGCCGCGGGGATGGATGTGTACGGGTTTACGTCGATGATGCCGGCGGACCGACTCGCCGGGGTGGCCGGGCACTTCTCCGACATGAGCCAACTCCGGGAATTGCTCGCCTGATCCATCTACCCACGGGTAGGAACTGGCCTTACGCTCGCGGCCATGACAGATGCTCGTTTGCGGCACGGCAGGGCTTCCCTCACGGTGAGCTTTTTCGTGCAGGGGGTCACCTTCGCTCTGCTGGTGACTCGGATACCCGCCATTCAGGACCGGTACGGGATATCCGACGGGCTGCTGCCCGTCTTCCTGGCCGCGGTGCCCATCCTGGCCGGCGTGGGCAGTGTGGTCACCGAGAAGCTGGTCGCGCGAGTGCGGCCCAGGGTCGTGCTGAGGTGGGCACAGCCCGTCGTGATGCTCGCGCTGCTCGGCGCCGGCGCCGGGAACGCGCTGTGGGAGGCGGCCCTGGCGCTGGGCGTGTTCGGGCTCTCCGTCGGGGCGCTCGATGCCTCCATGAACATGATGGGCGTCAGCCTCCAGAAGGCGTACGGGCGATCCATCATGCTCGGGTTCCACGCCGCGTACAGCCTCGGCGGGATCGCCGGGGCGTCCATGGCCTGGGCCGGGGCGCACTGGGACCTTTCGCTGCTGGTCTCCTACCTGCCGGCGGTCGTCGTGCTGCTGCCCGTCGCGTTCATCGCGAGCCGTTGGTACGCCGAGGGCACCGAGGCTGAGGCGAAGCCGGGCGAGGCGCAGAGCAAGGGGGCGGCCTCGGTCTCCTTCAAGCTGCTGATGCCGCTCTGTCTGGTGATGAGCTTCGCTTACATCGGGGACTCGACGGTCTCCAACTGGAGCGCCAAGTACCTGCAGGACGTGCTGGGGAGCTCGGAGCAACTGTCGACCGTTCCGTACAACGTCTACATGGTGACGACTCTGCTGGGGCGGGCCGTCGGGGACTTCGGGGTGCGGCGGTTCGGGGCCGTGGCCGTGGTGCGGGGCGGGAGCGTGCTGGCCGCCGCCGGGTTCGCCGTGGTGGCGGTGGCCGGTGGGGCGTGGACCGGGATGCTCGGGTTCACCATGCTGGGGCTCGGGCTCTGCGTGATCGTGCCGCAGACCTTCGCCGCCGCCGGGCGGATGTTCCCCGGGGCGAGCGATACGGCCATCGCGCGGCTGAACATCTTCAACTACGTGGGATTCCTGGTGGGATCGCCGTTGGTGGGGGCGCTCGGGGACGCCTGGAGCTACCGGGGGGCGATGCTCGTACCGATGGTGCTGGTGCTCGCGACGCTGGTGTACGCCAAGTCGTTCGGGGCGGAGTCCGCCCGATACGGTGGCGGGCATGAGCGGCCGCGCACAGTTGATGTGGGATGACGCAGTAACGGGATACGACTTCGGGGAAAGTCATCCGATGGACCCGGTCAGGCTCGCTCTGACCATGGGTCTGGTCCGGGCGTTCGGGCTCGACGGCGCGGTGGACGTGGTGTCGGCCAGGCCCGCCGGGGAGTCCACGCTGCGGCTGGTGCACCGCGAGGACTATGTGGCCGCGGTGCGTGCCGCCTCGGCGGATCCCGGGCGGGCCGATCAGCGTTACGGGCTCGGGACCGTGGACGATCCGGCGTTCGTGGGGATGCATGAGGTGTCGGCGCTGATCGCGGGGCAATCAGTGGCGGCGGCCGAGGCGGTGTGGCGCGGGGACACCTCGCACGCCGTGAACTTCACGGGCGGGCTGCACCACGCGATGCCGGGCGGCGCGGCGGGGTTCTGCATCTACAACGATCCGGCGCTCGCCATCGCGCGGATGCTGGAGCTGGGCGCCGAGCGGGTCGCGTACGTGGATGTGGACGTGCACCACGGCGACGGGGTGCAGGCGGCCTTCTGGGAGGACCCGAGGGTCCTGACCATCTCGCTGCACGAGCACCCGCGGACGCTCTTCCCGCAGACCGGCTGGCCGGAGGAGACCGGCTCCGGGGCGGGTGAGGGCAGTGCGGTCAACCTGGCGCTGCCGGCCGGTACGGGGGACGCGGGGTGGCTGCGGGCGTTCCACGCGGTGGTGCCGGAGCTGCTGGCGGACTTCCGGCCGCAGGTGCTGGTGAGTCAGCACGGGGCCGATACGCATTTCGAGGACCCGCTCGCCCATCTCGCGGTGTCGCTGGACGCGCAGCGCGCGGTGATGGCGGCCTGTCACGACCTTGCCCATGAGCACGTGGAGGGCGGGCGCTGGCTGGCGCTCGGCGGGGGCGGTTACGCGGTGGTCGATGTGGTGCCGCGGTCCTGGACGCATCTGGTGGGGATCGCCGCGCATGCGCCGGTGGACCCGGAGTCGGTGATCCCGTCGTCGTGGCGGGACGAGGTCTACGCCCGGACCCGGCAGTTGGGGCCGGCCCGGATGACGGATGGCCGTACGCCCTCCTGGAAGTCGTGGGAGGAGGGGTACGACCCCGCGGACCGGCTGGACCAGGCGGTGCTGGCGACGCGGCGGGCGGTGTTCCCGTTGCGGGGGCTGCTGACCTGAGCCGGGCGGAGGCGGTCGCGGTGTGGCCGTTTCCGTGCGGTGGCGCGTAATGGTTACGCCAACTGTGGGGCGTAACCGGGCTTCCGGCCCCCCGTCCGGGTGATTGGGGGAGCATCGGTGGGGTGTTGAGCACCGGAGCGCTGCGTGCGCATCTGCTGGCGGCCCGGCTGGCCGGGCCCGTGGCCACCTCGCGGGAGGTGAGTCTGCGGAGTTATCGGCTCTTCGCGGCCCGGGATCCGCGGGTGACACTCGGCCTCGACCCCGGGCGGGGCTGGGAGGAGCGGGATCTGCTCCGTCTGATGGCCGACAGGTGCGGGGTCTCGGACGATCCGGCTCATGTCTCGGGGCCCGATGTGATCGATCCGGAGCGGACCCTGGCAGGTCTGGACGCTTTCGCCGAGCGGCTGTCGCACGCCGCGGTCCGGCGGGCGCCGGTGCTGTTCGGTACCGGTCATCCGCACCGGCTGCTCGGTTTCTACGCAGCGCTGGCAGACGCCATGTCGGCGGCCGGGTGTTCCGTACTCACCCCCGCGCAGGGGCGATGTATCGACATAACGACCCGGTTCGGCGTACGCACGTGCAGCCTCGACTACGTACGGGGAGTCGCGATGGTGCGTGAACCCGGCGTGTGGTCGCACGGTGGTGACACCGGCGCACATACCCATTCCCCGTTGCCCGTCAGGGTCGTCCTGGAGGCTGCGGCGGAGGCTCGCGGGCGGTTGCCGGAACTGGTCGTGGGGGACCACGGCTGGGTCTGCGGGGCTGGTCAGCTGGGCATTGAGGCGATCGGTCTCGCCGATACGGACGATCCCGCGCTGTTCGTCGGGGAGGCCGAGGGGCGGGTGGCGGTCGTCGTGCCGCTCGACGACGCGGTGCCGTCCGCGTACTACCAGCCGCTGACGCGCTATGTACTCAATCGGGCGTTTCTGTCACGGTAGGCGGCCGATCGTCTCACCTCTTCCCCACTCGCATCACCCGCCCCTAACCTGGGGAGTGAGCGCACAACGACGAAGAGTCACCGGAGGGGAAGCCGGTGGGCGTCTCGTGCGGAAGGTACAGGTGGGTCATGGCTGCTGGCAGCGAGAGGCCTCTCAACGAGGTCAAGTTTCTGACCGTGGCGGAAGTCGCCTCGGTCATGAGAGTGTCGAAGATGACCGTGTACCGCTTGGTGCACAGCGGTCATCTGCCGGCGATCCGGGTGGGCAGGTCCTTCCGGGTTCCGGAGCAAGCGGTTCACGAGTATCTCCGCGAGTCCTTTGTGGGGGTGGAGTCCGCCTGAGGTTCACCTCGGATTACGCCCCTCACGCGCTGGCGGGTAGGCTAGGCCGACGTAGGTCGTGTGGGCCCAGACGCCCCGCACCAGTGAAGAAGAAGTGAGCGAGGGTAGTCGTGGGCTCTGTTATCAAGAAGCGGCGCAAGCGGATGGCCAAGAAGAAGCACCGCAAGCTGCTCAAGCGCACGCGCGTTCAGCGTCGCAACAAGAAGTAAGCGAACGCGGTTCGTGAATCCGCAGCCCTCCCACCGGTCCGGTGGGAGGGCTGCGGTGCGTTCCGGGGCCGGCCGGCCCCGGCGGTCGCCCGCATTCGGGCCAAAGACTCGGAGGAAGGCAGCCGCGCGGCCGTCACAGGGCAACATCCACCCGCTACGGTGACCGCTAAGGGCTGTCGTCGCACGCCCACCAGTGATTACGGGGCAGCCCTTTAGGGGAAACCTTTCGACGGAAGGCGCTGATCTTGGGGAAGGTCGTGCTGGTCACGGGAGCGGCCCGGCAGCTGGGCGGCCGCTTCGTGCGGCGCATCCAGCGTGATCCGGGTGTGGACCGGGTGATCGCCGTCGACGCGGTCGTGCCCGGACACGAGTTGGGCGACGCCGTTTTCGTGACGGCGGACATCCGCCAGCCCGCGATCGCCAGAGTCCTCGCCGAGCACTCCGTCGACACGGTGGTGCATCTGGACGTCTCGGCCAAGGCGGTCGGCGCGGGCGGCCGGACGACGGTCAAGGAGACCAACGTCATCGGCACCATGCAGCTGCTCGGTGCCTGCCAGAAGGCGCCGAGCGTGCGGCGGCTGGTGATCAAGTCCAGTACGAACGTGTACGGCTCGGCGCCCCGCGATCCGGCGGTGTTCACCGAGACCACCCCGCCCAAGTCCCTGCCCAGCGGGGGCTTCGCCAAGGACGCGGTGGAGGTCGAGGGGTACGTACGGGGCTTCGCGCGCCGCAGGCCGGATGTCGCCGTGTGCGTGCTCAGGTTCGCGAACATCCTCGGGCCGCAGGCCGATTCGCCGCTCGCCGACTATCTTTCGCTGCCCGTGCTGCCGACGGTGTTCGGGTACGACCCGAGGCTCCAGTTCGTGCACGAGGACGATGTCGTGGACGTTCTGGGTGTCGCGTCCGGTGAGCCGGTGCGCGGGACGCTGAACAGCGGCACGTTCAACATCGCCGGGGACGGGGTGCTGCTGCTCTCGCAGTGCTCGCGGCGGCTGGGGCGGCCGACGGTGCCGCTGCTGCTGCCCGCGGTGACCTGGGTCGGCCAGGCGCTGCGCACGGTCGGCATGACGGACTTCTCGCCGGAGCAGATCCGGCTGCTCACCCACGGCCGGGTGGTCTCCACCGTCCAGATGCGCGAGACCCTCGGCTTCCACCCCCGGTTCAGTACCGCGGAGACGTTCGCGGAGTTCGCGCGCAGTCAGGGGCCCGGACTGCTGCCGCCCGAGGCGGTGGGCAGGACGGTCGACCGGCTGGCCGCCCTGCCGTTCGCCGGAGCGGGCGGCGATGTTCCGGGGATCACCGGGGCCGGCGACACCGAGCCGACCCCCAGCGCCAGGTAGAGGAGCGCACCGACGATGGCGGATGCCAAGGTCATTCCGTTCGACGACGACCGTTCGCGGACGGGTGGTTCAGCGCGCCCCGGCCGGCGCCGGCCCACGGCGGCCTCCGTGGTGGGGACCGCGGCCGTGAGCGCCCTGCCCGGGCAGCAGGACGCCTCGAAGCCGCCGCAGGAGCCGCAGGAGGAGCCTGAGCGGGCCGGGCAGCGGCCCCTGGGGCGGGACGGGAGCGGCGGCTGGGACCGCAGGATCGCGGGCGGGCTCGCGTTCCTGCGGCGGCGGGTCACGGGTGAGTACGACGTCGACGAGTTCGGGTACGACGAGGAGCTGACCGATCAGGTCCTGATGTCGATGCTCCGGCCGGTGTACGAGAAGTACTTCCGGGTCGAGGTGAAGGGCATCGAGAACATTCCCGCCGAGGGCGGGGCGCTGATCGTGTCCAACCATTCGGGGACGCTGCCGCTGGACGGGCTGATGCTCCAGGTCGCCGTGCACGACAACCATCCGACGGGCCGGCATCTGCGGCTGCTGGCCGCGGACCTGGTGTTCATGCTGCCGGTGGTGAACGAGCTGGCCCGCAAGGCCGGGCACACGCTGGCCTGTGCGGAGGACGCGGAGCGGCTGCTGCGACGGGGCGAGGTCGTCGGGGTGATGCCGGAGGGGTTCAAGGGCATCGGGAAGCCGTTCGGGGAGCGGTACAAGTTGCAGCGCTTCGGGCGGGGCGGCTTCGTGTCCACGGCGCTGCGGGCCGGGGTGCCGATCATTCCGTGCTCGATCGTGGGGGCGGAGGAGATCTACCCGATGATCGGCAACTCGAAGACGCTGGCGCGGCTGCTGGGCTTCCCGTACTTCCCGATCACGCCGACGTTCCCGTGGCTGGGGCCGCTCGGGGCGGTGCCGCTGCCGACGAAGTGGACGATCCAGTTCGGGGAGCCGATCTCCACGAGCGGGTTTCCGGTGGAGGCGGCGGAGGATCCGATGCTGATGTTCAACCTGACGGATCAGGTGCGGGAGCAGATCCAGCACACGCTGTACAAGCTGCTGGTGCAGCGGAGGTCGGTGTTCTTCTGAGGGGCCTTCCGGCACGCGTAGGGGGGACGGCTAGGCGAGCCGTCCCCCCTACGTCTTCGTGCGGGGCGGTGCTAGTCGTTCTTCAGGTCCTCGCCGTTGATCCCCAGGCCCGGGAGGAGGCCGGGGAGGAGCGGCGGGAGGGTCACGTCCGGGGCGGGCGGGGTGCTGACGCGGCCGTCGGCGGACGGGGCGGTGCCGGGGGGCGGGGTGCCGAACAGGCCGTCCGTGCCGCTGATCAGGCCCTCGGACGAGGCACTGCCCGATCCCGACGGGTGGGGCGAGGCGCTGCCGTCCGTACGGCCCTGGGAGGTTTCCGGCGATGTGGGCGCGGAGGGGGCCGTGTGCGAGGGGCGGGTGCCCTGGTCCGCGGTGTCCGGCTGCCGGGCGTCGCCGCTGCTGTCCGGGGTGCGGGGCAGCAGTGACTGGAGCGGCTGGACCTCTTCGTCTATGGCGTCGAAGACCGAGCTGACCTGGTCGCCGACGTCCGTCAGCTGTACGGGGAGCCGGTCGCGGAGGCTGCTCCAGCTGTCGCGGTGCGAGCGGGAGAAGGAGTCCAGGGTCTGGATGGGGCCGATGGCGCCGTTCTGCTGGTAGGCGGAGTGGAGCAGGCGGTGGCCCTCGCTGGCGTCGTGCGTCATGCCGTTGAGCGTGCGCCTGACCTCGCCGAGCTGTTCGTGGTCCAGGTCGCCGGAGCGGGCGCGCTCCATCAGGCGGCGGGCCTCGCTGAGCCGGGTGGACGCCTGGTCGAGGTAGGCCTCGCCGCGGTCGGCGTCGCCACTGGCCATGCCGAGGTGGATGTCCTCCATGCCGCGCTTGAGCCCGTACAGCGAATCACCCGGCAGGGCGTCGGAACTGGCAGCGGCCACTCCGCCGAAGGCTCCCGCCGCCACACCGACGGTGAGCCCGCCGGCCGCGAGGCCCTTCGTCCAGCGTGAACGCGGACGCAACTTCCGGAGCGGGGAGGCCCGGTGGGCCCCCTTGGTCCGCTGTTCGGGCACCGTAGGGCCCGCGGACGCGCCGCCCTGGGTGAACATGGCCTCCATGGCGGCGACGAGCTGGGCTCGCTGCACCACTTTGACCTCGGGATCCAACTCCGGCCTCGGTACCTCACCGAGGCCGTTCGCCAGGGCCAACAGCGGTCCGTGGTCGGCCGGTTCGGCCGGTTCCTCGGGCTGTGCGGCCGCCGCACCACGGAGCGACTGCTCCTCCAGGGCCTGGGCGAAGGCGTTCGCCCGCCGGTGTGCCGAAACGTTTGCGATCACTGGCGGCACCTCCTCTCGTCATGACGGTCGACTCCCCTGGGTTCCGGAAGGTTGCACACCTTGAGCGCTTCCACACGAATGAGTGAGTGTCGGCGGACATGGGGTGACGCCAGGGGGCCTGCAACCGGCACAACGAGGGGCGCGGCACATGGGTTACGCACGAAGGATGATCGGACCAGTGCGTGATGGGCGTGTCGCCGAGAGTGACTCGGCCGGGGGGTGTGGTCAGCGGGCATCGTCCGGAAGGAGCCGGGCCAGCGTGCGGACGGCGCGGTACTGGAGGGTCTTGATCGCGCCCTCGTTCTTGCCCATGACCCGGGCGGTCTCGGCGACCGAGAGGCCCTGCAGGAAACGCAGGGTCACGCACTCCTGCTGCTGGGGGTTGAGCCGGCGCACGGCCTGGAGGAGCGCGGCGTTGGAGAGGGACTCCAGGACGGAGTCCTCGGGACTGCGCTCGACCTCGTTGGCGTCGAGCATTTCGCCGGTGGTCACTTCCAGCCGGAAGCGGCTGGACTTGAAGTGGTCGGCCACCAGGTTGCGGGCGATGGTGACGAGCCAGGCGCCGAAGTCGCGGCCCTGCCAGGTGAACGTGGAGATGCGGCGCAGGGCGCGCAGGAAGGTCTCACTGGTGAGGTCCTCCGCCGTCGCCTTGCCGCCCACGCGGTAGTAGATGTAGCGGTAGACGGTGTCGCTGTACTGGTCGTAGAGGCGGCCGAAGGCGTCGGCCTCGCCGGCCTGCGCGCGCTCGACGAGATCCATCATGCGTGCGCTGTCGCTGTCGGCGGTCGGCCGGCGAACGGTGGACGTGGTCGTTGCGCCGCGGTTGCCGCGTCTTCCGACCGCCGCACTGCGTTCGGCCAGGGCGTAGCAGGGGCCGGCAGGTGCAGGGGTGGCAAATGCGGGTACGGCGTACGCGGTGGGGACGAAGCCGCGCAAGCGGTCGGCGACCGTTGCGCGCAGCGTAGCCAGGCCCGAGGCGTCAACCCCGACGTGTGGGTACACGGGACTCCCAGAGGCAGAGCTT
This sequence comes from Streptomyces sp. NPDC001890, assembly GCF_042891445.1. Taxonomy (NCBI): domain Bacteria; kingdom Bacillati; phylum Actinomycetota; class Actinomycetes; order Kitasatosporales; family Streptomycetaceae; genus Streptomyces; species Streptomyces sp. NPDC001890. Next base: position 411,109 of record NZ_JBIATE010000004.1, on the reverse strand, counting down.
CCATCACGTGCAGTGCGAAACCGTCACTCGTCGTAGTGAGTGATGGGTTCCGGAATGCGTCTGAGGAGAATAACGCTTCGTACAGGCAGTGCTACACCCAGTTGCTCAAATCATCGATTACGTCGCTTCTGTAGCGACTAAACGACGCATCAAGTAGCACATCGTGACCGTTTGTTGATCGAATTACTTCGCTATCTGCCTGTCGGTGCGACGGGTTGTGGTCGTGTGCGAGCAATGCGACTGGCCGGAGCGGTCGGTGGGTAAGGGATTCGGATCGGCCGCCGGGGTTCGGGCGTGGCAGGCCCGGCCGGCCCGGCCCGCGGAGGGGCCGGGCGGTGGTGGCGGGGGTCAGCGGCGGCGGCGGTGCAGGGCGACGGCGGCGGCGGTGCCGCCCGCGATCGCGCCCACGCCGGCCGCGGCCGGGATGCCGACCTTGGCCGCCTTGCGGCCCGTCCGGTAGTCCCGCAGCCGCCAGTCGCGCGCGCGGGCGTGCTTACGGAGCTTGGTGTCCGGGTTGATCGCGTACGGGTGCCCGACCAGGGACAGCATCGGGATGTCGTTGTGCGAATCGCTGTACGCCGCGCAGCGGTCGAGGTCCAGGCCCTCGGCGGCGGCCAGGGCGCGGACCGCCTCGGCCTTCGCGGGGCCGTGCAGCGGCTCGCCGACCAGGCGGCCGGTGTAGACGCCGTCGACGGATTCGGCGACCGTGCCGAGCGCGCCGGTCAGGCCGAGCCGGCGGGCGATGATCGTGGCGGTCTCCACCGGGGCCGCGGTGACCAGCCAGACGCGCTGCCCGGCGTCCAGGTGGGCCTGGGCCAGGGCCCGGGTGCCGGGCCAGATGCGGTCGGCCATGTACTCGTCGTAGATCTCCTCGCCGATGGACATCAGCTCCGAGACCCGGTGGCCCTTGACGATGGACAGGGCGCTGTCGCGGGCGTCCTGCATGTGTTCCGGGTCCTCGACGCCCGCCAGCCTGAACCAGGCCTGCTGCCAGGCGAACCGGGTCAGTTCGCGGCGCTGGAAGAACTTCCGCTTGTACAGGCCGCGGCCGAAGTGGAAGATCGCCGCGCCCTGCATGACGGTGTTGTCCAGGTCGAAGAAGGCGGCGGCGCGTTCGTCACCGACGACGGGGAAGGGGGCCTCCTCGGCCTCCGCCTTCGCGGCGTCGTCCTGCTCGGTGCCGGGGGACTGATCGTCGGGGAGGGTGGATTTCCGTGCTGCCTCAGCTGCTGCCTCGCCGGCCAGCACGCTCCGTGCTGTCGCGGGGCGCCTACGGGGTGTGAGCCATCCAAGAGCGGCCATGTCGTGAGCATAGCCAGTCGCTTCGGCCGTTCCCGACCTGCTGGGATGCCACGGCGTGAACTCTGGGCCGCCGATCCGATGAACGGGTGATACCGGGCGTACCGGATCGAGGGCGGAACGGGTCCGCCCGCGCCCCGACCCGTGCGTCGCCCGGCGCAGAATAAAGGCATGAGTGCCTTGTTGCGACGTACGAAGAAGAAGCCCGCGGAACGCGTGGTGACCCTGGTCGGGAAGCCCGGGTGTCACCTCTGTGACGACGCGCGGCAGGTGGTGCGGGAGGTGTGCGAGGAGACCGGCGCGTCCTGGGAGGAGAAGGACATCACCGAGGACGAGGAGCTGTACCGGGAGTACTGGGAGCAGATTCCGGTGGTGCTGATCGATGACGAACAGCACACGTTCTGGCGGGTGGACCCGGCGAGGCTGCGCACGGCACTGCGCTCGTGAGCGAAAGCCGGTTACCATCATGGGCGTTTTGAGTGCTCTCGGGGGAGTGGTTGTGAGGAGTGTGTGCCGCTTTGCCCCCTTCGGGCCTGCAACGGGCTGATGCGATCCTTGGTTCCGGGATCGCACGACGAATGTGCGTGACCCCGGTCACTTTGACCGGACAAAACGGACACTATCTTTGTGCACGCGTTCACAAAGACATAGCCTGCATTCGACGGGGCGGTCTTGGGAACTACGGCCGCCTACAGCCCCGCTCATCCCGCAGGAGCACCGTGGCAACTGGCCGAACTCACCGACCGGCGACCCGTAGCCGAGGAATTCCCGAGGCCACCGTCGCCCGACTTCCGCTGTACCTGCGCGCACTGACCGCGCTCTCCGAGCGCTCGGTACCCACGGTCTCGTCCGAGGAACTCGCAGCGGCGGCGGGGGTCAACTCCGCCAAGCTGCGCAAGGACTTCAGCTACCTCGGCTCGTACGGGACGCGCGGTGTCGGCTACGACGTCGAGTATCTCGTGTACCAGATCTCCCGCGAACTCGGGCTCACCCAGGACTGGCCGGTCGTGATCGTCGGCATCGGTAACCTCGGTGCCGCGCTCGCCAACTACGGCGGCTTCGCCTCCCGCGGTTTCCGGGTCGCCGCGCTGATCGACGCCGACCCCGCGATGGCCGGAACGCCGGTCGCGGGCATTCCCGTCCAGCACGCCGACGAACTGGAGCAGATCGTCGGCGACAACGGCGTGTCGATCGGTGTCATCTCGACCCCGGCCGGCGCCGCGCAGCAGGTCTGCGACCGGCTCGTCGCCGCGGGCGTCACCTCCATCCTGAACTTCGCGCCGACCGTGCTGTCCGTGCCCGACGGCGTGGACGTCCGCAAGGTCGACCTCTCCATCGAGCTCCAGATCCTCGCCTTCCACGAGCAGCGCAAGGCCGGCGAGGAGACCCCCGGGAGCAGCCCGGACCCGGCCGCACCCCCGGTGCGCTCGGCCTCCACCGGACGGAAGGGACCTGACGGGGACATGCCCGCCGTGATGCCGGCATGAGTCTTCTTGTCGTAGGACTGAGTCACCGCAGCGCCCCGGTCTCCGTACTGGAGCGGGCCTCGCTGTCCGCCGAGGCGCAGGCCAAGCTGCTCCAGGACACCCTCGCCGCGGAGCCCGCGGCCGAGGCCGCCGTCCTGGCCACCTGCAACCGCATCGAGCTGTACGCCGACGTGGACAAGTTCCACGCGGGCGTCGCCGAGCTGTCCACGCTCCTCGCCCAGCACAGCGGCGTCGGCCTGGACGAGCTCACTCCGTATCTCTATGTGCACTACGAGGACCGGGCCGTCCACCACCTCTTCTCGGTGGCGTGCGGGCTGGACTCGATGGTCGTCGGCGAGGGCCAGATCCTCGGCCAGATCAAGGACGCGCTGGCGCTGGGGCAGGAGCTCCACACCGCGGGCCGGCTGCTGAACGACCTGTTCCAGCAGGCCCTGCGGGTCGGCAAGCGGGCCCACAGCGAGACCGGGATCGACCGGGCCGGGCAGTCGCTCGTCACCTTCGGCCTGGAGCAGCTCGCGGCCGGTGCGGACGTCGCGGACTGGGCCGCGGGCAAGCGCGCGCTGGTGATCGGCGCGGGCTCGATGTCCTCGCTCGCCGCCGCGACCCTGGCCCGTACCGGTGTCGCCGAGATCGTCGTCGCCAACCGGACCCGGGCCCGCGCCGACCGGCTCGTCGAGATCCTGGTCCAGCCCGGGGGCACCGGCGTGGCCGCCCGTGCCGTGGAGATGGCCGCGGTCCGCGACGAACTGACACGTGCCGATGTCGTCGTCTCCTGCACCGGCGCGACGGGTCTCGTGCTGACCGCCGAGGTCGTCGCCACCGCGCTCGGCCTGGACACCGACGACGCCGTCGAGACGCCCGCCGCCACGCCCTCGGTGCCCGCCCCGGCCGACGCCGACCGGCACGCCGCCTGGGTGGAGAACGGCAGCGCCGCCACGGTGCGCCGGACGGCCCGTCGGGCCACTGTGCCCGCACAGGGCGCCGGCCCCGTACGCCTGGCCCTGCTCGACCTCGCCATGCCGCGCGACATCGACGGCGGGACGGCCCGGCTCGACGGTGTGCGCCTCGTCGACATCGAGTCGCTCGCCGAGGCGTCGGCGGACGCCCCGATGGCCGCCGACGTGGACCAGGTGCGCACCATCGTCTCCGACGAGGTCGCCGCCTTCGGCGCCGCCCAGCGCGCCGCCCACATCACCCCGACCGTCGTCGCGCTGCGCACGATGGCCGCCGGAGTGGTCGCGGGCGAGATCGCGCGGCTCGACGGGCGCCTCCCCGATCTGGACGAGAAGCAGCGCGCCGAGATCACGCAGACCGTGCGCCGCGTCGTCGACAAACTCCTGCACGCGCCCACCGTGCGGGTCAAGCAGCTCGCCAGCGAGCCCGGCGGCGCCGGGTACGCCGATGCGCTGCGGGAACTCTTCGACCTCGACCCGCAGACGGTCGCAGCCGTCTCCCGGGCAGACCTGAACGACCCGAATCGAGGGCGGTCATGACCGACAACTCAACCCCGGTCGCGGGGGCCGACAAGCCGCTGAGGCTGGGCACCCGGCGCAGCAAGCTCGCCATGGCGCAGTCCGGCATGGTCGCCGACGCCGTCAGCGAGGTGACCGGGCGCGCCGTCGAGCTCGTCGAGATCACCACGTACGGCGACACCTCGCGGGAGCATCTCGCGCAGATCGGCGGCACCGGTGTGTTCGTCGCGGCGCTGCGCGACGCGCTGCTGCGCGGTGAGGTGGACTTCGCCGTCCACTCGCTCAAGGACCTGCCGACCGCGCAGCCCGAGGGCCTCGTGCTGGCCGCCGTGCCGGTGCGCGAGGACCCGCGCGACGTACTGGTGGCGCGGGACGGGCTGACCTTCGAGCAGCTGCCGTCCGGCGCCCGCATCGGTACCGGCTCGCCGCGCCGCATGGCGCAGCTCAACGCGTACGCCCGGAACCACGGCCTCGACATCGAGACCGTGCCGATCCGGGGGAACGTCGATACGCGTATCGGATTCGTCCGGAGCGGTGAGCTGGACGCGGTGGTACTCGCCGCGGCCGGGCTCAGCCGCCTCGGCCGGAGCGGTGAGGCGACCGACTTCCTGTCGGTCGACACCGTCCTGCCCGCTCCCGGCCAGGGAGCACTGGCGATCGAGTGCGCTGAGACCAGCGCCGACCTCGCCGCCGCGCTCGCCGAGCTCGACGACCCGTACACCCGGGCCGCCGTGACCGCCGAGCGTGCCCTGCTCGCCGCCCTGGAGGCCGGTTGCTCCGCACCTGTGGGTGCGCTGGCCGACCTCCTGGTCGACGGACAGGCTGTCAACGAACTGCGTCTGCGCGGTGTCGTCGGTTCCACCGACGGTTCCTCGCTGGTGCAGCTGTCCACCACCGGTCCCGTTCCCACGTCGCAGGACGACGCGGCGGCCCTCGGTCGCGAGCTCGCGGCCGAGATGCTCGCCAAGGGTGCGGCCGGTCTTATGGGGGAGCGAGCACTTTGAGCCCCACCGGCCCCGCCGCATCCGACTTTCCGGCCCTGTCCGCACAAGGGCACGTCACCTTCCTCGGCGCCGGTCCCGGCGACCCGGGACTGCTGACTCTGCGCGCCGTCGAGGCGCTTGCGAGCGCGGACGTCCTTGTCGCCGAGCCGGACGTCCTCGGCGTCGTTCGCTGCCATGCGCGGGCAAGCGTAAGCACACCTGAGCTGACGGTTGTTGACGCGCAGTCAGCAGCCGCCGGTGTTCCCGTTCTCAGGGATGCGGTCAATCTTGTCATGGAGGCAGTGAAGGGCGGCAGGCGGGTCGTCCGTGCCGTCTCGGGCGACCCGGGGCTGGACGGGAACGCGGGTGCGGAGATGCTCGCCTGCGCCGCCGCCGGCATCCCCTTCGAGGTCGTGCCGGGCGTCGCCAACGCCGTGGGCGTGCCCGCGTACGCCGGTGTGCCGCTGCGTGACGCGCAGGGCGCGGACGTCAGGTTCGTCGACGCCCGTACCGCGTCCGACCGCTGCTGGGCCGAGGTCGGCGCCAGCGATGCCACGGCCGTCGTCTCGACGACGCTCGACTCGGTGGCCTCGGCCGCCGGTGAGCTGGTCTCGGCGGGCCGCAAGCCCGACACCCCGCTGACCGTGACGGTCGCCGGTACGACGACCCGCCAGCGCACCTGGACGGCGACTCTCGGGACGATCGCCCAGGTCCTGAAGCAGGCGAAGGTGCTGCCCTCCCCGGAGGGTCACCGGCCCGTCATAGCCGTGGTCGGTGAGCGCAGCTCCGCAGCCCAGCGTGACCAGCTCGCGTGGTTCGAGTCCAAGCCGCTGTTCGGCTGGAAGGTGCTCGTACCGCGTACCAAGGAGCAGTCCGCGTCGCTCTCCGACCAGCTTCGTTCCTATGGTGCCGTGCCGCACGAGGTCCCGACGATCGCCGTCGAGCCGCCCCGTACGCCCCAGCAGATGGAGCGCGCGGTCAAGGGCCTGGTCACGGGCCGTTACGAGTGGATCGCCTTCACCAGCGTCAACGCGGTGAAGGCCGTCCGGGAGAAGTTCGAGGAGTACGGGCTCGACGCCCGTGCCTTCGCCGGGATCAAGGTCGCGGCCGTGGGCGAGCAGACCGCCGCCGCGCTGGTCGATTTCGGTGTGAAGCCGGACCTGGTGCCGTCCGGTGAGCAGTCCGCCGCCGGTCTGCTGGAGGACTGGCCGCCGTACGACCCGGTCTTCGACCCGATCGACAGGGTCTTCCTGCCGCGTGCCGACATCGCCACCGAGACGCTGGTGGCCGGGCTCATCGAGCTGGGCTGGGAGGTCGACGACGTCACCGCGTACCGCACGGTCCGCGCCTCGCCGCCGCCGGCCGACACCCGTGAGGCGATCAAGGGCGGCGGCTTCGACGCGGTGCTCTTCACCTCGTCCTCGACCGTCCGGAACCTGGTCGGCATCGCGGGCAAGCCGCACAACGTGACGGTGATCGCGTGTATCGGCCCGGCGACGGCGAAGACCGCCGAGGAGCACGGCCTGCGGGTCGACGTCCTCTCCCCGGAGCCCTCGGTGCACAAGCTGGCCGAGGCGCTGGCCGAGTTCGGCGCGCGGCGCCGGGAGTCGGCGAAGGAGGCCGGTGATCCGGTGACGCGGCCGAGCGAGCGGCGTCCGGGTGCGCGGCGGCGTCGTACGACGACCTGACCGGTCGAGGAGTGTGTGAGGGGCCCGGTTGCTTCGGCGGCCGGGCCCCTGCCCGTTCCGTGCTTGTTCCGCGCCCGCTCTGCGCCCGTTCCGCGGCCTTTTTCCGGCACGGGTGTCGGTAAGACGGTGATGTGTACGGGTCTAGTCTCGAAGAATGACTGTGTACGGAAACTTCCCCGGCTCCCGCCCCCGGCGGCTGCGGACGACCCCGACGATGCGGCGGATGGTCGCCGAGACACGGCTCGACGCGGCGAATCTGATCCTGCCCGCGTTCGTGCGCGAGGGCGTCGACGCCCCGGTCGCCATCTCGGCCATGCCCGGCGTGCAGCAGCACACCCTGGACACCCTGCGGAAGGCCGCCGTCGAGGCGGTGTCGGCCGGGGTCTCCGGGATCATGCTCTTCGGCGTCCCCGAGGACGAGAAGAAGGACGCCCGGGGCACGGCGGGCACCGACCCGGACGGCATCCTCCAGGTGGCGCTGCGCGCGGTGCGCCAGGAGGTCGGTGACGATCTCGTCATCATGTCGGACCTGTGCCTGGACGAGTACACCGACCACGGCCACTGCGGTGTGCTGACCGAGGACGGCCGGGTCGACAACGACGCGACGCTGGAGCGGTACGCGGAGATGGCCCAGGTCCAGGCCGACGCGGGCGCCCATGTGGTGGGTCCCAGCGGCATGATGGACGGCCAGGTCGGTGTCGTCCGCGACGCGCTCGACCAGACGGGCCACGAGGACGTCTCGATCCTCGCCTACACCGTGAAGTACTCCTCGGCGTTCTACGGGCCGTTCCGCGAGGCCGTCGGTTCCTCGCTGCGGGGCGACCGCAAGACGTACCAGCAGGACCCGGCGAACGCCCGTGAGTCGATGCGCGAGCTGGCGCTCGACCTCGAAGAGGGCGCCGACATGGTCATGGTGAAGCCGGCCGGTCCGTACCTCGACATCCTCGCGAAGGTCGCCGACTCGGTGGACGTGCCGGTCGCGGCGTACCAGATCAGCGGTGAGTACGCGATGATCGAGGCCGCCGCGGAGAAGGGCTGGATCGACCGGGACGCGGCGATCATGGAGAGCCTGACCGGGATCCGGCGCGCGGGTGCGCAGATGATCCTGACGTACTGGGCGACGGAGGTCGCGCAGCGGCTGGGGCGGCGCTAGGCAGCCTTCGGGCCCAGCCGCGTTCGGGCTGGGCCGCGTTCGGCCCCTGGTGCGGGACGATCCGATCGTTCGGAGCGAACGGACTTGTGAGACATGGCGGCGGTGCCGTCAGCGGGGAGAAGTGAGCAACCCATGGCCATGGTCGGCCTGTTCTGGATCGCCGAGGGCGATGTGTACGTGGGCGCGAAGCCGTCCGGGATGGGGCCGGGGGTGCGGCTGACCCCCGAGGGGGTGGTGGCGGTCGGCGACGGGCAGTCCGGCCTCTACCCGTGGGAGGACGTGCGTGCCCTGACGGTGGCGGACGTTCCTGAGAACTCCCTGATGCGGCGGGCAGCCGTGGTCAAGGACCTGGCCGTGGACACCGTGATGAACCTGGCTCTGCCCATGGGGGCGGGCCGGGTGGAGGGGCCCCCGCCGATGATGCGGGTGCGCGTGGAATCGTCCAGGGGCGAGCACCGGCCGGCGGCCTACGCGGCCGCGGCCGTCGGTTACCCCCGGACCGAGGTCGACCTCTCCCGCGCCCTGCTGGCCCGCCTCACGGAGGGTGCCGCGACGATGTCCACGACGCTGGCGGCGATGTCGGAGTGGGGCCGTACGTCGGGGGGCGGGACGCCCCGGGGGACGGAGCGGGAGCGGCTGCTGCGGGAGTGGCTGGCCCAGTGACGGTGACGGTGCCTGTGGGGCCCCGCGGGTGCGGGGTTCCCACAGGCACCGTGCGGTGTCAGGCCCGCTTGGAGCGGCGGCGGGCCACCACGGTCAGGGCGGTGCCCGCGGCGAGGACCACGGCGGTGCCGATGACCAGCGGGATGGTGCCGCTGCTGCCGGTCGAGGCCAGGTCGCCGTCCTTGCCGCCGGGCGTCGTGCTCTGCGACGGGGCCGGGGTGGCCGGTGCGGACTCGGACGGGCCGGCGGACGGTGTGCCGCTCGCGGGCGGCGTGGTCGCCGGGGTGGAGGGCGTGCCGGTCACCGGAGGCGTGGTGCCGGGGGTGCTGCTCGGGGTCGGCTTGGTCGGAGGCGTGGTCCCGCCGGTCTCCGGGAGGCAGCCGGTGAACGGGAAGTGGTGCGTCTCCGCGCCGCCCGAGCCGTGCAGCGAGGCGACCCACACCGAGCCGTTGACCGGGGCGCCGGTGCCCAGCTCCAGGTGTGCGCCGGGTGCCAGCACGCTGCCGGGCCAGGCGGCCCGGCTGCTCTTGGTGACGGTGGTGGCCTCGGGGAAGTTCCACAGCAGGCGGGCGCGGACCTTGCCGTCGGAGGCGCTCTGGAGCTTGTCGTCCAGTACGTAGTCCTGGCCGCCGGAGAGGAAGAAGCCGGTGGTGCCGGCCTTGGCCATGTCGTACGTCGTGCCGCTGACGTTGACGATCGTGGTGGAGCCGGCGGGGACCTTGAGGTAGATGTCCTTGGCGCCTTCGAGCTGTTCGGCCGTCACCGCGAAGATGTTGCGGGTGGTGTTGCCGCCCTTCAGGGTGAGCTTGCTGCCGCTCGGTTCCACTTCGGTGCCGGTGGTCGCGGGTTCCTTCGCCAGTGCGGCGGAGTAGGTCCGGAGCTTGTCGAACTCGGCCTCGAAGTCGATGAGTCCTGCGTTCTTGCCGAAGGTGCCGGAGTGCATTTCGAGGGCGCGGTCGCTGACCTTGCCGCCGACGACCGCGTTGCCCTTCATCACCGCGGTGACCGAATTGCCGTTGAGCAGGTCGCCGCGGACGACGAGCGACGCCCGGCCGGGCAGGGCGTCGACCTCGGCGGCCGTCAGTTCGTTGGCGGCGCTGAAGCCGCCGCGGAAGTCGGCGTTGCCGCCCACGGCCACCGCGCCTTCCGCGTCGGGGGTGTGGACGTCGTCGCCGAGGACGAACTCGCCGTACTTTCCGGCGATCCCGAAGGCATCGGTGGTGCAGGCCGCCGGATCGGTGGCGGGCGCGGCCTGGGCGGCGGGGACGGCCGTGAGACCGAGGACGAGGGCGCCGCCGAGAACTGCGGACGCGGTGGCGGCGGTTGCGGATATGCGCATGGGGGCGTGTCTCTCCAGCGGAGGTGCTTGTAAAGATTCCGTGGCGGCTACGGCCAAGTTCTTCACACAATAGGAGATTGGTCAAGACCAATGCGCGGAGTGTTGTTCTGTCCCGTTGTCAGCCCCCTGGCCCAGGGGGCTACTTCCCTGTGACGTAGGCGTTCCAGATCCGGAGCGGGAAGACGTTGCCGCGTCCTGAATCGGGCCCGCCCACGCCCTGCATGCCCAGCAGTTGAGGGGTGCCCGGCTTGTTGCGGAACATCGTGACGGCCGTGGTCAGCCCCTCGGTGCGGCCGATGAACCAGGCCGACTTCATCCGGTCGTCCTCGCCACTCGCGCCCGCCGCGAGGTCGTCGGCGGCCGTGGCCCTGGCGAACGTGCCGAACTTCCCGTCCCGGCCCAGCCGCGTCCAGGCCACCATCCCCAGGGTGTTGTCCACATCGTTGGCCACCGAGGCGTCCATCGCACGCCGCGGCTCGGGCTTCCCGAAGCCCTCGACCGCCTCGCCGTCCCGGGTCATCCTGGTCACCGAGTAGGGATCGGCCCGCATGCCGTCGTTGCCGAAGGTGGTGTACGCGTCAGCCATCCGGACCGCGCTCGGTGTGGAGGTGCCGAGGGGAAAGGACTTGTCCAGACGGGCCAGGCTCGTCTCGTGCAGCCCGGCCGACAGCGCCAGTTCCTTCACCTTCTTCAGCCCGATGTCCTTGCCGAGCAGCACGAAGGTGGCGTTGGACGACTTGATCAGCGCATCGCGCAGGGGCGTCGGTGCCGTGACCATCGCCTGGCCGGGGCCGGAACCCGACGGGGCGGTGGGTGCCGCGTACGGGCCGTCCTTGATCAGGCGCCCGCCACTGTCGTAGCCGCTGTCCAGGGTGATTCCGTCGCCGTGCTGAAGGGCCGCGGCCAGTACGAAGGGCTTGAAGGCCGAGCCGACGGGGACGCCCGCGGTGTCGGCGTTGTTGGCGAAGTGGGTGACCGCGTCGGCTCCGCCGTACACCGCGACCACGGCCCCGTCGGAGCGCACGGATGCGGCGCCGACCTCGACGTACTTGTCCTCGGGGCGCTTCTTGGGGTCGAGATCGCGCCTGCGCACGCTGCGCACGGCCCGTTCCAGCTGCCCCACCCTGGCCTTGTCGAAGGTGGTGTGCACCCGGTAGCCGCCCCGGAAGAGGTCCTTGTCGGTGAGGCCCGAACGCTTCTTGATGTACTTGTTGGCGATGTCGACGAGGTAGCCGGTCTGACCGCCGAGGCTGGTCGGCTTGGCGGCCGGCTTCGGCTCGGGGAACTTCCGGTACGTGGCCCGCTCGGCCTTCGTCATCGTGCCGGTCTCCACCTGCCGGTCGAGGATCCACTCCCAGCGGCCGACGGCGCGTTCGTGGTTGCCCTTGCCGCCCACCGGGTCGTACTGCTCCGCCCCCTTGAGCAGGGACGCGAGCAGTGCCGCCTGGCTGGGGTCGAGGTCCTTCGCGGGGATTCCGTAGTACGCGTTCGCCGCCGCCTGGATGCCGTAGGCGCCACGGCCGAACCAGCTGGTGTTCAGATACCCCTGGAGGATCTCCTTCTTGCTCTGCCTGTTGCTCAGCTTCAGCGAGATGAAGAATTCCTTGAACTTCCGGGTGGCCGACTGCTCCTGGCTGAGATAGGTGTTCTTCACGTACTGCTGGGTGATGGTGGAGCCGCCCTGGGTCTCACCGCCCGTGACGATGCTCACCGCCGCGCGGGCGATTCCCGTCGCCGACACCCCCGGGTCGGAGTAGAAGGTCTCGTTCTCGGCGGCGATGACCGCGTCCTCCACCGAATCGGGTATGTCGGCGAGCGTGACGTTCTGCCGGTCGACCGCGCCCACGCTCACCAACCGGCTGCCGTCGGCCCAGTAGTAGACGGTGCCCTGCCTGCGTGCCTCGTCGTTCTCGTTCGGGATGTCGACGGACGCGTACACCACGGCGAACAGGCCCGCCAGCGCCACGAGTCCGAGCACGACCCCGCTCAGCACCTGCCGCCACGAAGGGACCCAGCGACGCCAAGTGCGTTTTCCCCGGCGGGGGTAGTCGACGGCGAGCCCGCGAAGGCGGGGCGGGCGGATCAGGCGGGTCAGGCGCATCGGGCGGATGGGGCGTCGGGCCATGGTCCAGCTCCTCGTTCACCGTCCCGTACCGGTGGCGCGGGCTTGTGAGAGAAGATGTTCCGGATCGCGATCGGGTTGTCCCGGGGGCCCGTCCGGTGGGAGCGATGACCCCGTACCGGACGGCCTTTCCGGAGGAACGGTCCGCGATGCCCGGGTTTGTCGACCGATGCTGCGACCGGGCGCGCTCAGGCGAGGCCCGCCTCTTTCAGGGCCGACCTCGCGCAGGCTTGGACGAGAGGGTCCTCCTCGGACTCCCCGGTGGCGATCAGGGCCTCGGCGACCGCCGGGTCGTCCTGGGCGTAGGGGCCGAGCGCCATCGCCGCGTACTGGCGCACCAGATCCTCCTCGGGGTCGTTCAGCGCCGCCAGCAGGGCCCTGCCCGCGCGGTGGTGCAGGTCGGGGTCGGCCGGGGGCCACAGGCGCAGGACCGTGGCGCACTCGACGCGGGCGAGGTCGTACTCGCCCGCGTCGGCGAGCACCGAGACGAGGAACGGTTGCGCGGCCGTGTTGTCGTCCAGCTCGGCGATGATCTCGCGTTTCCGGTCGCTGTCGGCCGGCAGGGCGCGGTACTCCGCGATGAGGCGACGTGCCGTGGCCTCGTTGTCCGGGTGAGTCATGGCCGGGGTTCCTTCTGGCGGGCGGTGGTCCGGCCGAGCGGCTGCCGGGGCCGGTGGTTCAGTCCCACCAGAAGGACCAGGTCTCCTGGCCCAGCACCATCTTCTCGGCGTAGACGTCCAGGTCGTACGGCGGGTTCTGCTCGATGTTGTCCGGGCAGAACGCGAAGTGCTCGGCGGCGACCGCGCGGGCCTCCGGGAGGGTGGTGGGCGGGCGGCCGACCGAGACGGTCAGGGTGTCGAAGCCCAGCACCACGACCCGTATGCCGAAGCGGTCCTCCCAGGAGCGGAGCACGGCGCTGAGCCGGGCCGTGTCCTCCTCGTAGTTGACCGGACCCGACCAGCCGATCGCCGCCGGTATGTCCGCGCTGCGCCGGGCCGGGACGAGCGCCAGCCGTGAACCGGCGTACCAGCCGTCCGGGCCGACGCACTCCTCGGCGATCGCGGCCGCCAGATCGTCGGGGGCGTCCTGCCCCTCGGCGGCCGGGACGGGGGCCAGGCCCGGCCACTCGCCCTCGGCGGCGTCGAGCTCCTCGGGCGCGCAGTCCTCCCAGTACTCCTTGAGCACCTCCTCGGCGTCGTGATCGCCGGGGTACGTCGTGCTGTCCGGGATCAGGTCCCAGGTTTCGGGCCACTGGTCGCGCTTCCCGCCGTCTATCAGCACGGGGAGCAGCCCGACCGCCCGCCCGGCCGCGCGCAGCGTGCGCCAGGTGCCGTGGGTCGCGGGCTCGTCGGCACACCAGAGCAGTGGCTCGTGCCAGGTGCCGTCGATCGTGGCGTCCACCAGTGAGCCGGGCGGGAGTTGGAGCCCTGACGTGGCCAGGGACGGGAGCGGATTCGGGAGCGTCGCCATGACCACGACTCTAGGCGCGGCCACTGACAACCGGCCGGGCGCCGCGTGCCGGCCTACGGGTGTGCGTGAACCTCGACGAACGTGGTGGGTGCCGTGGTGCCGTCGGGCAGTGGTGCGGGCGCGGTGACGTGGCCGAGCGCCTGGCCGTTGGCGCCTTGGCCAGGCCGGCCGGGCCGGAGTTCGCGGTTGATGTGGAGGGTGAGTTGGCGCCCGTCGGGTGCCGTCGTGACCAGGATGGTTGTGCCGTCGGTGTTGTTGGTGGCCGTGGAGGCGGCGAGCTCCGCCACGATGCCGGGTTCGTCGAGCCGGGCGGTGACGGACGGGTCCGGGGTGTCGCTCGTGCTCTGCATCTGCGGCTCGGCCTCGCCGACGACGAGCGCGAACAGCTGGGCCACGACGACCGGGTCATGCGCTCCGTCGTACACCCAGCGCTTGCCCAGCACGCCGTGCTCGGTCGTGCCGATGAGCGCGTCGTCGGCGCCCGGGAGCGGTGCGCCGCGGTAGCTGAACAGCACCTGGTACGTGGCTGGTTGGGCCCCGGAGGTGTCGGTGACCACCATGAACTCGATCCCGACCTCGCCCTTCGGGTCGTCCAGGCGGAATCCGCCGGTCCGGTCCAGCTCGGGCTGCTGCCCCGTGCCGCGGTACCAGGGCTGTGCGGGCAGCCAGGTGGTGAGGAGTTCCAGCTTGGTGGGCGACAGGGTGGTGCGGTGGATGACAGCCATGGCGGTGGGATTCCTCCGGTGGGGCGTGGGCTCAGACGAGTCGCGGGTCGGCGGCGAAGCCGGCGAAGGCCGTCCAGGTGGTGGGAGCGACGGTGAGGACGGGGCCGTCGGGGTTCTTGGAGTCGCGGATGTGGACGGCGGCGGTGTGGGCGGCGATCTCGACGCAGGCGCCGCCTTCGTCGCCGCTGTGGCTCGACTTCTGCCAGTCGTAGGCGACTTCGAGGCAGGCTCCGCCTTCGCTGCCGCTGTAGCTCGACTTGCGCCATTCGTAAGCGACTTCGAGGCACTGCCCGCCCTCGTCGCCGCTGTAGCTGGACTTGAACCACTCAAGTGTGGTGCTCATTGCTCTCCCAGCAGACGATCCAGCAGGCCCACGGTGGCTTCGGGGCTGAGGGCCTGGGCTCGCAGCATGGCATATTTCTGGGCGAGGATGCTGACCTCGTCGGGGTCGGAGACGAGCAGGCTGCCGCGCTGTGTCTCGGAGTACGCGACGCGCTGGAAGTCCGGCGTCTCCAGCAGGGTGAAGGGTCCGTTCAGCCCGGCATGGGTGCGGTGGTTCAGTTGCAGGACCTGGAGGCAGATGCCGGGGAGCGCGGCGCAGGCCCGCAGGTGCCTCAGCTGCTCCGCATGCCCTTCGTCGTCGAGGAGTTGGAGCATCAGGACCGGTTCCCAGACGACGAAACTGATGGTCGGGGGAGACGGCCGATGAAGGATCTCCTGGCGCTCCAGGCGGGCCTCCGTCTGGATGGCGACCTTTTCCTCGCTGAAGGCCGGGACCCGGTTGCGGAACAGCGCCTCCGCGTACCGGCTCGTCTGGAGGAGTCCCGGTACGACCTGGTTGTCGTACCAGGACAACGCCAGGGCCTCCCGCTCCAGTTCCAAGTACTCCTCCGCCCACGCCGGGATCAGGTCGATCTCCGGCATGTGCTCCACTGCCTCCTTCAACGCGCCCTTGGTGTCCAGCAGTTCGTCCAACTTCGCGGCGAGGTCGGGCAGTAGGGCGCGTCTGCCCTGTTCGATGGAGGCGATCGTCTCCACCTGATGGCCCACCAGGTCGGCGAGTTGGGTCTGGGTCAGGCCGGCCGCCCGGCGGAAGACGGCGACCAGTTTGCCCACGAGCTTCATTGCCGACGCGTTCTTGCGCTTCCGCTTTCCGGGGTGCATACGGAGCGAACTTCCACGTGCGCGCTCGCGTCACGCGCGCGCGACCCGTACAAGAAATCTGTACGGGTGCGCATGGGCCAGGACGGTCAGGACCGGGGCTCGGGCGGGGTCCATTCGACGGCCTCGCGGACCGTCGCGTCCGGGTCCTGGGAGAGGCGGTGGAGGAGTTCGGTGGTGCCCTGGGACGACCAGTTCTCGACGGCCCATACGAGGGCCCTGCGGACCTTCGGGTCCGGGTGGTCCGCGAGGTGGGCCAGTTGGCCGACCGGGCCGCGTCGGCGCATCCCGAACCAGTGGAGCGTCTGGATGAGCTGCTCGGGGTCGCCGGGGCTGCCCGCCGCGGCGATCTGGCGCAGGAGGACCGCGCTCGCGGGGGCCGGGCCGTCGAGCGGGTGCGGGCGGCGTTGGCGCAGGCGCTGGGAGCCGTACTCGCCGCGTACCCGGCAGCCGAAGCAGGTGCAGGGCACCTTGCCGTTCGAGTCGGGGAAGTACCGCCAGCCGGTGACCTGGCTGACCGCGCGGACGCGGTGCACCTCGCGCTTGGTGACCGCCCGGGGGACGAACACCTCCCAGCCGCGCGGGTCGGGCAGGGCAGCGACCCGGCGTACGGCCTCGGCGGCCGTGACGGTCGCGGGGTCGAGGTGGTAGCGGCCCAGGGTGACGGATTCGTCGTCCGGCAGGCGGATGTGCACGGCGACCAGTCCGCGCGGGCCGCTGCGCCGGGACAGTTCGCGCAGCCACTGGTGGGTGAGGGTGTACGAGGGGAGTACGGGGAAGCAGTAGAGGCCCCGTGGCAGTGAGGCGTCGCGGCCGTGGCTGATGGCCCGTATTCCGGAGCGGCGGACGCGTGCAGCGTTCGCCGCGGGTGTCAGGTGCACGAACATTGCCATGCGGTCGATGCTAACGAGGGCGTGGGCAGCAGCCCGAGGCGGCCGGGTTCCGGGTCGGGGCACCCATGTACAGCGCAGAGTCGTGGAGACCTGGATCGGGTAACGGGTCGCCCGCCGGTCGTTGTTGATCATCAAGTGTGCAGAATGGGTCGTATGTCGATGACGAATACCCCTGAAACGGCAACGGTCGAAGATGCTGAGCAGATCGGCCGCATGCTGGCCCGTGCCTTCGACGACGACCCGATGATGCGCTGGTTCTTCCCCGAGGACTCCTCCCGCGAGGAGGGGATGGCCCGCTACTTCAGCACGATCTTCGCCCGGCAGTACGTCCGGCACGGCGTGTGCGAGCGCACCGGCGCGGCGGCTGCCTTCTGGGTGTCGCCGGAGGGCCAGGAGAAGGCGGTTCCCGACGCGGAGACCGTCCAGGAGCTGGAGAGCATCCTCGGTGACCGGGCTTCGCTGTTCCGTGAGGCCGTCGGGGCGGCGGCCGAGCAGGGGCCGAAGGAACCCCACTGGTACCTGGCCGTGGTCGGCGCGGATCCCGCCGCCCGGGGGCAGGGGCACGGGGCCGCACTGCTGCGCTCGGGCCTGGCCAAGGCCGACGCGGCGGGCCTGCCCGTCTACCTGGAGTCCTCCAAGCCGGACAACCTGCCCTTCTACGAGCACTTCGGCTTCACCGTGCTCGGCGAGGCGCAACTGCCGGGCGGCGGACCGGTGCTGTGGGCCATGCGGCGGGCTCCCCGTACGCCGGACGGTGCCTGAGCCCCGTCGTACCGGCCGTCGGTCAGTTCTGGGCCGCCCGCCACGCACCGGGTGACACTGCGAACGGTGGCGGAGCGGCCCTCTCCCGTACGGCTGCTAGAGCTTGTCGGCGCAGAGGAGGCGGTCGCTGCGCACCGGGTCGTCGTCGATCAACGAGTTCTCGGTGAACATGGCGTCCGCCTCGCCGCCGCACGGGTCGTCGAAGCCGCCCACGACGGCGTCCTCGATGATCTTCGCGACCTTGTGCGTGGCGCCGTCCTTCTTGCCCCTGGTCCGGCAGGCCACTTCCGAGACGGGGCTCCCGTTCTTGGCCGTGCTGTGCACGCAGTCACCGGCCTCGATCCGCGGGCCAACGCCCCCGCCCGGGTCGCCGGGGTGCGGGGCCTTCAGGTTGCGCATGCAGGCGTACCCCTCGCCGGAGACCGGCTTGTCCTCCAGGATCGCGATGCTGACCGGCACGTTGACCGCGAAGTCGGAGTTGTCGGAACAGAGGGTGGCCTCGAAGGGATCGGGGAGGCCGGTGTCGACCCGGTAGATGACCTTCGCGACGGCCTCGGGACCGTCGCAGGGAACCTCGCGGTAGACGTCCTTCTGGCCCGGCTCGGCGGCCGCGCACTCGCCCTCGGCGAGGAACTGCTCTCCGTACGAGGGGTTCACGGAGGGGGTCGGCCGGGCGGTGGCGGTGGCGGATGGCTGGGCCAGGTCCGACGGATGGTCGTCGCCCGCCTTCCCGCAGCCGGTGATCAGCACCAGCGCGGCGACCGTGGCGGCGGTCGCGCCTGCGGCAGCGTGTCTGCGTGATGCCGGCGGTATGCGACCGCTCTTCGTGCGCACGTTTCCCCCTCGGGCTCGACCTTCGATTCTACGATCGACTGCCCTTGGGGGAACGTGAGTTGCTGGAGCGGGCGGGGCCCGAGGGCCCCGGTCGCGTGCCCGTCGGGATGGTGTGTCAGGCCATGGCGAGGCGGTCCACGAGGAGTTCCACTCTCGTTCCGGTGTCCTCGGGTGGCAGGCGGCCTGCTCGGGTCAGGGTGGCCAGGCCGTGCAGGGCTGCCCAGAACGTCTCGGTGAACAGTCCTGGGGCGATGCCGTCGCCGGCGACCTCGCCCAGGCTCTCCAGCAGGGCGGCGAAGCCGTCCTTCAGCGGCTCGGGGGTGTCCTCCTGTGCGTAGGCCAGGCCGCCGTCGAGCTGGAACAAGGCGTCGTAGACCGCGGGGTTGCGTGCGGCGAAGTCGAGGTAGGCGTGGGCGAGGGCGGCGACCCGTTCGCGCGGGCCGTTCGCCCGGGAGGCCGCGGCCCGCACCGCCACGGCCAGTTCGGCGGCGCCTTCCAGGGCGACGGCGCCGATGATCTCGCGTTTGCCGCGGAAGTGGCTGTAGAGGACGGGCTGGCTGTATTCGATGCGCTCGGCGAGCCGGCGGGTGGTGACCGCGTCCCAGCCCTGCTGCTCGGCGAGCTCGCGGGCCGTCGCCACGATGAGGCGCTCGCGTTCCGCCCGGTCGCGCTGCTTGCGTTCCTGTACCGACATGACTTGATTCTAGCATCGCTAGACAATCGAGCGGCAGTAGGTCTAGCGTTGCCTCATCAGCTAGCGACGCTAGATTCAGCGAGAGGGAGTGCCGAGAATGGCCAAGCTGCAGAGTCTCGACCCGAGTACGCCGATGTTCGCGCAGTTCAAGGAGAAGACCGGGCCCATCGTCCTGGCCAACACCTTTGTCGTCCCGAAGGAGAGGACCGAAGCTTTCCTGGCCTGCTTCCGGAGGCAGGCGGAGTTCATGAAGGCTCAGCCGGGATTCGTCTCCCTGCAGATGCACAAGGGAACGGCGGACAGCTCGCTTCTGATGAACGTCGCGGTCTGGGAGTCGACCGAGGCTCTTGCCAAGGCGTTCGGCAACCCGGAGTTCCAGCGCATGGCTGCCGAGTCCCCCGACGACATCGTGTCGTACCCGCACATCTTCGAGCAGATCGACGTATGACACGGCACCGGATACGGGGGAGGGCAGCCGGAGAAGCCCTGCCCTCCCCCGTGTCCGGATCCAGCACGGCGGGATCACCCACTACGGCGATCCCGCGGGCCGAGGCGGTCAGAGGAGGGCGACGGCCTCGGTGAAGTCGGCGAACGCGGGCTCGAAGGTCCGCGCGGCGACGAGGTACATCGAGCGGTCCGTCAAGGCCCGTGCGAGACGTGCGGGGTCGTCGGGCAGGCGGCGGGCGAGCGCCACGCCTTCGTCGAAGTACGGCTTGAACCGCTCCTCGAACCCGTGGGGATGGCTGCCCTCGCGGAGGGCCGCGCGGATGCTGATTCTGCGCTGGACGTCGACCAGTTCGGGCAGCCGGCCGGCCTCGCGCAGTCCCGCCGCCTCCGCTTCGAGCCCTGGCAGAGTGCCGAGGAAGGCGCCCCGCGTGCCGCTCGACCATCCCTGCTCGGTGCCGAACGGCGGCATCGGGGACTCGGTGCTCGCAGCTGGTTCGTCGGCCCGCCCCGACAAAACGAACAGGGTGACCCACCACGCGAGGATGCAGCTCCAGTCCTTCGGCTCGCCCGTCGTCGCCAGCTCCTCCAGCACGGTCAGGGCCTCCCGCCGGGCGGCTGCGGCGTCCGCCCCGTGCCCGGCGGCCTCGCGCATCCGGGAGAGGTGGACCAGCTCCCAGGTGAGTACGGCCAGCGCCGTGCGCTGTTCGGCGGCCTTGCTCCGGGTCTCGTCAAGGAGCTCGCGGAAGACGGCCGTCGCCTCGTCGTGCAGGCCGGCGCCCTCCAGGTTCGCCGCCCACTCGACCATGTTCCAGAAGGAGTGTTCCTTCTGGCCGTTGCGGATCGCCTTCTCGTTGAGCTCCGCGGCCTCCCGGAAGCGCCCCTCCTCGGCCAGGACTCTCGCCAGCCGCCCGCTCTGTCCGGCCTCGGCCAGTTCCTCGCAGGCCGCGCGTCCCTCTGCTCGGCGTCCGAGGGCGAACAGGGCCGACTGGTAGACGTTCAGCGCCCTGTGCAGCCGTTCTGTCCGGGCCGGCTCCCCGGCCTCGATCCTCCGGCAGGCCCCGACCGCCTCGGTGGCCAGCGCCAGGTCCACCTCCGGGTCCCGGCTGCGATAGCTCATCGAGAGGAGCGCGTCGACCAGCTTCGGGAGGTACGCCTTCGGGCTCACCTCCGCCAGAACCCGGTACGCGTTGACCTGTTCGAGCAGGTCCAGTCGACCGGAACCCAGCAGCAGCACGCGGGCCCGCAGCACCGCGTCGTGATCGATCTTCCCCATGTTCCCCCTGTCTCCGGGTGATGCACGAAGGAGATTCTGGGAGTCAAGGAGCGGACCGGACAAGGCTCACGAACTGTGCGTTCCGTCCTACGAAAAACGCCGCTGACCTGTCATGATGGACATGCTTTCGTCCTGTTCCACCGGCAGGAGGCCAGAGGCCCGGCCGGTGCCGGCGGCTCGATCCGTCCCGCGTCGCGTCAGTGATCACTTACCGGACAGACGCATCCGATCAACTGATTCCCCCTCAAAGAGGCATGCTCCGGGGGAGAACCCGACCATCGGTCCGGATGATCGCCCCATCGTGCCGCCCCGCACCCGGCAGGCATCGTGGAGCGCACAGAGCAGCGGAGCCTGAGGGACCTTCAGATACGGCTCCGCAGCCATGACTTCGAGGATCGAGGACAGAGACGTGTCGAAGCACAAGCGTGCGGCGTTGGCCGGTGCACTCACACTCGCCGTGGCGATCGGTGTCGGGGGAGCCGCGCTCCCGGCGGGCGCCGCCACGACCGCCGCCACGACCGCCGCGGAGTCCGCGGGCCACGGGTCCGCCATCGACCGCGCCCGGCTGCAGGAGATCCTGCAGCGGCTGACCACCGTCGACGGCGCGCCCGGAGCCCTCGTCGAAGTGCGGGACCGGCGCGGCAGCACGGTGCTGACCAGCGGTGTCGGGAACGTGGAGAGCCAGGTGCCGGTTCACCGCGACAGCAGGTTCCGGATCGGCAGCATGACCAAGATGTTCACGGCGACGACCGTGCTCCAACTGGTGGGAGAGCATCGCGTCCGCCTCGACGCTCCGGTGGAGCGCTACCTGCCCGGCGTCGTCCGCGGACACGGCAACGACGGACGGAAGATCACCGTCCGTCAGCTGCTCCAGCACACCAGCGGCCTGCCCGATTTCCTCGACCACCTCAAGCCGCAGGAAGTCGTCGCCGACCCGCTGGTCCGCTACGACCCCCGCGACCTCGTGGACATGGCGCTCAAGTACCCCCGGGTCTTCGAGCCGGGCACCGACTGGGACTACTCCAACACGAACTACCTGCTCGCCGGCCTGATCATCGAGAAGGTGACCGGCCACTCGTACGCCGAGGAGGTCCGCGAGCGCGTCATCGAACCGCTGCACCTGCGCGAGACGTACGTGCCGCGCGGTTCGGCGATCCCCGGCCCGCACCCGCGCGGGTACGCGCAGCCCGGCAAGGACGCGCCGCTCCTGGACATCACGCAGGTCGACCCGTCCGTCGGCGGCGCGGCCGGCGGGATGATCTCCAGCGGCACCGACCTCAACCGGTTCCTGGGCGCCCTCCTCCGTGGCGACCTGCTGCGCCCGGCCGAGCTCCGGGAAATGATGAGGACCCGGGACACCGGCAACGAGGACGGCCGGGCGTACGGCCTCGGCCTGGAGAGCAGGCCGCTGCCCGGCGGTGGTCTCTACTGGGGGCACGCCGGTGACTTCCTGGGGTACGAGACGATGGCCGGTGCCACGGTCGACGGCAGGCGGGCGACGGTCATGGTGAATCTCGGTCCCGGGGGTTCGGACGCCCAGAGCGATGACATCGAGGCGGCCGTCCGGACGGCGCTCCTGGCCGGCCGCCCCTCGGCCCGTCAGTAGCGGATCAGTACGTGAGGGCGGCGTCCATTTCGGTCTGCCAGTAGGTGACGAAGCCGTTGTCGCCCCAGGAGGTACCGGCGGGGAGCGTCAGCTCGGCCGGGGCGCCCGTGGAGCCCTGGTCGGCCTTGTTGGTGAAGTACACCGAGAGGTGGGTGCCCTGGTGCAGCTCCTGCCCGTCGGGCTCACCGGACAGCCCGATCGAGGCGTAGGCGGACTGCCCCGGCTCCAGGGTGACCACGGCCTGCGGGATGCTGTCGCGGAGGACCGGGAAGGCGGCCTGGGCGTCGTCGAAACGGAGCGCCGGGGCGTGGTACGCGTAGCAGGGGGCGGAACCGGTGTTGGTCGCGGTGAGCAGCAGGTGGTTGATGGGGCGGCTCACCTTGGTGACGGTGACCTTGGTGTTCGAGCCGGTGCAGGTGACGGGGGACTTGTTGCCGCTCCCGGTGGTGCTGTTCCGGCCGTTGGTGTCGCTCTTTTGGCCGCTGGTGGAGCCGGTGGAGCTCTTGGAGTCGGAGGCCGTGTTCTCGTCCGGGGACTTGGCGTCGGTGCCGGAGTCGGTGCCGGTTCCCTGGGTGTCCTTGCCTGCGTCCTTGCCCGTGTCCTGGGCGGCGGAGTCGCTCGCCGCGGCCGACGGGCCGGACTTTGCGCCGTCCTCGGTGCCGTTGCAGGCGGTGAGCGAGAGGGCGGCCAGGAGGGCGGTCGCGGCGAGGGCGGTGGTGCGGAGGCGGTTGTTGCGCATGGCGGTGGTACTCCCCGTGTGTGGGTCGGTGTTGTCGTTCGGTCAGTTGTGGCAGATCAGGGCGATGACGATCGTGGTGGACACGATCACCACGCCGATGGCCACGGCATCGACGAGCTCGATGCGGAAGTGGATTCGCACTGCGTTGTCCCGGTGGTCGCTGCGGTGTGTCCACAGATTGCGGGGTGGCGGATTCCGGCCGCAACGCCGAACAGCCCATTGGGGATGCTGGAATGGCTGCGCGTACTGTGACCTGGGCAGATTCCACGTCCCTGGAACGGTGTTCCGGGACGGACCAGGAGGGGGAACGCTGCAGTGGCGACGCCGGAGGCCGTGGAATTCGCGGCTCTGCTGAAGGAACTGAAGGACCGTTCGGGACGCAGTTACGGGGTACTTGCCGGAAGATTGCACGTCAGTACGTCAACACTTCACCGGTACTGCAACGGGGACGCGGTGCCCAATGAGTACGCCCCGGTGGAGCGGTTGGCGCGGTTGTGTGCGGCGACCCCGGAGGAGCTGGTGGAGCTGCATCGGCGGTGGATCGTGGCGGATGCGGCGCGTAGACGCCCTGCTGCGGCTGCGCCGCCCGAGACTGTTCCTGCGCCTTCGCCTGCGCCTGCGGCTGTTCCTGATCGTGATCCTGCGCCTGTTTCGGATCCTGATCCTGATCCTGATCCTGCGTCTGTTTCTGAGTCTGTTTCCGCGCCTTCGGAACCGGTGCGGGATGCGGTGTCCGAGCTCACGCCCGAACCCGAACCCACGATCCTGGCCGGTGGGGCGGGCCAGCCCCGGCGGTTCCTGGCCTCCGCACGGGCGCGTGTGCTGCTCGCGGCCGTCGCCGTCGTCGCGCTGACCGTGCCGACCTCGATCGTCGTCAGCAATCTGTCAGGTGCGGACAAGGACGATCTCAGCAACGTCCCCGCCGTGGACGCGAAGGGCCCGGACGAGGCCGAGCTCGCCGGGCCCGGCGACGACGTGAGCGCCACCGCCTCACCGAGCGGGGCGAAGAAGTCGGGCAAGCCCGTGCCGTCCGGCTCGGGAACCGTCTCGTCCCCGCCGTCCGGCGGCGCCTCCGCCACGGCCGGGGGACATGGCCGGGGATCCGGTTCGGGCGGGCAGCAGAGCGGGGGCGTGCCGCTGAGCGCCACCATCAGCTCGTACAACTGGGAAGAACCCTGCGGCCAGCACTACGTGGTGGACCAGAAGCCGGAGGACGTGCCTCCGCCGCCTTCGCCGCAGGGCACCCGGGGCTGGGCCAAGGCGCTCGGCGGGGTGGACGGCGGCAGCATGCAGCTCGAACTCACCGTGCAGGGGAAGTCGGGGCAGGCCGTCGTGCTGAACGGACTGCATGTGCGGACGCTGTCCCGGAAGGCGCCGCTGGCCTGGTCGGCGTACTCGATGGGCGAGGGCTGCGGGAGCGGCATCACCCCGCAGTCCTTCGACGTCGACCTCGACGACGGCCGGCCGAGCCTCACCCCGGTGGCGGGGCAGAACGGGGACGTGCGGGTGCCGCCGAAGGACTTCCCGTTCCGGGTGTCCTCCACCGATGTGGAGGTGTTCGACCTCAAGGTCCACGTCGAAGGGCACGACGTCAGCTGGTACCTGGAGCTGGAGTGGAGCAGCGGCGGCCGGACGGGGATGCTGCGCATCGACGACGGCGGGAAGCCGTTCCGTACCAGCAGCATCCAGGCGCGGCCGCAGTACATGTACCGGTACGACACGGCCCAGTGGGTGACCAAGGAGTGGGACTAGCGTCCCCTGTGGTCACGGCCACCGGGCCGATGCGTCGCGGGCAGGCTCACGGTCGGCCCACGGGCTGACCGGCGTTCTGGTCAGAGGCGCTCGGGGGTCCGGATGCCGAGCAGCTCCATGCCCTGGTGCAGGGTGCGGGCGGTGAGGTCCGAGAGGAAGAGCCGGTTCTCGGCCACATCGCCGGGAACCTCGGGCTTGAGCACCGGGCACTGGTCGTAGAACGTCGTGAAGAGCGACGACAGCTGGTACAGGTACGAGGCCAGCTTGTGCGGCTCGTACGCGGCGGCGACCTCGGCCACGACCTCGGCGAACTGGTCCAGGTGCAGGGCCAGCGCGCGCTCGGCCGGGGCCAGCTCCAGCTCCGGGTGGGGCCGGGAGACCAGCTCGCCCGCCTTGCGCTTGATGGAGCGGGACCGGGCGTGCGCGTACTGGATGTACACGCTGGTGTCGCCGGTCAGCGAGACCATCTGGTCCAGGTCGAACTTGTAGTCGCGGGCGGCCGACGTCGACAGGTCCGCGTACTTCACCGCGCCGATGCCGACCTGCGTGGCCCGCTCGGTGATCTCGTCCTCGGTGAGGTCCTTGGCCTTCTCGCGCACGACGGCGGATGCCCGGTCGATCGCCTCGTCCAGGAGGTCGGCCAGCCGGACCGTCTCGCCCTCACGGGTCTTGAACGGCTTGCCGTCCTTGCCGAGCACCGTGCCGAAGGGGAGGTGTACGGCCTTGACCTCCTCGTTCAGCCAGCCGGCCCGGCGGGCGGTCTCGAAGACCATCTTGAAGTGCAGGGCCTGCCGGGCGTCCACGACGTACAGCAGGGTGTCCGCCTTGAGGTTCTGCACCCGGTCGCGGATCGCGGAGAGGTCCGTCGCCGCGTAGCCGTAACCGCCGTTCGACTTCTTGACGATCAGCGGTGCCGGGTTGCCGTCCGGGCCCTTCACGTCGTCGAAGAACACGCAGAGCGCGCCCTCGGAGCGGACGGCGACGCCCGACTCCTCAAGGATGCGGCAGGTCTCTTCGAGCATGTCGTTGTAGCCGGACTCGCCGACGATGTCGGCGTCCCGGATCTCCATGTCGAGCTTGTTGAAGACCGAGTAGAAGTAGATCTTCGACTCGTCGACGAACCTCTGCCACATGGCGAGCGTCTCCGCGTCGCCGGCCTGGAGCGCCACGACACGGTCCCGGGAGCGGGCCTTGAACTCCTCGTCGGAGTCGAAGAGCGCGCGCGAGGCCTTGTAGAGCCGGTTCAGCGAGGACATGGCGGCCTCGCCCTCCGCCTCGCCGCCGGCACCCTCGTGGGTCAGCTCGCCCGGGTGCTCGGTCAGGTACTGGATGAGCATGCCGAACTGGGTGCCCCAGTCGCCGATGTGGTGCCTGCGGACCACGGACTCGCCCGTGAACTCCAGGATCTGCACCATCGCGTCACCGATCACGGCGGAACGCAGGTGGCCGACGTGCATCTCCTTGGCCACGTTCGGCTGCGCGTAGTCGATGACGGTGGTGCCCGCGGCGCCGTTGTACGGCACGCCGAGCCGGCCCTCGTCGTCCGCGGCGCGCGCGGCGAGGGTCTCGATGATGGCCCGGTCGGCGAGGGTGACGTTGAGGAAGCCGGGGCCGGAGACCTCGATCTCCTTGATCAGGCCGCCCGCCGAGATCGCGGCGGTGACCTGCGAGGCGAGCTCGCGCGGGTTGCCCTTGAGCTTCTTGGCGAGGGCCAGGATGCCGTTGGCCTGGAAGTCGGCCCGGTCGCTTCGTCGCAGCAGCGGGTCCGCGGTGCCGGCATCCGGCAGAGCTGCCGTCAGGGCGTCCGCCAGCTGCTGCTGGAGCGTGGAAGCGAGGGAATTGACCGAGGCCATGAGCTGGCTGCCGTTTCCGTAGGAGTACAAGGGATCACGCCCAGTATTCCACGGGCGGTAAAGCCGTTTTCTTCGCGCGGGCCGTGAGCCGCTCTCGTCGTACGGGGAGTAAGCCGTTTTCGTGGCGGCGGTAGACCTGGGAGAATGGGCGGAGCCCCTACAAGAGAGAAGGACGTGCAGACCGTGGCTCAGAGTCAGAGCAGCACCGAGGCCGACTGGGTCTCCCGCTTCGCGGACGATGTCATCGCCGAATCGGAGCGTCGTGCGCCTGGCAAACCGGTCGTCGTCGCGTCCGGCCTCTCCCCGTCGGGCCCGATCCACCTGGGCAACCTCCGCGAGGTCATGACCCCGCACCTGGTCGCCGACGAGATCCGCCGCCGCGGGTACACCGTCCGGCACCTGATCTCGTGGGACGACTACGACCGGTACCGCAAGGTTCCCAACGGTGTCCCGGGGATCGACGAGTCCTGGGCCGAGCACATCGGCAAGCCGCTGACCTCGGTGCCCGCCCCGGCCGGGTCCGCGTACCCGAACTGGGCCGAGCACTTCAAGGCCGCCATGACGGCCGCGCTGGACGAGCTGGGCGTCGAGTACGACAGCATCAGCCAGACCGAGCAGTACACGGCGGGCACCTACCGCGAGCAGATCCTGCACGCGATGAGGCACCGCGCCGACATCGACGCCGTCCTCGACCGGTACCGGACGAAGAAGGACCCGGCGGCCGCGGGCGCCAAGGGCGGCAAGAAGCCGCAGCAGCAGAAGAAGGTCGACGAGGCCGAGCTGGAGGCCGAGGCGGGCTCCGGCGCGGCGAGCGAGGACGACGGCAGCGGCGGTTCGGCCGGCTACTTCCCGTACAAGCCCTACTGCGGCAACTGCGAGAAGGACCTCACGACCGTCACGTCGTACGACGACGACAGCACCGAGCTGAACTACACCTGCACGGCCTGCGGCTTCGCCGAGACGGTGCGGCTGAGCGAGTTCAACCGCGGCAAGCTGGTCTGGAAGGTCGACTGGCCGATGCGCTGGGCGTACGAGGGCGTGATCTTCGAGCCGAGCGGGGTGGACCACTCCTCGCCGGGCTCCTCGTTCGTCGTCGGCGGCCAGATCGTCCGCGAGGTCTTCGACGGCGTGCAGCCGATCGGCCCGATGTACGCCTTCGTCGGCATCTCCGGCATGGCGAAGATGTCCTCCAGCAAGGGCGGCGTGCCGACCCCGGCCGACGCGCTGAAGATCATGGAGGCGCCGCTGCTGCGCTGGCTGTACGCGCGCCGCAAGCCCAACCAGTCCTTCAAGATCGCCTTCGACCAGGAGATCCAGCGGCTCTACGACGAGTGGGACTCGCTGGCACGCAAGGTCGCCGACGGTTCGGTGCTGCCGGCCGACGCCGCCGCGTACGCGCGGGCCATCGGCACGGCCGCCGGTGAGCTGCCGAGCACGCCGCGCCCGCTGTCGTACCGGACGCTCGCCTCGGTCGTCGACATCACGGCCGGGCACGACGAGCAGACGCTGCGTATCCTGAGCGAGCTGGACCCGGAGAACCCGCTGACCTCGCTGGACGAGGCGCGGCCGCGTCTCGACCGCGCCGAGAGCTGGATCACCAGCCAGGTCCCGGCCGAGGCCCGCACGATCGTGCGCGAGGAGCCGGACAAGGAGCTGCTCGGCTCGCTGGACGAGCAGGGCCGCCGGTCGCTGCGGCTGCTCCTGGAGGGACTGGACTCGCACTGGTCGCTGGACGGGCTCACCACGCTCGTCTACGGCGTGCCGAAGGTCCTGGCGGGCCTGGAGCCGGACGCCAAGCCGACGCCCGAGCTGAAGGTCGCGCAGCGGTCGTTCTTCGCGCTGCTGTACCGGCTGCTGGTCGGCCGGGACACCGGGCCGCGGCTGCCCACACTGCTGCTCGCCGTGGGCGCCGAGCGGGTGCGCAGACTGCTCGGTGAGTAGGCTGCCGGGCGCGTAGACGCCTTTGCGCCTTGTGCACGGAGGGCCGTCACCCGGTGATTCGGGTGACGGCCCTCCGTCGTTGCTGGTTGTCGGTTGTCGGTTGTCGGTTGCCGGATGGGTGGCGGCTCAGGCGATGTGGTCCGCTTCGAGTTCGGCGTGGTAGCGGTTCTTGAACTCCGGCATCATGCGGCGGATCAGTGCCGCGCTGCGCGGGTGCCTGACGTTGTGGCCGTCCGTGACGTGTATGTCCAGGGCATCGACGCTGGGGTAGTCGTTGTGCTGGTTCACGAACGCGGCGAACACCTCGTACGCGATCGCGGCGAACTCCGCGTCCTCCTGTGCCCACTCGGCGGGGTCCGGCTCGGGCTCCTGGGCCTGCTCCCCGGGCTGCTTGCCTGCCTGCTCCCCGGCCTGCTTCCCGGACTGCGGGTGTTCCTGGAGCTGGAGCTGTTCCTGGAAGTGCTCCTGCTCCTGCCGGGGGCCGGGGACGGCGCCGATCGTCCCCACGCTGCCCAGGGGGCGGGTGCGGCCGCCGGGGCCCGTGGGGACCATCACCGGGCCCGGCTCCAGGCCCTCCTCGTACGCGGGGTCGTAGGCGCCCTCGTACGCGTCGTCCGGGGCCTGGGCCTTCGCGAACCAGGGGCTCTCGTGCGAGCCGGGCCCTTCCTGGGGCCACTCCTCGGCGGCGCCGGGGTCGGCGGGGTGGTTGTGCTGCTGGTACTGCTGGTGCTGTGGCCCGTGTTGTTGTGGTGGCTGCTGCTGCTGTTCGTACTGCTCCTGGTACTGGTCCTGCTCGTGATGCTGGGCGTACATCAACTCGGGCTGGAGCTCGGCCGGTTCGACCTGGGCCAGGGCGGGGGCCGGGGGGAGCAGGGCGGGTTCGATGCCCGCGGCGGCCAGTCCGGCCGGGGCGGTCTCGGCCAGCGGGACGCCGTACTTCGCCAGGCGCAGGGGCATCAGGGACTCGACGGGGGCCTTGCGGCGCCAGTTGCGGCCGAAGCGGGCCTGGAGGCGGGCCTGGTAGATCAGCCGGTCCTGTTCGAGCTTGATGACCTGCTCGTAACTGCGGAGCTCCCAGAGCTTCATCCGGCGCCACAGCTTGAACGTCGGTACGGGGGAGAGCAGCCAGCGGGTGAGGCGGACGCCCTCCATGTGCTTGTCGGCCGTGATGTCGGCGATCCGGCCGACCGCGTGGCGGGCGGCCTCGACGGAGACCACGAACAGCACCGGGATGACGGCGTGCATGCCGACGCCGAGCGGGTCGGGCCAGGCCGCGGCGCCGTTGAAGGCGATCGTCGCGGCGGTCAGCAGCCAGGCGGTCTGGCGCAGCAGCGGGAACGGGATGCGCATCCAGGTCAGCAGCAGGTCCAGGGCGAGCAGGACACAGATACCCGCGTCGATGCCGATCGGGAAGACCAGCGAGAAGTTCCCGAAGCCCTTCTGGAGGGCGAGTTCGCGCACCGCCGCGTACGAACCCGCGAACCCGATCGCGGCGATGAGAACCGCTCCGGCGACCACGAGACCGATGAGTATCCGGTGGGTGCGTGTCAGCTGCATCGCGGCCACCCGCGTTCCCTCCCCGTTCTCCCGTATCCGACGTCATGTTCTGGCGTCGTGCTCCGACTTCTGGCGGGCACAGCCTGGCACACGAGGGCGCGGGGCGTTGCGCGGGGAGGGGCGAAGCCCGGTACTCGGGGAGTACCGGGCTTCGTGAAGCCGCTTCTGGGCCGGGGTGTCGCTAGCTCGTCTTTTTGACGGACGACTTGCGGGCGGAGGACTTCCCGTCCGTCGACTTCTTGTCGTCGTCGGTCCCGCTGTCCGAGGACTTGGAGTCGTCCGTCTTGTCGGTGGCCTTCTGGCTCGGCGTGGTCGAGCCGGAGTCCCTGTCGGCGGCGACCGCGGCCACCGCTTCCTTGGCCGCCTTCTCGGCGCCCTTCCGGATGTCGTCGCCGGAGGGGGTCTTCGAACCCGCGTAACCCGCACCGTTGTAGGTGAGGGTGATGACGACGTTCTCCGTACGGGCCACGACCGTCGCGTACTTGAAGTCCTCGCTGGTCTTGGTGAGATCGTAGGTGACCGTGGTGGCCTGGTCCCCGATGCCGGCGGCGGGCGTTTCGGTGACCTTCTTGGCGCCGTCGGCCGTCTTCGCCTTGTCGACCTGCTTCGCGAAGTCCTGCTGCGCGCGCTTGGCGCCGCTGCCCAGGGCCTGGTCCGAGTCGAAGCGGGTGAAGCCGACGTCGAGCCAGCGGTACTGGGAGCCCTTCACGCCGTTGTCGTCGAGGCCGTTCCAGGAGCAGCCCGCGCGGGAAGTGAGGTCGCTGGACTTGGTGGCCGTGCCGTTCTTCGACTTGGCCGAGGGAACCAGGGAGGTGACCGTCTTCTTGGTGATCGACTTGCACGGGTCGGGCAGCGTGGCGAACTTCGCCGGCGCGACGGTCGGTTCCGCCTTCTTGCTCGCGCTCGGCGCCGCGGACGACGCGGACGAGCCCGAATCCTTCTTGTCGCTGTCGGAGTCCGACGAGCAGCCGGCGACGACGAGCATCACCGGTACGGCGGCGCAGGCGAATATGCGGGAGAGTCGCGGGGCTGAACGGTGCATGGTTCCTTCACTCGGGTGGCGCGGCGGGCGGGCTGCCAGGCGGTCGGGTGGCCGGGTGGTTGGCCGGGGCGGGTGGTCGGCCGGGGTTCCGGAGGGTGTTCCGGAAGGTGCTCCGGAGGGTTTTCCGGAGGGCCACGGTACGACGGACTGCGACCGGATGCCGCCTCGGCGGGGGGCCCGATGGTCGCGGGCAGCTCCGGTCACGGGTGCCCGGGACGGGGTCATTCGCTGAACTCGTCGACCAGCTTCCGGGCCAGTGCCTGGGCTTTCTCCTGCAGTTCCTTGCTGTCGGGGACGACGGTGGAGACGGCCGGCTGCTCGGTGTACTCGACGGTCACGATGACGTTCGATGTGCGGAATACCACCTTCACCGTGCGGTGTTGTGCGGTGGAACCTGCCCGGGTGAGCAGATCGTCCAGAAATGCACTGTCGCCGAGGTCGTCGAGGATGCGCGGCTGGAGGCTCTCGTCCGAGGTGTCCGCGCCGTCGTCGGTGTTCTCGGGCTCGGCGCTCTTGTCGTCGGAGGTGGGGCCGGTCAGGGAGTGCGAGGTGGAGTCGGAGGCGTTGCCGGAGGTGCTGTCGGAGGTCTCGCCGGAGGTCTTCTCGGAGTCGGCCGGGGGCGTCTTCTTCTCGCCCTTGTCCTCTTTGTTCGCATTGTTCTCCGTGCTGTCCTCTGCGTTCTCCGTGTTCTCCGTGGCGTCGGGGGTCGCGGAGGGGGAGGACAGGCCGGCGGCGGTCTCCTTCTTCGTGTACACCTCGCGGGCGCGGTCGTCGTCGCTCACCGAGAGGTCGTAGGACACGACGCGCTCGAAGTCGATGAACAGGCTGTGCGAGGAGGAGGCGCCCTCGGACTTCCAGCGGCAGCCGACCCGGCGGTCGGTGTCATAGGTGACGGCGGCGGTGCCCTCGTACACCTTTCTCTGCTGGTCCTCGGTGAGTTCGGCGGCGCCCGGGAGCAGGTCCTTCAGTGTCGACTGCTCGACGGCGCGGCAAGGCGCGGGAAGGGTGCGGTACTTGCCGGGGGCCGCGGCGGCGATGGTTTCCTCGCCGGACTTGCTGTCGGCTGCGGAACCACCGGTTCCGGTGTCGGCGCTGCAGCCGACGACGAACGCTGCCAGTAGCGCGGTGCCGGTTACGTAGGCCATTCGTCGCACGGTCCTGGGCTCCCTTCGTGCGAAAAACGGTTGCCGCCCGATGGCGACCGGTGGACACAATGTGTATCGCACGCGCCGCTGTGAATGCCGGTCGACCGACTTATTTGCCGACCTTGGCACCGGTTTTGCGCTTTCAGACTTTTCGGGGGAATCGAGGAACTATGTCGTATGTAGAGGTGCCGGGGGCGAAGGTTCCCATCCGCATGTGGGCCGACCCGGCCTCGGTCGAGGACGTCGCGATGCAGCAGCTGCGCAATGTGGCCACGCTGCCCTGGATCAAGGGTCTCGCCGTCATGCCGGACGTTCATTTCGGCAAGGGCGCGACGGTCGGTTCGGTGATCGCGATGCACGGCGCGGTCTGTCCGGCGGCGGTCGGCGTGGACATCGGCTGCGGAATGTCCGCGGTGAAGACCTCGCTGACGGCCAATGACCTGCCGGGCGACCTGTCCGGGCTGCGGTCGAGGATCGAGCAGGCGATTCCGGTGGGCCGGGGCATGCATGACGAGGCTGTGGAGCCCGACCGGCTGTACGGCTTCCGGGCGCCGGGCTGGGACGACTTCTGGGGGCGGTTCGACGGAGTGGCCGATGCGGTCAAGTTCCGTCAGGAACGTGCCACGAAGCAGATGGGGACGCTCGGATCGGGCAACCACTTCATCGAGTTCTGCCTCGACGAGGCTGGCTCGGTCTGGCTGATGCTGCACTCGGGATCGCGGAACATCGGCAAGGAATTGGCCGACTTCCATATCGGGCAGGCGCAGAAGCTGCCGCACAACCAGGACCTGATCGACCGGGACCTGGCGGTCTTCATCGCCG
The DNA here is from genome assembly GCF_042891445.1 of Streptomyces sp. NPDC001890. Lineage (NCBI taxonomy): Bacteria > Bacillati > Actinomycetota > Actinomycetes > Kitasatosporales > Streptomycetaceae > Streptomyces > Streptomyces sp. NPDC001890. Next base: position 378,187 of record NZ_JBIATE010000004.1, on the reverse strand, counting down.
ACACCCCGGAGATGGCGGCGTACCGGAACGACCTGTTCTGGGCGCAGGAGTACGCGAAGCACAACCGGGCCATCATGATGGCGCTCTTCCAGAACGTGGTTCGCAAGGAGTTCAAGAAGGCCAAGGTGACCTTCGAGCCGGTCATCTCCTGCCACCACAACTACGTGGCGGAGGAGCGGTACGAGGGGATGGACCTGCTGGTCACGCGGAAGGGCGCGATCCGTGCGGGTTCCGGGGACTTCGGGATCATCCCGGGTTCGATGGGTACCGGTTCGTACATCGTGAAGGGGCTCGGGAACGAGAAGTCGTTCAATTCGGCCTCGCACGGGGCCGGTCGGAAGATGAGCCGGAACGCCGCGAAGCGGCGCTTCTCGACGCGCGACCTGGAGGACCAGACGCGGGGCGTGGAGTGCCGAAAGGACTCCGGTGTCGTGGACGAGATCCCGGCCGCGTACAAGCCGATCGAGAAGGTCATCGAGCAGCAGCGGGACCTGGTGGAGGTCGTCGCCAAGCTCAAGCAGATCGTGTGCGTGAAGGGCTGAATCCAGCCCTTCAGGCGCGGGCGGACGAAGGGGCCGGGGACGCGGGTGGTGTGTCCCCGGCCCCTTCCTGCTGCCCTTTTCCGGTCCGGTCCGGTCCGGTCCGGTCCGGTCCGGTCCGGGCGGGTCTGGTCCGCTCCGGTCCGGCCCGGGCGGGTCTGGTCCGGTCAGGCGGTGCGGTGGACCTTGGAGTTGGAGGCCTGGGCGCGGGGGCGGACGACCAGGAGGTCGATGTTGACGTGGCTGGGCCTGGTGACGGCCCAGGAGATGGTGTCGGCCACGTCGTCCGCGGTGAGGGGGGCGTCGACGCCCGCGTACACCTTGGCGGCCTTCTCGGTGTCGCCGCGGAAGCGGGTGGTGGCGAACTCCTCGGTCTTGACCATGCCGGGGGCGACCTCGATGACGCGGACCGGGGTGCCGACGATCTCCAGGCGCAGCGTCTCGGCCAGGACGTGCTCGCCGTGCTTGGCGGCCACGTAACCGCCACCGCCCTCGTACGTGGAGAGGCCCGCGGTGGAGGACAGGATCACCACCGTGCCGTCGCCGCTCGCGGTGAGGGCGGGAAGCAGCGCCTGGGTGACGTTGAGCGTGCCGATGACGTTGGTCTCGTACATCTGGCGCCAGTCGGCGGGGTCGCCGCTGGCGACGGGGTCGGCCCCGAGTGCGCCTCCCGCGTTGTTGACGAGGACGGCGAGGGTGCGGAACGCGGTGGCGAACTCGTTCACCGCATCGCGGTCGGTGACGTCCAGCGCGTAGGCCGTGGCCTGGCGGCCCGCCTCGTTGATCTCGGCGGCGAGCGCCTCGATGCGGTCCTTGCGGCGGGCGGTCACCACGACTCGGTAGCCGGCGGCGGCGAGCTGTCGGGCGGTCGCGGCGCCGATGCCGCTGCTCGCTCCGGTGATGACGGCGATCGGGGTGGCGGCCATGGCGGACTCCTCGGACAGCTGATCGGTACGGGGGTCAGGATAGGCGGGTACGGGGCGGAGCCGGGCGGTGCGGGGTGGTGCGGGGTCAGGGGTTGCGGGGGGCGTACATGATGACCGCCATGCCGGCCAGGCAGATCAGCGCCCCGATCACGTCCCAGCGGTCGGGGCGGTAACCGTCGGCGACCATGCCCCAGGCGATCGAACCGGCGACGAAGACCCCGCCGTATGCCGCGAGGATGCGGCCGAACTCGCCGTCCGGCTGGAGCGTGGCGACGAAGCCGTAGGCGCCCAGCGCGATGACGCCCGCCCCGATCCAGATCCAGCCCCGGTGCTCGCGCACGCCCTGCCAGACCAGCCAGGCGCCCCCGATCTCGAAAAGCGCGGCGACGACGAACAGGGCGACGGATCGAGCGATGGACATGGAGCAAGGCTGCCATGTGAGGAGAGGGGAAGGGCGCGCCGAACCAGTCGGTAAATACGGATGATTCGGGGTGATCTGTATCTTCGGGACATGCTAGTGATGCATAGAGCTGCACGGGCCGTCTCCGCGACGGCGATGCTGGCCGGGAGCGTGGTGCTGGGGGCTGGGGCCGCGGTCGCTGCGCCCTCCGGCCTCCCCGAGCCCTCCGGCCTTCCGGACCCCTTCGCTGTCATTGCGCCTGAGGCCGATGTGGCGCACCACGGGCATGTCCTGCTGTGGGGTGCGGGGCTCAAGGTCCGGATGCGGATCGAGAACCACGGCCCGTCGAGCCTGGCGGGTGTGACCGTGCGCGTGCGGACGTCGGTGGCGCTCGCCGGGCGGCAGGAACTTCCGCAGAGCTGTCTGCAGGCCGACCGGCAGACCGTGTTGTGCCGGACGGGCAGCCTGCGCGCCGACGGGGCGCACGAGCGGAGGCTCGCCCTCGAACTGCGGCTGGCGGCACGGCCGGACGAGGTCGTCGTGTGGGTCGACACGCTGTGGAACGACGGAGCGACCGACCGGAGCCCCGGGAACAACGACCACGAGGTACTGGCCCCGGCCACCGGGGACGAGTACGTGTTCTGAGCCCGGACCGGCGGGGCCGGTGAGGCGGGACCCGCGCTCATCGGAGCCGACGGGGCGGGGGCCGTACTCATCGGGACCGGCGGGGCGGGACCCGTGCTCATCGGGACCGACGGGGCGGAGGCCGGGCTCATCGGGTGACTGCGGCCTGCAGGGCCACCGGGTCGGGGTGGTCGCTCGCCCAGGCGATGTAGCCGTCGGGGCGGACGAGCAGGGTGGTGGTGCGGTCGCCCTGCCAGTGGGCGTGCACCAGCGGGGCCGGTGATGCCGGAGTGGCGGCGTCGGCGGGGGTGATCAGGACGAATGTGCCGTCGCGCAACAGCTGGTGCAGGCGGCCCTCCCGCAGGCTCAGGTCGGGGGCGCGCTTCGCGGTCAGGGGATGCGTGCCGCGCGGGGCCCGGTAGGAGATGGCGATGCCGGAGACCATGCCTATGGCCTTGTCGGAGGCCGGCCGGATGGTGGCCAGTGTCCTGGCCGCCATGGTCCTCACCGTCCGCTGGAGCGGGGTGCGGGCCATGGCCAGGCGGACGAGCGCGCCGCTGGTGCGGAGCACGGTCGTGCCGACCGGGTGCCGTTCGGTGTGATAGCTGTCGAGGAGCGCCTCCGGGTCGGCCGTGTGCCCCCGCAGTACGGCGGCGAGCTTCCAGGAGAGGTTCGCGGCGTCCTGGAGGCCGGTGTTCATGCCCTGGCCGCCCGCCGGGGAGTGGACATGGGCGGCGTCCCCGGCGAGGAAGACCCGGCCGGTCCGGTAGGACGGCACCTGGCGTTCGTCGCTGTGGAAGCGGGAGATCCAGCGGGCGTCGTGCATGCCGTAGTCGGAGCCGAGGGCGACGCGGCAGATCTCGCGCAGCTCGTCGAGGTCGACGGGGTCGCTGTCGGGGGCCTGGTGTGCGCGGTGCCACCCCATCACGCGGTACCAGCCGTCGCCGAAGGGGACGATGAAGGCGAAGGCGTCTCCGCCGCCGCTGACCGTCAGGATGTCGGAGGGCTTCTCGGTGAGCCGGACATCGGCGAGGACCATCGACCGGATCACGGATCTGCCGGGGAAGGGGAGCCCGAGCGCATGGCGCACGGGGCTGCGCATCCCGTCGGTGCCGACGAGATAGCGGGCGGCGAGGGTCGTCCGGCTGCCGTCCGGCTCGCGCAGTTCGGCGGTGACGGATTGCGATGCGGGGTTCTGGTGGAGCGTGGTCAGCTCCGTGTCGTGCCGGAAGCGGACGCCGGCGGTGCGGGCCCGGCGTTCCAGCGCGCGCTCCACCTCGTACTGCGGGGTGATCAGCACGAACGGGAAGCGCGTGCGCAGCCGGGAGAGGTCGAGCGAGAGCTTCCCGAAGAAGCGCAGGGAGGTGAGGGGCGTGCCCGTCTTGATCAGCTCGTCCGCCAGGCCGCGGCTGTCGAGCAGTTCGAGCGTGCGGGCGTGCACGGCGAAGGCGCGCGTCATGTTGCTGGTCCGGCTCGGGCGGCGCTCCACGAGCGTGACGGAGACGCCCTGGGCGGCGAGATCTCCTGCCAGCAGCAGGCCGGTGGGGCCCGCGCCCACGATGAGTACGTCGACGGTCTCGGGTGCGGTGCTCGGGGTGGTGGTCATGGCTGCCTCCTGGGCCCGTACATCAGCTGTCACCTCTGCGTCGACGTGAGTAGGTCAACGCATGTTGGTCAACGAACGTTGGTCAACGCTTGTTGGCAACGGTAGCCCCGACGCGACTGGCGTGTCAACGGTTGTTGGCCTACAGTCGTTGGCATGACAGAGCCCGTCGCCGCGCCCCGCCGTTCGGATGCCACCAAGGCCGCGATCCTCGATGCCGCGCGCGAGCGGTTCGCCGCCGACGGGTACGAGCGCGCCACCATCCGTGCCATCGCCCGTGACGCGAACATCGACCCGTCGATGGTCATGCGCTACTACGGCAACAAGGAGGGGCTCTTCGTCGCCGCCTCCGCGATCGACCTGCGGATACCCGACCTGGGGGCGATGCCGGGCAAGCACGTGGGTGCGGTGCTCGTCGGGCATTTCCTGGACCGCTGGGAGGGGGACGACGTCCTCACCGGCATGCTCAGGGTCAGCGTCACCAACGAGGCGGGCGCGGAGCGGATGAGGGCGATCTTCGCCGAGCAGATCGGCGCGGTCACGAACGGGGTCTGCCCCGTCCCGGCCGAAGCGGCCCACCGTGCGGTGCTCGTCGCCTCGCAGATACTGGGGATGGCGCTCGCGCGCTACGTGCTTCGGTTCGGGCCCGCCGTCGAGATGTCGCGCGAGGAAGTGATCGCCTGGCTCGCGCCCACCGTCCAGCGCTACCTGACCGCCGAGAAGCCGTAGCCCGGCCGGTTCGCCCGGCGGTCGGGCGTCGCCTGCTTCGTACACTCTCCGCATGTCGCAGAAGTCCCAGCCCGGCCGCAGTGCGCTGATGGCCGAGCTGACCGTCGAGTCACGCCGCTACATGGCCGCCTACGCGCTCTTCAACCAGGCCGTCGCGGACCATCTGCGGCTCCACCCGACCGATCTCCAGTGCCTCAACCTGCTCGGCCTGGAGGCGGGGCCGGTCACCACGGGCCGCATCGCGGAGCTGACCGGGCTGACCACGGGGTCGGCGACCCGGCTGGTCGACCGGCTGGAGCGGGGCGGGTACGTGAGGCGCGAGCGGGACACCGTCGACCGCCGACGGGTGCTCGTCGCGACCGTGCCGGAGCGGATGGCGGAGATCGGTGCGGTGTGGGAGCGGCTGAACGGGGCCTGGGCGGCGATGTTCGAGGCGTATGACGACGACGAAGTGGCCCTGCTCATTGCCCACATGCGGCGGACGGTCGAGCTGAGCGCAGTGCAGGTCGAGGCGTTGCGGGAGGCCGGCGGCGGCACGTGACGGCCGACGCCGTGCACGACCCCGACCCCGGGGCCGGGTGCGATGCCGTGCCCGGCACCGGGGCTATGCGCCGTCCGTCGGTGTGGGTGCGAATTCCTGGAGGGCCTTCGTGACGATCGCTTCCAGATGCGAGTGGTGGGCGCCCCGCCAGTAGACGCGGTCGCACTCCGTGCACTGCGCGAAGACGTCGTACGAGCGCCGGGTGCCGTGTTCCAGCTGGTCCCTGACCGTGTCCTTGTCGGCTTCCTTCAGCGGGCCGTTGCAGGCGGTGCACCTGGTCCAGGGTGCGAGGCGCGGGGCGAACCGCTCCAGCACATCGCGGAGTTGATCTTCCGGGCGGTCACTGTAGATGTAGGCCCCGGCCCAGATCTCCCGTCGGTGCAGCAGCCCGCGGTCCCGTGACAGCAGCACGCGCCGCTCCTGTGCCGAGCGGGCGGCCAGCGCGGGATCGCCGATGTCCTCGCTCTCGTACGCCGCATCGACCCCCAGCAGCCGCAGCCGCCGGGCGAGGGTCCCGAGGTGCACGTCGAGCAGGAACCGCAGGGGCGCGCCCGGGACCTGCTGGGGGCGTTCCACGGCGCGTACCTCGACCAGTTCACCGGCCCCCGGGATGTGCGAGACCGGTACGGACCGGCCGTCGACCAGGAGCTGTCCGGCCTCGGTGAGCGGGATGCCGAGCGATTCCACGACATGACCGAGGGTGGAGGCGCCGTCCGTGGTCACGGCCGTGCGCCCCCGCCGGCGTTCATGCGCGACGAAGAGCCGCAGCTCGGGGGCGACTTCGAGGTGGATTTCCGGTCCGTTCACCCCGCCAGGATGTCATTGGCCGGGTTTGCCAGCCAGGGGGTTTCGGTTGTCGGGGTGAGCCGGTCGCGCCGGGTGTTCGCGTGCTCAGGGGCGGAACGCGGCGGCGTTCTCCTCGGCCCAGGCGGCGAAGGTGCGGGCCGGGTGACCGGTCAGCTTCTCGACATCGCCGGTCACCTCGTCCGGGATGCCGTCCGAAGCGGCCGTGTACGCGAGCAGTGCGTCGGCGAACGCCTCGGGCACGAAGCCGGCGACGGATTTCTTCCATGCCTCCCCGGTCACGGTGTTGATGGCGATGGGGTGCCCGGATGCCGCCGCCAGCAGGCCGACCTGCTCGGCGGCGGTGAGCGATTCGGGGCCGGTCAGGTGGTACGCCCCGCCCTGGAGACGGGGGTCGGTGAGCACGGCGAGGGCGGCCTCGGCGATGTCCCTCGCGTCGATGGGGCTGGTGTGGCTGTTGGGGTAGGGGAGGTCGACGCTGCCGTGGGCCCGTACCGACCGCGCCCACTGGTGCGCATTGCCGGCGAAGGCCCCCGGGCGCAGCAGCGTCGCGGTGAGGGGGGAGGTGAGCAGGGCCTGCTCCACCGCGTGGTGGGAGGCGGCGATCGGGTTGTCCTGGGCGTCCGGGGCCAGGATCGAGCTGGAGGAGAGCAGCACGATGTGGCCGACCCCGGCCGCCTCGGCCGCCGACAGAAAGGCGTCGATGCCGGACGGTTCGGCGTAGAGGAAGACGGAATCGACGCCGTCGAGAGCGGCCCCGAAGGTGGCCGGATCGCCGAGATCGCAGGCCACGACGGGTACACCGGCGGGCAGTGCGGTGGCCGTGGCGGCGAGGCCCTCGGGGGTGCGCGAGGCGGCGCGGACGGCGTGGCCGTCGCGGTGCAGCAGCGAGACGAGTGTGGAACCGACGCGGCCCCGGCATCCGGTGACGAGAGTGAGCATGGCGCAGGAGTCCCCTCTGCAGGCGCGGCAGACATGACGAATATGGCTGCGGCACGAATAAACTGCGTGACGCAGATAAATATCCAGGGGTGGGACCGGACCGTCAAACGTTTTCGAGGTCGAGCCGCCAGTCGTTCGTCAGCAGCGCATGGCCGGGTGGGTACTCGAAGTCGCACTCGCCGAGCAGGGTGAAGCCCGCCTTGCGGCACACCGCGTTCGACGCGCCGTTCCCCACGGACGGATAGGCGTGCAGAAAGCGGTGCTTGCGCTCGGCGCGGGCCTGCTCGGCGACGGCCTTCGTCGCGGCCGTGGCGATGCCCAGGCCCTGGAACTCGGGGAGGACGGCCCACCCCGTCTCGTACACCTCCTGGCCCTGCCAGGTCCGTTCCCAGAAGCCGATCGTGCCCACGGCACCAGCACCGGCACCAGTACTGGAGCCGCCCGTCAGAGCGATACGGAACATCCTGCCCCGGCCCGTGCGGTCCGCGCTCAGCTCCACGTAGCGCTCATGACGCGCCATGAGCTGCTCCTCCGTCTCGGGGCCGCCCAAGTGGTCCATCAACTCCGGGGCGTTGGCGCGGCGGAGCAGCTCCAGGTCGGCATCCGACCAGGCCTCGATCCGTACGGACGACGAAGCGGTGCGTTCCATACCGGAACTGTAGGACGCGGCACTGACATCCGGGCTCAGTGCGGGGCGAACGCCGTCGGGGGCACGCCCACCGTGGCGGTGAAGTCCCTGATCAGATGGGCCTGGTCGCTGTAACCGAGCTCCGCCGCCAGTGCCGCCCAGTCCACCCGCGGGTCCGACTCGGCCCGCTCCAGCGCCTCGTGGATGCGGTAGCGGAGGATGACCCACTTGGGGCCGACGCCGACGTACGCGGCGAAGAGCCGCTGGAGCGAGCGCGGCGACAGCCCCGCCGCGCGGGCGAGTTCGCCGACGCGGCGCACCGTGCGGTCCGTGCGCACCAGGTCGGCCAGGGCCATCGCGCGTTCGGCCTGCGGGTCGGGTTCCGGGCCGAGCGCCAGCAGGTACCGGTCGAGCGCCGCCACCCGCGCGTCCTCGTCCGCCGGATCGAGGATGTCGGCCGGCGGGGCGGGCGGGGTGAACACCTCGTCGGCGGGGAGCCGACGCCCCGTCCACTCCGCGACCGGCCTCTCCGGTGCGAACGGCCGGAATCCGCCGGGCCGGAACTTCACCCCGCAGACCCGGCCCCGGCGCTCCAGCTTCTGTGTGAAGAGCTCCAGCCCGATGCCCGAGACCTCCACGAACCCGGCGGGGCCGGGCAGGGCCGTGCCGTCCTCCTGCTCGAACCGCTGGAAGACCAGATTCACTGACGGGTGCGGCACCACATGGGAGGCGTACGGCTGCGACAGGTCCCAGTCGATGAGCCAGTAGTGGTCGACGTACGGCCGTAGCCCGACGGCGGGTTCGCGGCGGCGGAAACGTACCTGGGCGAAGAGTTCGGGGGCGTCGACGATGCCCCGGGTGTCGCGTCGAGGACCGGCCATGGCGGCGATCCTATGATCTGCGGGCCGCCGGGGGTGCGGGCGATGTCGCGTTTCTTCAAGCGCTCGTCCGCCCGGTCGTGCATCGTCGAACGATGACGAGGATCAGTGAGTTGCTGGATACGGCCGTCGGACCGGCCGTGACCGTGCTGGACGGGATCGACGACAACAGCCTCGGCGCGCCCACGCCGTGCGCGGAGTACGACGTACGGGCTCTGATCAACCATCTCTTCCAAGTGATCGTCAACTTCCAGGCCCTGGCGGCCAGGCAGGAGGTCGATTTCGGTACGACGCCGGACGTCGTCACCGGGGACTGGCGGGCCCGCTTCGGCGAGGAGGCGGCCGCGCTGGTGGCGGCCTGGGCCGTGCCCGGCGCGGACGAGGGGACCACAGGGGCCATGGGGCTTCCGGCCAGGACCGTCGGGAACATGGTGCTGGGCGATCTGACCGTCCACGCCTGGGACCTGGCGCGGGCCACCGGCCAGGAGTTCACCCCGGACGAGTCCGTACTGGGCGAGATCGGTCCCGCGCTGACCGCCATGGCCCCGATGGCCAGGGAGGCGAAGGTGTTCGGCGAGCCGTACCCCGTGCCGGACGGGGCTGGCCCCTTCGACGAGGTGCTCGCTCTGACCGGCCGGGATCCCGGCTGGCGGCCGCCCGGCGCCTGATGCCGGCGGCCGGAGGGCGAGGGTCCTGGCCCCCGCCCTCCGAAGCCTCCGGACCCCGGCCCTCCGATGCCTCCTGGCCCCGGCCCTCCGATGCCTCCGGGGACCCGCCCTCCGAAGCCCCCGTGGTGTCGTAGAGGCCGTCCAGTCCGGTCAGCGCGCCGTCCACGACGCCCTCGGCGTCCACCAGCATCGCGCGCTCGTCCCACCGGGCCGCCCGGTGGGCCGCCCGGTGGGATACGGGGACGGGGGCGCCGGGCGCCGACGCCGCCAGCAGCTCTCGCGCGCCGCGTAGATGCCGCAGGCGAAGAGCAGTACGGGGATGGACAGGGCCAGCAGGGTGTCGCCCACGGCAGACCTCCTCGCGCACACGGGACCAAGGCAGGTCTCTTCTGCATCGGCAGGTTCGCCGGGCCGGCTGAAGATCTTTCTTCGGCCAATGATTCCGGCAATGATTCAGCCAACGATTCAGCCATCGCCTCGGCCGTGATCCGGCCGGTCTACCGGCTCCACACATGCACCGCGTCGCCCGGCTCCGACACCGTGTACCAGGTACCGTCGCCGAGCGCCGTGGGTGCGCCGGATATCGGGAACGGGTACGTGACCTGCGCGGCCACCCGCATCTGCGACCCGGCCGTGCTCACCAGCCAGTGGCGCTGCTCGCCGTACTCGTAGTCCCGCTCCGCCGTACCGGCGATGAGGGTCTCCTCGTCGAGGAAGCCGCACTCGTAGTCCCAGAGCGTCTCGTCGGCGTCCTGGTCGTCGGGATCGGCCTCGGGGTGGCGGGGGACGGCGTGCTCGGCGTCGAGTTCGGCGAGTACGGAACCGTCGTCGATCCGGTGCACGCCGAGCGTCTCCTCGTAATGGGTCACCGTCACGAAGCGGCCCCCCGAGGGGCTCACCCCCGTCAGGATCCGTTCGTCGTTGCAGAACTGCTCGACGGAGAGCTTCTCGCCGTCCCACCGGCCCCACCGCAGCGGCACCCCGTCCTGGCCCTCGCCGACGCTCAGCCCCATCCGGGCGGGGTCGGGATGCGGGACGTGATCGGAACCGGCCGCCACCGTCTCGGTCTCCGCCCGGCCGAGCACCCGTCCGTCGGCGGCGTCGATGACCAGCCACTCGTCCAGTGCCTCCGGATCGGGCCCGGACGCGGCGACCGGCCCGCGGATATGGGCCCAGACCAGCGCCCCGTCGGCGGAGAACACGGCCGAGCCGCTGTCCGCGTACAGATGCCGGCGGTCCGCCGCGTACTCCTCGTACGTGCTGTGGAGCGTGCGGCAGCTGCCGTCCCAGCAGCCGTGCCGCACCTCCCAGCGCACCGACCCCGTGGGATCCACCGCGCGCACCGCGTGCACCCCGGCGAAGACCGCGAGCCCGCCGCGCGGCGACACCGTGCAGGTGCCGAAGTCGCGGGGCCAGGGCGCGGGGAAGCGGACCGGCGCCGCGTCCGGGTCGCCGGGGTCGACGGCGACCAGTTCGGCGTCGCCGCGCTGGACGAGCAGGCGTCGGCCGGCTGTCCGCGGCCCGCCGCCGGCCCCGGGTGTCGCGTCCGGCCAGTGCAGGAGCTGCGGGGCGTCCGCCGTGTTCTGTGCGCGGTCCAGCGGTGCGGCGAGTGTGGTGACGAGGCGTGCGGCGGCGGTGTCGGCCATGGGGTGGGCCCTCCCCGTTCGTGTCGTGCGTGAGCGCGCCGACTCGTACGTCGGCGCGTCGGTACGGGGAGAACCGTAAGGCCGGCCGAAGGAAGCCCGGTCGGCGGCCTCAGACCTGGTAGGTGTCCGGGACGACGGCCACCGGGCAGGGCGAGTAGTGCAGCACCGCGTGGTTGACCGGGCCCAGTTGGAGACCGAGCCATACGCTGGTCCGCCGGGCGCCGACGACCAGGAGTTCCGCGGTCTCGGCGGCTTCGATCAGCACCTGGTGCGCCGGTCCCTGCGCCACCGACCGGTGGATGACGACGGCTCCGGAGCCGTCCCGGGCCTCCTGCGTGTCCTGCTTCTTCCGCGCCTCCAGGGTTTCCAGGGCCTTCAGGACCTCTTCGAGGTGTTCCTCGGCCTGGTGGCGGTGGGCGGAAGAGGAGGAGCCGGGGAGGGGCGGGTGGCTGAGGAGCGCGTGCGCGGGGCGGCGCCAGGCGCGTACGGCGGTGAGCTCGCCGTGTCGCGACGCGGCCTGGGCCAGGGCGAAGACGGCGGCGGCCGACGGGCCGGTGGCGTCGCTGATCCCGACGACGACGCGGCCGGGTGTCGCCGGTGCGCCGGGCTGCCGCGCCGGAACCACCACGACCGGGCAGTGCGACCGGCCGGCCAGCGCCAGTCCCACGGACCCCAGCAGCATTCCGGCGATCCGGCCCCGGCCCCGGGAGCCCAGGACGACGAGTGACGCCTCGTGGCTCTCCCGCACGAGGGCGGCCACCGGGTCCTCGGGCTGCACGTCGGCCACCACGCTCACCTCGGGACTGAGATCCCGTACTCGGTCCCGGGCCGAGGCGACCAGATGCTCGGCGAGGAGCTGCTCGCCGGGGACCTGGGGGTCGGCGGGGGGCCGCAGGCCCTCGTAGTGCTCCCACAACGACGCGTGGACGACGCGCAGGGGGAGCCGGGTACGGGCCGCTTCCGCCGCGGCCCAGTCCAGGGCCCGCAGGCTGCCCTCCGAGCCGTCCACCCCGACGACCACCGGAAGCCCCATCGCTCCCACCGTCCTTCCCGCTTCCGCGTCGGTCCGATCGCTTCCACGTCGGTCCGATCGTCTCCACGTCGGTCCGATCGTCTCCGCGTCGGTCCGATCGTCTCCACGGTGTGCCGACCGTTCCTACGGCTCGATCGTCAGCACCCGGTCTGGGCGGCGGCGCGGTGTCCGCGGCCCAGTGGGCCCGTAACCCATGCGGATGATCATCTGGGGGTGTCCCGTGCCGTGGAGCGGGTCGCGCAGGACCCAGCGCAGGTCCGGCCATTCGACGGGCTGGGTCGCGAACGAGGTGGACACCGCGTCCAGCGTGGCGGCGAGCAGGACGCGCTCCAGCGCCTGACCGGCGCGGAGCCAGTCCGCCGGACGGTCGTTCTCGGTGCTCAGCAGGGCCAGCTGCGGCCGTCGCTCGAACAGGACGCGGGGCCGGCCGGCGGGGGCGCGGGTGCCGGTGAAATCGCGGTTGATCGCCCGCTCGGAGGCGTCGCGCGGGCCGAAGGCGTAGTCGGGGATGCCGTCGTCCGGTGCGTCGGTCCTGGTGAACCGGGCCCAGTGCTCCTGCTCGGCCTCCCGTGCCGGGTCGGCGCGGTCGTATCCCTCGGCGTCCCGGATCAGGTCGAGCACGGTCTCCAGATGGGGCGGGGCCAGGAACGCGAGGTCCGCGCCCTCGGTACGGGCCGCGTCCACGAGGCGTGCGCGGACGTCGTCGGGGATCGGCTGCTCGTCGAACGGGTAGCGGCTGGTGTGCCGCTCCGCGATCGCGGGGTGGAGGGCGCGGAGCGCTTCGTCGGCCCGGTCGCCCGGGGTGCCGGGGCGGCTGCCGGGAGCGGTGTCGAGCCGTACGGCCGCCAGGAACGCCGGATCCGACGGGGCGGGCAGCAACGTGGTGGCCGCGCTCAGGCCGTGGTGGGCGGCGGACACCCGCAGGTTCAGCAGGGCCGCGCCGCAGCCCACGTGCAGGGCGCGGGCCGAGGGGTCGGCCGCAGGCAGCGCGCGCTCGAAGTCGGCCCGGAGGGCGAGCGTGCGGTCGCCGCGCGAGTACCGGAAGAGCCAGGGCTGGGCGTTGTGCATGGACGGTGCGGCGGTGGCGTCGGCGACGAGGTCGGTCACCACCGTGTCGGTGAGCGTCTGGGCGGACATCTGACCCCCGCGGATCGGGAACTGTCGATGTCTTTCCAGCATGTATCAAGTGCCGCCGGGACGGTACGGGAGACGGCCCGGGTTTCCGGGGTCTCGCCGGGTGGGGACCGTGGTCGAGGGGCCCGGGACCGGGCGGTTGCCCGGAGCCGGCCGCGGACGAACGCCCCGGGACGTACTCGGGCGGTTGCCCGAGGCGTCCTCAGGCGGGTGCCCCCAGGCGGGTGACCAGGTGGTGCCAGGCCGCCTCCAGGTGCTCCACCGGTATGCCGCGCTCGATGGTGAGGTGGTGGACGAGGGCGGCGTCGATGGAGGCCAGCAGCGTGTGCGCGAGCAGCTCCGGATCGCCGGGCACCTTCGCCTGCCGCAGCAGCATCGCGAGGTGGTTGAGGCGCAGCCGGAGCGCCGGGACGGTGTAGTTGCGCAGCGGGTCGGTACGGCTGGCCAAAATCAGCGGGTGGTTGTCGCGTTCGTGGCGCAGGACGGCGGGCCCGAAGGCGTGCAGCCGCTCCGCCGCGGGGGCGTCCGGGCCCAGTGGCGGCGGGCCGGAGAGGAAGGCGGCCTGGAGCTGCTTCTCCCGGTGGTCCAGGAGCGCGAGCAGGAGCCCGGCCCGGTCGCCGAAGCGCCGGAAGACCGTTCCCTTGCCCACCCCCGCCGCGGCGGCCACCGACTCCATGGTCAGGTCCGCCGCCCCGCATCCGGTCAGGAGCCGGGAGGCGGCGTCCAGCAGGAGCGTGCGGTTGCGTGCCGCGTCCGCCCGCAGCTGCGGGGGTTCGTCGATCGGGGCGAGCGGGAGGCTCGTCCGTGCTTCTCCGGGTTCGGGCGGTCTCGGCGTCGGAGGGGTGGCGGAGCCGGTCATGTCCTCAGAGTAACGCCCGGAAGAGACAAGTGGACCGCGGTCCGTTTAGGTGGTACAACTTTAAACGGACCACGGTCCGCTTGATACGACGTGTTCGACGCACTCGACGTGTTCGACGTATTTCGATGTACCTGCCTCTCCGCCTCCCGGGAGTTACCCATGTCTGTACGCATCCTCGCGCTCGTCGGCAGCCTCCGCGCCGGTTCGCACAACCGCCAGCTCGCCGAAGCCGCCGCCAAGCACGCCCCTGAGGGCTCCGAGATCGAGCTGTTCGAGGGCCTGGCCGAGGTGCCCTTCTACAACGAGGACCTCGATGTCGAGGGAAGCGTCCCGGCCGCTGCCGCCCGGCTGCGTGAGGTGGCTGCGAACGCCGACGCGTTCCTGCTCTTCTCGCCCGAGTACAACGGCACCATGCCGGCCGTCCTGAAGAACGCCATCGACTGGCTGTCCCGCCCGTTCGGCGCCGGCGCCATCGCCGGCAAGCCGGTCGCCGTGGTCGGCACCGCCTTCGGTCAGTACGGCGGCGTCTGGGCGCAGGACGACGCCCGCAAGTCCGCCGGCATCGCGGGTGCCGTGGTCCTGGAGGACGTCAAGCTGTCAATCCCGGGCTCCGTGACGCGCTTCGCGGAGACCCACCCGGCCGACGACGCCGAGGTCGTCACCGCCATCACCGAGGTGATCGGCAAGGTGCGCTCGGCCGCTTCCGTGGCCGCCTGACCTTCCGCTTCATCTCTGATTCAGCTTCATCTCTGATTCATCCGCGCGCGGCCGCGGGGTGGGCGAGGACGCCACCCCGCGGCCGCGCGCGGCGCTGTTCCCGCGGGGGCCGCGCTTCCCCGCCCCCGGGCCACCGCCCCGCCGCCGGACGCCGGTTTCGTACGGGACGGCCCACGATCCCCGGGTCAGGGCCAGACCAGGCAGTACGCCTGGTGTCCCGCGTCGTGCAGCCGGTGCGAGAAGTCCTGCCACTCGTGCAGGAGCTGGTAGACGTTGAACGCGTCGCGCGGGCCGCCGCGGTCCGGGACCGTGGACCAGATGAACGCCGCGGCGCCCACCGACTCCTCGCCGACGCCGCGCAGCGGGTCGACGACCGTCATCGGAAGCTTGACCACCGCGTAGTCGGGGTGCAGCACCACCAGTTCGAGCGGCGGGACCTTGTGCAGGGGTATGCCCTGGATTCCGGTGAGGACCATCGCCGCCACCGTCTCCGGCTTGATCTTGGTGAACATGCCGCCCATGCCCAGTTCGTCGCCGCCGAGCTCCTCGGGGCGCATCGAAATGGGCACGCGTGCCGCGGTGGCCCCGTCGGGGGCACCGAAGTACTTGTAGGTCACCCCCACCCGGCCACCACTCCTGCTCCCGGCTCCGCCACCCTGCGCCCCACCGGCCCGTATGCCTTGCTCGCGCTCCGCATCACGCCGGTGCCGACCCCGCCGGGCAGGCTCGGGCCCCAGGTCGTCGGTCCCTTCGCCCACTCCGCCACCGCGATGCATATCTCATCCACCCGACTACTACTTAGGAGACACAGCCCCCGCCGTGCAACCCGATCATCGTGTCAGTGACCTCCCCCACAGGCGTGCGGTGAAACACCTGTCCGCAAGACCGTCCGCGGCTCTGACACCATGGCTTGTGTGAGCTTTCCCTATGACGCCCCAGTTTCGCAGACGCTTTTCGACCGCGCGTCCCTCGTGACGCCCGGCGGCGTGAACTCTCCCGTACGTGCCTTCCGGGCCGTGGGCGGTACGCCCCGCTTCATGGTGTCCGGCAGCGGTCCGTATCTCACCGACGCCGACGGCCGTGAGTATGTCGACCTCGTGTGCTCGTGGGGGCCGATGATCCTCGGCCACTCCCACCCGGAGGTCATCGCCGCAGTCCAGGAGGCCGTCGCCCGCGGTACCTCGTTCGGTACGCCCGGTGAGGGCGAGGTCGCGCTCGCCGAGGAGATCGTGGCCCGGGTCGAGCCCGTGGAGCAGGTGCGGCTGGTGTCGTCCGGCACCGAGGCGACCATGTCCGCGATCCGCCTCGCCCGTGGATTCACCGGCCGGGCCAAGGTGGTGAAGTTCGCCGGCTGCTACCACGGCCACGTCGACGCGCTGCTCGCCGCCGCCGGTTCCGGGGTCGCGACCTTCGGCCTCCCGGACACCCCCGGGGTCACCGGTGCGCAGGCCGGCGACACGATCGTGCTGCCGTACAACGACCTGGACGCCGTCCGCGAGGCGTTCGCCGCGCACCCCGGCGAGATCGCCTGTGTGATCACCGAGGCATCGCCGGGCAACATGGGCGTCGTACCGCCGCTGGACGGTTTCAACGCCGGGCTCAAGGAGCTGTGCGCCGCGAACGGTGCGCTCTACATCTCCGACGAGGTCATGACCGGGTTCCGCACGTCGAAGGCCGGCTGGTTCGGCGTCGACGGCGTGCGGCCCGACCTGATGACCTTCGGCAAGGTCATGGGCGGCGGCTTCCCGGCCGCGGCCTTCGGCGGCCGCGCGGACGTGATGGCCCACCTCGCCCCGGCCGGCCCCGTCTACCAGGCGGGCACCCTCTCCGGGAACCCGATCGCCACCGCCGCCGGCCTCGCCCAGCTGCGGCTGCTCGACGACGCGGCGTACGCCAAGGTGGACGCGGTCTCCGCGGAGATCCGCGGCCTGGTCAGCGAGGCGCTGGACAAGGAGGGCGTGGCCCACACCGTGCAGGCGGCGAGCAACATGTTCTCCGTCTTCTTCACCGACCGCCCGGTGCGGAACTACGAGGACGCCAAGCAGCAGGAAGCTTTCCGCTTCACCGCCTTCTTCCACTCGCTGCTGTCGCAGGGCGTCTACCTGCCGCCGTCGGCCTTCGAGTCCTGGTTCGTCTCCACCGCCCACGACACGCAGGCCGTCGAGCGCATCGCCGCCGCCCTGCCCGCCGCCGCCCGCGCCGCCTCGGAGGCCACCGCATGAGCGAGAACGAAAGCCGTGAGGAGGAGAACCGAAGCGGCAAGCAGGAAGACGGAGCCCGCAAGGGCAAGGACGGCAAGGACATCACCGTCGTCCATCTGATGCGGCACGGCGAGGTGCACAACCCCGAGGGTGTGCTCTACGGGCGCCGCCCCGGCTACCACCTCTCCGAGCTCGGCCGGCAGATGGCCGACCGGGTCGCCGAGCACCTGACCGGCCGCGACATCACCCATGTCGTCGCCTCGCCGCTGGAGCGCGCCCAGGAGACGGCGACCCCGATCGCCAAGTCGCACGGCCTGGACCT
This sequence comes from Streptomyces sp. NPDC001890, assembly GCF_042891445.1. Taxonomy (NCBI): domain Bacteria; kingdom Bacillati; phylum Actinomycetota; class Actinomycetes; order Kitasatosporales; family Streptomycetaceae; genus Streptomyces; species Streptomyces sp. NPDC001890. The sequence continues at coordinate 360,993 of NZ_JBIATE010000004.1, read as the reverse complement.
GGCCACCGACGGGCGGCTCATCGAGGCGGCCAACGTCTTCGAGGGCAAGACCTTCGGCGTCGGTGACGGCGCGCTGCGCAAGCCGGACAACTGGAAGCACCTGACGAACCCGTTCCGCCCGTCGTGGGGCGAGCCGTACATCGAGCAAGTCGTACGGATGATGGGCGCGCTGGACGCGGCGCGCGACGCGGCCCGCGGCCACGAGGCGGTGTGCGTCAGCCACCAGCTGCCGATCTGGATCGTGCGCAGCTTCGTCGAGCGGCGGCGGCTGTGGCACGACCCGCGCAAGCGGCAGTGCACCCTCGCCTCGCTGACCAGCTTCACGTACCAGGGCGACAAGATCGTGTCGGTCGGGTACTCGGAGCCGGCGCGTGACCTGGTGCCGGCGCATCTGCGGGCCGGGGCGAAGCCGGTGAAGGGGAAGTCGAAGGCGTTCGGCGCGTAGCCGGCCCATGAGCCGGCGGGGGCGGGAACGGCGCGGGGCGCGGGGGTCCCGGGCCCGGGACCGGTCGCCGGGTGCTGGTTTGTTCTTGGTCGATGTTTGGTTCTCCATCGCCGGACGGGCTTGATCTTTCGCCCGTCCGGCGATTCGTCTGCGGTCCGTGACGGCGGTCTGCGATGGCGGTCGAGCGCTGCTCCCGCCCTGTCCCGCCCCGCCTGCTAGGTCATGTGTTCGGTCATGGCCAAGACCTAGTCACGTAACGAATTGTGTGCTTATCAGCGGAACCCCCGTGTTGATTCCGCCATCTAACCCATCGCCAGTTTGTATGGACTTAAGGCAAAACGACCGCAGATGGGGTAATCATGCGCGACATCAGCCGAAGGGGTCTGCTCGGAGCCGGGCTTGGAGCCGCCGCGGCCGTCGGGGTGGCGGGCTGCGGCACCTTCGGCTCCTCCGGCTCTTCGGGCACGAGTCGGCCGGGGACCACGGGGGAGAAGGGGTCCGACGGGAGCACGCGCGGAACCGGGCCCGCGAAGAAGGACGTGCGCGAGATCGGGGACGGTTCCACCGCCGACACCGGAAAGCAGCCGCACCAGCCCGCCAAGCCGGTTCCGCTGGAGCCCGGCGAGACCCCGCCGCAGTTCGTGATCTTTTCCTGGGACGGGGCGGGCGAGGTCGGCAATGGACTCTTCCCGCGCTTTCTGGAACTCGCCAAGGAGCATGACGCGGCGATGACCTTCTTCCTGTCGGGGCTCTATCTGCTGCCCGAGTCGAAGAAGTCCATGTACCGGCCGCCCAACAACCCCGTCGGCGCCTCCGACATCGGTTATCTCACCGACGCCCACATCAAGGAGACGCTGAAGAACGTCCGGCAGGCCTGGCTCGACGGGCACGAGATCGGCACCCACTTCAACGGGCATTTCTGCAGCGGTTCCGGATCGGTCGCGAACTGGTCGTCCACGCAGTGGCGGAACGAAATCGATCAGGCGGTCTCGTTCGTGACCGAATGGCGCACGAACACCGGCTGGACCGACCTCGACCCGCTGCCTTTCGACTACCGCAAGGAACTGATCGGCGGCCGCGCCCCCTGCCTGCTCGGCCAGGAGAATCTGCTGCCGACCGCGAGCAGACTCGGCTGGCGCTACGACGCCAGCTCGCCCGGCGGCACCCAGGTCTGGCCCAAGCAGCGGGACGGCGTCTGGGACCTGCCGCTCCAGGCCATGCCGTTCCCGGGGCACACCTTCGAGGTCCTCTCGATGGACTACAACATCCTCGCCAACCAGTCATTGAATTCGACCAAGGGCATGCCCTCGCGGTATCCCGAATGGCGCGAGCAGGCCACCCAGTCGTACCTCGCCGGTTTCAATCGCGCGTACGCGTCGAATCGCGCTCCCTTCTACATCGGAAACCACTTCGAGGAGTGGAACGGCGGCATCTACATGGACGCCGTCGAGGAAGTGCTGAAGAGAATCGCGGGGAAGCCGGATGTGCGCCTCGTCTCCTTCCGGCAGTTCGTCGACTGGCTCGACGTCCAGACCCCGGCCGTACTCGACAAGCTCCGCACACTGGAGGTCGGACAGTCGCCCGAAGGTGGCTGGAACACCTTCTTTAAACAAGCCTGACAACGGGCTTTACGGGCACCGAGGGGGGTGCCCGAGATCGCCGGAACCGCCATGCGAAACTTTTCACATGAGCCATGGCCGCGCACCTCGACGCCGCTTCACCCTGCTCGCCGCCCCCGCTGCGGTCGCCGCCCTCGCCCTCACGCTGACCGCGTGCGGCGGGGACGGCAACAAGGCCGGCGGCGGTGGTAACACGAACTTCGTCACGGGCAGTGGCGGCATCTCCACCGTGGACAAGGGCGACCGCAAGGCCGCCCCGAAGCTGGACGGCGAGACCCTCGACGGCAAGCAGCTCGACGTCGCCGACTACAAGGGCAAGGTCGTCGTACTGAACATCTGGGGCTCGTGGTGCGGGCCCTGCCGCCTTGAGGCCCAGTACTTCTCGCGGGTCGCGAAGGAGATGAAGGGCAAGGACGTCCAGTTCGTCGGGATCAACACACGGGATGCCCAGAAGGGCCCCGCGGTGAGTTTCGAGAAGGACTACGGAGTCCCGTACCCGAGCATCTTCGACCCGACGGGCAAGCTCATGCTCCGCTTCCCCAAGGGCACGCTGCGTCCGCAGTCCATTCCGTCGACCGTGGTCCTGGACCGGGACGGGAAGATCGCCGCCCGTTCGCTGGCCGCGCTCGACTCGGAGCAGCTGCACAAGATGATCGACCCGCTGGTCGCGGAGAAGTGACCAGGTGATCGCCCTCGCCGCCCAGGACGAGATCGTGAGGAGCGGGGCCCTGCTGGTCGCCCTGCCCCTGGCCGTGCTCGCCGGGCTCGTCTCGTTCTTCTCGCCGTGCGTTCTGCCGCTCGTTCCGGGATACCTCAGTTACGTCACCGGGGTCAGCGGCACGGACCTCGCGCAGGCCCGGCGCGGGCGGATGGTCGCGGGTGCCTCGCTCTTCGTGCTCGGCTTCACCGCCGTGTTCGTCTCCGGCGGCGCGCTCTTCGGCTTCTTCGGCCAGACTCTTCAGGACAACAGCGGGATACTCACCAAGGTCCTCGGCGCGCTGATGATCCTGATGGGGATCTTCTTCATGGGCCTGATGCCCTGGATGACCCAGCGTGAGTTCCGTATCCACAAGAGGCCGGTGACCGGACTGGTGGGCGCACCGCTGCTGGGCGCCCTCTTCGGGATCGGCTGGACCCCGTGCCTCGGCCCGACGCTCAGCTCGGTGAGCATCCTCGCGATGGACCAGGGAACCGCCGGGCGCGGGGCGATACTGACCGTCGCGTACTGCCTCGGCCTCGGCGTCCCCTTCGTGCTCGCGGCCGTCGCCTTCCGCAAGGCGCTCGGCGCGTTCGGCTGGGTCAAGCGGCACTACGCATGGGTCATGCGCATCGGTGGCGGCATGATGATCGTGACCGGTCTCCTCCTGCTGACCGGCGCGTGGGGCACGATGATGCAGCAATTGCAGGTCTGGTCCAACGGCTTCACGGTGGGGATCTGAGTTCCATGAGCAACACCAAGTCCAACCCCTCCGCCCCGGAGCGGGAGGCCCGGGACGAGCGGGACGGGGAGAACGCCCCCGACCACGGCGCGGCGGGCTCCCATCTCTCCACCGCCCCGAGCGAGGAGAGCTCGGCCGGGCTGCCGGCGATGGGCGTCATCGGCTGGGCCCGCTGGTTCTGGCGGCAGCTCACCTCGATGCGGGTCGCGCTGATCCTGCTCTTCCTGCTGTCGCTCGGCGCCATCCCCGGTTCGCTGATCCCGCAGAACAGCGTGGACGAGCTCAAGGTGGAGACCTTCAAGAAGGCCCACACCACCGTCTCGCCGATCTACGAGAAGCTCCAGTTCTTCGACGTCTACAGCTCGGTGTGGTTCTCCGCGATCTACATCCTGCTGTTCATCTCGCTCATCGGCTGCATCGTGCCGCGCACCGGCCAGTTCGTCGGCCAGCTGCGCAGCCGCCCGCCGGGCGCCCCCAAGCGCCTGACCAGGCTGCCCGCGTACACCACCTGGCGCACCGGCGCCGAGCCCGAGCAGGTCCGCGAGGCCGCGCTCGCGATGATGCGCAAGCGGCGCTACCGCGCGCACACCGTGGGCGACGCGGTCGCCGCGGAGAAGGGCTATCTGCGCGAGGCCGGGAACCTGGTCTTCCACATCGCCCTGATCGTGATGCTGGTGGCGTTCGCCGTCGGACAGCTCTACAAGTCCGAGGGCGGCAAGCTGGTCGTCGAGGGCGACGGCTTCTCCAACACGCTCACCCAGTACGACGACTTCAAGTCCGGTTCGCTCTTCGACTCCGACTCGTTCGCCCCGTTCAGCTTCAAGCTCGACGACTTCGTCGGCACGTACGAGCGCAGCGGCCCCCAGCGAGGTACGCCCAGGACCTACGAGGCCCATGTGACGTACGAGAAGGGTGCGTACGGCAAGTCGCAGAAGGGTGTCATCAAGGTCAACGAGCCCCTCGTCATCGACGGCACCAAGGTCTACCTCAACGCGCACGGCTACGCGCCGATCGTCTCCGTCAAGGACGGCAAGGGCAAGGAGGTCTACCGGAACGCGGTGCCGCTGCTGCCCATCGACAACAACGTCACCTCGTCCGGCGCGATCAAGGTCTTCGACGGCTACCGCGACAAGAACGGCAAGAAGACCCAGCTGGGATTCCAGGCGTTCTTCGTGCCGACCTTCGCGGGCAACGGCAAGGGCACGATGTTCTCGCAGTTCCCGGCCGCCGACATGCCCGTACTGGCACTCAACGGCTTCCACGGCTACCTCGGCCCCGACTCCGGGCTGGCGCAGAACGTGTACCAGCTGGACAAGTCCAAGATGACGGAGTTCAAGGACGCCGACGGCAAGCAGCTCAAGCAGCGGCTGCTGGTCGGCGAGACGATGAAGCTCCCCGACGGGGCGGGCTCCATCACCTTCGAAGGCGTCCAGGAGTGGGCCAGCTTCCAGATCACGGAGCAGCCGGCCAGCGGCTGGGCGCTCACCGGGGCCGTCGCCGCCATCGCCGGACTCGCGGGCTCGCTGTTCATCCAGCGGCGCCGGGTCTGGGTGCGGGCGGTACGCGGCGCGGACGGCGTCACGGTCGTCGAAATGGCGGGTCTCGGCCGCAGCGAGTCCGCGAAGCTTCCCGAGGAGCTGGCCGACCTCGCGGGCACGCTCTTCGAATCGGCGCCCCCCGAGCCGGACGCCGAGCCCGGTACCGGGTCCGATTCATCCTCCGAACCCGACTCCGACTCCGACTCCGTCGAAGAATCCTCCGAAGAACCTGCCGAAGGGGCTGAGAAGTGAATCTCGCCGCCGCAACCAACGAGAACCTGGCGCACACCAGCAATGTGCTGATCTATTCGTCGATGGCCGTCTACACCCTGGCCTTCTTCGCCTACATCGCCGAATGGGTGTTCGGCAGCCGCAGCAAGGTCGGCCGCACCGCCGCCGCGCTGACCGGGGCCGGTGCCGAGGGCGCGGGCGCCGCGGGCTCGGTGAAGGTGCAGGTCGCGCAGCAGGGCGGCGGCACCGCCGTGATGGACCGCCCGAAGATCATCACGCGCGCGGCGGCCGGTTCCCGCGACGTACCGGACGGGCCCGGCGCGGCCGGCGGCACGTTCAAGGGCGACCTCTACGGGCGGATGGCGGTCTCCATGACCGTGCTCGCCTTCCTCGTCGAGGCCGGCGGAGTCGTCACCCGGGCGCTGTCCGTGCAGCGTGCCCCCTGGGGCAACATGTACGAGTTCTCCATCACCTTCTCCACGGTGGCGGTCGGCGCGTACCTGGTCCTCCTCGCGCTGAAGAAGAACGTCCGCTGGATGGGGCTGCTCCTGGTCACCACCGTCCTGCTGGACCTCGGCATCGCGACCACGTGGCTCTACACCGACAGCGACCAGCTGGTGCCCGCACTGCACTCGTACTGGCTGTGGATCCACGTCTCCACCGCCATCATCTGCGGTGCCGTGTTCTTCCTCGGCGGCGTCGGCACGCTGATGTACCTCTTCCGCGACAGCTACGAGAACAAGATCGCCAACGGGGGCGAGCCGGGTGCGTTCGCGCAGTCCGTGCTCTCCCGGCTGCCCTCGGCGGCCTCGCTCGACAAGTTCTCGTACCGCATCAACGCCGCCGTCTTCCCGCTGTGGACGTTCACGATCATCGCGGGCGCCATCTGGGCGGGCGACGCCTGGGGCCGGTACTGGGGCTGGGACCCCAAGGAGGTCTGGTCCTTCATCACCTGGGTCGCGTACGCCTGCTACCTGCACGCCCGCGCCACCGCCGGCTGGAAGGGCCGCAAGGCCGCCTACCTGGCGCTGATCGCCTTCGGCTGCTGGATCTTCAACTACTACGGCGTGAACATCTTCGTCACCGGCAAGCACTCCTACGCCGGCGTCTGACCGTTCCCCCGTACGGGTGCGGATCCCGCACCCGAGGGCCACGCTGGAACCATGACCGACGCGACCGAGGTCATCGAGCCCGGAACCAGCGAGACCCACGGTGACCTGCACACTCTGAGGTTCACGCTACGGCTGCCCCACCCCGTTCCGCGGGTGTGGGCAGCCGTTGCCAGTTCCGGGGGCCTGGTCGGCTGGCTCGCCGCCGCCGACCCCTTCGAACCGCGCATCGGCGGGGCGATCACGCTCCGCTGGCTCAATACCGGACAGGACGGGCAGGCCACGGTCGCCTCCGGCACCGTCACCGCCTGGGACGTCGAACGGGTCGCCGAGTACACCCTCGAAGGGCTCCACGGCCGCATCCGCTTCCACCTGGAGCCACCGCGCGGCGACCATGTGCTGCTGCGGTTCACCAACGAGTTCCGGGGCGACGACGAACTGCGCCTGGACTGTCTGGCCGGCTGGCACGACCACTTCCGCTACCTCGTGGACGCGCTCGACGGATACCCCGCCGACTGGTCGAGGTGGACCCCGGTCCGGTGGGCCGGGCTGCGTGAGGAGTACGTGGCGGCCGAGCGCTGACCGGTCACGGCGCCGAGGACGGCGGCAGACACTTCGGGTCCGGCGGCTCGCGCTCCGGCCAGGCGATCGCCACGAACCGCTGACGGGCGTCCGCGGGCGCCAGCTCCACGACCGGAACCGCCTTGTTGTACGGGTTGCCGTGGTTGTCCAGGCAGATCCAGCCACCGGCCCCCGCCACCTTCAGCGAGCTCTTCACCCGCGGCCACTGCTCGCCCACGTCCGCGAGGAGCGGCAGCCGCGCGCCCTCCGGGGTCGCCTGCCGGACGGCGTGCACCGCCAGGGTCATCGCGTCGTGCGCGACGATGACCTGGCCGTCGGTCAGGGCCTGGTGGTCCGTCGGGCCGATCGGGCCGGCCGGCTCCTTCGACACCGTGGCCAGCAGGTTCAGGAAGGCCTGGTAGTCCGCCGGGGAACCGCCCGTCGCGCTCTGGTCCTTCCGCCCGGCCACCCAGGTGTCCGGGTGCGCCAGCGAGGCGTAGCGGACGGTCACCTTCCGGCGCAGCGCGCTCCGGTCGAGCTTCTTGTCGCTGCCGAGGTACGAGCCCTCGTCGCCGGTCAGGACCGTGATCGCGCGGCTCTGGCAGCCGCGGGCGCCGAGCGCGTTGATGAACTGCCGCAGCTGGACATGGCGTCCGGCGAAGAACACCGTCTCCGCGTCCGTGTCGCAGATCAGGTGGGTGATCTGCTGGAAGGTGTTGGCCGTGGTGCCCTCGTCGTTGGGGTCGCCGCGCGAGGTGAACAGCTCCGGCTGGTACCGGGTGCCCTTCACCAGCTCGGTGAAGGCCTCCCGCAGCGTGTCCGTGTAGTGGTCCCCGGTACGGGTGTCCTGCACCAGCAGCGCCTTGGCCGCCTCGACCTGCCCGAAGTGGGCCAGGGCGCGCGCCTCGTCCCGGTTGGTCGGTGAGACCCGCGCCAGGCCGGGGAACGGGTCGCCCTTCGGGCCGTTGGCGATGTCGTCGGCGGTGATCGTGGTGCCGACGACCGCGATGCGCGCGGCGGTCAGTTCCTTGACCGCCGACTTGATCTGCGTACTGCTGGTGGCGACGCCCGAGACGGCCCGCAGGTTGTCCGGGGCCCCGGTCATCGTCTTCAGCCGGTCCACCGTCGGCCGCCACAGCAGGTTGTTCTTCCCGGTGTTGGCGAGCACCAGCCGGATCTTCGGCACCTGCTCGTTGGAGAGGCGGTTGGCCCGGTACTGCGCGGCGAACGCGCCCTGCAGCTCCCGCTGCATCTTCGTCTGCATCGCCGCGTCCGTCGACGTCAGCGGCAGCAGCAGCGCGATCGTCGCGTACCGGCCGGACTTCAGGGTGGCGTTCTCGCGGGCGATGGCCGCGGCGGCCTCGGTCAGCTTCGACCGCCCGAAGTCGTAGCCGTCGCCGGAGACGCCGACGCACTCGTCGCTGCCCTGCGGCCGTTCGACCCCCTTCGCGCAGGACCGGTCCTCGGGGGCGGTCAGCCGGCCGATGCCGTACCAGCCGGACGTGATGAGCAGGGTGCCGGCCAGTACCGAGGTGACGACCTTCTGCCGTGTCGTGTACCAGAGGCGGTAGCGCAGTGGATTACGCATCCGGGCCACCGCCGCCCTGCCGTCGCCGCTGCCCGCCGCCGTCCGTACCCGGCTCCCCCGGGGGCATGGACAGCGGACGCCAGGCCCTGATGTCCCGCGGCCAGTGCGTCGCCGCGTCCCACAGCACGCTGTTGCCCGTCGGATGCCGGCCGGACAGTTGTCGCAGTTCGTGCGCCATCTTGTCGATCACCTCTTCGTCCGGCAGGGCCAGTGGATCGGACAGCAGCCAGATGCCGTGCAGCAGCCGGCGCAGCAGCACATGGAGCTCCGCGACCGCCGGTTCGAGCCCCCGCGGCGCCGCGTTGTCGGCCCGGCCCAGCGCGACCGCACGCCGCGGATCGGGGCCGGTGTGTCCCCGGACGCGGGGGTACGGTGCCGAGGCGATGAAGCGCAGCGATTCGAGCCACTGGGTCACGTCCGGCCCGTCGAACCGCAGCCGCAGATGCCCCACGCACGCCTCCGCGTCGCCCAGCACCAGCTTCTGGTGCAGCAGATGCGGGACGCCGGGAAGGCGGCCGCCGGGCCCGTACGCCCCGCGCAGCGAGACGTGCACCGCCTGCCACACCGCGTACGAGGGGTGGTCGCCGTCCTGGAACCGCAGGCGGTGCAGCAGCAGGGCGCGCAGCAGCGGATCGGCGACGAAGTGGCCGGGCCCGACCGGCCAGTCGTCCGCCCGCAGCGCGTCGCGCATCCGCAGCGCCACGTCCCCGTCCGGCGACCCCCGGCCCAGCCGGCTCTCCGCGAGCAGCCGCGCCGAGTCCTCGCCGTGCGCGGCGGCCAGCACGGCGAGGAAGTCCAGCCGCTGCCCGGGGCCCGGCAGCAGCCGCGTCAGCAGCTCGTCCGCCACCAGGGCGGGCGCCCGGTCCTCGCGCACCTCCACCGTGCGGTCCAGCAGCGTCCCCGGCACCAGCGAGGCGGGCTCCGGCGCCTCGCCCGCCGCGAGCGCCAGCAGCTCGACGGCCAGCGGACGCCCGCCCGTCAGCCGGTGCACACCACGGGCCAGCCCGGCCGGGATACGGCCCGCCCGGTCGTGCCGGTCGAACGCCGAGCGCACCTGCTCCGGGGTGAGCGGGGTCAGCTCCACGGCCAGGATCCCGGCCGTCACCCCCGTACCCCTGGACCAGTGCGAGCCGTGCGCCACCTCCGGCAGCCGCCGCCGCACCGCGTGGCTCAGCCCCTCGTGGTCCCGGACCCGGGAGGAGGCGAACACCGCGATCCGGTCGAGCGCCCCGGCGGCCCGCTGCCGCAGCAGCGGCTCCACCAGCTGCCGGCCCAGCGGGGTGTGCGCGTTGTCGACGAGCAGCACCGGGCGGCCCCGGCGGGCGCCCCAGGCCAGACCTCCGTACGCCGCGACCAGGTCGGCGGCGAGCGCGAGCACCAGATGGTCCTCGGCCCGGCGGCGCAGATCGCCGCCGCGCTCGAAGTCGACCGCCAGCTGCCGCAGCCCGGTCCGGCCGTTGCCGCCCGCGTGCGGATAGCTCCCGTACCAGTCGGCCGAGCGCCGCTGGAAGCGGCTGAACGATTCCTCCAGGACCGTTTCGACCGTGGCCTCCGCGACCATCCCGGCCATCGGGGCCACCGAGTCGAAGGCGCTGGCGGCCAGCTTCGTCAGCACCTTGGTGACCCAGCCGGTCGCCGCCTCCCCACGGCCGTCCACGGTCGCCAGCATCGGGCCGAGCGACTGGAGATCGCGTCGCGCCCGGGTCTCGTCCTCGCGGGTCCAGGAGATGGAGGCGACCGCCACCAGCCCGAGGCTCAGCCGGGGGAACTGCACCGGACGGGCCGCGCGCACCTTCGCCGTCAGCTGGGTGGCGAGCTCCGGCAGCGCCCCGGTGACCGGGGTCCAGCCGGGCCCCGCGTCCTCGGGGGCCACGACGGCCTCGCAGTCGACCAGGGCGACCGGGGTGACCTCGCGGTACAGATGGCGCAGCTGCTTGAGGACGGCGGTCTTGCCCATGCCGCGCCCGCCGGTCAGCACGGCGACCGGGAGATCGTCGCGGTGCTCGTAGCCGACCCGGGCGGAGCCGTACGGAGTGAGTCCGGTCAGGCGCGCCGCGAGTCCGTCATTGCTGAAAATCGCCTCGCGCCCGTACAGCTCTCTCTCCACAGCACCCCCAGCGTCGACGATCGAGCCGATCTGTCACACCGTCAACACCAGGGTATCGCCCGGGTGTTGGAGGGGAGAGAGGAATTTCGAACGAGTACCGGCCGCTGCCGGCCGCGCCGCGGCGGATCAGCCGGCGCCGATGTCCTCGTTCCAGAGAGCCGGGTGCTCGCGTACGAACTCCCGCATGAGCGCGACGCATTCGGCGTCGTCGAGCAGCACGATCTCCACCCCGTGCCGGGCCAGCCACTCGTGCCCGCCGCTGAAGGTCCGCGCCTCGCCGATCACCACCCGCGAGATCCCGAACTGCCGCACGAGGCCGCTGCAGTACCAGCACGGGGAGAGCGTCGTCACCATCGTCGTACCGCGGTACGAGCGTTGCCGCCCGGCCGCGCGGAACGCCGCGGTCTCCGCGTGCAGGGACGGATCGCCGTCCTGGACACGGCGGTTGTGCCCACGGCCGAGCAGGGTGCCGTCCGCTCCGTACAGGGCGGCGCCAATAGGCACACCGCCCTCGCCGAGACCCGTACGGGCCTCGGCGAGGGCGGTGGCGAGCATGTCCGTGTCGTTCATGCGTCCGGTCCGGAAGACGGGGCTATTCGCCGGAGGCGCTCGGGCTGTCGCCGTTCTCGCGGCGCTTCAGCTCCTCCTCGCGGCGGCGCAGGTCCGCCTCCCAGTCCTTGAGGAGCGACTCGTCCTTCTTGTTCTCGTCCTTCAGCGCCTTCAGGAACTCCGGATTGTCGTCCGGCGCCACCCACTGCGAGCGGTGATTGCGGTGCCATTCGGAGGGCGTACGGCCCCCGGCGGGCGCCTGGCGCATCTTGCCCGCGGCCAGCCAGACGATCGGGCCGACGATCCAGAACAGCAGGATGATGAAGACCCAGGCGATCTTCGGCAGGTGCTTGGCCTCGTCCTCGGGGGTGTTCAGGCAGTCGATGAACGCGTAGATCGTCAGCGCCAGAGGCAGGAGATAGATCAGGGCCCGGAACATGATGGAAAGGTCCCCCTGCGGAGAGTTGGCGGGGCTTGTCCCGCCCCGGTTCGGGCCCAGGGTAACCGGTGGCTGTGACGTATCAGGCCGAGCCGGGTGAACCAGCCGCGGGACGTGGGGACGACCAGGTCGCGGACCGGCCCGGGTGGGGTCCCACAGGTGATCGCCGACGGTGATGACAAACTGGTCGGCATGGCTTACGACGATCTTCGTTCCCTCCTCCGGGCCCTGGAGCGCGAGGGCGAGCTCAAGCGCATCAAGGTTGAGGTCGATCCCTACCTGGAGGTCGGCGAGATCGTCGACCGGGTGAACAAGGCGGGCGGCCCCGCGCTGCTCTTCGAGAACGTCAAGGGGTCCTCGATGCCCCTGGCCATGAACGTCTTCGGGACCGACGAGCGACTGCTCAAGGCGCTCGGGCTGAAGTCGTACGCCGACATCAGCGACAAGATCGGCGGGCTGCTCAAGCCGGAGCTGCCGCACGGCTTCGTCGGGGTGCGGGAGGCCTTCGGGAAGCTCGGCTCGATGGTGCACGTGCCGCCGAAGAAGGTGAAGCAGGAGAGCGCCCCGGTGCAGGAGGTCGTCCTCACCGGCGACGACGTGGACCTGGACCGGCTGCCCGCGCTCTTCACCTGGCCCGAGGACGGCGGCTCCTTCTTCAACCTGGGCCTCACCCACACCAAGCACCCGGAGACCGGCGTGCGGAACCTGGGGCTGTACCGGCTCCAGCGGCACGACAAGCGCACCATCGGGATGCACTGGCAGATCCACAAGGACAGCCGCAACCACTACCAGGTCGCCGCCAAGCGGGGCGAGCGGCTGCCGGTCGCCATCGCGTTCGGCGCGCCGCCCGCGGTGACGTACGCCTCCACCGCGCCGCTGCCGGGGGACATCGACGAGTACCTCTTCGCCGGGTTCATCCAGGGCAAGCGGATCGAGATGGTCGACTGCAAGACCGTGCCGCTCCAGGTCCCGGCGCAGGCCGAGGTCGTCATCGAGGGCTGGCTGGAGCCCGGAGAGATGCTTCCCGAGGGACCGTTCGGCGACCACACCGGCTTCTACACCCCGCAGGAACCGTTCCCCGCGCTGACCATCGACTGCGTGACCATGCGGAAGCGTCCGCTGCTCCAGTCGATCGTGGTGGGCCGGCCGCCGACCGAGGACGGGCCGCTGGGGCGGGCCACCGAGCGGTTCTTCCTGCCGCTCCTCAAGATCATCGTGCCGGACATCGTGGACTACCACCTGCCCGAGGCGGGCGGCTTCCACAACTGCGCGATCGTCTCGATCGACAAGAAGTACCCGAAGCACGCCCAGAAGGTGATGAGCGCCATCTGGGGCGCGCACATGATGTCGCTGACCAAGCTGATCGTGGTCGTGGACTCCGACTGCGACGTCCACGATCTGCACGAGGTGGCCTGGCGGGCGCTCGGCAACACGGACTACGCGCGGGACCTGACCGTCACCGAGGGACCGGTCGACCATCTCGACCACGCCTCCTACCAGCAGTTCTGGGGTGGCAAGGCGGGCATCGACGCGACGAAGAAGTGGCCCGAGGAGGGCTACACCCGGGACGGGGGCTGGCCGGACATGGTCGAGTCCGACCCCCGGACGGCGGCGAAGGTCGACCGCCGGTGGAAGGAATACGGACTGTGAGCACCGCCGAAGCAGCACTGGGCTCAGGGCCCGTACAGCCGAACAGCAAGGTCAAGGCGTTCCTGCGGCTCGTGATGATCGAGCACTCGGTCTTCGCGCTGCCCTTCGCGTACATCGCCGCCCTGACCGCGATGTTCCAGGCGGACAAGTCCATCCACTGGATCACGCTGCTGCTCGTCACCGTCGCGATGGTGGGGCTGCGGACCTTCGCGATGGCCTGCAATCGGATCATCGACCGGGAGATCGACGCCCGTAACCCGCGCACCGCGAGCCGGGAGCTGGTCACCGGGGCGGTCTCGGTGAAGTCGGCGTGGACGGGGGCGCTCGTCGCCGTCGTCCTCTTCCTCGGCGCGGCCGCGCTGCTGAACCCGCTCTGTCTGGCGCTCGCACCGATCGCCGTCGTGCCGATGGTGGTCTATCCGTACGGGAAGCGGTTCACCCACTACCCGCACGCCATCCTCGGCATCGCGCAGGCCATAGGGCCGATCGGTGCCTGGCTGGCGGTGACCGGCAGCTGGTCGTGGGACGCGGTGATCCTCGGTCTCGCGGTGGGGATCTGGATCGGCGGCTTCGACCTGATCTTCGGCTGCCAGGACGTCCAGGCGGACCGGGCGCACGGGGTGCGCTCGGTGCCGGCCCGCTTCGGCATCCCGGCCGCTCTGTGGGGCGCGCGGGTCTGCCACGTGGTGACGACCGGGCTGCTGGTCTGGTTCGGGCTGGCCACGCAGGCCGGGCTGTTCTACTGGATCGGCATGGCGATCGTCGCCGTCGCGTTCGTGTACGAGCACCGGGTGGTGCGGCCGCACGATCTGTCCCGGCTGAACCGGGCGTTCTTCTCGGTCAACGGGTTCATCGGGATCGCGCTCTTCGCCTGCGCGCTGCTGGATCTGCTGGTGCGGGGCCTGACGGTCTGAGCCGTCCGGGGTCCGTTCCGGGCGCGTGTGTAACAGGGATGTCTTAGGGATGTCTTAGGGGCGGGCCGGGCGGAACGCGTCGCCCGGCCAGGTGGCTCTAGGTGATCAGGAACGCTCGCTCGTACGGATCCGTACAGGGCGGTCGGCACCTCCCACACCGGACCACCGAACCCGAGGACGAAACGATGCGCGTACGCAAGCTCACCTTCGCAGCCCTGGTCGTTGCCGCAGGTCTCTCGCTCACGGCCTGTCAGAACGGCGAGGACGACCTGGGGCAGGACGCCCCGTCGTCCTCGGCCGGTGCCTCCTCCACGAGTGGCGGTTCGGGCTCGGGCTCGGGTGGTTCGGAGCAGGCCGGCGGGAAGGACTCCGCGGGGAAGGGCTCCGGCGGACAGGGCACGGCCGCCGGGACCGGCTCCAACGAGAACGGCAAGGTCGGCAAGTGCCGCACCGACGAGCTGGAGATCACGGCGACGGACAGCACCATCGGCGGCGACACCGACGGGACCGTCGCGGTGGAGTTCAAGAACGGCGGCGGCCGGGACTGCGTGCTCTCCGGGTACGCGGGCGTCGACCTGAAGACCAGCGCGGGATCGCTGTCCGCGGAGCGCACCGGTGAGAAGGCCACCCCGATGACCCTCAAGGACGGGAAGTCGGTGTACTTCGGCATCACCTACCCGATGAACGAGTCGGGCGGCTCCGGCGTCCGCATCACGGGTCTGGTGGTGACCCCGCCGGACGAGACGAAGTCGGTCACCCTCGACTGGCCGGGCGCCGCCACGCTGCCCGTCACGGACGGCTCCGGCTCCCAGGTGAAGGTCGGCCCGATGGGGAGCGCGGGTCAGGGCTAGGCCGTGTCCGTAAAGTCCCGTCGTACGCCCGGAGGTCGCGAGCCAGGCGGGACTTCACGGACGCGGCCTAGGGCTGAGCCGGACCGATCCGGCCGCGCGCGGGGCGGCGGAAGACGAACGCCGCCGCCACGCCCGCTGCCAGTCCGAAGAGGTGGCCCTGCCAGCTGACCGAGGTGTTGGCGGGGGAGATTCCCACCAGGATCGACGAGCCCCATACGGCGCCGATCGCCAGGCCGGCGCCGATGTCGAGCACTCTGCGGTCGACGAAGCCCCGGACCAGCAGATAGCCGAAGAGGCCGAAGACCAGTCCGGACGCTCCCGCCGTGTTGGACCCGGCCGGTGAGACCAGCCAGACGCCGAGCCCGTCGACCACGATGATCATCGCGGCCACGGCGGCGAACCTGCGGAGACCGCCGAGCGCGGCGAGGAAGCCGAAGACCAGCAGCGGCACGCTGTTGGAGGCGACATGGCCGAAGCCGAAGTGGATGAAGGACGCGGGCACGACGTCCACCAGTTCGGCGGCCCGGCGGGGCTCGATGCCGAAGGCGTCCAGCGAATGGCCGGTCGAGGCGTCGACGATTTCGAGCAGCCAGAGGAGGGCCACCCAGCCCAGCATCACCTTGGCCGCGGCCCTGGCGCGGCCGCCCGCACTCCACGCCGGCGCGGATCGGTCCGGCATCACGGCCATCGTGCCCCCCGGTGGTCCCTGGTAGTTCCTGGCAATCCCGACTCCCGTCCCTGGAACGGCCGGGGCACCTTACTCGGTTCCGGTTTCGTGCCGCCGGATAGGCTCGGGTGTGTGGATTCCGGTACTTCAGTGAGTCAGCACCAGCGGCAGCCTTGGATTGTCGGGGTTTCAGGCGCTTCGGGCACCCCTTTCGCCGCCGCCGTGCTGCGCGGTCTGCTGGCCGCCGGGGAGAGCGTCGATCTGGTGGTGAGCCGGGCCTCCCGGCTGACCCTGCTGGACGAGACCGGCATCGCGTTCCGCGACGCGCACTGGCAGGAGGATCTGCGCAGCTGGCTGGCGCGCGGGGCGGACGGGAAGCCGCACACCTTCGACGTGGACGTCGAGGGCGTACGGCACTGGGCGGCCGGTGATCTCGCGGCGGGGCCGTCCTCGGGTTCGTACCCGGCGAAGGGGATGCTGATCGTCCCGGCCTCGACGGCCTGTGTGGCCGGGGTGGCGCTCGGGCTCTCGAAGGATCTGCTCCAGCGGGCCGCGAGCGTGACGCTCAAGGAGCGGCGCAGGCTGGTCGTCGCGGTGCGGGAGACTCCGCTGAACGGGCAGACGCTCAAGCATCTGGTGAGCCTGGACGAGGCGGGCGCCGTGGTGCTGCCCGCCTCTCCGGCGTTCTACGCGGGGGCGACGCACATCCAGGATCTGGTGGACTTCGTCGCCGGGCGGGTACTGGACGCGGCGGGGGTGCCGCACGACCTGTACCGCCGGTGGGAGGGGGAGCTCGGTGGCGGCTCCCGTGACTCCCGTGGCTGAGGCTTCGGTCAGCGCTTCTTCATGGCGCGCGGCTTACGGGTCCGGTCGACCCGGTGCGCGGCGGCGGGCTGGTGGGCACGCGAGCGGTTGGCCAGGTCCTGCAGCTCGCGCATTCGGGCGTAGGCCATCTCGATCGAGTACACGGTGTTCTCACTCCTGAAGATTCGAAAGCGTTTTTTGGGTGTTCGGAAAGATTTGCAGGCGATGAAGCCTGCATGCCTTAGATTCTACACGTAGACTCGCGATACTGCTGAACAATGGAAGGTTTCAGTCATATGGACGCGGTGGACAGGCAGCTCATCCAGGCCCTCAGGGAGAACGGCAGGGCCTCGTACGCCGAGCTGGGGCGGCTCGTCGGGCTCTCCGGGCCCAGCGTCACCGACCGCATCAACCGGCTGGAAAGCGCCGGTGTCATCACCGGCTACCGCGCCACCGTCGACGCCGCGTCCCTGGGGCTCGGGGTCACGGCCCTGATCGGCATCTCGCTCTCCGACGCGGCCGATCACGAGGACGTGGCGCGCCGGCTGAAGGACCTCGCGGAGATCGAGGACGCCTGGTTCATCGCGGGCGACGACTCGTACATGCTCAAGGTGCGCGTCGGTGACGTGGACGGGCTGGAGAAGACCATCCGCCGGCTCAGCGGTACGCGGGGCGTCTCGCGCACCCGGACCACGATCGTGCTCTCCACCAAGTGGGAGAACCGGGTCGGGGAACTTCCCGAGGAGTCGTAGGCGTAACGTGGTGGAGCCCCCGGGAGACCGGGGGTTACGCCCGGTATCAACGGTGACCGGGAAACGAACGGCACAGGGACAACTGGGAGGCAGCCGCATGGATGTCGGGCTCAAGCGCGAGCTGGAGGAGAAGGTCCGCGCAGGAGAGCGGCTGACCCGTGAGGACGGCATCGCCCTCTACGAGTCGGACGACCTGGCCTGGCTCGGCGGCCTCGCCCACGAGGTGCGGACGCGCAAGAACGGCGACGTCGTCCACTTCAACGTCAATCGCCACCTCAACATGACCAACGTGTGCACCGCGTCGTGCGCCTACTGCTCGTTCCAGCGCAAGCCGGGCGAGAAGGACGCGTACACCATGCGCATCGAGGAGGCCGTCCGCCTCGCGAAGGCGATGGAGGGCGAGAACCTCACCGAGCTGCACATCGTCAACGGCCTGCACCCCACCCTGCCGTGGCGCTACTACCCGCGCTCGCTCTCCGCCCTGAAGGAAGCCCTTCCGCAGGTCTCCCTCAAGGCGTTCACCGCCACCGAGATCCACCACTTCGAGACCATCTCCGGGCTCTCCGCCTCCGAGATCCTGGACGAGCTGATCGAGGCCGGCCTGGAGTCGCTGACCGGCGGCGGCGCGGAGATCTTCGACTGGGAGGTCCGCCAGCACATCGTGGACCACGCCACCCACTGGGAGGACTGGTCGCGGATCCACCGCCTGGCGCACGAGAAGGGGCTCAAGACCCCGGCGACCATGCTGTACGGGCACATCGAGGAGCCCCGGCACCGCGTCGACCACGTGCTGCGGCTGCGTGAGCTCCAGGACGAGACGAACGGCTTCCAGGTCTTCATCCCGCTGCGCTACCAGCACGACTTCGTGGACATGAAGGACGGCAAGGTCCGCAACAAGCTCCAGGCGCGCACGACGATGGCGACCGGCGCCGAGGCGCTGAAGACCTTCGCGGTCTCGCGGCTGCTCTTCGACAACGTCCCGCACGTCAAGGTCTTCTGGGTGATGCACGGCGTGCAGACCGCCCAGCTCGCGCTCCAGCACGGCGCGGACGACATGGACGGCTCGGTCGTCGAGTACAAGATCACCCACGACGCGGACAACTACGGCACGCCGAACAAGCTCGGCCGCGAGGACCTGCTGGACCTGATCCGTGACGCGGGCTTCCGTCCCGTCGAGCGCAACACCCGGTACGAGATCATCCGCGAGTACCCGGGCCCGGACGCCGGCCGTCGCGAGTCGCCGCAGCCGATGCGGGTCTGACCTCACCGGTCCCTGCCAGTCCCCAGCAGTCCAGAAGTACGGGAGCCCCGGCCGCCGGCCGGGGCTTTCTCGCGTGCTGGACAAGGTTTGAGACAGCGGATCGGTAATGGTTACTCTGCACTTATGGCACTTACATTCGAGCTGGACCCCGAGATCGACGGCGCGCTGCGGGACGGGATCGCCGGGCTGTGGACCGATGTCTCCAACGCGGGCGGCGCGGTCGGCTTCGTACCGCCCGTCACGGACGACGACGTCCGGCCCGAGCTGGCCAAGCATCTGGCCGCCATGGCCGAGGGGCGCACCCGCCTGCTGATCGGCCGCGACGAGGACGGCGCCGTCGCCGCCACGGCCTTCCTCGCCCTCAACACCCACCGGCTGATGACCCACTGGCTCTGGCTCTACACGGTGATGGTCCACCCGCGCCACCAGGGCAAGGGCTACGGGCGCGACCTGATGGACGCCGCCTCGCGGGCGGCCCGCGGGATCGACGGGATCGAGGCCGTCCGGCTGACCTGCCGCGGCGGCACCGGCGTCGACCGGTTCTACGCCTCGTGCGGATACAAGGAGGTCGGGCGGGTGCCGGACGCGATCCGGGTGGCCGACGGGGACGACCGCGACGACATCGTCATGCTGCTGCCGCTCGGCCTCTGAAGCGCGCCCCGCCCCTTTGACGGAGCCCTGCGAACTGATCGATTCCGGGGCATGCTTCACTGGTCGGGCAGGATCGAAGGACCGCCACACGTGGAGAGAGGGGCCAACTGTGTCCGCTGCCAAGCCGAACGCGACCATTCGGTACACCGCGATGCGCCTCAGCATCTTCGTCGGCTGCTTCGCCGTCGCGGCCGTGGCCGTCCACTTCGGCCTGCTGCCCTCCGGGACGAACGGTTCCAATTTCGTCTGGGTGATCCTGCTCGCCCTGGTCCTGTCCGCGCCGCTCAGCTACGTACTGCTGCGCAAGCAGCGCGACGAGATGTCCGAGCAGATCGTGTCCAAGGTCGACAGCGCCAAGGCGCGCCTCGAAGCGAACCGCACCCGCGAGGACCACGTCACCTCCTGACGGCGGCGACGACACGAAGGTTCCACAGAGGCTGTGTAACCTTCCTCACATTCGTATAGTTTCCGTTCGAAACCCCAGCGCCGGAGCGTCCGCTCCTGTACTGGGGTTTTGTCGTTCCCGCAGAGGTTCGGGGCGCGATGGCGGCGCCGATGCGGGGCCGTCGGGGTCAAAGAAGAGCTTTGAGCTTCTCAAAGTTCAAGTGTTAACGTGTTCGACATGAAGACAGCAGTGCGCCATCGATTCGCCGCGAGCGTCCCGCTCGTGGAGCGCCTGCATGTCGATCTCTGCCGCTGTATGTCCGCGGTCTGTTGCCGCAACGTCTGAACCGGCACCATGCAGCGGCGCCGCCCCTGACGCGGGCGCCGCACCCCCGTCCCC
The DNA here is from genome assembly GCF_042891445.1 of Streptomyces sp. NPDC001890. Lineage (NCBI taxonomy): Bacteria > Bacillati > Actinomycetota > Actinomycetes > Kitasatosporales > Streptomycetaceae > Streptomyces > Streptomyces sp. NPDC001890. The sequence continues at coordinate 341,034 of NZ_JBIATE010000004.1, read as the reverse complement.
CGCACGGTCGTCCCCGTGCGCCCCGATGCGTCACATCTGGAGTGTGTCCGTGTCCGCGAACCCCGCGTCCACCGCCGCCGGCAGTCAGTCCGGCTCCGGTTTCCGCATACCCAAGGTCCCGTTCTGGGCCCAGATCGTCGCCGGTCTCGTCCTCGGTGTCGTACTCGGCTGGATCACGCGTACGTACGACATCGGCTGGCTCTACACCACGCTCGACAAGGTCGGCCACATCTTCGTCCAGCTGCTGAAGCTGGCCGTCGCGCCCCTCGTCTTCTTCGCGATCCTGGTGTCGATCACCAACCTGCGCAAGGTCAACAACGCCGCCCGGCTGGCCACCCGCACCCTGCTCTGGTTCATGATCACCTCGCTGATCGCGGTCGCCATCGGCCTCGCGATCGGCCTGATCACCAACCCGGGCTCCGGAACGGGCCTCACGCCGAAGGACGGCAAGCTGCCGGAGCACGCGGGCTCCTGGCTCGACTTCCTCACCGGCATCATCCCGGACAACGTGATCACCCCGTTCACCGAGCTGAACGTGCTCCAGATCGTCTTCATGGCCGCCGTCGCCGGTATCGCCGCACTCCAGCTCGGCGAGAAGGCCCAGCCGATCCTCACCCTCAGCGAGTCCGTCCTGGAGCTCCTCCAGAAGGCCCTGTGGTGGGTCATCCGCCTCGCCCCCATCGGCACCGTCGGCCTCATCGGCTACGCGATCGCCGACTACGGCTGGGACCTGATCGGCAAGTACGCCACGTTCACCGCTGACGTCTACATCGGCTGCGCCCTGGTGCTGTTCGGTGTGTACCCGCTGCTGCTCGCCACGGTCGCCAAGCTCAGCCCGGTGCAGTTCTTCAAGGGCGCCTGGCCGGCCATCCAGCTGGCCTTCGTCTCCCGCTCCTCGGTCGGCACCATGCCGGTCACCCAGAAGGTCACCGAGCGCCTCGGCGTCCCGAAGGAGTACGCCTCCTTCTCCGTCCCGTTCGGCGCCACCACCAAGATGGACGGCTGCGCCGCGATCTACCCGGCGCTGGCGGCGATCTTCATCGCGCAGATCTTCGACGTCCAGCTGGGTGTCGGTGACTACGTCCTGATCGCGTTCGTCTCGGTGATCGGTTCGGCGGCCACCGCCGGTCTCACCGGTGCGACGGTCATGCTGACCCTCACGCTGTCGACCCTGGGCCTCCCGCTGGAGGGCGTCGGTCTGCTCATGGCCATCGACCCGATCCTGGACATGATGCGCACGGCCACCAACGTGGCGGGCCAAGTCGTGACGCCGTTGATCGTGGCTTCGCGGGAGAAGATCCTCGACCGCGACGCATACAACTCTGCCTCGTCCTCCCCGGTTGACGGCGACGAGGTGCGAGACACAGAGCCGCAGGCTGTGGTCGCAGCCGCCTGAGGTTCCCGGGCCTGTGCGACACGTGCCCCCGCACCCGTGACCCGGGTGCGGGGGCACGTGTCTGTCGGTGAGGTGCGCCGCTTGTGCGGCCGCAGGCCGGCCGGTTCGCTGATCCGGCGGGTCGGACGGTCGATGGAGTGGACGACGATGCCGCCGATGCCTCACCCCCCGGTAGTCGTGCAACGGCAGGAGCCCCGCGCCGTACCCTTACCGGGGAGTGGCACACGGGGGTGGGAGGAAGTCGACGTGGGTGCTGTGAAGAGCAAACGGATGCCGCGGGCCGTGCGCGAGCAGCAGATGATGGACGCCGCCGTGCAGACCTTCGGGCAGCGCGGCTACCGGGCCGCCTCGATGGACGAGATCGCCGAGCTGGCGGGGGTGTCCAAGCCGCTCGTCTATCTGTACCTCAACTCCAAGGAAGAGCTCTTCACCGCCTGCATCAGGCGCGAGGCGAAAGCCCTGGTCGATGCGGTGCGGGCGGGGGCGGAGCCGGGGCTGCCGGCCGACCGGCAACTGTGGTCCGGGCTGCGGGCGTTCTTCACGCACACGGCGGAGCACCCGGACGGCTGGGCGGTGCTGCACCGGCAGGCGCGTACGCACGGGGAGCCGTTCGCCGGCGAGGTGACGGCGATGCGGGACGAGCTCGTTGCTTTCGTGACGGGGTTGATCGGGGCCGCGGCGCGCGAGGCGCACCAGGACCCGGCGCTGCCCGACCGCGATGTGTCGGGGCTCGCGCAGGCGCTCGTGGGGGCCGCGGAGTCGCTCGCAGGGTGGGCGAACGAGACCCCGGGCGTCTCGGCGAAGGAGGCCGCGGCCACCCTGATGAACTTCTCCTGGGCGGGGCTGGAGAACCTTATGAACGGCCGTCCCTGGCAGCCTCCGGGCCAGGCGGCGGACCGTCCCCGCCGAGGATCCGGCCGGTGAGGTGGACGCGGCCGGTGCCGCGCAGCTGGAAGCCGGTGGCGTCCGCCGCGTAGGTGACGGTGGCGGGCAGCAGGACGGGGGCCCTGAAGTCGGCCCGTACGCCCTGGACGTCATCGGGCCGCGGCGCCTCGGCCAGGCAGCGGGCGACGGTCCACATGCCGTGGGCGATGGCCCGGGGGAAGCCGAAGAGCCGGGCGGTGAGCGGATACAGGTGGATGGGGTTCCGGTCGCCCGACGCGGCGCCGTAGCGCCGGCCCAGATCGCCGGGCAGCTGCCACTGGGCGAGGGCGGGGAGCTCCGCGACCGGGGCCGCGTCCTTCGTGGCCGGGGCCGAGTCTTTCGTGGCGGGGGTCGCGTCGCCCGTGGCGGGGGTCGTACCGCTCGCGGTGGGGGCCGTGTCCGCCGGGGTGGCCGTGTCGGTCGCGTGCCGGGAGAGGTAGCCGCTGCGGGACTCCCAGACCAGCTCGCCCGCCAGCCGCGCCTCGGTGACCATCGTGACCTCGGTGCCGCGCCGGTGCGGTGTCAACTCCTCGGCGTACACCGTGAGTTCGAGCAGGTCGGCGGGGTGCAGGGGGCGGTGCCGGGTGATCTCGATCCAGGTGTGGACGAGGCCGACGACCGGCAGCGGGAACCTCCGGGCGGTCATCAGCCGCATGGCGAGCGGGAAGCCCAGCACGTGCGGGTAGGTGAGCGGCAGGGTGTCCGGCTCGGTGAAGCCGCAGACCCGGCGGTACGAGGCGAGCGGGGCGGCGGCGATCGGGGCGGCCGGGAGCACGGCCCGGTCGGCGGGCAGGGTGACCCCCGGGCGGCCGGCCCTCTTGAACGGGGACGTGACAGCTGCTCGTACAAGTGACACGTTCAGATTCGGCATGGGTTCACATCCCCGCCGGGGTGGCCGGCCCTCTTGAGCGGGGACGTGACAGCTGCCCGTGCAAGTGACACGTTCGGATTCGGCATGGTGTCACGCCCCCAGCAGGCTCTGGCCGCAGACCCGTACGACCTGGCCGTTGACGGCGGTCGAGGCGGGCTGGGCGAACCAGGCGGTGGTCTCGGCGACATCGACCGGGAGGCCGCCCTGCGCGAGGGAGTTCATCCGACGGCCCGCCTCGCGGATGAAGAGGGGGACGGCCGCGGTCATCTTCGTCTCGATGAAGCCGGGGGCCACCGCGTTGACCGTGACGTCGTGGTCGGCGGCGGCGCGCGGGGCCAGTGAGCGGACCAGCCCGATGATGCCCGCCTTGCTCGCCGCGTAGTTCGTCTGGCCGTTGTTGCCCGCGATGCCTGCGATGGACGCGGTGGCGACGATCCGGCCGCCGCGGTTGACGGTGCCCGCCTTCAGCAGGGCGTCGGTGGTGCGCAGCACGCTGTCCAGGTTGACGTCGACGACCGAGGCCCAGCGGTCGGCCGGCATGTTGGCGAGGCGGCGGTCGCGGGTGATGCCCGCGTTGTGGACGAGGACGTCCAGGCCGTCGGGGGCCGCGGCGGCGATCCGTTCCGCGGCGTCGTCCGCGGTGATGTCCAGCGGCAGCGCGATGGCGCCCAGATCCTCGGCGGTACGGGCCAGCTCCTCGCGCGCCTGCGGGACGTCCAGGCAGACGACCCGGGCGCCGTCCCGGGCCAGCACCGAGGCGACCGAGGCACCGATGCCGCGCGCCGCACCGGTGACCAGCGCGGTGTGCCCGGCGAGCGGGGCCGCCCAGTCGGCGACCGGGCCGGGGGCGGCCGAGGTCAGCTCGATCACCTGGCCGCTGATGTACGCGGAGCGCGGCGAGAGCAGGAAACGCAGGGTGGATTCGGCCGCGCCGACGGCTTCCGGCGCGATACGGAGCAGCTGTACGGTGGCGCCCCTGCCGATCTCCTTGCCCAGTGAGCGGACGAACCCCTCCAGTGCCTGCTGGGCGGCGGCCTGGTGGTGGTCGTCGGCCGACGGCCGTACCCCCAGCACCACGACGCGCCCGCCCGGGGCGAGGGAGCGGATCACCGGGTGCAGTGCCGCGTGGACACCGGCCAGCTTGCCGGGGGTGTCGACGGCCGTCGCGTCCAGCAGGATCCCGGCGGGGCGTTCGGCGCTCCCGGTGACTTCGAGGCCGGTGGCCGCGAGGAGCGCACCGAGCTCCTCGGTGGCCGCGGAGTCCCCGGCGGTGAGGTGCAGCAACTGGCCGTCCAGCGTCGGGGTCCCGGGCGACCAGCGGCGCAGCGGGGCGGGCTGCGGGAGCCCGAGCCGGCGAGTCAGGAAACGGCCGGGTGCTGTGCCGGTGAAGTGCAGATAGCGGTCGGCCATTGTCCAGACTCCCTGCTCGGTCGTAGATTTACTGTTGAGTAAGGTTACTCAAGAGTCAGGAGCTGGTCGAGATGATCCCCCTCGAACTCCCGCAGCCCCGCAGGGTCGCGGTCATCGGCGGCAGCCGCGTTCCGTTCGCGCGCTCCGACGGCCCGTACGCGCACTCCTCCAACCAGCAGCTGCTCACGGCCGCGCTGGGCGGCCTGGTCGAGCGGTTCGGGCTCCAGGGGGAGCGGGTCGGCGAGTTCGTCGCGGGCGCCGTGCTCAAGCACAGCCGTGACTTCAACCTGGCCCGCGAGACCGTGCTCGGCTCGGCACTCGACCCGAGCACGCCCGCGTACGACATCCAGCAGGCGTGCGGCACCGGCCTCCAGGCGGTCGTCGCCGCCGCGAACAAGATCATGCTCGGGGCGGTCGACTCGGCGATCGCGGGCGGCACCGACACCACGAGCGACGCGCCCCTCGGCGTCAACGACGAGCTGCGCAGGATGCTCCTGGCCGCCCGGCGGGCGAAGACGGCGGGCGGGAGGATCAAGGCGCTCGCGGGCGTACGTCCCCGCCACCTCGTCCCGGACATCCCGCGCAACGCGGAACCCCGCACCGGCCTCTCGATGGGCGAGCACGCGGCGGTCACCGCCCGCCGGTGGGGCATCACCCGCGAGGACCAGGACCTCCTCGCGGCCACCAGCCACCAGCGGCTCGCCGCGGCGTACGAACGCGGCTTCCTGGACGACCTGGTCGTCCCGTTCCAGGGCCTGGCCCGTGACCAGAACCTGCGCCCCGGCTCCACGGCCGGGAAACTCGCCACGCTGAAACCGGTGTTCGGCACCGGCCACCCCGACGCGACGATGACCGCGGGCAACTCCACCCCGCTCACCGACGGCGCCGCGACCGTACTGCTGGCGAGCGAGGAGTGGGCCCGCGCGCACGACCTGGAGCCGCTCGCCTATCTCTCCCTGTACGAGACCGCCGCCGTCGACTACGTGAACGGCGAGGACGGGCTCCTGATGGCGCCCGCGTACGCCGTACCGCGCCTGCTGGAGCGGGCCGGGCTCACCATCGAGGACTTCGACCTGTTCGAGATCCACGAGGCGTTCGCCTCCCAGGTGCTGGCCACCCTCGCGGCCTGGGAGAAGCAGGGACTGGCCCCCGTCGACCGGGACCGGCTCAACGTCGCGGGATCGTCGCTCGCCACCGGCCACCCGTTCGCCGCGACCGGCGCCCGGATCGTCGCCACCCTCGCCAAGCTCCTGGCGGAGCGCGACGGGCCGTCCCGGGGGCTGATCTCGATCTGTGCGGCGGGCGGCCAGGGCGTCACGGCCATCCTCGAACGCCCCTGACCTCCAGGGGGTGTCTGACCCCGGCCCCCGCCGCCTCGGACGAACCGGCCGCCGGACGGGACCCGGCGAGATCACCCGACCCCATGTTGAGGAGCCGCACGTGTCCACGTCACCCACCGCCCCCGCCGCCGTCCCCATCCTCGTCGAGCCGACCAAGGCCAGGGCCGCGGACGGCTCGGTGCGGCAGGTCTCCGTACCGCCGGCCGCGCCGCCCGTCCGCCGCGGCTCGCTCGCCGAGATCCCGTTCGACAACGCCCGCGAGGCGCCCGCCGAGGCCGTGGTCAGCCGCAAGCAGCCGGACGGCGGCTGGCGGGACGTGACGGCGGCGGACTTCGCCGACGAGGTGCTCGCCGTCGCCAAGGGCCTGATCGCGGAGGGCCTCGGGGCCGGCGACCGGATCGCGATCATGGCCCGGACCACCTACGAGTGGACTCTGCTCGACTTCGCGGCCTGGGCCGCCGGGCTCGTCACCGTCCCCATCTACCCGACCTCCTCCGCCTTCCAGGCCCGCTGGATACTCCAGGACTCCGGCGCCGTCGCATGCGCCGTCGAGACCGCGGACCAGGGCCGGCTGATCAGCCAGGAGCGCAAGCAGCTCGGCGACCTGGCCCACCTGTGGCAGTTCGACACGGGCGTGCTCGGACGGCTGAAGACCCTCGGCCGGGACGTCCCCGACGACGCCGTCGCCGCCCGCCGCGCCACCCTGGAACCGGAGACCCCCGCCACCCTCATCTACACCTCCGGCACCACCGGCCGCCCCAAGGGCTGTGTGCTCAGCCACGGCAACTTCTTCGCCGAGGTCGACAACGCGATCGAGCTGCTCCACCCGGTCTTCAAATCGGTCAGCAAGGACCCTGCCTCCACCCTGCTGTTCCTCCCGCTCTCCCATGTCTTCGGGCGGATGGTCGCGATCGGCTGCCTGCGCGCCCGGGTCCGCCTCGGCCATGCCCCGTCCATCCGGACCGAGGACCTGCTCGCCGACCTGGCGGGGTTCAAGCCGTCGTTCCTGCTGGCCATCCCGTACGTGCTGGAGAAGGTCTACAACACCGGCCGCGCCACCGCCGAGAAGATGGGCCGCGCCTCGTCGTTCGACCGCGCCGCCCGGATCGCCCAGCGGTACGGGGAGGCCGTCGAGGCCGCCGAACACGGCACCGGTCCCGGCCCCGGGCTGGGACTGCGGGCCGCCCGCGCCCTGTACGACCCGCTGGTCTACCGCCGGATCCGGGCCGCGCTCGGCGGCCATGTCCGGTACGCGATCTGCGGCGGCTCCCCGCTCGGCCACCGGCTCGCGGCGTTCTACGCGGGCGCGGGCATCGAGATCTTCGAGGGTTACGGCCTCACCGAGACCACCGCCGCCGCCACCGTCACCCCGCCGCTCAAGCCGCGCCTGGGCACCGTCGGCTGGCCGCTGCCCGGCACCGCCGTACGGATCGCGGACGACGGAGAGGTGCTGCTCAGTGGCGGTCAGGTGTGCCAGGGCTACTGGGACGCCGAGCGGGGCCGGCCGGTGCCCGTGCAGCAGGGCGGCTGGTTCGCCACCGGGGACCTGGGCGCGCTCGACGAGGACGGCTACCTCACGATCACCGGCCGCAAGAAGGACATCATCATCACCTCCGGCGGCAAGAACGTCACCCCCGCCCCCCTGGAGGACTGGCTGCGCGCCCACCCCCTGGTCAGCCAGTGCATGGTGGTCGGCGACAACCGCTCCTTCATCACCGCCCTGATCACCCTGGAGCCGGACGGGCTCGCCCACTGGCGGCAGATGAAGAAGAAGCAGCACCTGCCGATGCGCGAGCTCGTCGACGACGAGGAGCTGCGCAAGGCGCTGCAACGCGCTGTCGACGAGGCCAACCGGCTGGTCTCCCGCGCGGAGTCGATCCGTAAGTTCGCCGTCCTGCCCGTGGACTTCACCGAGGAGAGCGGTCATCTGACGCCCTCGCTGAAACTGAAGCGGGACGCCATCGCACGGGACTTCGAGGCCGAGATCGAGGCGTTGTACCGGAAGTGAGCGCACATGGACCGCGTCGCGACGCGGAATGTTCGGAGGCGCTCAGGCGGGCCGCCCGAATGATCAGTAGGTCCAATTATGCTGAAAGTGAGGATATGTAGCCGGTTTGGCCTCACCCGCAAGAGGTGCGGTCTGCGTTCAAACGGCACATCGGTGCGTGGCGCATATGCCGATCACTCGCCGCGGCTGTCACATTCACGGCTCCAATCCCTGCAGAAGCGGTTAGGAACCGAGATGTGCAAATCGAGAAGTTGGGACATTCTGTCTCGCTCGACTCTGGGCGCCATGTCGCTGGGCATGACCCTGGCACTGTGTCCCATGAGCGTCGCTCACGGGGCGCCGAACCCCACGGGTACGCAGGCATCCAACCGAGTGCTGGCCGGCCGGGTGCTGGCCGCTGTGTCCGGGACGGTCATCTCCCGCACCTCTCAGAACATCCGCAGCGGTCCCACCACCCGCTCGGCGATCGTGGGCAGTGTGCCGTCAGGCGGCCACGTTTCCATCGCCTGCAAGGTGTCGGGCCGGAACGTCGACGGCAACTCCCTGTGGTACCTGCTGTCCAACGGCAGTGGCTGGATGAGCGCCCGATACATCTCGACACAGACCACCGTGCCGTTCTGCGACGACTACCCGGGGACCGGCGCCACCGGTCCGATGGGCCCCACCGGTCCGATGGGCCCCACTGGTCCGAAGGGTGCGTCTGGCGTTGACGGCGTTGACGGTGCGACGGGTGCGACGGGTCTGCAGGGTCCGACGGGCGCGGCTGGTATCAACGGCCTTGATGGCGCGACCGGTCCGACCGGTCCGACCGGTGCGACGGGTGCCACCGGTGTGGCTGGTGTCGATGGCGCGACGGGTGCGAACGGTGCCGATGGTGTCGATGGCGCGACCGGTCCGACGGGTGCCACCGGGCCGGCTGGGCCTGTCGGTCCGTCCCAGACTGCTACCAGCACAGCCACGCTCATTCCCGCCGGCGGCAGTATCGAGAACATCATCGCCACTTGCCCTGCCGGGACCGTGCTGACCGGGGGAGGCGCCGTGAATCAACTGCAGAACGATGAGATCCACTGGACCGCGAGCTACCCGGACACCCCGACCAACACCTGGCACGTCTCCGCGTACAACAGCGGAGCCGGCCCGCAGACCGTCCAGTCGTACGCGGTCTGCATTCCTGCTTCTTCTGCATGATCTGAACAGCCCCCCGGCCGCTGCTGCAGCAGAGATCTTCTGCTGCAGCAGCTTTATGTTGTCCCCGTCGATCCGACGCCCGAGGCGATTAGAGGCGGCTGGAAAACTATGTGGGGCATCCGCTCGAACAGTTCGACCGGTGGATCCGCCGTCGACGCCCCCGAGGGGTGGAACGTTACTGCTCAAGCGGTCCGGTGAAATGCCGGGCGGCGTCCTCCGCCGTCGCAGCTCCGGTGGTCCCGTGGAACGTCAACACAGCGCATACGCAGGGCATTCGACGCTTTCCCGAGTTGTTGTTTCGGATGATCCGAAAGGACGCTCCCGCCGGATTCCGCGCGCCCGCAACAAGCCCCCGGCGTGCACCCGAGAAGCCTCGCACGCAAGGTAAAAAGCGGCGCGTTTCGGAGTAAAGACACGGTCACGGCTGTATAGATATACGAGTCTTCGCAAGAGGGCAGATCTCTTACGTCCCGTGCGGTCGGAACGCCGCTGCCATTTCGGCGGGCGAGTCCGCGCGTGGTGTTCTCGCACCCGCGGCATCAGTGGCTCCGGGGCCCGGCGTCGACGGAGCCCGCAGTGCCCGGGACGGCATCGCTCAACACCCGTTCATCCATTGGTCAAGGAGAGACGCTGTGAGTTACGGAACTGCGCTGAGGGACGAAGTCCGGTCCCCGGGAACGACTCCGCTCATCGGTATTTACGACATGTACTCGGCCTCCGTCGTGGCCCGCCACTACGACGGATTCTTCGTGTCCGGCTTCGGCTTCGCCGCCTCCCACTACGGGCTGCCCGACATCGGCTTCATCGCCTGGCCGGACATGGTCGCCTTCGTGGAGCGGCTGCGGCTGGCCTTCCCCTCCCACCACCTGCTGGTGGACATCGACGACGGCTACGTCGACCCCGAGGTGGCCTGCCACGTGGTGCAGCGACTGGAGCGGATCGGCGCCTCCGGCGTCATCCTGGAGGACCAGAAGCGCCCGCGCAGGTGCGGCCACGCGGACGGCAAGCAGGTGCTGCCGCTGGAGGAGTACCTGGAGAAGCTCAACCTCGTACTGGAGAGCAGGCGGGACCTGGTGGTCGTGGCCCGCACGGACGCCACGGAGGAGTCCGACATCCTGCGCCGTGCGGAGGCGCTCGCCGAGACGGACGCCGATGTCGTCCTGGTCGACGGGGTGCGCAGCGTCGAGTGGATCAAGCGCATCCGGAAGGTGGTCGGCGACAAGCCGCTGCTCTTCAACCAGATCGCGGGCGGCAAGTCGCCCCGGCTCTCGCTCTCCGAACTGACCGACCTGGAGTGCCAGGTGGCCATCTACAGCACGCCCTGCCTCTTCGCCGCGCACGCCGCCATCGACAGCGCGCTGACGGACCTCAAGCAGTCCGACGGGCGGCTTCCCGAGTTCGTGCCCTCCGAGGGGATCGGGGTGCAGCGCTCGACGGAGCTGCTGGAGAAGAACATCAGCAGGCACCACCCCGTCCGCGAGCCCGCGACCGTCTGATCCGGACGTCGCGCCGGGTGCGGTCGGCCCGGCTGGTCATCGAACCGTCCGAATGCCGGGCCCCGATGGTGCGTCACCGCGCAGCGCGGGGCCCCGGCGCCATGTGCACCACAGGCAAGAAGGAAGAGCAGGAACATGGGATTCACCTCGTCGAAGGCGCGCGCGGTCCTGGTGATCGCCCTCGGGGCGCTCTGCCAGGGCCAGTTGGCCGCCGGAGCGGCCTGGGCCGACGCCCCCGACGGCGGGATGGAGACGCACCACGGTCCGTCCCTGATCACCATCGACAACTCCAACGCCGACTCCTGGCTGGAGGTGGACCGGACGCTCAATGTGCTGGGCCCCCTGAGCAAGGGCACGGCGGGCAGCGACCACGACGGCGGCGGGGGCGCCATCGACCAGAACGTGTCCTCCTCGCAGGGCGTGGGCGTCCAGGCCGCGCCGGACGAGAACGAGGACGAGGGCGACGAGGACGAGAGCGAGGGCGTGGCGCCGGGGAGCGACGCGGCCCCCGAGAGCGCGGCGACCGGCGGGGACGACTACGAGGGCGACGCCGACACCGAGGCCGGCCGGCCGTAGGGCACGGCGTAGGGCACGGCGCCGGGCGCGGCACCGGACCCCGCCACCGCACCGCCCCTGCTCCGACGCCCGCAGCGGCGCCCGCTCCGTCGTGCGAGGCTGGGCCCGGAGGTGGTGGCCATGGGAGGGTCGCGAGGCGAGGGGGCGGTCCCCGGCGGGCGCCTGGTGCTGCACCGGTTCAACGGTGACGAGGAGTACGGCCTCGACACGGCGGTGGTGCGGGTGATCCGCTCGTACGACGGCGGCGGCGGCGGCGACGACGCGGACGCCGGGGTGACGGTCTGGTTCGAGGCCCTGGCGGACCCGGACGCCGCGCGGCGCTGCGAGGACACGGCCGGTGAGAACGCGGCCCCGTCCGCCGAGGTGGGCGTCGCCATGACGGCCGCCGAGGCGGACATCGACCGGCTGGTCGGGCGTACGCTCCTGATGCCCGGGGTGGCCGAGGGCGAGGACTCGGCCATGTCGCTGCTCTACTACTTCGAGCACGAGCCGCTGCGGGACAACCGGATCACGGTGCTCGCGCGCGACGGCGAGCTGCTCCGGCTGCGCTGGACCGGGGAGTGCGACGACGTGAACTTCTACGACGGGAGCAAGGCCCCGACCCGGCTGGAGATCGAGGGCGACTTCCTGTTCCGGGACGTGGACGGCAGGCCCCCGGCCGCGCAGGACCTCTCGTAACCACTCCTTCCCCGCCCCTTGCCTGATGAAGCGTCAGGTATCACGATGGCCCCCGCGCCCGTCAAGTGACGGTGTGTCAGATTTCCTCGGGGAGGAGGCCGTTCGGTGCCGATCTCGACCACCGGGCCGCTGTCGTACGGGATGCAGCTGCCGATCCAGTCGCAGAGCACCATCTACGCCGAGGGGTGGGAGGCGGCGGCCGGTCCGGACGACCTCGCCGAGATCGCCCGGACCGCCGACCGCACCGGCTTCGCCTATCTGGCGAGCTGCGACCACGTCGCGATCCCGCGGCGGCTCGCCGGGGTCATGAGCACCGTCTGGTACGACCCGGTCGCCACCCTCGCCTATCTCGCCGGGATCACCGAGCGGGTCCTGCTGATGAGCCATGTCGCCGTCGTCGGGCTGCGGCACCCGCTGGTCACCGCCAAGCAGTACGCCACCCTCGACCACCTCTGCGGCGGCCGGCTGATCCTCGGCGTCGGCGCCGGGCACGTGGCGGAGGAGTTCGAGGCGCTCGGGGCGGACTTCGACGGGCGGGGCCGGGTGCTCGACGAGACCATCGACGCGCTGAAGGCGGCGCTCGGCCCGGAGGAGTACCCGGAGTTCGCGGGCGAGCGGATCTCCTTCGGCGGCCTCGGGCAGCTGCCGCGTCCGGCCCAGGAGCGGGTGCCGGTCTGGGTGGGCGGCTCCTCGCCGGCGGCAGTGCGCCGGGCGGCCGTGCGGGGCGACGGCTGGCTGCCGCAGGGCGATCCCCGGGAGAAGCTGCCCGCGCAGATCGCCCGGCTGAAGGAGCTGCGGGAGGCGGCCGGGGTGGAGGAGCCGATCGTCGTCGGTGCGATCACCGAGCCGCTGTACGTCGGTGAGCCGGACTGGTCCGTCGGGCGGCGCACCCTCACCGGGAAGCCGGAGGCCCTGGCCGAGTCGCTGCGCGGGTACAGGGCCATGGGCGTCCACCAGATCCAGGTGCGGTTCCGCAGCCGGAGCCGCAGCGAACTGACCGACCAGATGGCGGCGTTCGCCGCCGAGGTCGCACCCCATCTCGACAGGTAGGAGTCAGGCCATGGGCAAGCTGGACGGGCGGGTCGTACTGATCAGCGGGGCGGCGCGCGGGCAGGGCGAGCAGGAGGCGCGGCTCTTCGCCGCGGAGGGCGCACAGGTGGTGATCGCCGATGTGCTCGACGAGCAGGGCGAGGCGCTGGCCGAGGAGCTGCGGGGTGAGCTGGGGAAGGAGGCCGCCAGCTTCGTCCACCTGGACGTGAGCCGGGAGGAGGACTGGCAGAGCGCGGTCGCCGCCGCGAAGGACGCCCACGGGAAGATCGACGGGCTGGTCAACAACGCCGGCATCCTCCGGTTCAACGAGCTGCTGAGCACGCCGCTGGAGGAGTTCCAGCAGGTGGTGCAGGTCAATCAGGTGGGCGCGTTCCTCGGGATCAAGAACGTCGCGCCCGAGATCGAGGCGGCGGGCGGCGGGACCATCGTCAACACCGCCTCGTACACCGGGCTCACGGGCATGGCGTTCGTGGGCGCGTACGCCGCCACCAAGCACGCGGTGCTCGGGCTGACCCGGGTGGCGGCGATGGAGCTGGCCGGGAAGGGGATACGGGTCAACGCCGTCTGCCCCGGGGCCGTGGACACCGCGATGACCAACCCGGCGGCGCTGGATCCCTCCGCCGACCCGGAGGAGTCCAAGGCCGCGGTGGCGGAGCTGTACCGGAAGCTGGTGCCGCTGGGCCGGATCGGGCAGCCGGAGGAGGTGGCGGCGCTGGCGCTCTTCCTGACCTCCCAGGACTCCTCGTACATCACCGGGCAGCCGTTCGTCATCGACGGGGGATGGCTGGCGGGCGTCAGCCTGTTCTGAGCCAGGCTATCTGACGATGCGTCAGGTATTGACGGGTAACGGTGCCGGTGGAACAGTCGGACGCATCAAGATCTGACGGAGTGTCAGAAACGATTGAGGACGGTGAACCCCCTTGGAATTCGGGCTCTTTGTACAGGGGTATGTGCCCGCCGCGCGGGCCAAGGTCGACCCCGGGGCAGAGCACAAGGCGCTGATCGAGGAGACCGAGTACGTCATCCAGGCGGACAAGTCCGGCTTCAAGTACGCCTGGGCCTCCGAGCACCACTTCCTGGAGGAGTACTCGCACATCTCGGCCAACGACGTGTACCTGGGCTACCTCGCGCACGCCACCGACCGCATCCACCTCGGGTCCGGCATCTTCAACCCGCTGGCCCCGGTCAACCACCCGGTGAAGGTGGCCGAGAAGGTCGCCATGCTCGACCACCTCTCCGAGGGACGCTTCGAGTTCGGCTCGGGGCGCGGGGCCGGCAGCCACGAGATCCTCGGGTTCATGCCGGGCATCACCGACATGAACCACACCAAGGAACTCTGGGAAGAGACCATCGCCGAGTTCCCCAAGATGTGGCTCCAGGACGAGTACGTCGGCTTCCAGGGCAAGCACTGGTCGCTGCCGCCGCGCAAGATCCTGCCCAAGCCGTACGGGAAGTCGCACCCGGCGATGTGGTACGCGGCCGGCTCGCCGTCCTCGTACGCGATGGCGGGCAGGAAGGGGCTCGGTGTGCTGGGCTTCAGCGTGCAGAAGGTCTCCGACATGGAGTGGGTCGTCGAGTCCTACAAGAACGCCGTCAAGGAGGCGGAGCCCGTCGGGGACTTCGTCAACGACAACGTCATGGTCACCTCCACGGCCATCTGTGCCGAGACGCACGCCAAGGCCGTCGAGATCGCGGTGGGCGGCGGGCTGAACTACCTCCAGTCGCTGCTCTTCCGCTACCACGACACCTTCCCCCGGCCGGAGGGCATCCCGGAGTGGCCCGAGCTGCTCCCGGAGTACACCGAGGAGATCATCGAGCTGCTCATCGCCGAGGAGCTGATGATCTGCGGCGACCCGGACGAGGTGCTGGCGCAGTGCAAGCGGTGGGAGCAGGCGGGCGCGGACCAGCTGAGCTTCGGGCTGCCGATCGGGCTGAGCCGTGAGGACACGCTGAACTCGATCAAGCTGATCGGCGAGCACGTGATCCCGAAGATCGACACGGACCCGGTGCACCGGACGTCCCGCTTCCGCGACGCGGCGTAAGGGGTACGGGCGGGGGCGGCGCGACCCGCGACCCGCCCGCCACCGCCCCCGACCAGCGGCGTCTTCCCGGACCGCCGCTCCGTGGGGCCGGGGTGCGTACCGCGGCCGTGCGCACCCCGGCCGCACATCCACCCACCACAGAAGGGAACCCCGCCATGCTTGACCACCTCATCCGCGGAGCGACCGTCGTGGACGGCACCGGCGGGCCCTCGTACCCCGCCGACATCGGCATCCGCGACGGCCGCATCGCCGTCGTCGCCGAACCGGGCACGATCACCGAGGAGGCCGTCACCACCGAGGACGCCACCGGCCTCGTCCTCGCGCCCGGGTTCGTCGACCCGCACACCCACTACGACGCCCAGCTCTTCTGGGACCCGTACGCCACCCCGTCCATGAACCACGGCGTCACCACCGTCGCCGGGGGCAACTGCGGGTTCACCCTCGCACCCCTGCACCCCGAGCGCCCCGAGGACGCCGACTACACCCGCCGGATGATGTCGCGGGTGGAGGGCATGGCCCTCAAGGCGCTGGAGGAGGGCGTCGACTGGACCTGGTCCAGCTTCCGCGAGTACCTCGACGCCCTCGAAGGGCGGATCGCCGTCAACGCCGGGTTCATGGTCGGGCACTGTGCCCTGCGCCGGCACGTCATGGGCGCCGACGCGATCGGCGGACAGCCCACCCCCGAGCAGCTCGATGCCATGCTCGCGCTGTTCCACGACGCGATGGACGCCGGGGCCTGGGGGCTGTCCACGACCCAGTCCGCCACCCACTCCGACGGCGACGGGCAGCCCGTCGCCTCCCGGCACGCCCTGCCCGAGGAGCTCCTCGCCCTCTCCCGGGCCGTCGGCGAGCACGAGGGCACCCAGCTCGAAGCGATCGTGGCCGGCTGCCTCGACCAGTTCGCCGACGAGGAGATCGAGCTCCTCGTCGACATGACCGCCACCGCCGGACGCCCGCTGAACTGGAACGTCCTCACCATCGACGCCGCCGTCCCCGAACGCGTACCGCGCCAGCTGGTGCCCAGCGAACGGGCCCGCCGGGCCGGGGGCCGGATCGTCGCGCTGACCATGCCGATCCTCACCCCGATGAACATGTCGCTCGGCACCTTCTGCGCCCTCAACCTCATACCCGGCTGGGGCGAGATCCTCGCCCTCCCCGTCTCCGAGCGCATCGAACGGCTCCGCGACGCGGACACCCGTGCCGAGATGCTCCGCCGCGCCGACAGCAAGGAGGCCGGCGTCTTCCGCCGCCTCGCCGACTTCGGCCGGTACGTCATCGGCGACACCTACAGCGAGGCCAACGAAGGGCTCACCGGCCGCGTCGTGCGCGACATCGCCGCCGAGCGCGGGCTCGACCCCTTCCACTGCCTCGTCGAGATCTGCGCCGCCGACGAGCTGCGCACCGTGCTGTGGCCGATGCCCACCGACAACGACCCCGCCTCCTGGGCGCTGCGCCGCGAGACCTGGGAGCACGAGGACGTCATGCTCGGCGGCTCCGACGCGGGCGCGCACCTGGACCGGATGTGCGGTGCCCCGTACACCACCCGGTTCCTCGGCGACTGCCTGCGCGGGCGCAGGCTCGTCCCCCTGGAGCAGGCCGTGAAGATGCTGACCGACGACCCTGCCCGGCTCTTCGGCCTCCGCGACCGGGGCCGGATCGAGGAGGGCTTCCACGCCGACCTCGTCCTCTTCGACCCGGAACGCATCGACGCCGGTCCCGCCACCCTCGTCCA
The DNA here is from genome assembly GCF_042891445.1 of Streptomyces sp. NPDC001890. Classification (NCBI taxonomy): domain Bacteria; kingdom Bacillati; phylum Actinomycetota; class Actinomycetes; order Kitasatosporales; family Streptomycetaceae; genus Streptomyces; species Streptomyces sp. NPDC001890. Next base: position 324,323 of record NZ_JBIATE010000004.1, on the reverse strand, counting down.
CGACCTGCCCGGCGACAGCCCCCGGCTCGACTCCAGGGCCATCGGCATCGTGTCGGTCCGGGTCAACGGGGTGGAGACGCTGCGCGACGACAAGGTGACCGGCGCGGTCCCCGGCACGGTGCTCCGCTCCGGCCGCGACACCCGGACGGTGAGCACGGTATGAGCGACGACCAGAAGCGCGGCCTGTTCATCGGCGGCCGGTGGACCGAACCCGACCACGGCCACTACGAGGTGATCGACCCGGCCACCGAGAAGGTGGTCGGCCTCGCCCCGGAGGCGAGCCGCGAGCAGGTGTACGCGGCGGCGGCCGCGGCCCGGGAGGCCTTCGGCACCTGGTCGCGCACCCGCCCCGAGGAGCGGGCCGAGATCCTCGACCGTGCGGCCGGCCTGATGCTGCGCGACCTCGACGGCAACGCCGCGCTCGCCCGCGCGGAGAGCGGCGCCACCACGGGGACGGCCCGCGGCATGCAGGTCGCCGTCGGTGCCGCCCGCTTCCGGCGGTACGCCAGGGGCGCGCTGGAGCCGGTCGAGGAGGCGATCACGCCGCAGATCAACGAGGCCGGGCCGATGGGGCGGGCGGGGGTCTTCGGGGCCCTGGCCGTGCGCCAGCCGGTCGGCGTCGTCACCTGCATCACCTCGTACAACAACCCCTGGGCCAACCCGGCGGGCAAGGTGGCGCCCGCGCTGGCCATGGGCAATACGGTCGTCGTGAAGCCCGCCCCGCAGGACCCGCTCTCCGTCTTCCGGATGGCCGAGGCGCTGGCGGAGGCGGGCGTCCCGCCGGGCGTCGTCAACGTCGTCACCGGGTCGGGCCCGGAGGCGGGCGAGGCCGCCGTCGACTCCCCGGACGTCGACATGGTCAGCTTCACCGGCTCCACGGGGGTCGGGCAGCGCATCGCCGAGGTGTGCGGGCGCGGGATGAAGCGGCAGCTGATGGAGCTGGGCGGGAAGGGCGCCGCGCTCGTGCTCGACGACGCGGACCTCGACTCGGCGGTGGCGGGCATCGGCACCACGTTCTCCTTCTACAGCGGTCAGATCTGTACGGCCCCGACCAGGGTCCTGGTCCAGCGCGGTGTGCATGACGCGCTGATCGGGAAGCTCGCCGCCTACGCCGGATATCTGAAGGTGGGTGATCCGGCGGCCAGGGGCACGGTCGTCGGCCCGGTCATCTCGGCCGCCCACCGCGACCGCGTCGAGTCGTACGTCGAGCTGGGCCGGAAGGAGGGGGCGAGGGTCGTCACGGGCGGCGAACGCCCGGCCGGGCTCGACCGCGGCTTCTACGTCGCCCCGACCCTGCTCGCCGACTGCACCAACGAGATGCGCGTCGTCCGCGAGGAGATCTTCGGCCCGGTCGTCGTGGTCGTCCCCTTCGACGACGAGGAGGAGGGCATCGCGCTGGCCAACGACAGCGACTACGGGCTGATCGACTACGTCTGGTCCTCGGACGTGGCCCGCGCCTTCCGGGTGGCCCGGCGGCTGCGGGCCGGCGGGGTCGGTGTGAACACCATCGGGCGGAACATGGAGGCCCCGTTCGGCGGGTTCAAGAAGAGCGGTGTCGGGCGCGATGTCGGCTCGTACGCCCTGCACGCGTACAGCGAACTCCAGTCGATCGTCTGGCCCGGCTGAACCGGTACGCGACCGTGGGTGTCCGCCGAGCGGACACCCACGGGAAATTTTGAATGCCCACAAAACGGACAGTGCTTCGGTTCTCGTACGATGCCGCGGTCGCGTCTCGACCTCGCATCGGAAGGCGGGAATCGCGAACGACCTTCAATTAATCAAGGTCTTTCCGTATTGTTGCCTGGAATTCAAGGCTGAGACGGCGGAGTCTCGCGTTCCGGATGTGGAAATCGCAGCGTTTATCGTCCTTTTCATGACTCAGCTGGACGCGCGGCCACAGGCCGGAGACACGGTGAGGGGCGCCGCCCCGGCCGACGGCGGTGTACGCGGCAAGGGCCTCGGCGGGAACTCCGTCGGCCTGATGGGCAGCGCCGTCATCGGCATCTCCACCGTCGCCCCCGTCTACTGCCTCACCTCCACCCTCGGCTCCACCGCGGGCGAGGTCGGCGTGCAGATGCCCGCCGTCTTCCTGGCCGGCTTCCTGCCGATGCTGCTCGTGGCCTTCGCGTACCGCGAGCTCAACAAGGCCATGCCGGACTGCGGCACCTCGTTCACCTGGACGGTCAAGGCGTTCGGCCCGCGCGTCGGCTGGATGTGCGGCTGGGGCCTGGTCATCGCGACGATCATCGTGCTGTCGAACCTGGCGGGCGTCGCCACCTCGTACTTCTGGCTGCTGGCGGGCGAGATCACCGGCAACAGCTCCATCGCCGCCCTGGACGACAACAAGCCCGTCCACATCGTCACCTGTCTCGCCCTGATCGCGGTCGCCACGGCGATCAGCTACCGGGGGATGACGGCCACCAAGGGCATCCAGTACGCGCTGGTGGGGCTCCAGCTCGTCGTGCTCGCGGTGTTCGTGGCGATGGCCGTGCAGAAGGCGAACAGTGGAGAGTTCGCCTCCTCGCTCGACTTCTCCTGGTCCTGGCTGAACCCGTTCGCCGTGCAGTCGTTCGCCGCGTTCACGGCCGGCCTGTCGCTGTCGATCTTCATGTTCTGGGGCTGGGACGCCTGTCTGACCGCCAACGAGGAGACCACCGGCAGCGAGAAGACCCCCGGACGGGCCGCGCTGATCGCGATGGTCGTGCTCGTCGGCTCCTACCTGGCGACCGGCGTCGCCGCCCAGATGGCCGTCGGCTCCGGCACCTCCGGTCTCGGCCTGGCCAACCCCGGCACCTCCGACAACGTCTTCGCCGCGCTGGCCGGTCCGGTCATGGGCCCCGGCCTCGGCATCCTGCTCTTCGTCGCCGTGCTCGCCTCGGCCGCCGCGAGCCTGCAGACCACCTTCATCCCGGTGGCACGCACGGTGCTCGCGATGTCCACGTACGAGGCCCTGCCCGCCTCGTACGCCCGGGTCCACCCGCGCTTCCGGACCCCGGGGAAGGCCACGATCACGGCGGGCGTCGCGACCGGTGTCTTCTACACGGTCATGACCCTGGTCAGCGAGCACGTCCTGGTCGACACGATCTACGCGCTCGGCCTCATGATCTGCTTCTACTACGCGCTGACGGCGTTCGCCTGCGTCTGGTTCTTCCGCGCCGACCTGACCCGCTCCTTCCGTGACCTGGTCTTCAAGGGCCTGTTCCCGGGCGTCGGCGGCATCCTGCTGACCGCGGTCTTCGGCAAGACCCTCTACGACATGTGGGACCCGGCCTACGGCTCCGGCTCGTCGGTCCTCGGGGTCGGCTCGGTGTTCGTCATCGGCGTCGGGCTGCTGCTGCTCGGCGTGGTGCTGATGCTGGTGATGCAGCGCCGCAGCCCGGCGTTCTTCCGCGGCGAGGTGCTGACCAAGGAGACCCCGGCGCTGGTCGTGGAGGACTGAGCGGACCGGTGGGGAGTCCCGAAAACCCCGTGCGCGCGCGTGCGGGGGCGGGGTAGGGTCCCCGGCATGTACTTCATGTATCAGATCTACGGCTGACACAGGGACGGGGCACGTACCCCGTCCCGCCGCATCCGAGTGCGCCCACGGTGTTTCGTTCCCGTGGCCGGCGCACCGGTTCGCTGTGTCCCCATTCACCGCAGACCTGAGAAGAAGTGATCCTCCATGTCACGTCGCACGTCACGCCACCGTTCGCATGTCGCGATGGTCGGCATCCCCGCCGTCAGCCACGTCCTGCCCAGCCTTGAGGTGATCCGGGAGCTGGTGGCCCGGGGCCACCGGGTGACCTACGCCAACGACCCGGCGGTGGCCGGCCTGATCGAGGCCACCGGCGCCGAGTTCGTCCCCTACTCCTCCGTGCTGCCGGTCGCCGAGAACGACTGGCCCGAGGACCCCATCGGCGCGATGGGCGTCTTCCTCGACGACGCGGTCCAGACGCTCCCGCAGCTGCGCGCCGTCTACGACCGCGACCCCGCGGACCTGTATCTCTACGACATCGGCGCCTACCCCGCGCGCGTCCTCGGCGAGACGCAGGACCGCCCCCTCCTGCAGCTGTCCCCGACCTATGTGGGCTGGGAGGGGTACGACCAGGAGGTCGCCGCGGCCCTGTGGCAGCTGCCGGGCGCCGACGCCTACCTGGCGAGGTTCGCCCGCTGGCTGGCCGACTGCGGGGCGACCACCGGCGATGTGGAGACCTTCTGCGGACCGCCCGCGCGGTCCCTGGCGCTGATCCCGAAGGCGATGCAGCCGCATGCCGACCGGGTCGACACCGGCACGGTCACCTTCGTCGGGCCCTGCTTCGGCACCCGGGCGGACACGGGGGAGTGGAAGCGTCCCGCCGATGCCGAGAACGTGCTGCTGGTCTCGCTGGGGTCGGCGTTCACGAAGCGGCCGGAGTTCTACCGCCAGTGCCTGGCCGCCTACGGCGACCTGCCCGGCTGGCACGTCGTGCTCCAGATCGGCAAGTACACGGACCCCGCTGAGCTCGGCGCCATCCCGGCCAATGTGGAAGTGCACTCCTGGGTGCCCCAGCTGGCGATCCTGGAACAGGCCGACGCCTTCGTCACCCATGCGGGCATGGGCGGCAGCAGCGAAGGGCTGTTCACCGGCACACCGATGATCGCCGTTCCCCAGGCCACCGATCAGTTCACGAACGCCGACCGGCTCGTCGAGCTGGGCGTGGCCCGCCGCATCGACACCGACGAGGCCACCGCAGATGCCCTGCGGACCGCCCTGACCGAACTGGTCGCCGATCCGGAGGTCGCCCGCCGCTCGGCGGCGCTCCGCGCCGAGGCGCGGGCGGAGGGCGGCACTTCGCGGGCCGCCGACCTCGTCGAGGACATGCTGGGCTGACCCGCTGTTCCTCCGTGCGCTCCCGCCGGACCGGCCAGGCCCGGCGGGAGCGCACGGCTGTCACTCCGTCGTCGTGGCTGCCGCGGCTGCCGTGCCGGTCGCCGCGCTCGTCGGTGTCGGCAGTGGGATCCGGCCGTTGAACCACAGCTTGTGGACGGCGACTTCGGGGACGGCCTCGGTCTCCTCCACGCCCTCCAGCGGCCGGACCTTCTGCTGGAGGAAGGTCCACAGCTCGTTGTCGTCGGCGACCAGGACCTGGGCGAAGACATCCGCCTTGCCCAGCAGCGTCGAGACGTAGCTGACCTCGGGGTGCCGGCACAACGCGGCCACCACCGACTCGTGGTGGGCCGGAGCGACCTTGAGGAACAGCAGGGCCAGGCGGCCCGCGCGCAGGACGCCCGGGTCGGCGAAGGCGGCGATCTTGAGCACGCCGGTCTCCTCCAGGCGGCGGTAGCGGGCCCGCACGGTGCCTTCGGAGACGTTCAGTGAGCGGGCGATCTCGCGGAAGGCGCGGCGTCCGTCCTCTTCCAGGGCCGCGATGATCGCGTGATCGAGGTCGTCCAGGTCGGTCATGGTGCCGATCCTAGGCATTTCCCGCGCATCGGCCCGCCGCGCATTGCGCAGGGGCCGGGCATCACGGGCACGCAATGCGTGACACCACGGTGAACTTCTTCTGCATTTCGTGCACGTCAACCTCTTGTCGGGGTGTATTGCGCACCGTACATTGGCTCGCACGCAGCAACGCGTAGTCATTCTTCTTCAGCGCTACGCGATGCGTAGATATCCGTTGTGGTCGCGTACGAAAGCGAGTCGTGACGATGCACCCGGCAGAACAGGGCCGTCGGCCCACCGAAACCCCCGAATCCCCCGGCTTCGCCTGGCCCGGCGGCGCCGACGCGGCCGTCTCCCTCACCTTCGATGTCGACGCCGAGGCCGGCTGGCTCGGCGAGGGCCCCTCGTACGCGCGCCGGCTGACCACCCTCTCCGAGGGGCGCTACGGCGTGGTCCGGGGCATGCCCCGGATCCTGCGGCTGCTGGCCGCGCACAACATCCGCTCCACCTTCTTCGTGCCCGGCCACACCGCCGAGCTCTACCCGGACACCGTCCGCGCGATCCTGGACGGCGGCCACGAGGTGGCGCACCACGGGCATCTGCATCTGCGCAGCGACAAGGTGAGCGCCGACGAGCAGCGGGCGGAGATCGAACGCGGCCTGGAGGCACTGGACCGGGCCGGCGCACCCGTGCCGGCCGGCTACCGGTCCACCTCCTGGGAGCTGACCCCGGAGACCTTCGAGCTGCTGGTCGAGCACGGCTTCGGCTACGACTCCTCCTGCATGGGCGACGACCGCCCGTACTGGGAGACCTGGGAGGGGCGCTCGCTCCTCGAACTGCCCGTCCACTGGTCGCTGGACGACTGGCCGCGCTACGGCTGGAACATCGACACCGGGGGCAACACCGCCGCCCCCGGCGAGCTGTACACCTCCTGGCTCGCCGAGTACACCTCGGCCCGCGCCGAGCGCCGCCATGTCACGTACACCATGCATCCCGAGGTGATCGGCCGCCCGCAGCGCTTCGCCGAACTGGTGCGGCTGGTCGAGGAGATCGAGCGGCAGGGCGGCGCCTGGCACACCACGCTCGCCGATGTCGCGGCCCACGTCCGCCCGCTGCTCCCGGCTCCACGGCTCCAGGCCCCGCAGCTCCCGGGTGCCCGGTGAGCGCCGTGCCGGTGCCGTCCGCGCACCTCCGCTTCACCTCCTCCGTCGCCAAACCCGGGGAGCGGGGGCGGGAGTTCGGGGAGACCTGGCGCGAGCGGGTGCGGGCCACCGCCGAGGCGTACGGCGAGCTGTTCGGCCGGGCCAAAGTGCCCGACGCGGACGCGCTCGGTGCGCGGGCGCTGGCCCGGGTGGACGCCTGGGCGCCGGACCTCGCCGACGAGATCCGGGGCATCGCGCAGGGCGCGGGGCTGCCGGTCGACCGCGTCGCCGCGCTCAACGCCCGTACGGAGATCCTCGCTTCGGGCCGGACGCCGGGTCCCGGCGAGTGCACCACGCTCGTGGCGCTCGGCGGCCCCGGGGCGGAGCCGGTCGCCGCGCAGAACTGGGACTGGTACGAGTCGCTGGCCGACGGCTGGCTGGAGTGGGAGATCCCGCACCCCGACGGGCGCGTCACCCGCACCCTCACCGAGTTCGGTGTCGTCGGCAAGATCGGCATCAACGACCGTGGCGTGGGCTGCCTGTTCAACATCCTGCACCACCGGCGCGACGGCTCCGGGACGGGCGTGCCCGTCCACGTGGTGGCCCGTCGGCTCCTCGACGGGGCGGACACCGTCACCGAAGCCCTGAAGATCGCCGGGAGCGCCGGAACCACCGCGTCGACCACGCTCACCGTCGTCGGCGGGCTCGACGCGGGCCGGACCGCGGTCTCGGCCGAACTGTGGCCCGGCGGCATCGGGCACGTACTGCCGGACCCGGACGGGCTGCTGCTGCACACCAACCACTTCCTGACCCGCCCCGCCGCCGACGGCGACACCGAACCGGTCACCGACCCCGACACGATCGTGCGGTACGAGGTGCTGCGCCGGACGCTGCACGGCCGGGGCGCGGACCTGACCCCGGACGAGGCGTTCGCCGCGCTGGCCGACCACACCGGCGGGGTGTGCGTGCACCCCGCCACCGACGGGCCCCACGAGTTCCGGACCCTGGCGACCGTCTTCCTCGACCCCGCCGCCCGCGCCCTGCGGGTGTTCCCCGGCCCGCCCTGCACCCACCCCGAGCCCCGATTCCCGAACCACCAAGGAGCGATCCCGTGCCGCGACTGAAGCGCATCGACAACATGGACATCCTCAGCCACGACGTGCCGCGTCTCGCGGACTTCTACCACGGCGTACTGGGCCTGCCCTTCCACCTTCCCTACGAGCCGGAGGAGGGCTGGGCCGCCATCGACCTGGGCAACGTCACGCTCTACCTCTTCACCTCCGAGGTCGGTGAGCACGCCCCGCGCCGCACCGAGGTCAACGCCGAGAACGCACCCGGCCTGGACTCCTTCGCCTTCGAGGTCGACGACCTCGACGCGGCCGTCGCCGAGCTGGACGGCAAGGTCGAGTGGGTCACCGAGGAGCAGATCGTCTGGAAGCACCCCAGCGGCGTCTGGTACCGCTACCGGCCGTTCTACGACCCCGACGGCAACATGCTGTACGTCACCGAGCCGCACCCGGAGCCCGCCGCGCACCCGGAGACCGCCGCATGAGCGCCGCGACCACGACCGCCGCCGCCACCGCCGCCGCCGCAGTGCAGGGCGAGGTCCGCGCCCCCGGTACCGTGCACGACCTGACCGGCCGGGCCGCGCTGATCACCGGCGCCGCCCGCGGCATGGGCCGCGCCCACGCGCTGACCCTGGCCGGCCGGGGCGCCAGGGTCGCCCTCGCCGACCTCGACGCGGCCGAGCTGGCCGAGACCGCCGCCGCCGTCGAGGAGGCGGGCGGCGAGGCGCACACCTTCACCACCGACATCACCTCCCGCGAGGGGGCCGAGGCGCTCGTCGAATCGGCCGCCGCGGCGCTCGGCGGTCTCGACATCCTGGTCCACAACGCGGGCCTGATGTTCTCCATGACCGGGCTCGCCGACACCGACGACGCCGACTTCGACCGGCTGCTCGCCGTCAACGTACGGGCACCGCTGTATCTGACCCGGGCCGCCCTGCCCCATCTGCGGCGCAGCGCGGCCGCCCGGGTGGTGTTCGTCTCCTCGCAGTGGGGCCAGGTCCCCGACGGGCACAGCTACGGCTACATGGTGTCCAAGGCCGGGCAGTTGGGCCTGATGAAGACCCTGGCCAAGGAGTTCGCGGCCGAGCGGATCACCGTCAACGCGGTGACGCCCGGGGCCGTCGCCACCCGGATGGTGCCGGCGGAGAACTACGAGGCCGAGGTCGCCGCCGTGCCCGTCGGCCGGCTCGCCCAGCCGTACGAGATCGCCGAGGCGGTCGCGTTCCTGGCCGCCGACACCGGCGCGTTCGTCACCGGCCAGACCATCCCCGTCAACGGCGGCGCACTTCTCGTCGGCATCTGACGAGACCTCATCAACCCTTCCCTCGCGAATCAGGACGTTGCCTCATGTCCACTTCTCCCTCCCTCACCACCGCCACCCCCATGACCAGGCGGGAACAGGCCGAACGGGCCATGCGCCACAGCTGGTTCCCGGTGGCCCGGTCCGTCGACCTGGAGACCCCGGAACCGGCCGTGCTCCTCGGCGAGCAGCTCGTCGTGTTCCGGGACGCCGACGGCGTCGCCCGGGTGACCGCCCGCCGGTGTCCGCACCGCGGCGCGGATCTGTCGCAGGGCAAGGTCACCGGCGGCTCGATCGGCTGCCCGTACCACGGCTGGCGCTTCGACGGGGCCGGCGGCGGCTGCACGTATGTGCCCTCGCTGCCCGACCAGTCGAAGATCCCGCCGAAGGCGGCGATCCGCAGCTACCCGGCCGTGGAGCGGTTCGGGCACGTGTGGACGGTGCTGGAGGAGCCGGTCACCGAGCTGTACGACCCCGAGGAGTGGCACGGCCACGACCTGGTCTGGCTGGCCGCGGACCCGCTGCACTCGCCGACCGGGGTCGCCGCCGCGATCGAGAACTTCCGTGACGTCGCCCACTTCCCGTTCGTCCACCAGGTGTCGATGGGCCCGACCCCGGAGGTCGTGGAGCCGCTCCAGGTGCGGCGCGACGGCATCGACGTCCACATGGAGCGTCCGCTGGACGCGGGGGAGGGCGACTGGGCGAACCAGGGCGACTGCATGATGTCGTACCACTGCACGGCCCCCGGCTTCGCCAGCATCAGCTACCACTACGAACAGGCCGGGCTCCGGGTCGTGGCGGGCTTTCCGTCGCCGGTCGGCTACGAACAGGTCAAGATCTTCTGGGCGGTCGCCAACGACCGGGGCTTCAAGGGCGATTCCCTGGAGGAGTGCCTGCGGGTCGAGGAGATGGTCTACCTGGAGGACATGCCCGTCGTGGAGAACCTCTCCCCGCGCGAGGTCCCGTGGGACGCTCAGGTGCCGGAGTTCTCCGTGCCCGCCGACCTCTTCACCCTCAACTACCGTCGTGCGTTCGTCGAGTTGATGAACCGCACGGCGAAGGCGGTCGACTCGGCGGGCGGCACGGCGTCATGACCGAGGTGTGCGAGGTGACGGCGCCGGCCGGTACCCGGGTGCTGGAGGTACGGGAGGCCGGGGCCGCCGCGGACGGGGTGCTGTCCCTGACGCTCGCCGATCCCTCCGGTGCCCCGCTCCCGCCGTGGACGCCCGGCGCCCATGTGGATCTGCATGTGGCGCCGGGGCTCGTCCGGCAGTACTCCCTGTGCTCGGACCCCGAGGACACCGGGCACTACCGGATCGCCGTACTGCGGGTGCCGGACGGGCGCGGCGGATCGGCGGCCGTGCACGAGACGCTGCGGGCGGGCAGCAGGGTCGCGGTCTCGGCGCCCCGCAACCACTTCGAGCTGGTCGACGCCCCCGAGTACGTGCTGGTGGCGGGCGGCATCGGGATCACCCCGCTGCTGGCGATGGCCCACCGGCTGACCGCCGAGGGCAAGCCCTGGCGGATGCTGTACGGCGGCCGTTCCCGGACCACGATGGCGTTCCTCGGCGAACTCCCGCCGGACCGGGTCACCGTCGTCCCGCAGGACGAGGCCGGCCACCCGGACCTGGCGGGGTACCTGGCCGCGACGCCCGGCGCCACGGTGTACGCGTGCGGCCCCGGCGGCCTGCTCGACGCCGTGCGCGAGCTGCACCCGGGCCAGGTCCACACCGAACGCTTCACCGCACCGGACCCGGCCGGAAACCCCGACGGCGACCACGCCTTCGACGTGCGCCTGGCCCGCAGCGGCCTCGATGTGCACGTGCCCGCGGGCACGAGTGTGCTGGACGCGGTCCGGGCGGCAGGGGCGGAGGCGCCGTCGTCCTGCGAGGCGGGGATCTGCGGCACGTGCGAGACCGCGGTGCTCGACGGGGTCCCCGACCACCGCGACGAACTGCTCACGCCTCAGGAGCAGGAAGCCGGCGCCACCATGCTGATCTGCGTATCCCGCTGCCGCGGGGCACGGCTCGTCCTGGATCTCTGAGCCGCTGCCGGCCTTCCCGGGCCGGCCCGCCCCGCCCCCCTTTCTCCCACCGCGCCCCATCAGGGGCTCTTCCAAGGGGTCACCCATGTCCAACCCCCTCACGACCGCGGAGACCGGCCCGGAGCAGCCCGTCCTCGCCAAACGCATGCGCTGGTACGACGGCTTCGCCATGTCGCTGACGATGCCCGCGGCCCTCGTCGCCTCGCTCGGCGCGTCGATCGGCGGCCTCGGGGCCTGGGGCGCCATCGCACTGTGGGCGGCCTCCATGGTGCTGGCCACGGCCACCAACTGGATCTACACCGAACTCGCCGCGATGTTCCCCGAGTCGTCCGGCGGGATAGCCCACTACGCCACCGAGGGCTGGAAGTCCCGGGCCCCCGTCGTGGGCCCACTGGCCAGCGTCGGCTACTGGTTCCCGTGGACGACGTCGCTCGCCATCTACGCGGGCATCATCGGCTCCTTCGTCCAGGCCCAGTGGTTCCCCGGCCAGGACTGGACCGTCGAACTGGGCCCCGCGCAGCTGAGCTTCCCCATCGTCGTGGGCCTGGCCGTCATCGTGCTGCTGTTCTGCGCCGCCATGATCGGGCTGCATGTCGCGATGTGGGTGATCTATCTGACCGGCGGCATGCTGCTGGTGCCGCTGGCGGTCTTCCTCGTGCTGCCGTTCCTCAGCGGTGAGTGGTCCACGGCCGGTCTGCACTGGGACCTGCACGGGCTGAGCGGGGTCCGCGAGGCGCTGGTCTGGCTGTACGTCATGGCGTGGACGTCGTTCGGTGTGGAGGTCTGCGCCACCTTCGCCCCCGAGTACAAGGACACCGTCCGCGACACCTCCCGGGCCCTGCGTGCCGGGGTGCTCTTCTCCCTCGGGGTGTTCGTCCTGCTGCCGCTCGCGCTCTCCGGCTACCTGGGGGAGCGGAAGATCGGCGAGGAGCCGACGACCTTCTACGTCGGCGCGTTCCAGGAACTCGTGGGCGGGGCGGGCGGGTTGATGACGGTCTTCCTCATCGCCTCACTGCTGCTCATCATGATCACGGGGCTGGCCGACGGCTCACGGGTGCTGTTCAACATGGGCAAGGAGGGCACCACGATCCGGCAGATGGGGGTCCTGAACCGGCGCGGCGTACCGGCCCGCGCCCTGGTGGTCGCCCTGGTCATCAACGTGCTGGTGCTGGTCTGTCTGAAGACTCCGCTGGCCATTCTCGTCACCGGGAACCTGGGCTACATCCTCACGCACATCCTGGCCATCTCCGGCTTCGCCCTGCTGCGCAAGGACCGCCCGGACCTGCCCAGGCCGATCCGCCTGCCCGGCTTCTTCGTCCCGCTGGCCTGGCTGCTGGCCGGATTCATGACGCTCGTGCTGGTCGTCGGCGCCACCGGGTTCTCGGTCACCGGCTACGGCGGCTACAAGGAACTCGGCGTCGCGCTGGCGGTGCTGACGGCGGGCGTGCTGCTGTGGGCGTACCGGACCAGGGTGCAGGACCGGCGCCCGGAGGAGACGCGCCCGGAGGAGCCGCGCCCGGAGGAGACGGAGGCCGCAGGAGGCGGCGCCGCGAGGAGTCGGCTCCCGGAGTGAGGGCCGCTCTCAGGCGGGAGACCTGACGTCGTCCACGATGTGCTTGTCGAGCGCGGCGCGCACCAGGGCCGCCGCGAGCACCGCGACCCGGTGTCCGTCCGCCGGCCCGGCCGGTTCCGCCGCCAGCTTCACCAGCTTCGCCGGGGAGGCGGGCAGCCCCAGCCGTTCGGCGCCCTGGAGGGCCTTCCCGTCCACGAACGGGGCCACCTCCGGCCACACCGCCTGCACCTCGCGGACGAAGATGTCCGCACCGGCCGGGCCGATCCCCGGGGTGCGTCGCAGCCCGGCCCGCAGGGCGTCCAGGTCGCCGTCGGCCTCCTCGCGCAGGCGCCGCAGATCGCCGCCGTAGTCGGCGAGCAGGAGCTGCGCCCCCTTGCCGAGCTGGGTCGCGGTGCGCTCGTCGTAACGCCGGTAGCCGCCCTCGCCCAGCGCGTCCACCCGCTGCTGCCAGGTCGCCCCGGCCATCCGGCGCGGTGAGCGCATGCCGTGGGCGAACAGCGCACGCGCCGCCGACACCGCCACGGAGGCGCGGATGCGGGCGCTCAGCAGATCGCTGAGGACGAGGAGCTGGTACAGCGGCTGCGGGGTGTTCCGCAGCCGGATCCCGGCTTCGGCCGCGTACGTGGTTCCGCAGCGGGCGAGCAGGGCGTCCACGGTGCCGCGGGCGGTCACGGGGGCCCGCCGCCCTCCTCGGCCGCGACCTGGGCCAGGGTGCGGCCGGTGCGGGCCGAGCGTGCCTGGTACGGGTCCGGCAGGTCGGCGCTCTCCTGGGTGGCCCGTCCGTCCTTGGCCTTGATCAGCAGCCACACCTCTTCGCCCGGCCCGTCGCCGCCCTTGAAGCGGGTGAGGGCGAACTCGCCGTGCAGCTTGGTCCCGTCGAGCCAGAACGTCGCGTGCCCGTCCTCCAGGGACTGCTCGAACGGCACGGGCGCACCCCACCGGTCGTGGCTGAGCGGCCGGTAGGTGCCCTGGTCCCAGACGATCACCGTGTCGGTGTCGTCGCCGTACTCGCCCTTCGAGATGACGCCCTCGAAGGTGCGGTACTCCAGCGGATGGTCCTCGGTGGGGACGGCCAGCCGTCGCACCCGGGGGTTCTCCGACGGGCCGCGCGGCACCGCCCACGACTTCAGTACGCCGCCGACTTCCAGCCGGAAGTCGAAGTGCATGCGCCGCGCCTGATGGATCTGCACGACGAAGCAGGGCGCCGGCCCCGTTCGTTCGCCGTTGTCGCCGGTCCTGTCCATCCGGACACCTCCTCCGGCAGCCCCGCCCGGTGCTCCCCCTTCCACTGTGACGCCCCTGGTCGCGAAGCGCACCGGGACAGGTTCCGGAGCCGGGCCTGAGCCGGCCCGGCGCCGGTCCGGAGCCCTTCCGGGGCCGGCCCGCAAGCAAGTATCTCGCCATCAAGTATCTTGACATCGAGACTGTTTCCCCGGCAGTCTTCGTCCTGCTGTTCAAGATCTCTTGTCCGAGGGGGCGCGTGATGCGGCGAGGTGCGGGACGGGGAAAGGGAAGCGGGCCGGGGCTGCTGGCCCAGTTGCGCCATCCGCCGGGCGGCCGCAACGCGCGGATCATGCTGCTCGCGCTGGCCGTGGACCGGACGGGCTCGGGTCTGTGGGCCGCGTCCTCGGTCCTGTACCTCACCTTCGTGACGCATCTGAGCGCCCAGCAGATCGGGGTGCTGCTGGGGGTGGCCGGAGTCGCGGGCATCGCGGGCTCCCCGCTGGCCGGGCGGCTGGCCGGCCGCTTTCCGGTGCGCGGGCTGCTGATCGGCTGCCATCTGCTCCGGCTGGTGACGCTCGGCCTGGTCCTGGTGTGCACGGGCTTCGACGCGCTGCTCCCCGTCGTCGCCGTGACCTACCTGGGCGACCGGGCCGCGAAGACGCTGGAGATGCTCTTCGCCACCCGGGCCGCGGGCGAGCGCCGCGCCGCGTACCAGGCGCTGTCGCGCAGCGCGGCCAACGCGGGCTACGGCGTCGGCGCGGGGCTCGCGGCCATCGGCCTGGCGGTGGGGACCACGGGCGCCTACCGCGTCCTGATCCTGGGCAACGCGCTCTCGTTCGTCGTCGCCGCGGTGCTGGTGTGGCGTACGGGCGAACCGGCGGGAAGCGCCGTCGAGGTGGCGCGGTCCGGGGGTGCGGGGGCCGGGGGCGCACGGCCCGGGGGCGCGGCGCCCGCCGCTCCGGTTCCGGGCGGGCGGGCCCCCGTCCGGAGGTCCAGTCCGTGGCGGGACCGGGGCTATCTCAAGTTCGCCCTGCTGGACATCCCGATGAACCTCGACGACTCGGTCCTCGCCGTCGGCCTGCCGCTGTGGCTGGTGGACCGCACCTCCGCGCCGCACGCCCTGGTCCCGGCCTTCCTGGTCATCAACACCGTGCTGGTGGTGGTGCTCCAGCTGAGCGTGTCGAAGCGTGCGGAGGGGCCGCGCCGGGCGACCCGGGCGGTGCTGCTGTACGGAGTCCTGATGTTCGTGTGCTGCGGCTTCCTGGCCGCCGCCACCCTGGGCGGGGCCTGGGTGGCCGGGGCGGTCCTGCTCGCGGCGGCGCTGCTGGTCACGCTGGCGGAGCTGATGCGGTCGGTGAGTTCGTGGGAGCTCGCGGTGCTGCTCGCGCCGCCGGACGCCCGCGCCGCGTATCTGGGGGTGGCCGGGATGTCGCAGTCCATCCAGAAGTCCGCCGGGCCGCCGCTGCTGACCGGTGTGGTGATGGCCGCCGGACCGGTGGGCTGGCTGGTGCTCGGGACGGCGGTGGCGGGTCTGGCGGTCGTGCAGCGACGGGCCTGCGTGCGGCGGCTCGGCATCGGCTCGCCCCGGTCGGAGGAAGCCGCCACCCACGCTATTAGGTAGACTGACCTACCTAATCAGGAGGTGGGCGGCATGGGCGAGGCGAAGCCCGAGGAAAAGCAGCCGGTGAAGCGGCGGCGCGGCGCGGCGCGCGGGCGGATTCTCGACGCCGCCGCGCGCCGGTTCTACGCGGACGGCGTGGCGGCGACGGGCATCGACACGATCACGGCCGAGGCCGGCGTCGCGAAGATGAGCCTCTACAACAACTTCGACTCCAAGGCCGACCTGGTCTGTGCCTACCTCCGGGCCAGGCACGAGGAGTGGCTCGACCTCTACCGGCGGCGCCTGGCCGAAGCGCAGGGACCGGCGGCGTCCGTGCTGGCCGTCTTCGATGCCTACGCCGACCATGCCGATTTCGCCTACGAGCACGGTTTCCGGGGCTGCGGCCTGCTCAACGCGGCCGCCGAACTGCCCACCGGGCACGAGGGCCGGGCCGTGGTCCGCCGCCACAAGGAACAGGTCGAGGGCCTGCTCGCCGCCCACCTCCAGGAGCTGCTGCCCGGCCGTGACGAGCAGGTCCGGTCCGTGGCGGAGCACCTGGCCTTCCTGCTCGAAGGGGCCATCGTGCGCGCCGGCCTCGAAGGCGACGGCACGCGCATGCGGCGCGCCCGGGACCTGGCGGCGTCCCTGGTGGGCGCCCTGTGACCGGGGCGGCGGCCCGGCACACCGCCGGACCCGGCCTCGGCGCACTCGCGGTCCTGCTGGCCTCGGTGCTCTGGGGCACCACGGGCACCGCCGCGACCTTCGCGCCCCAGGTGGGCCCGCTGGCGATCGGCGCGGCGGCGATGGGGCTCGGCGGCCTGCTCCAGGCGCTGGTGGCCGGGCGCCGCATCGCCGGGGCCCGCACGGAGCTGCGGGCGCAGTGGCGGACCGTGCTCGTCGGGGGAGCGGGCGTGGCGCTGTATCCGCTCGCGTTCTACACCTCCATGCATCTGGCCGGGGTCGCGGTCGGGACGGTCGTCTCCATCGGCTCGGCCCCGCTGGCGTCGGCCCTGATCGAGCGGTTCGCGGACGGCCGGAGCCTGTCCCGGAGATGGCTGGCGGGGGCCGCCCTCGGGCTGGCCGGCACGGTGCTGCTCTGCGCGGCCGAGGCCGCGCAGGCCGGTGCCGGACCGGGCACCGGCTCCGCCCGGCGGACCGTCGTCGGCGTGCTGCTCGGGCTGGTCGCGGGCCTGACGTACGCCGTGTACGCGTGGGCGGCGCACCGCCTCATCACCCGGGGCGTCACCTCGCGGGCGGCCATGGGCGCGGTGTTCGGCCTCGGCGGGCTGCTGCTCGTACCGGTGCTGCTGGCCACCGGGGCGCCGCTGGTCGCCTCCTGGACGAACGCGGGCGTCGGGATCTACATGGCGCTGGTGCCGATGTTCACCGGGTACGTCCTGTTCGGCTACGGCCTGTCCCGGATCCCGGTCAGCACCGCGACGACCCTGTCCCTGCTGGAGCCCGCCGTGGCGGCGGTCTTCGCGGTGCTGGTGGTGGGCGAACACCTGCCGGCCCTCGGCTGGACCGGCATCGCACTGGTCATCGCCTGCCTCGGCGTACTGACCGCCCCGTCCCGCCGTGTCCGTGCCGCGAAAGCGCCGGAGCCGGAACGGGAGCCCGGCGGGGCGATCGTGAACGCCTGACAGGGGTCGGGCGTTCAGTCGGTCCGGCTGTGGTGGTCCAGCAGACGGGTCAGCAACCGTACGAACTGGTCGCGTTCGGCCGGGCTCAGCGGCGCGAGCAGTTCGTCGTGGAGCTCGTCCAGGACCTGGTCGAGGCGGCGCAGGTGACGGCGGCCCTGCGGGGAGATCGTGATGATGTTGCGGCGCTGGTCGGCGGGGTCCGGCGCCCGTTCGAGGAGCTTGCGCTCGGCCAGTTCGTTGAGCACGCCGACCATGTCGCTGCGGTAGATGCCGGTGCGCCGGCTCAGCGTCGCCTGGCTGGCCGGTCCGTGATCCTGCAACGAGGCGAGCACCGCGTAGTGCCACTTGCGCGCGTCGGCCCCGGCCAGCCCCTCGGTGATCAGCCGGTCCGACCGCGTGGACAGCTGCGACAGCAGCCGGCTCGCCCGCAGGCGCAGCCTGTCGGGCGTCGTGGACGCGCCGTCTTCGGACATGCCTGCGGCTGAGGCTTCGGCTTCGGTCTCGGGCCCGGTCATGGCACCCATCCTACCCATTGCGTTAGTCAGGCTAACGATATACGTTCGCCCGTGCCGACACTGTTAGTGCGACTAACGGAAGTTGGCGAACTCCAGGAAGGAAGACCCGCCATTCCCGCCATTCCCATCGTTTCCGCCAAGACGCTGCAGATCCCCACCCCTGACGGCCGGGCCGACGCCTTCGCGGCGTTCCCCGACGACGGCGGGCGGCACCCGGGGGTGCTGATGTACGCGGACGCCTTCGGCCTGCGGCCCGAGATGCAGGACAAGGCCCGCGAGCTGGCCGGGCACGGCTACTGCGTGCTCGTCCCCAACCTCCTTTACCGGCACGGTCCGGCACCGGTGGTCGAACTTCCCGAGTACATCGGGGAAGAGGTCCGGCCCGAGGTCATCGACCGGCTGATGCCGCTGCTCCGGGAACACACCGTCGAACGGTCCCTGCGCGACGCCGACGCCTACCTCGGCTTCCTCTCCGCCCGGCCCGAGGCCGACGCCGGACCGGTCGCCGTGGTCGGCTACTGCATGGGCGCCGCCCTGGCGCTGCGCACCGCGGCGGCCCGCCCCGACCGGGTGGCCGCCGTCGCCGGCTTCCATCCCGGCTTCGTCGTCACCGACGGGCCCGACAGCCCGCACCGCGTCATCCCCGGACTCACCGCCCGGGTCCACCTCGGCCTCGCCGACGACCTGCCGCCCGAGGCCGTCGGCGAGCTCGACGAGGCCCTGGACGCCGCAGGCCTAGGCCACACCTGCGAGGTCTACCCCGGCACCGTCCACGGCTTCACCATGTCCGACACCGACGCCTTCAGCGCCGCCGGTCTGAAGCTCCACTGGGACCGCCTGCTCCCCCTCCTGGACGGCGCCCTGCGCAAGGGCCGACGCCCGGGCCCTTGAGCCAGCCCGAGTGCGTATAGCACTCGACCTTGCAATGTTCAGATGGCTCATTCCCGCCCCTTGATCACCTCATGGGCTGGCCAGCGCCCACAGGGACGTGATCGGCCACCTCCCCCAGCCAGAACGACGAGGAACCCGCGCCGCTCAACCCCACGAAGCCGTACCAGGGGCCAGTTGTACACCGAATTTTTGAGCGTGTTCAAATGGGTTGTGGGGGTGGCAATCCCGCTGCCTGATCCGGGGGGAGAAGTGTGTGGACACGCAGGTCGACATGAAGACGGCGCGAGGGATGGGGAGGAGCGGCTTCGTCGCTGTGCTGGGCGCACTGATGACGGTTCTCGTATCGGGGTGTGTGGGTCTGGGCCCGGTCCATGTCGACCCGGGCGACCTGCCCGGGGTGTACCGGAATGACGACACGGGTGCGGAGATCCGCTTGGAGGCGGGCGGTCGGTTCTCCGCCGTCGGCTTCTCCCAGGACGATCTGGGGATCGTTGGGAGTACCGCCCCCCTCGGCGACTTCGGCGGCGCCTGGGATCCCACCCCCTCGAACTTCGTGTATCTGGAACCCGAACCCGACGGGATGAGCGACATTCAGCTCTGGACGGTGAGTTCGAAGAAGGTGTACCTGCAGCCGGACGTGGACGGGCCGATCACCCTGACACTGGTCAAGGCCGAGGACTCCTGATCCTGAAGAACGGCCGGCGGCGGGGGGCGGGCCGCACATGGACGCGGCCGGTCGGACGTGAGGTGGACGGATGAGTGCGCATGTGGAACGGAGAGCTGAGCCGTCCGGCGGACCGCACGGGCCCCGGGCCGGTCTCGGCTGTCAGTGAACACCGCCCTGCCCTCCGAAAGAGCTCACCCTACGTCGAAGGTCACGGCTTACGACTGCCGTGACTGATTCAATGATCCACCGGACACCCCCTAACGCCCCTCCAGGAACACCGGATTGGTGAGCGCCGCCAGGGCCCCCGGCAGCCCCGGCACCGTCGCCGGATGCCGGACCTCGGCCCGTACGTAGGCGGCGTAGGCCGGAGTCGTACGCCATTGCACCGCCCCGGTGCCCGACGCGGGCAGCCCGGCCGTGAACAGCGTGCCCTGGTCGGTGACGAAGTGCACGGTGCAGCCGGGCGCCCCGGTCACCTCCAGCCGCACGGTGACCGGGGTGTCGTCCCCGTCCACCCGCAGCCGCTCACCGATCCCCGCGTGCTCTCCGCGCCCGCCCGAGACACCGAAGGAGAGCGAGACGGCGGACGACTCCGCGATGTACGAGTGCCCGGCCCGGATGCCCGCCACGACCGCCTCGCGCGACAGCTCGTCGGCGAGGACGACGGTCTGCGGCAGCCCCACCACGTCCGGCTCCCGGTGCGCGTCGCTGTTGCCCATCGCCGCCACCCACGGCTTCGACCAACGGACCGCGGCGACCAGGGAGTTGTCCCACTCGGCGAGGGCGATCTCGTCCTCCGGGGTGTACGCCCCGTTCCATACCTCCACCGCGTCCGCCTCGCCGAAGCCGAACTTCCAGTGGCAGCCGATGCAGGTGGCGTGCGGATGGGCGGGCACGACCAGGCCGCCGGCCCGGCGCACGGCCTTCGCGTAGTGCCCGAACCGGTTGTCGCGGGCCCGGTAGCGCCAGTCCACGAACGTGCCCGGATCGGTGGCCACCGCGAGCACGTGCCCGTTGCGGGTGGTGATCTCCTCGCCGGTGAGGACGAGCAGGTCCTCGCCCCACAGCCCGTCCCACGCCCCGTGCGCGGAGTACGTGTTGTGTTCGCTGCTGTTGATGAAGTCGAGCCCGGCCGCGCGGGCGGCGGCGGCGATCTCGGCGGGGGTGCGCCTGCCGTCCGAGTGCACGGAGTGCAGATGGCAGTCACCGCGGTACCAGGCCCGCCCGCGCCCCTTCGCCCGCTCCGGCGGATACACCGGCTCCGGCGTGGACCCGGCGGGCCCGAACCGCAGGGTGACCGTCACCTCGTACGGCAGCCCCTCGGGCGCCACGGTGTAGGGGCCGAGCGCGATGTTCCACGTACCGGCCCGCACCGGCCCCGCGATGTAGCCGGGCGTCGCCTCGTCCGCCCGGATGAAGAAGCTGCCGCGCGCCCCGCCGGACCAGCCCCGGAACCCGCGCCCGCCGAGTGCGGTGCCGCGTTCGTCGAAGATGCCGATGTCGAGGGCGTTGCCCTGCGTCCCGGCCGGTACGGGGGTCTTCTCGTACGTGTACGAGACAGCGATCTCCCGTACCCCGCGCGGCACTTCGACCGGCAGGTACACGAAGTCCGGCGACCCGGTGGTCAGGGTTCCGCGCACGGTCCTGGTGTCCTCGTCGCCTTCGTTCGAGGCGGTGGTGGCGTCGGCGAAGCTCACAGTGCCCAACGTTAGAGCGGTGGCGGCCGTACCGACGAGAAGGCCGCGCCTGGCCATCGGGTGGCCGTGAGCGGAGTGTGATCCGGACATGAGAGGGGCTCCCCGGGTGTCGTGGGTGTCGCGGGTGGCGAGGAATGACACGCACCCGACACCCTGGCGGCCGGCGGTGAACCACGGAAGAACGCCGGTGGACCTGACCGGACCGGCCCACCGACTCCTCGCCTCCCGCAGCCCCTTCCGGAAGCCCAAAAGCCCAAAAGCCCGGAACCCCCGCAAGCCCCGAACCCCGGGAGCCCGGAAGCTCGGCTTTCCGCACCGCACGGCATACGTTGGGTTCTCGTCCCTCACCGGATCACGACGGAGGTGTCCTCAGATGCGGATCGCCACAACGATCTTCCTCACCGACGAGACGATCACGCCGCTGCGGCTCGCCCGCGAACTCGAACAGCGCGGCTTCGGCGGGCTCTACCTGCCCGAGCACACCCACATCCCGGTGAGCAGGGACACCCCCTACCCGGCGGGCGGCGAACTCCCGCCCGAGTACGGCCGCACCCTCGACCCCTTCGTCGCCCTCGCCCAGGCCGCCGCCGTCACCGAACGCCTGACCCTGGGCACCGGCATCACGCTCGTCGCCCAGCACGACCCGATCGACCTGGCCAAGCAGATCGCCACCCTCGACCACCTCTCCGGCGGCCGGTTCACCCTGGGCATCGGCTACGGCTGGAACGTCGAGGAGGCCGCCGACCACGGCGTCGACTGGCCGTCCCGCCGCGACCTGGTCCGCGACCGGATGGCCCAGATGCGCGCCCTGTGGGCGGACGAACCCACCGCTTACAAGGGCGAGTTCGGATCGGTCCGGGCCAGCCACGCGTACCCGAAGCCGGCCCAGGAGCCGCGCGGCCCGGTGAACGGACCCCGCACCATGATCGGCGGCGCGGCGGGCCCGAAGCTGTTCGCCCACATCGCCGAGTACTCCGACGGCTGGCTCCCCATCGGCGGCCGGGGCCTGACCGAGTCCGTCCCGAAGCTCCGCGCGGCCTGGGACGCGGCGGGCCGCGACCCCAAGCACCTCCAGATCGTCCCGTACGCCGTCCTCCCGAACGCGGGCAAGCTGGCACACTACGCGGACCTGGGCATCGATGAGGTCGTCCTGCAACTGCCCCCGGCGAGCGAGCCGGAAGTACTGCGGGCGCTCGACGCCTACGCTCAGTACCTCTGAGTGGTTGCGGGCGCAACCATCCGCCCGGAATCAGCATCTTTACGAGCTAAGGGCCGAACCGCCCGCGGGCGCGTGAACACGTGAGTTACGGGAGTGGATCAGGATGAACAGGCCGCTGCGGCACATAGCCATATTCTGCGGGCTGCTGGTGATGGCGCTGCTGCTGCGGGCGAACTGGCTCCAGTACTTCCAGAGCGAGCCCCTGGCCACGCATGAGAAGAACCGCCGGGTCAAGATCACCCAGTTCGCCACCCCGCGCGGTGACATCATCGTGGGCAGCGACGCGATCACCGGCTCCAAGGCGGTCGACGGAACGGACTTCAAGTACAAGCGGACCTTCGAACAGGGCCCGATGTACGCCCCCGTCACCGGATACGCCTCCCAGTCGCAGGGCATGTCCCTCCTGGAGAAGACGTACGACAGCATCCTCAGCGGCCAGGACGACCGCTTCGCCTTCCGGCACGCCAAGGACGTCATCACCGGCGAGCCGCGGCGCGGCGGCGATGTGATCACCACGATCGACGCGAAGGCGCAGAAGGCCGGCTACAAGGGACTGACCGACCTCGGCGCGCGGGGCGCGGTCGTCGCGCTGGAACCGGAGACGGGGAAGGTCCTGGCCCTCGTCTCCACCCCCTCGTACGACCCGTCCGTCTTCGCCGGGAACTCGTTCAAGGAGGGGGACAGGTTCCAGGCGCTCGTGAAGGACAAGAGCAAGCCGCTGGCCAACCGCCCGCTGCGGGAGACCTTCCCGCCCGGTTCGACGTTCAAGATCCTCACGGCGGCCGCGGCCCTGGAGAACGGCGTGGTCACCGATGTCGACGCCCGGTCCGACGCGGTCTCCCCGTACCCCCTGCCGCTCTCCAGGAACAAGATCGGCAGCGAGGCGGGCGACGCGGTGTGCAACAAGGCGTCCATGAAGACCGCGATGCAGTACTCCTGCAACAACGTCTTCCTCGACGCGGCGTCCAAGGTCGGCGCCGAGAAGATGCGGGAGACCGCGGAGAAGTTCGGCTTCAACGCCGATGTCTACTCCGACGAGTTCGGCGACATGCTCGCCACCAAGAGCCTCTACCCGAGCGAACTCGACAAGCCCGGGACCGCGCTGACGGGCATGGGGCAGGGCAGCCTCACCAGTACGCCGATGCAGATGGCGATGGTGACGGCCGCGCTCGCCAACGACGGCAAGCTGATGCAGCCGTACATCGTGGACGAACTGCGCGGCCCCGACCTGTCGGTCCTGGAGAAGAACGAGCCGAAGCTCAAGAGCCAGGCCGTGTCCGAGGAGACGGCGAAGAAGGTCCAGGAAATGATGGAGTTCACCGCCAAGGAGGGCAGCGCCCAGCGCGCCCTGATCGACGGCGTCACGGTCGGCGGCAAGACCGGTACGGCGCAGCGCGGTGTGAACGTGAACGACGAGGTGCCGTACGGCTGGTTCGTCTCGTACGGCAAGTCCGGCGGGAAGTCGGTGGCGGTCGCGGTGTTCATCGACCCGACGGCCATGGACATCTCCCGGTCCGACATCTCCGGTGGCCGGCTGGGCGCGCCGATCGCAAAGACCGTGATGAAGGCGGTGCTGGGCAAGTAGCCCACGACCGGAACCAAAATTCCTGGGGTGGCCCTGGACACGTGTGCGATGATCGCGTGCGCTCATCTTTACGAGTCGCACACATCTCGCTTGTGTCCCGGGCCGTCCCGCGTTCGCGCGCTCGCGCGTCGTCCATGAAGCCCCCGGCAGAAGCGCACACCTCACCGGTCCGGGGGGAACGGAATGCCCAACCACCCACGCACGGCGGCGAGATCCGGGAGATCGGCCGCTACGGCGGCTTACGCCACACTGTTGCTCGTACTGTCGGTCCTGCTCTCGTCGCTGCTGCCCGCGAGCGCCGCCCAGGCGTACGCCCCCGCGGCGACATCGGCCGATGCCACGGCGGACGAGGACTGTGCCGCCCTGCCGCTCTCCGGCTTCGGTGAGGCCGCCCCGGCGGAGGGCAGGCCGACGATCCCGGGCGACAGCACGGTCTGCTTCACGATCACTGCCGGAGCTGCCGGGCTGCACAAGGTCGTGGTCGTCGGCGGCGCCGACGCGAGCACATACGCCCATGTCTTCGACGGCGACACGGAGATCAACTGCTACGACTCCCAGTGGGGCGCCGGCTGGTGCCGACTGCCCCGCGCGGGCGAATTCACGCTCCGGCTGACGAACAACGCGTTCGACACGAGCAAGCCCACCGTCGCCGTCGTCCCGCTCGCCACCACCGAGGGCTGCGCCCCGGAGATCGGCACCGCCTGGGACACCGCCCCCGTCGTCGGCTCGGCCGCCGGGCCGACCGCCATCCAGTGCCAGCCGTTCAACGGCAAGCCGGGCGAGCGGATCACCCACGACATCAGGACGACCGCGTCCGGCGGGAGCCTGTCGTGGATCACCGACGAGACCGGCGCCCGGATCTGCCCCCGCTTCAACGAGGACGACAGCGAGGGGTGCGTACTGCCCGGCGACGGCCCCTACCGGGTCCTCTCGCAGGTCACCGAGGCCGAGAACGGCTTCCCCGCCGAGTACACCCTCACCGTCCGCCGCATCTCGGCCCCGGCCGGCTGCACCCACGTCCCCCTGAGCGCGTACAACTCCGCGCCCACGACCGCGGACCCGGCCAGCGGCTGCAAGACGTTCACGGCCCCGGCCGCCGGACGCTACAACGTGTACTCCGTCAGCGACGGCACCCGTTCGACGCTCGCCGTGTACGACCGGGACGGCAAGACCGTCTGCGCCACCTGGGACGGCTACTGCGGCCTTTCCGCCGCCGGTGACTACACCGTCTTCACCGACCACCCGACTCTCATCCTCGACAGCTCCGCCACCACCGGGTGCGAGCCAGTCGAACTCGGCCTCTACCAGGGCACGTTCACTGCGGCAGGCGAGATCGACTGCCTCTCCCTGCCGCTTCCCGCGGACGCCCGCCTGGCCGTGCTGAAGGCCCTCAACGGGCCGGCGCCGCGCCCCGAAGTGACCGTCGTCGACGCCGACGGCGCCCAGCGGTGCGACCGGACCGACCTGTCGGCCGGCACATGCGCACTGACCGGCAAGGCTCCGTTCCGTGCTCTGGTCTCCACCGGCGACTCGTCGGAGCCGACCGGCCCGTACGCCCTCGCCCTGCACCGCACCGACGTGGCGAGCGACTGCCCCGCCATCCCGGCGGGGGACTTCACCGCGACGAGCCCGGCCGCCCGGTTCTCCACCGGTGACGGTGTCTTCTCGCGCTGCCTGAGCATCCCGGCCGACGACCACGGAGCCCAGGAGAATCTCCAGCTCCAGGCGGCACCCGGCACCACGTCCACCGCCGATTTCACCGTCCTGGACCCCCACGGCAAGCGGGTCTGCTCGATCTACTCGACCCTCTCCGGCTGGACGACCTGTGCGCTGGCCCCCGGTGTCGCCCACACCGTGCTCGTCACCGGCCGTGACACGGCCGCCGACTACACCCTGACCCGCCGCGACGTCACCGCGACCGCCAAGGGCTGCACCCCGAACCCGGCGACGAAGGTCGGCGGCCCGTCCGCCGGCGGCACCATGGGCGCCCCCGGCGAGCTGCGCTGCCGCCAGGTCACCACCGCCGACGCCAAGGACACCCTGCACATCGACGTCCGTGACGAGCTCGGCACCGCGAACGCAGTGGTGTACGACGCCGACGGCACCGCCCTCTGCAACAAGAACCAGGCGTGCGCCGTCACCGGTTCCACCCACTACCAGGTCCTGGTCACCGTCCGGACGGGCCTGGAGGCCGCCGACTCGTACCGCTTCGACGCCCTGCGCATCGCCGGTGCCGACGGACCGGCCGCAGAGTGCGAGAAGGCCGCGAGCATCGCCTACGGGTACGGCCCGATCACCGGCACCCTCGACGAGCAGCACACCGCCGTCTGCGCCGCGCTGCCCACGGCGTACCGGGACCGGCTCGACATGGCGATCAGCGACACCACGGGCGCCACCGAGACCGCGGTGCCCGCGCTGTACGACGCGAGCCTCGACAACGGCTGCATGCGCTTCATTCCCTCCGGCTACGAGTGCGCCGTGAACGAGCCGTACTCCGCAGAGCCCACCCCGAGCATTCTGGTCCTGTCGCTGCCGGAGAAGGCGTCGAAGACCTCGTACAAGGCCGAGGCGGTCTGCTCGTCCAACATCTGCGGCACGGTGAAGGCGAGCGTCGGGTCGGTCTCCCCGACAACCGGGACCGCCGACGGCAAGGTCACGGTCCGGGTGACCGGCACATCCCTGCACAAGGACGACAAGGTACGGATCCAGCTCGCCGGCAAGGTCATCGAATCGACCACCGTCGAGGTCTCGGCGGACCGGAAGACCCTGACGGCCGTCCTCGACCTGACCGGGGCCACCGTCGGCACCTGGTCCCTCAGTGTCATCACCCACGTCAACTGGGCTTACGGGATCGGCTCCTTCGAGGTCACACCGGCCTCGCTCAGGAACAGCGCACCGCCGGCCATCGGAACCACCGCCCGCGTCGGCGACCGCCTCACCGCGTCCACCGGCACCTGGGCCCCCGACCCGGCCTCGTACACCTACCAGTGGAACGCCGACGGCAAGCCGGTGACCGGCGCCACCGCGTCCACGTACACGGTCCCGGCGTCGCTGCTCGGCAAGAAGCTCACGGTCACCGTCACGGCCCGCCGCACCGGCACGGCGGACGTCCCGGCCACCTCCGCGGCGCTCACGGTCGCCAAGGGCGCGGCGCCCAGGGCGACGACCGCCCCGAAGATCACCGGCACCGTGAAGGTCGGCGCCAAGCTGACCACCACGAACGGCAGCTGGACGCCTGCCGCCACCTCCTACGGCTATCAGTGGAAGGCCGACGGCAAGGCCATCAAGGGCGCCACGGCATCGACGTACACCGTCCCGGCGTCGCTGCTCGGCAAGTACCTCACCATCACCGTCACGGCCCACCGCACCGGTCACACCGACGGTTCCGTGACGCCCGCCTCGGTGAAGGTCGCCAAGGGCAGCGCGCCGAAGGCCACCAAGCAGCCCACGATCTCCGGCACCGTGAAGGTGGGCCGCACCCTCAAGGCCGCACACGGCACCTGGACGCCCACCCCGACCTCGTACGGCTACCAGTGGTACGCGAACGGCAAGGCGATCTCCGGCGCGACCAAGTCCTCGCTGACGCTCAAGTCCGCCCAGCGCGGCAAGAAGATCACCGTCAAGGTGACCGCCCGCCGCACCGGCCACGCCAGTGGTACCGCGACCAGCAAGGCGACCAAGGCGGTTGCCCGCTGACGCAGTTGAGCCGAATGCCGGGCCCGGCGACAGCGGAGCGTCAGTAGAGCATCAGCGGGACCGGTCATCATGGCGCCGCTGCGATCGTCAGCCCCCGTGGGCCGACGATCGCAGCGGCGCGGTCGCGAGGAAACTTCATGGCACCCCCCGCCACGAATGCCTCGCATACGCGCCGTCCGGAATGTGACATTCAGAGAGGGCACGTTGAGAGCCAAGATCGCCAAAATCGCCGCGGCCGCCTTACTGGCCGTCGGCTCCGCCGCCGTGATCGTCGCCACCGCCTCCGCCTCGGAGGACACCGACATACCCGTCTCGGCGTCGAGCACTTCAGGACAACCGGAACCCGGCTCGACCCAGACCGGGTCGCCGAGTTCCACTCTCGCCCCGGAACCGGGCAGGACCACAACGACGCCCCCGGATCAGAGCAGGACGACGGCACCGCCCCCGGAGCCGGGCCAGACGACGACCCCGCCCCCGGACCAGGGCAAGGCGACACCCCCGGAGCCGGGCCGGACATCGGGGCCGCCCACGGAGCCGCCGTCGAGCGGCAACCACGGGCGCGCGACGTTCTACCACCCCGGACTGACGGCGTGCGGCATCGTCACCACGGACAGTGACTTCGCTGTTGCGATCGACGCCAGCGTGTTCGGATCCGGATACCCGTCTCCCTCCTGCGGCAAGAAGATCGAGATCACGCACGACGGAAAGTCCATCACCGCGACGGTCGTTGACCAGAGCCCGGGTGCGGGCAGGCATGACCTCGATCTGACACCCGGCGCATACGAGGCGCTTGCCTCCCCCGATCAGGGTTCGATCGACGTCACCTGGCGTTTCGTGGAGTAGTCGGCTCACTCCCGGCAGAGACCCTCGGTGAGTCGCGTGCGGCGGGGCCCGGCCGACCGGATCCCGCCGCACGAATCGCGGGGCTGCCGGAATCCCCCGGCCTTCGCCGAGGCCGGTCGCGCCGCCGTGGCCCGGAGCCCCGTGCGTGCCACGCTTTTCGTCGAGCGTCGGTGGCCAACGGGGGGAAGCCATGCTGCGTATCCACTTCACGGGCAAGGACCTGGAGAACGTCCGCATCGCACGCAGGCCCGACCCGCTCTGGGAGATCGTGTGCAGCCTGTGCCGCCTGCAGAACCGTGAGGGCGCGCTCGCCTTCGACCCGTGGCGCCAGGCGGCCGGCGGACTGCTCCGCCGGGGCGGAGCGGCCCGGGACGCGGCGTCGGCGCTGCGCAGTCTGGTGCCGCGCGCCGCGTACTTCCCGGACTTCCTCACTCCGTCCGCCGAGGACGGACCCGAGGACCTCCGCTCGGGCATCGACCGGGTCCTCGCGACCCCGAAACACCGCCTCCGCCACGAACTGGCCCTGCTGACGGCGGGCGGCGGACGGCCCTGGGCAGGCTCGGAGCTGGCCCGGGGCGACACCACGGCACTCACAGCCCTGGGCGACAACCTGCGTACGTACCACCAGGAGTTCATCGCCCCGCTGTGGAACCACATCGGCGCGGCCACCGCCGCCGACACCGCCCTGCGCACCCGCGCCCTGGTGGACGGCGGGACACGGGCGCTGCTGAGCAGCCTGCGGCCGATGGCGGCCTGGGAGCCGCCCGTACTGACCGTCAGCTATCCCGTCGAGCGCGATCTGTACCTGGACGGCCGGGGGCTGCTCCTGGTCCCCTCGTACTTCTGCTGGCGGCAGCCGATCACCCTGGCGGACGACGGGCTGCGGCCGGTGCTCATCCACCCGGTCGACCGTACGACCGCCCAGCCCGACGCCTCCCCGGGCTCGCTGGCCCGATTACTGGGCCCGGCCCGCGCCGCGCTCCTGTACGAGACGGCCGTGCGGGCCTGCGCCTCCACCTCCGAGCTGGCCGAGGCGACCGGCCTGTCGCTGCCGAGCGTCAGCCAGCAGCTGGCCGTACTGCGCGAGGGCGGACTCGTCGCCAGCCGCCGTGACGGCAAGCGGGTCCGGCACGCGGCGACACCCCTGGGCCGCCGCCTGCTCGCCGGCTGCTGACCGACGATTTGGCTGGACCCAAAACGACGCGCGCACCGTTCTCCCGCCGCCCCAGACTGCTGGTGAACCGCACGGGAGCCGGCCGTCGACTCGGCCGCCAACAGGAGGAGTTCACCCAGATGCGCGTCACATTCTCTGCACTCGGCGCAGCCACCGCACTGGCCTCGGCGATCGCCCTGGGCGTCGTCGCCGCCCCCGCCCAGGCCGACACGTCGACCAACAGCATCGCCGCGGTGTCGCCGTCCATCTCGCCGGCCGCGCCGTACAAGTACTACCCCGACGGCACGCCCTCGCAGTGCGCGTACGAGAACCTGTGCCTGAGCGTGTGGGACTACACCAAGAACCAGTGGAAGGTGTTCTTCCTCAAGCCCTGCAACAAGTACGCCCTGTCCAACTTCGAGGGCGACGGCTTCTTCGACAACAACCAGACCAAGGGCACGGTCTCCACGTTCTACGGAAGCAGCGGGAACGTGCTGCGGAAGAGCACCGCCCGCGAGCAGAGCCCCATCGGCTGGAGCCCCGTCTGGTCGGTCCGCAACTGCTGACGCCCGGCCCGGCTCCGGAACGCTGAGATCCCGGACAGTGGCATCGGTGCCGGCACCGGCACCGGCACCGGCACCGATACCGGCATCGGCATCGGCATCGGCATCGGTATGGATATGCGTGGAATCCCTTCTTTGTACCCGACCGGTCCTGTGGCGTCACGCCCTGGGCTCGCCCGAAATGACAGGTATGGGGCCCGTCGGTACGTTCGCCGCAGGTTGGCCGTCCGGCCGACGTCTCTGAGACGGAGAGAAGTGACATGCCCTCGCGTACCTTCGCCGTGGCGGCCGCCGTAGTCGGCGCAGCGGCCCTTGCCACCGGTATCACCTATGCGACTGACGGATCCACCCAGCCCGAACCGGCCGCCGCGCGGGCCGAGCAGCCCGTACACCAGGCCGCCCCGCCCGCCCGGCAGGCCGCCCCCGCACCGGCCCCCCTCGGAACGGTGGGCGAGGAGGACAAGGGGGACAAGGGCGGCGACGACCAGGCCGGCGACCGCGGAGGGCGCGACGAGGGGGGCGACGACCAGGCGGGCGACCGCGGGCGCGACGACAAGGGCGGCGGCCGGGGCGGGTACGGCGACGAGGGCGGCGGCCGGGGCGGGTACGGCGACGAGGGCGGCGGCCGGGGCGGGCGCGGTGGCGGCTACGACCGGAGGGGGGAGGAGAGGATCTACTTCAACGAACGGGAGTACTCCGCCTACCCGGGGGGCTGCGTCCCCGCGGCCAGCGGTCTGGGGTCGAGCAGCTTCAGCATCACCAACAACAGCCGGCACGCGGTCGAGGTCTTCCGGGGGTTCGCCTGTGACGGCGGTGCCCCGGTCGCCACGGTCGGCCCCTACGGCAGCACCTACGGTGTCGTGACCCCCGACGTCCAAGGTGGCGTGTTCATCAACAACGGCGTCGCGGGCAGCTTCCGGGTGATCGGCCGCGACGAGTGGTGACGGCCTGAAACCCCGCGAGCCATCAGCTCCCGGACAGCAGCGACGGCAGCTTGCGCATGTCGTCGAAGACCACGGTGTCCGGCCCTTCCAGCCAGTGCGCCGGAGTCAGTCCGCCCGCGAAGCCGAATGCCCGCATTCCGGCTGAACGGGCGGCCTGCACGCCGTACTTGCTGTCCTCGACGACCACGCAGGCGGCGGGTTCGACGCCCATCCGCCGGGCCGCGTGCAGAAAGAGATCGGGGGCGGGCTTTCCGCGTGCGACCTCGGTGGCGCTGAAGATGCGCCCCTCGAAGTGCGCGTAGAGCCCGGTGTGGCCCAGGGTGTGGCGCATCTTCTCGTGGCTGCCGCTGGACGCCACGCAAGTGGGGAGAGTGAGTGCGGCCAGCGCTTCGTGGATGCCCTCCACCGCGACGAGCTCGGTCTCGACGGCGTCGCGGTGGAGGGCATCGAAGCGCTGTTGCCAGGCGGCGGAAGCGCCGGGCAGGACCGCTTCGACCAGTTCGCCGATGGACTTGTTCGACCGCCCCACGAACTTCTCGACGACCTCCTCCGCCGTCAGCGGCCATCCCAGCTCGGCGCCCACCTGGACCTGGACGCGCACGGCGATCCGTTCGCTGTCGACGAGCACGCCGTCGCAGTCGAATATGACGAGTTCGGGAGCAGTGATCATCCGCTCAGGATAGAGAGCGGGGCGTACGGATCGTCGGCCGCTTCTTCGCGGCATTCGCGGCAGTCGCCCGGGGTGGCGGCGCGGAAGGCCCGGTCGCAGCGGTCGCAGTTCTGGAACAGGACGGTGGGGTGATCCGGGGTCGGCGGGGGCGGGACGAGAGCGGTGAGCCGGTACCGGAGCAGCTTGGCGGGGCGCTTGAGGGGCTGGGGCAGATCGTCGGTGAGGGCGTGCCGGAGAGCGGCGGGCGTGGCACCCCGCTCGAACCAGGTCGCGGCGGCGGGGGCGAGGAGGACGACCTCCTTCTCGGTGAGCGTGATCGCGGCCGCGTGCCGGTGGAGATCGGTGAGCAGCGCGGTGGCGGCGCGGAGGTACTGGGGGAGCGGGTTGCGGGGCTGGGGGAGCGGCGGGGGAGGGGGCGTGGGCGTTGCGGCCGTGAGGGCGGGCGCGGGTGTCGGTGCCGGTGCCGGTGCCAGTGCCGGTGCGGGCGGCTGGCGGCGCGGCTTGGGCGTGGGGGCCGGGGCAGGGTGCCGCTGCGGGGCGCCGTTCGGCTGGTTGTAGGAGCAAGTACGCGTGACGACCCGCCCGTTGGGCAGCCGCTCTCGGGTGCGGCTCAGGTAGCCGTGCGCTTCCAGCTCGCGTAACGCGGCGGCGATACGGGCCTCGCTGTCGGGAAACCGCTCGGAGAGCGTCTTGATGCCGATCCGCGCCCCGGCGGGCAGCGACTGGATGTACGTCGAGAGCCCGATCGCGAGCAGGGACAGCTCGCGGTGCTGGGCGAGGTGGTTGCCGATGACGGTGAAGCGGCTGGTGTGCCGGGTGTTGATGTGCCTGACACCGGACGTCGGTGCGGCGCCACCGCGAACGGGAGACGGCGCGCGCGGGGTCGCGCTAACCTGCTGTGTATCCATCGGGAAGCCCTAACTTCCTTGGTGGTCAGGCCCTCGGCGTGGGATTCGCAGTCCCGTCCGGGGGCCGACACATTTCTGGGGGTTGTCGCGGCGAGCATATGCCAGCGAACCCCTGTGAAATCCAGCTCACTTGGCGAACCTCACCCGTGTGAGTGACCGGCCCCTGTACGTGGCTGGGGGAGGGGTTGGGTTGGGGAAGTTTCTTCTTCCCAAAGCCTTTAAAAGCCTTTTTACGTCGGGGCCCGCCGCGTCGCGGTCCTCCGGGTCGCGGCGCACCGGGTCGCGGCTGTCGCGATCCGGTGCGGGTGCATGGACCTGCGGCGATCAGCCCTGCTGCGCGTACGCGACGAACGCGGACCAGGCGCCGGGGGCGAGGTCGAGGTGGGGGCCCTCGGTGTTCTTGGAGTCGCGGACGTGGACGGTGGTGGGGCAGGCAGCGACCTCGATGCAGGCGCCGCCCTCGCCGCTGCTGTAGCTGGACTTGCGCCAGTCGTAGGCGACCTCGACGCAGGTTCCGCCCTCGCCGCCGCTATAGCTGCTCTTGAACCAGCGGAGCTGCTCGGTGTTCATTGCTCTCCCAGCATCTTCTCAATCAGCGTCAGGGACTCCCTCGGGGTGAGAGCCTGCGCTCGCATGATTCCATAGCGCTCGTTGAACAGGCGGACCTCGTCCGGGTCGGTGATGAGCCGGGCATGCCCCTGGACCTCTGTGTACGCAACCTCGCTTCGGCCCTTGGGGGTCAAGAGGGTGAACGGGCCGTCCATGGAAGGGTGTTCGTCTCGATCAGTGGGCATCACCTGAAGCTCCACCGTTCGCATCCGGCTGATCTTGCTCATCCGGAGGAGTTGGCCAGCGTGGACAGCTCGTCCGCCAAGCGGGCGTTGGATGACTGCTTCCTCGATCACGAAGCTGAACGTCGGCTGGGGCCAGCGCTCGAAGATCTGTTGCCGGGCGAGTCGGTCCGAGACGCGCTTCTCCACGGTTTGCTCGTCCAGCAAAGGTCGGCGCTTTGTAAATACTGCCCGCGCATACTCCTCTGTTTGGAGCAGGCCAGGAATTGCCTGGTTGCTGTACTCGTGGAGTGCCACGGAATCGGCCTCCATCCACGCGAAGCCCCGGAACCAGTCGGGGTGCCGGGTTCGTGCCTTCGCCAACGCCTCCCGCACCTCGTCGGAGGTGGCTCGCAGCACCCCGCCCGCGCCGAGGAGTGGGTCAACGCGGATCAGGAAGTCGGGCTGGGGCGTGCGCACACCCCGCTCCATCGCCGAGATCAAGTCTTCCCCGCAGTGGGCCGCGAGCCCCAGTTCCTTCTGGCTCAGGCCCGCGCGTTCGCGCAGCACCTTGATCTGTTTGCCCAGCGCCCTGAAGAGGTGCGCCGTCCCATCTGATTCGGCTGGCTGCTCCGGCCGTCCTTCGTTCGCCATCTGCCCCGCACCGCTCTCTCTTCGCCCGGTCACGGCCGACGACCCGTACAGCCGACCGGGCATGCCCGTACAGCTACTCGGCGTCGAGGTGTCACTGCTGGTCAGCGTACGAGCAACCGGACACGCTGAGTCACATGAACGCCGAAATCACCCTTGCGGGCGCCGAGTTCGTCCAACGTTTCAGCGCCACCCGACGGGGCGCGCGGCTCGCCCGCCGACTTGCTGTGCACCAACTCGACGCGTGGGGCGTCCCGTACGGGAGCGAGCTCTCCGGGGACGTCGCGCTGATCGTGTCCGAGCTTGCGGCCAACGCGGTGCTGCACGGGCTCGTACCGGGACGGGACTTCGAGCTGAGGCTCGTCGCCCTCGTGGACACGCTCCGTATCGAGGTATCGGATGCGCGGGGGGAACGCGGGCCGGAGGTCAGGCCCTCCGGCCCCGGCGCGGAATCGGGGTTCGGCCTGCACCTGGTCGGGGCGCTGACGACCGCATGGGGCGTGAAGGACCGGGTCGTGGGCAAGACGGTGTGGGCCGAACTGGCCGCGCCCCGGTGTCCGGAACGGTCTCGAAGTGCTGGCGGAGCGGGGGCGTACGGCCGAGAATGATCCGGCGCACAGTCAAGAGTGCGCCGCGAAAAGGGAGTTGGCATGCGGGGGGCGCTGATCGGGGGGCGGTACCGGCTGGGTGAGCCGCTCGGTTCCGGAGGCATGGGCACCGTATGGCGGGCCACGGACACCTACCGCCAGCGCCGTGTCGCGGTGAAGACGGTGACGGGTCTGGCCGAGGGCGTGACCTCGGAGCCGGCCAGCCGGTTCCGCCGCGAGATCCAGGTCGCCTCCCTGCTGCGCAACCCGCACATCGTGGAGATGCACGACGCGGGTGAAGCGGTCGTGGACGGGCGCCCGGTGCTCTATCTGGTCATGGAGGAGATCCCCGGGGAGCCGCTGAACCGGGTGCTCGCCGGGCGAAGACCCTCGCTGGCCGAGGTCGCCCGGTGGGGCGGCGAGATCTGCGAGGCGCTCGCGGCCATGCACGGGGCGGGAATCGTGCACCGGGACCTGAAGCCGGCGAATGTGATGATCGGCCCCGACGGGCATGTGACCGTGCTGGACTTCGGCATCGCCCGGCTCGACGCCACCGGCATCGACCTGACGACACTCACCCGCACCGGCCACGTCCTCGGCACCGTCGCCTTCATGTCCCCGGAGCAGGCGGGCGGTGGGGGCGACGTCGACGCACGCAGCGATCTCTACTCCCTGGGCTGTCTCCTGTATGCCACGCTCACAGGCCGGCCGCCCTTCTCCGACGGGCCCTGGCAGCTCGTTCTGCGGCAGCACATGGACGAGGTGCCCGTCGCGCCGGGCCTGCGCCGGGACGGACTTCCGCCCGCATGGGACACCTTGCTGCTGGAACTCCTCGCCAAGCGGCCGGAGCGCCGGCCGCCGAGCGCGGTGGCGGTACGGGAGCGGCTCGCGGCCCTTCCGCTGCCGCGGTCCGTCCCGCCCGAGCCCGTTCGGTCCGAGCCGGTTCCGCCCGAGCGCACCATGCCCGGGGGAGCGCCCGTGACGGATCGCGCTCCCGGTGCCCCCGTCGGTCCCGGCGGCGCCACCGTCGCCGGCCCCGACGAGGTGATGACGGAACGAATGACGCCTGACGGGTCCGCGCCGGGCACGGAGGGCGGAACGGAGAAGGGTTCGCCGGGCAGCGTGACCGCTGACGCGGTGACGTCGGACCTGAGGGCCGCAGACGCCGTGACTCGTGACGCGACGGGCAGGACCGGCCGCGGTGGGGCGGCGGCCGCGGATCATCCGCCCACCCGGCTCCCGCCCGAAACCTTGGCATCGACCCGTCCGCTGCCGGGAGACGTGATCTCCCGGGGCCTGACCTGGGGGCACCTCCTTGCCGTCTTCGCCGGTGTGGTGGTGCTGCTCGTCGGGCTGGTGGCGATCGTCCTGATCGCCTCGGGACGCGGAGCCGGCCAGGCTGTAAGCACCTCAGGTCTGATCGTGGTGGGCGGCTTCGGCGCCTTCGTCGTGCTCGGTGCCCTGTCCGGCGTTTACGGCATGTACGTCGAGGTGTGGCGGCCCCGAGGGCTGGAGCGGCGGTTCAGGGTGTGGTCCTGGGCGGACGAGCGGCGGGAAGCGCTCCAGGTCGTCGACCGGGCGATGCGGCGGGGCCGGTGGATCGAGGTCTGCCTTGCGCCCGAGGACGGCGGATACGTCTTCCTGGTCGTCGTCCCGAACCGCTTCGTCGACAGCGGCCTGGTCGGAACGACGCAGTCGGGGGAGGAGCTCCTGCTTTCCTATGCCCAACTGGTGACGGTCAAGGCCGTCCGGGAGACTGCCTGACGGCGCCCCCTCCCCGCCCGGTCGCATGCTGGCCGTCGTTTTCGAGAGTGAGGTCATCGGCGCC
Source organism: Streptomyces sp. NPDC001890 (assembly GCF_042891445.1). Lineage (NCBI taxonomy): Bacteria > Bacillati > Actinomycetota > Actinomycetes > Kitasatosporales > Streptomycetaceae > Streptomyces > Streptomyces sp. NPDC001890. The sequence continues at coordinate 288,142 of NZ_JBIATE010000004.1, read as the reverse complement.
GTCCAGTTCAATGAGGAGGACGGAAGTCAGCCGAGGCGGCCGACGTGGATCACGATGCTGGTGACCTGGGCCTCTTTGATCTCGTACAGCACGCGATAGCGCCCGACGTGCACGCGCCGCAGCGTGGGCGAGCCGTACGGTGACGACCCCTGCGGCAGAGGGTTGTCGGCGAGCATGTCGACAGCATCCATTAATTGGCGCAAGCCGTCGGGATCGTCCTTGAGGAACCGGGCAGCCTGGTCGATGGCGTGCTCGTCCCAGGTGATCAGATACGTCAACGCTGCTCCAGGCCAAGTCGTGCGCGGACCTGGTCATGCGGGACAGCCTCCACGGCGCCAGCGGCCTGCCGCGCCTGGTACTGGGCAAGAGCCAGCGCGTCCTCCAGCTCGGCCAGCTCCTGGGGGTTGATCAGTATGGCCGCGGGCTGGCCGTGGTCGGTGATCGTGATGCGTTCCCGCGCGTTGGAGGCTCTGCGGACGAGAGAGCCGAAGCGGGCGCGGGCTTCAGTGATCGGCAAAGTGTCACTCATGTGCACAAGTGTACACTTCTTGCGCCTTGTGTGCAGTTGGTGTCTGCGCGTGAGTCGACTCCCCGAGACGCGAACGGCAGGGTAGGGAGCGGGGCGTACGGATCGTCGGCCGCTTCTTCGCGGCATTCGCGGCAGTCGCTCGGGGTGCCGCTGCGGGGCGCCGTTCGGCTGGTTGTAGGAGCAAGTGCTCGTGGGGCGTGAAGGACCGGGTCGTCGGCAAGACGGTCTGGGTGGAGCCGGCCACGGCCCGTCAGGCCCCGGGATCGGCAGAAGTGCGTTTGTAGTCACAGGGGTAGGGATAGGGGTCGCCCCCGTCCGCGTGGACAGTTCCATCCATCTGCAGCTCTCCATGCTCCAAAAAGAAATGCAGGATCTGGATGTCGTTCTGATTCTTGAATCTGAGTACCAGATAGGGCGGAAGGCCGGGGTCTTTGTTGACCCCATGCCATTTCCCTTCGGATGAACGGCGTGTCACCTGCGAGTCCGGCCCGGGGCCGTCCCACGCGACTGGAAAGTCTTTGCTGGAGAAAGTGTAATCGTCACGTAGTCGAACCGTCGGCGATCCGCATTTCTTCTCCCCGTCCCAACGGCCGACCAATTCGGAATGGGTTACGGCCTTTGGGGTGGCGACGGGTTTTTCTGCCCCGCAGGAGGACGGGGCGAGCGCTGTCACGGCGGCAGCTGCAAGGCTTGTGCTGATGCGAAATATGTCGGATTTCACGCTGTCTGCTTCCGGCCGTTGTGCAGGCGGGTGATGCCGAGCAGGGCGAGCTGCTCGGCGATTCTGGACTTCGGCAGGGCAGGGGAAAACCAGGTGCGACTGCCCCCGCCGGCCTCAATACACTGGCCGAACAGGGTATTCGACTCGAAGGAGCCCACCGCTTGCAGGCCGCAGTAACCGTCACCCCGAATCAGATCCCGGATCTCCTCCTGGGCCTCGCCACAGTCCGCCCGGTATTCCTCTGGGGCGCCCCCGGAATCGGGAAGTCCTCCCTGGTGAGGAAGTTCGCCGACTCCCTGGGCCTGGAGTGCGTAAGCCTGCTGGGCACTCAGCTCGCCCCTGAGGACCTGATCGGCGTGCCGCAGATCCGCGACGGCCGCTCCGTCTTCTGCCCGCCGGAGGCGATCGCCCGCGACGAGCCGTACTGCCTCTTCCTGGACGAGCTGAACGCCGCGACCCCGGATGTGCAGAAGGCGTTCTACTCGCTCATCCTCGACCGCCGAATCGGCAACTACGAGCTCCCGGCAGGCTCGATCGTGATCGGCGCCGGCAACCGCGCCACCGACAACGCCCTGGCACGCCCCATCGCCTCCGCACTCGTCAACCGCCTCACCCACGTCCACCTGCGTGCCTCCGCCACCGACTGGCTGACGTGGGCGGGCGAGAACGGCATTCACCCCTGGGTGGTGGACTACCTCGCCGACCGGCCCGACCACCTGTGGTCGCAGCCGCCCAAGACCGAGGAGCCGTTCTCCACGCCCCGCTCCTGGCACATGCTCTCCGACGCGATGCACTCCTTCGGGCCGGCGCTGGACGAGGAGACACTGAAGATCGTGGCCCACGGGACGCTGACCCCCGCCCATGCCGTCTCCTTCTGCGGGTACGCCAAGATCGTGCGTCACGCCTACGGCATCGAGGCGATCATCAAGGGAGACGCCTCCTGGCCCCGCCGCATCGAGGACCGCGACCTGCTCTACTACCTCGCCGAGGCGTTCCGGGGACGGCTCGTCAAGGAGCTCCCGGCCCAGCGCGAGCACGCCTCGGCCGCCGTGCGCGAGACCGCCTACCGCGCCAAGTCGCTGCTCGTCCAGCTCGCCGAGATCTCCGTCGAGGTCGCCCAGACCGTCATCGCCGAGGACGCCGACGGCAACCCGGTGCTGCCCGCCTGGTTCCTGGTGGAGGCCGCCCGCGACATGCCACGCCTGGTCGAGGCCCGGCGTTGAGCCGGTCCCGCAAGCAGGGTGCGGACCGTCCCGACCCGGCCGCCGAGGCCTTCGCCGCCGGCGCCGACCTGGTGCGCCGCAACCCCGCCCTCGCAGCCGTCCACGCCAACTTCGTCCGCGCCAAAGGCAACGCCGACGCCCCCGGCCAGGGCCTCGTCCGGGCGGACTCCAACGGGCAGGTGCACGTCCACCCCACCCGCCGGGCCGAACCCGGCGAGTGGGCCTGGGCGCTCGCCCATGCCCTCCTCCACCTCGGCTTCGGCCACCTCCCCGCCGCCAAGGAACACCGCGAACAGCCCGACCGCTTCGACCTCGCCGCCCGCTGCACCGTCGTCAACCGCTTCCTCGCCACCTTCCCCATCGGCACCGCCCCCGACCACCTCCCCGAGAGCTACCCCGACGGCGACGAGGAGCAGCTCGCCGCCCGCTGGCGCAAGACCGGCATCCCGGCCGCCTATGAGCGGTGCGGCACGGCGGACGGCGAACCCGACCAGCTGCTGGTCCAGTGGCCGCGCTGGGACACCGCCCTGCCCGACCGGCAACTCGCCTTCGCGTACGCCCTGACCCGTACGGTCTCCGCCGCGATGGACGTCGCGGGTGGCCGCCGGGACCGGATCACCGGTGAGCGCGTCGCCCAGCGTCCCTGGGACCGCGCCCTCAACTGGTTCGTCTCGTCCTATCCGCTGCTCGGCGGCCTCGCGGCCGGACTGACCGTCGTCGCCGACGCCGAACTCGCCCGCGCGCACGACATCTCCGTGGCCGCCGTGGACGCCACCGCCGGCGAGATCTACATCAACCCGCTCAAGCGGTTCACGGACGAGGAGTGGCGGTTCATCCTCGCCCACGAGATGCTGCACGCCGCCTTGCGCCACGGCGGGCGCCGCGGTGCCCGCGACCACTATCTCTTCAACGTCGCCGCCGACTACGTCATCAACGGCTGGCTGGTGGAGATGAGCGTCGGCGCGATGCCCGAAGGGCTGCTGTACGACGCCGAGTTGAAGGGTCTTTCGGCCGAGGAGGTGTACGACCGGATCGCCACCGGGCTGCGGCGCGGCCGACGCCTCGCGACCCTGCGCGGCAAGGGCGCCGGCGACATCCTGGGTGAACCCCTGCCCGGCCGGATCGCCGACCCCGTCGACCTCGACGAGTTCTACCGGCGCGCCCTCGTCCAGGGCCACCAGCTGCACACCGACCGACAGCGCGGTCTGCTGCCGGCCGGACTGGTCCAGGAGATCCGCGCACTCGCCCACCCGCCCGTCCCGTGGGACGCCCGACTGGCCCGCTGGTTCGACGAGTTCGTGCCCCGGCCCGAGCCGGTACGCAGCTACTCCCGGCCCGCCCGGCGCCAGGCCTCGACCCCCGACATCCCGCGCGCGGGCCGCTACTTCCCGCCCGAGGAGGTCGCCCGCTGCACCTTCGGCGTCGTCCTGGACACCTCGGGCTCGATGTCCGGCCCGCTGCTCGCCAAGGCACTGGGCGCGATCGCCTCGTACGCCGAGGCCCGCGACGTGCCGGCCGCCCGAGTGGTGTTCTGCGACGCCGCCGCCTACGACGCCGGGTACCTGGCGCCGACGGAGATCGCCGGGCGGGTACGGGTCAGGGGGCGCGGCGGCACGGTCCTGCAGCCCGGCATCGACCTGCTGCAGCGGGCCGACGACTTCCCGCCGACGGCCCCCGTCCTGGTGATCACCGACGGCTGGTGCGACGTGCTGCGGGTCCGCCGCGAGCACGCCTACCTGATCCCGGAGGGCGCGGGGCTGCCGTTCACCCCGCGCGGACCGGTCTTCCGGGTGCGCTGAGCGGCAGGACGGCGGCCGGCAGGAACAGGCACGCCATACCGGCCCTCGGATCATCCACGGGACAGCCCTCAAGTGTGTTCTCCCGGGGAGAATGAGGGGCATGGAGCTGCGTGGGGACAAGGTCGTGCTGCGGCCGGTGGCCGATGGCGATGATGAGATCCTCGAAAGGGTCGTGAGGGAACCGGAAGTCGCGGCGTGGTGGTCGCCCCCGGACGGCTACGAACGCATGCTGGCCGTCGTTTTCGAGGGCGAGGTCATCGGCGCCGTCCAGTTCAACGAGGAGGACGATCCCGAGTTCCGCCACGCGGGCATCGACATCTTCCTGACGGCGAGGCACCACGGGAAGGGCCTCGGTACCGACACGGTGCGCACTCTGGCCCGGTGGCTGGTGCGGGAACGCGGCCATCACCGGCTGACCATCGATCCCGCCGCGGCCAACTCCGCGGCGATCCGCTGCTACGGCAAGGTCGGGTTCAAACCTGTGGGAATCATGCGGGCGTACTGGCGGGACCACCGGACGGGGGTCTGGCAGGACGGTCTGCTGATGGATCTGCTCGCGGACGAGCTGGCCTGACGCGGCCGACCCGTTCGTGGATCGGGCCGGCCGCAGCGGCACGCCGGGCGCGGGGTCAGCCCAGGGGGTGGAGGGGGATGTCGATGTAGGACTCGGCGCCCTGGGGCGAGCTGAGTTCGAGGGGGAACACCGGCGTGGTGGTGTTGGCGTAGGTGAAGAACGGGTCGTCGGTGTCGATGATGAGCTGGAGCTGGTGGCCCTTGGGCACGACGTAGTGGGCGGGCTGGAGGGGGAAGGACACCGTGGTGGCCCGGTCGACCTGCTCGTCGGTGAACGTGTAGGGGGCGTGGGTGATGATGGTGGCTTTGCCGGTGGCCGGGTCGCAGTCCATCAGGTAGGCCACGATCGTGGCGTCCGCCTGCTGCGGCTTCACGGTCACCCGCATGTCCAGGTTGCCCTGGACACACATGGCCTGCTCCAGCGGCGCGGCGGTCCAGATCGCGGCGAGGCCGCGGTCGATCTCGGCCGTCTTGTAGACGTGCGGCAGGCCCATGCGCTCGGCCAGGCCGGTCTGGACGAGCTTCGGGGCGACGACGGCCTCGGTGCTCTGGCCGGTGGCCTTCACGGAGCGGGTCCAGCCTGGCTGCGGACCGCCCTCGGACAGCTGCCCGTCGCGCTCGCCGGCGGCGGCATCCGTGAGGTGGAACCGCCTCGGGGGCAGGACGTAGCTCTCCCAGCTGTCGTGGCGGAGGTCGGAGAGGAGGTTGTGCATGTACTCCGAGCGCACGCCGTACTGCGGTTGCGCTCCGTCGCCGGCGCTGCCACCGAGGTGGTGGTCCATCCACCGGTAGGCCATCGCGGTGGGCTTGGAGAGGAGACCGACCAGGCCGGGGAGTTCGCCGTTGCCGTGGTCGCCCACCTGGACGAGGAGCGACTTGGGCCCTGTCAGGTTGGTGAAGAGGTCGACGACGGCGGGCACGGAGAAGATCGTTTCGTGCCAGGCGGTGGTCAGCAGGATCGGCGTGCTGGCGTCGTTGTACGCGTCCAGGTAGTGCTTGGGCGACCGTACCCGGGCGAACTCCCTGACCTCGTCGTCGATGGTGTTGCTGCGGATCTTCTCGATGATGCCGCGGAACTCCTCCGAGCACCGGTCCTCGTTGAACAGCTTCACGAGCGCCTCGAAGGCCGCCAGGTGCCGGGTGCCGTTCTCGTAGAGCGAGGCGAACAGATCGCCCCAGGCGCTGGTGCCGGCCACGGCCTTGACGCGCGGGTCCTTCGCGGCGGCCAGCAGGCTCGTCCCGGCGCCGTAGGAGGAGCCGAAGAAGCCGATCCGGTCCGGGTCGACACCGTCGATCTGGACCAGTGCGTTGATGACCTCGGTGGCGTCGGCCACGTCCTGCGGTCCGGCGACGTGGATCTCGCCCGTGGACCTGGCCAGGCCGCGCTGGCTGTAGGCCAGGACTGCGTAACCGCCCAGGGCCCAGTGCGGGATCATGCCGAGATAGGCCCGGTGCCCGATGCTGATCAGCGGGGCGGGCAGGACGACCGCCGGGCAGACCTGCCCGGGGGCGAGGTTCCGCGGGATGCTCAGCGACGCGTCGAGCATCGTCCCGTCCGACATGGCGATCGAGAACTCCGTGTACGTGGCGATCTCCGCGTACACCTCGTAGGTGTCGGCCAGGCCCCACTGGTCCAGGCGGCCGATCCTGCGCGGCGACGGGTCTAACAGCGCCTCGCGGATCACTTCCAGCCTGGCCAGGTCGTCGGGGTTGATCTCGAACGGGTTTTCCTGGGTGCTGTCGAGCGACATGACTGTGCCCGCCTTCCGTGGCAGAGGTGATGACGAAGAGTCGACACATGCTCACCCTGCCGAGATCACCCTGGGGAAACGTTTCGCATTGATCACTCGTACGGGTGGCCGGGGCCGTCCAAACCTCCAGGCGGGCAACAGGCCGGAGCTTGACCGAGAACGGCCGGGGGCCTCCTGCCCGCGCTCTACTCCCACGTCGCGGTGTCGGGGTCGATGCCGTGGGCGCGGGCGTCGGCGTCGACGATGCGACGGAACCACGTGGCAAGGCCGGCGCGGATGCCGTCGTAGTGGGCGGCGAACGCCGGATCGGCCTCGTACATGCGGCCCAGACAGACCTGCATCCGCCGGGTGAGCGGAAAGTACGAGGCGAAGACTTCGCGGTGCCGCTCGACGAGCTGCCCCGCTTCCGGGCTGCCGGGCGCGACGCCGGCGTCCATCGCATCGCCGAGGGCGCGGTCGAGGGCGGCGACGGCGTCGGCGACGGCCTGCCATTCCTCCGGGCCGCGGGATGCGGAGCGTTCGGCGTACTGCCGCCATTGCGTCGTGTCCCCCCAGAGCTGACGGGCTCGGGCGGGGCCGTCCGGGTCCCACTGGGGGCCGAAGATCGCGGCCTGCTGCTCCGCGGTCAACAGCAGGCCGCGCTCGTGGGCGTCGATCATCCGGTCCAGTCCGGCGCCGAGCTGCTGGAGGCGTTCGATCCGTTCCGCGACCTGGGTGCGCTGCGCGCGCAACGCACCGGGTACGTCTGCGGTCGAGTCGTCCAGGACGGCCCGGATCCTGTCCAGGCCGAGACCGATCTCGCGGTACACGACGATGCGGTGCAGGCGTTCCAGGTCACCGGCGGTGTAGAGCCGGTATCCGGCAGCCGTGCGCAGTGACGGCCGCGCGAGACCGATCTCGTCCCAGTGGTGCAGCGCGCGGACCGTCACGCCCAGGCGCGTCGAGACCTGACCGACGGGCAGGCCGTCGGCGTCAGTGGCATCAGACATGCTCCTGATTGTCGCCGCGACCGGTGTCCGGCGGGGTGATGCCGATGGCCTCAAGGTTCCGCGCCTCCTGACTGGCCGGATCGAAGGGCTTCGCCGCGGTGAGAACGATCCGTGCGTTCTCGGGGGTGATCACCTCCACGTCGCGGGTGTTCCAGGGGGTGTCCCGTGGACCGTCGACCGAGTCCGGTCGCAGCGCACGGCAGGCCGCCACGAGGGGATCGACCTGGCTGAGCACGCACGAGAAACTGAGGCTCATCGCCGGTGCCTGCTCCGGAACGCTCTCCGCCCGGAGCAGGAGCACGTCCTGGAACGCCCATCGGCGCAGATGCACGAGTGTGCCGGGGATGCCGAACAGCTCGAAGAACCCGAGCCCACGAGTCCAGAAGTCCACCGACGCCGCCAGATCGGTCGTGGGGATCGTCGCGAATGCGGGCATTCCATAGATGCCACGGAACAGCTCCGGCGGAACCGCATCCGGGCCGGGGGTGGGCACGGGACTCATCTCGAACGCGTTGAAGTGGTCGCTCATGCACACCACCTTCCGGCCTCACGCAACGTGAGGGTCAAGCCGAAGCCCGAAGTGCCCGCGCGGACAGGGTGGTGCAGGGGAACTCACCTGCACGCCAAGGGCGTTGGGTATGCATGCTGATGCTGTCGAGCCTGCTGGTCATGGCTGTGCTGGTGATGGTGCCGGTCATGCTGGCGTCGGCCCGCTACGCGGTGATCCGCACGGGCCATCCCGCCCGGCTGGGCCGCGTCCTGGCCGGCCGCACTCCACGCGAGGGGCTCGGCGTCGGGGCCTCGGTCGCCGACGAGCTGCACGCGTTCCTGAACTCGGCCAAGCGCGTGCAGATCGAGCACCGGGTGGAGGAGCTGCGTCGTCCCCGATGAGGGACGGCGGTAACCACGCGCAGACCGACATCGTCTACCTCCCCATCGACGACGCCCCGCCCGTCCAGTGGGGGCTGGTCTGGCGCACGGACCGCGCGACCCCACTGGTACGCGCACTCGCCCAGGCAGTGACGGACTGACGGAACGCGACCACGCGTCCAGGATGTGCCGGCGCCGGCGTCGGCGGCCGAGCTTCGAGCCAGATGCCCTGGTCCGGGGCGCGGGCCTCGCTCGTATGCTCGGTTCATGACCGATCCTCAGCGCGGACGTCCGACGACCAATTCCATGCGGCGTGCCCTCAAGCGGGCCCGTGACGGTGTCGCTCTCGATGTGGCCGAGGCCGCCGTCCTGCTCCAGGCGCGGGGGGAGGATCTGACCGACCTCGCCGCCTCGGCGGCCCGGGTGCGGGACGCCGGGCTGGAAGCCGCGGGGCGGCCGGGGGTGATCACGTACTCGCGCAAGGTCTTCATCCCGCTGACCCGGCTCTGCCGCGACAAGTGCCACTACTGCACCTTCGTCACCGTGCCCGGCAAGCTGCGGCGCGCGGGCCACGGGATGTTCCTCTCGCCCGACGAGGTCCTGGACATCGCCCGCGAGGGCGCGGCCATGGGGTGCAAGGAGGCGCTGTTCACACTCGGGGACCGGCCGGAGGACCGGTGGCCCGAGGCGCGGGAGTGGCTGGAGGCCGAGGGGTACGACGACACCCTCGCGTACGTACGCGCCATGGCGATCAGGGTGCTCGAAGAGACCGGGCTGCTCCCGCACCTCAACCCGGGCGTGCTGACCTGGACCGACCTTCAGCGGCTCAAGCCCGTCGCGCCGTCCATGGGGATGATGCTGGAGACGACGGCCACCCGCCTGTGGTCCGAGCCCGGCGGCCCGCACCACGGGTCCCCGGACAAGGAGCCGGCCGTGCGGCTGCGGGTGCTGGAGGACGCCGGGCGGTCCAACGTCCCGTTCACCACCGGCATCCTGATCGGCATCGGGGAGTCGTACGAGGAGCGCGCGGACTCCCTCTTCGAGCTGCGCAAGACCGCCCGCGCCTACCACGGCATCCAGGAAGTCATCGTCCAGAACTTCCGCGCCAAGCCGGACACCGCGATGCGCGGCATGCCGGACGCCGAGCTGGAGGAACTGGCCGCCGCCATCGCCGTGGCCCGGCACATCCTCGGCCCGTCCGCCCGCATCCAGGCCCCGCCGAACCTCGTCGACGCGGAGTACGCGCTGCTCATCGGCGCCGGGATCGACGACTGGGGCGGCGTCTCGCCGCTCACCCCCGACCATGTGAACCCCGAGCGCCCCTGGCCGCACATCGACGAACTCGCCGCGAAAACCGCCGAGTCGGGGTTCGCGCTGCGGGAGCGGCTCACCATCTACCCGGAGTTCATCCGGCGCGGCGAGCCGTGGCTCGACCCCCGCCTCCTCCCGCACGTCCGCGCCCTCGCCGACCCGGAGACGGGGCTTGCCCGCGAGGACGCCGTCCCCGCCGGGCTGCCCTGGCAGGAGCCCGACGAGCAGTTCGGCGCCACCGGCCGCACCGACCTGCACCGCACCATCGACACCGAGGGCCGCACCGGTGACCGCCGCGAGGACTTCGACGAGGTGTACGGGGACTGGGAGGCGCTGCGCGAGGCCGCCGCGCCCGGCATGGTGCCGTCCCGGATCGACGGCGATGTGCGCGAGGCGCTGAGCCAGGCCGCCGACGACCCGACGAAGCTCACCGACGAGCAGGCGCTCGCCCTGCTCCACGCGGACGGCCCGGCGCTCGACGAGCTCTGCCGGATCGCGGACGCCCTGCGGCGCGACGTGGTCGGTGACGACGTCACGTACATCGTCACCAGGAACATCAACTTCACCAACGTCTGCTACACCGGCTGCCGCTTCTGCGCCTTCGCCCAGCGGCGCACCGACGCCGACGCGTACACCCTCTCCCTGGACCAGGTCGCGGACCGGGCCGCGCAGGCGTGGGACGTCGGCGCGGTCGAGGTCTGCATGCAGGGCGGCATCCACCCGGACCTGCCCGGCACCGCGTACTTCGACATCGCACGGGCGGTACGGGAACGAGTGCCCGGTATGCATGTGCACGCCTTCTCGCCGATGGAGGTCGTCAACGGCGCCACCCGCACCGGGATGTCCATCCGCGACTGGCTGATCGCCGCGAAGGAGGCCGGGCTCGGCTCGATCCCCGGCACGGCGGCCGAGATCCTGGACGACGAGGTCCGCTGGGTCCTCACCAAGGGCAAGCTGCCGACCGCGACCTGGCTCGAAGTCATCAGGACCGCCCACGAGGTGGGCCTGCGCTCGTCCTCCACGATGATGTACGGACACGTCGACCAGCCCCGCCACTGGCTCGGCCACCTGCGGACGCTGGCCCGTCTCCAGCAGGAGACCGGCGGCTTCACGGAGTTCGTCACGCTGCCGTTCATCCACACCAACGCACCGGTCTACCTCGCGGGCATCGCCCGCCCCGGCCCGACCGACCGCGACAACCGGGCCGTCACCGCCATGGCCCGGCTGCTCCTGCACCCGCACATCACCAACATCCAGACCAGCTGGGTCAAGCTCGGCACTCAGGGCGCGGCCGAGATGCTCCGCTCGGGCGCCAACGACCTGGGCGGCACCCTGATGGAGGAGACCATCTCCCGGATGGCCGGTTCGAGCTACGGCTCGTACCGCTCCATCCAGGACCTGGTCGCCATCGCGGAACTCGCGGGACGGCCGGCGAAGCCGCGTACGACGCTGTACGGGGAGGTTTCCGAGGAGCGGGTGGCGGCGGCCACGGCGTCCGACGGGCACCTTCCGGAGCTGCTGCCGGTGCTGCCGGACTGAGGCGGGTCCAGAAGGCGGGGGCGTCGCGTCCGGCCCGGGACGGGTTCCCGGGCCGGACAGCGATCACGTCGCCGCCCTGTCTGCGAGCGCCGCCCTCGTCTCACTTCCGCCAGAACAGGTGGTGCGTCACACCGCTCGCGCTGGGCACGACGTCCACGTGGAACCGGTCGCGCAGCTCGTCGGGCGACTTCCACAGCCGTGACCCGGATCCGATCTCCACGGGCGAGACCGCCACATGCAGGGTGTCGACGAGGTCGGCGTCGAGGAACTCCCGGATGGTGGTGGCCCCGCCGCCGAGCCGGACATCCTTGCCCTGCGCCGCCTCCCGCGCCTGTTCGAGGACCGTGGCCGGGTCGGCGTCGACGAAGTGGAACGTGGTGTCGGAGAGCGTGAACGAAGGGCGCACGTGGTGGGTCATCACGAACACCGGGGTGCGGAACGGGGGCTCGTCGCCCCACCAGCCGCGCCAGTCGAGGTTCTCCCAGGGCCCGCGCTGGGGGCTGAACTTGCCGCGCCCCATGATCTCGGCGCCGATGTTGCGGGCGTAGTCCCGCGTCAAGTAGTCGTCCAGGCCGCGGCTGCCGCCGGGGTCGGTGCGCATCGGCCAGCTCGCGGTGGCCCCGGCCCAGGAGAACATCGCCCCGGGGTCGGCGTCGCCGAACGGGCGCTCCAGGCTCTGGTTCTCACCGGCGCCGAAGCCGTCGCTCGACACGTTGAAGTTCTGGACTCTCAGCAGCTGGGCCATGTGCTTCTCCTGCGCTTGTCGGTAAGGGGGAGACTCCCCGGGCCGGGCAAACTCATCGCAGTGGACGCGGGTACCTGACGGAGCGATTTCGTCCTCGTCCTGGTTCGGCAACATGCTTAGGAAGACGGCAAGTCCGGCGGCGAAGCCTGCGCGAGGGTCTGCCAGCCCCGGGTGATCTCTTCGTGGATCGCTCGCTGGTCCGGTGCGGTGTGTCCGGGGCCCTGGGTGAGCAGGCCGATCAGGGCGGTGCCGTCGGCGGGGCGGTGGGCGGGGTCGGAGTTCAGTGCCTGCTCGACCACGGTGGCGAGGTGTGGGTCGACCGCCTGGAGGGCGGCGATCGCGGCCGGGTCCGCTCCGGTCTCGGTGATGCGGCGGTAGACCGCGCCGATGGAGGTCGCGGCGAACGGACTGTCGCCGTGGACGGCGGCCACCACGCAGCAGGCCCACGCCCAGACGTCGGCGGCCGGCCCTGCCGGGGCCTCGTCGAACTGCTCGGGCGCCATGTAGGTGAGGGTGCCCGGGGTGCCGCCGGTGCGGGTGAGCCGGGTGCGGTCCACGATCGCGGCGATCCCGAAGTCGAGGAGGCGCGGGCCGTCGCTGGTCAGCATGATGTTGCCGGGCTTGAGGTCGCGGTGGACCAGGCCCAGCCGGTGGATGCCGGCCAGCGCCGTGGCCAGCGCGAGGGCGAGGGCGCGCAGCGCCTGCGGGGTCCGGATCGGGCCGGGGGTACGCAGATGGGCGTCGAGCGGGCGGCCGTCCAGGAGTTCCATGGCCAGGTAGGGGCGTCCGTCGTCCACGCCGGAGTCGAGCACGCGGGCGGTGTACGTCCCGGGCACCATGGCCAGCACCTCGGCCTCGCGTGCGAAGCGGGCGAGCAGCTCCGGGTCGCCGAGGAGTTCGGGGTTGATCGTCTTCAGGGCGACCTGCGTCGCGGAGCCCGCCCGGCGGGCGACGTAGACCGTCCCCATGCCGCCGGCCCCGATCCTGCCCAGCAGCTGGTAGGCGCCGATCGACCGGGGTTCGTGCGGGTACAACTCCCCGGAACCGGGGGCGGAGCCGCCTCCCGGATGGCCGGCCGGAGGGATGGCCGGGGGCCCTGCCGGGAGGGGCGGGGCGGCGGCGGGGGCCGTCGGCGCGGCATGGATGCCGGGGACGTACGGGGCGCCCTGGTGAGGCACGCCGGCGGCGGCGGTGGGGGCGGCGGCCAGGGCAGGCCCGGTGAGGGCGGCCGGGCGGCGGTACCGGAAGCCGGCGGCGAAGGCGACGGCCTGGAACACCAGGGCCGCCACGACCACCGCCATCGGCACCACCGCGACCAGCAGGATCACGGACACGGCAGAGCCGATGACCAGCCGCTTACGGGTACGCGAGGACGCCCACAGCCCCGGCGGCATGCCGAACGTCAACAGATTCCGCCGGGTGAGGAACCACAGCAGCAGGCACAGGACCAGACAGACGGCAGTCGTGATGCCGTAGACCGGCCGTAGCTCCCAGAGGCCGTTGGTCCAGCTGCCGATGGCCGGCCCCAGCCCGAAGAGGCGGTCGCTGTAGCCCAGCACGGCGAAGACCCAGCCGCCCACGTCGAGCGGGTTGCCCGCCCAGAGTGCGTTCGCGAGAACCCGGAACTCGAACGGGACACCGCCGACGGCGAGGACCGCCGTCAGCGCGACCGACAGGACCACGGCGACCGCCTGCTCGGCCGATCGCGCCGCCCGGCCCGCCTTGCCGGCCGGAGCGTCCGAGAAGGCGGCGGCCTCCTGCTCCCGGAACGACCGCTGCGAACGGAGCAGCAGCGGAAGCGACACCAGCCGCGCGACCAGTGCGCAGACGGCTGTCACCAACACCGCCGGGAACACCGCCTGGAACTCAGTCAATTGCACGTATGACTCCGCGCTCATCCCGACCATCTCGACCCCGCCCCCGCCTCCGGTCAACACATCGCCGCGTGAGTATAGGGCGGCTGCATCGGGCAATTTCCGCCGGAACAGGCAGGTGGCGCGTACGTCACACCGCGCGGGTCGAGCGGGTCGGGCGGGCGGAGCGGGTCGGGCGGGTGGAGCCGTTCGGCCGGGGGGATCCGCCATCTCGCCCGAGGCGTCTCCGTCCGGTCATAAGCGACCTGCGGGACGTCCGTTCACATACTGACTCGTACCCGATTCGTACGCTCTACCAGCGGTCCCCTGTCGATTACAGTGCTGCGCAGTCGCGGACGGACCGGCCTGCCGGCCGACGGGGGAGGGGCACGGTGAGCACAGGGACCACGGCTGTGTGGGGCCGTGTCGAGCAGCAGGACTTCCGGAGCCGGGTGCGCGGCGCGCTGCTGGGCGGGGCCATCGGGGACGCGCTCGGGGCAGGGGTCGACGGGCTCACGCTCGAAGAGATCCGGGCGGCGCACGGTGCCGAAGCGGTCACCGACCTCGTACCCGCTTTCGGCGGACGCGGCACCGTCACCGCCGCCACCCAGCTCACCCTTTTCACCGTCGACGGGCTGATCCGCGCCCAGGTCCGCCGCGACACCGGGGCCTGGCACCCGCCCACCGATGTGCACCGGGCCCATCTGCGGTGGGCGGCCACCCAGCACGACTGGGGGCCCGACGAGCGCCGCGAGGACAACGGCTGGCTGGCCCGGCAGGAGTGGCTGTACGCCCGGCGCGGTCCGACCCGGGAATGCCTGACGGGGCTCGGCGACACCACCATGGGCACCCTCGACCAGCCCAAGAACCCCCAGGCGCGGGACTCGGCCGCCCTCACCCGGTCCGTACCCTTCGGGCTGCTGGTCGGCTGGGAGCCCCAGCTCGTCCTGCAGCTCGCCGTCGAGTGCGCCGCCCAGACCCACGGCCACCCCACCGCCCTGCTCTCCGCGGGCGCCCTCGCCGTCATGGTGCACGGCCTGGCCCGGGGCGAGACCCTGGACGGCTCCGTCCAGCACGCGCTGGCCCTGCTCGCGGAGCGCCCGGGGCACGAACCGGTCACCGAGGCGCTGAAGCAGGCCCTGGGCACGGTGCGCCAGGGCATTCCGGGGCCCGCCCTGATCGAGTCGCTGGGGGCCACGGACGCGGCGGAGGAGGTTCTCGCCGTCGCCGTGTACTGCGCGCTCGTCGGCGAGGACATACGCCACGGGCTGCGGCTGGCCGTCAACCACGGCGGTCCTTCCGCCGCCACCGGGGCCCTGTGCGGGGCGCTGCTCGGCGCGCTGCACGGAGAGACCGCGCTGCCGCCCGCCTGGCTCGCCGAACTGGAGGGCAGGCCCACGGTGCTGGAGCTCGCGGACGACTTCGCCATGGAGATGACGCAGGGCCCGGCCCTGCACAGCCCGTCGGCCGCCGCACCGGGCTGGCTGGCCCGCTACCCACGCGCCTGACGCATG
The DNA here is from genome assembly GCF_042891445.1 of Streptomyces sp. NPDC001890. Taxonomy (NCBI): domain Bacteria; kingdom Bacillati; phylum Actinomycetota; class Actinomycetes; order Kitasatosporales; family Streptomycetaceae; genus Streptomyces; species Streptomyces sp. NPDC001890. The sequence goes on along the minus strand of NZ_JBIATE010000004.1, from coordinate 272,725 downwards.
CCGCGCGAGCGGCTTACGCACTCCGCCCGTGCGACCGGCCCCCTGAGCGCGGGCGAGGGCAGGTGTGCGGAAAGAACGTGACACTCGGACGGTCATCTGTCACGTTCCCTGCGACCTCCACCCACGGGCGAGGACAGGGGCCGGAGAACAACGTGACACCTAACCGGTCACCTTTCACGTTCTTCTGCGACCCCACCCCTCGGAGCGGCGAGCCTCAGTCCTTCGCGTCCTTCACGCCCTCCGCCACCGCCGCGTCCCCCGGACCGGCCTGCGCCGGCACCGTGGCCCCGGCCGCCGCGCCGTCACCGTCCGAGTTGATCTGCTCGATGATCGCGTCGCGCTCGGGGGTGTCCTCCGGTTTGACGAAGCCGATCACGATGTAGAGGACCAGCGAGATGGCCAGCGGCAGGGCCACCTGGTACTGGAGCGCGACATCCGTCTTCACCGAACCGTCGAAGTCGTAGTTGGTGAAGTAGAACGCCAGCAGCCCCGCCGCCCAGCTGGTGAGCGCCGCCGTCGGGCCGGACCTGCGGAAGCCGCGCAGCAGGCCGAGCATGAACGGAATCGCGATCGGACCCATCAGACCGGCGACCCACTTGATGACGACCGAGATGATGTCCTTGAACGTCGGCGAGTTGATCTGGGTGGCGAGCGCCATCGACAGGGCGAGGAAGCCGAGTGTGGACAGCCGGGCCGCCAACAGGCCCGCCCGGGTGTCCCAGTCGCGTGCGGACTTGGCCAGGACCGGGGCGATGTCCCTGGTGAAGACCGCCGAGATGGCGTTGGCGTCCGAGGAGCACATGGCCATCGTGTGGGAGAAGAAGCCGACGACGACCAGCCCCAACAGGCCGTGCGGCAGCAGCTGTTCGGTCATCAGGGCGTAGCTGTCCGAGGCGTCCGGCTTCTGTGCGTCCACGAGCAGCGGGGCGCACCACATCGGGAAGAACAGGACCGTGGGCCAGACCAGCCACAGCACGGCGGAGAGCCGGGCCGAACGCTTCGCGGCCGCGGCGGACTCCGTGGCCATGTAACGCTGCGCCTGGTTCCACATGCCGCCGTTGTACTCGAAGGTCTTGATGAACAGATACGCCAGCAGGAAGGTCACGGTGTACGGGCCGGCCGTCGGGTCCGTGTGGCCCTCGGGCAGCTTGTCCCAGACCGTCCACAGGGTGCTGACGCCGTCGAGCTCGCTCATGGCGGTGACCAGCATCGCGACGCCGGCGAGGAGCTGGATGACGAACTGGCCCAGCTCGGTGAGCGCGTCCGCCCACAGACCGCCGACCGTGCAGTAGACGGCGGTGATGCAGCCGGTGATGAAGATGCCCTGGGTGATGGAGATGCCGGTGAAGACGGAGAGCAGGGTGGCGATGGCCGCCCACTTGGCGCCGACGTCCACGATCTTCAGCAGCAGCCCGGACCAGGCGAGCGCCTGCTGCGTCTGGATGTTGTAGCGGTTCTTCAGGTATTCGAGCGGCGACGCGACATGCAGCCGCGAGCGCAGCCGGTTGAGGCGGGGAGCGAAGAGCTGGGCGCCGATGCCGATGCCGATGGCGATCGGCAGCGACCAGGTGACGAAGGACGTGACGCCGTACTGGTACGCGATGCCCGCGTAACCGGTGAACATCACGGCGCTGTAGCCGGACATGTGGTGCGAGATGCCGGACAGCCACCACGGCATCTTGCCACCCGCGGTGAAGAAGTCGCTGACGTTGTCCACGCGCTTGTGGGACCAGAGCCCGATCGCGACCATCACGCCGAAGTAGCCGATGAGCACGACCCAGTCGAGACTGTTCATGTGCCCCCTCCTGGGGTCCGCCTTGTGAACGGGGTGCGCACTTCGCCGGTACGGCCGTTCAGCGGGGCCCCGTGCGGGAGCGGGGACATCGGGGATTGAACCGTCTGCCCGGTGTCCGGGTCAAGGTCATGGCGGTCAGGGATGTGAACACAGATCAGCAATTCGAACGATTTTGCCTGCTCTTGACTTACGTGGCCGTTGTCGCCGACGTGACGGCGGCCACACGATGAGCGGGCACTTCGTCAGGCTGTGCAGAGGACAACGAGGAACGCCGCACGGGATGCGGGTCCCGTGCGGCGGAGAAGAGGAGGCTTGTCGCGTCGGTGCTGCCGAATCAGGTCCAAGGGGTCGGTGTTACCGCATCAGCTCGCCCGCGTTGACCAGGAGCGACTGTCCGGTGATCGCCCGCGCCCGGTCCGAGGCCAGGAACGTGACGGCCTCGGCGACATCGCCGTCGGTGGCCGGCTCCGGAAGCGCCATGCGTTCGGTGAGCCTGCCCAGCACCTCGGCCTCGGGCACTCCCTCGCTGTGCGCCGTGAACTGTACGTACGCCTGTACTGGCGGCCCCCACATCCAGCCCGGCAGCACCGTGTTCACCCTGATCCGGTGCGGGCCCAGCTCCTGTGCCATGGAGTACATGGCCGAGGTGAGCGCCCCCTTCGAGGCCGCGTACGCCGCCTGCTGGACCTGTGTCGGTGCGGCCACCGAGGACTGCGTACCGATGATCACCACCGAGCCGCCGCGCTCCTTGAGGGCGGGCAGACAGGCGCGGGTCATCCGTAGCGTGCCGAGCAGATTGACGTCGATCACCGACTGCCAGGTGGCGAAGTCGGCATCCTCGATCCCGCCGAAGTAGCTGTCCCAGGCGGCGACATGGACCACCGCGTCGATCCGCCCGAACCGTTCCAGGGCCAGTGCGGCAAGCGCCTCGCACTGCGCCTCGTCGGTGATGTCGGTGGCCAGCTGGGCGGTGTGCCGGCCGTCCGGGTCGATCTCCGCGGCCGACTTGGCGAGATTCGCGACGGTACGCGCCCCGAGCACCGCGTCCCCGCCGTCCCGTACGACCGCCGCCGCGACGCGATGCCCGAGCCCGGTGCCCACCCCGGACACGATGACGGTCTTCCCCGCGAGCAACATCGGCGGCCTCCCGGCTCTGGCAGTTCTCCTGACGGGGCGTCAGAGTAGGACGCCGTTGCGGAGTACGGAAGGGGAACGGCATGAGCGACGAGACGCGGAGCGACACCTACGCCGAACTGGCCGCGCTGGGGCCGTACGGCGTCCATCCCGGCCATGCGCTGATCACCATGGTGGAACCGCACCCGGGCCATGAGTACGCGTACAACCGCTGGTACGAGGACGATCACTACTACGCGGGCGCGATGGCGATGCCCTGGATGTTCGCCGGGCGGCGCTGGGTGGCCACCCGGGAGCTCCAGGAACTGCGCTACCCGGAGGCGTCCGCGGTCGCCCGGCCCGTCACGGCCGGCTGCTACCTCTCGACGTACTGGGTGACGGACGGGCGCTACGACGACCACATGAAGTGGACCGTCGGCATCAACAAGCGGCTCAACCGGGACGGCCGGGTCCACCAGGCCCGGACCCATGTGTTCACCGCGTTCCAGGACCACGAGGCGACGGTCTACCGGGACGGTGCCGCGGGGCCGAGGGACTTCCACGCCCTGGACCACCCCTACCGGGGGCTCGTCCTCGAAGTGATCGACGCCGAAGGAGCCGAGGCGCGGGGCGAGTTGCTGGAGTGGCTGCGTTCACGGCATCTGCCGAAGCGGCTGGCCGGCTCGCCCGCGGCGATGGTGACCGTCTTCCGGCCCACTCCGCTGCCCGGTGACCGGATGAGCTATGTGAAGCAGGTCGAGGGCGTCGACACCCGGCTGACCCTGCTGTGGTTCCTCCAGGAGGACCCGCGGGAGTGCTGGGCCGGGCACTTCACCGGGCTCGACGCGGCGGTCGCGGAATCCGGCCTGGGGCGGGTGGAGCTGGTGGCGCCGTTCATTCCGACGGTGCCGGGGACCGATCTGTACGTGGACCAGTTGCGCTGAACGGCTTCACCGGGAATTCCCATCGGTGAAGGCAAAGCACCGAGCCCCCTCGGCCAGGACGGCGGACCAGTCGAGAGGGCTGACAGCAGCACCGGATCCGGCGCCGCGATGCGAACGGGAAATCATCGGTCAGGCGTCGACCGCACCCTTGCCGACATCACGCACGAATGCGTTCCACGCGGCGGGGACGAACGTGATCGAAGGGCCCTCGGGGGCCTTCGAGTCGCGTACGGCAATTGCCCGCGTGAGAGGGGACTTGACTTCGACGCAGGCGCCGTTGCCCCCGGAATACGAGGACTTCGTCCACTTGTCCGTAGCACCCTGACGAATGGCCATGTTCACTCCGGTTCAAAGAGTCGCGTGAATGACACCAACAGTGTTCCGGTTGGCGTGATCGACGCTACTCGCCAAGCTCCTTGCACGAAGGGGGCGTTCACTCGACCGAGTGGTATATACCAGGTAGATCTTCCGCCCGGGGCAGGCGGCGGTGTACCTTACCGCCGCCCTTCCCGGGGTAGCACTTCAATTTCCGCATTCCGGACTTTGCGGGCCGTCCGGCTTCCGGCGTGCGACGCGCGGCTTCCGGCGTCCGGCGTCCGGTTCCCGGCGGTCAGCCGATGCTGTGCCCGGTGTAGTCCTTCACGATCCCGGTGATGAAGTGCCGGGTCTGTTCCACATTCAGCGCCTGCGCCCGCAGGTGTTCGTACATGACGCTGTACCGCTGTACATCGTTGGCCTTCTCCAGATAGAGATCGCTGGTGACGCCTTCGATGTAGACGACGCTGGAATCGGCGGCGTCCGGGAATTCCAGAATGGCGTACTGCCCGTTGATCCCGGGGTGCGCACCCATCTCGAACGGCAGTACCTGCACGGTGACATGCGGCAGATGGGACAGCTCGATCAGCTGCTCCAACTGCTCGATCATCACCTGCTTGCTGCCGACCAGCCGGCGCAGCGCGGACTCGTCGATGACCGCCCACAGCCGCAGCGGATGCTCGCGGTCGGTGATCCGGTCCTGGCGGCGGGCCCGGACGCTGACGCGCTTGTCGATGTCGGACGGCGGGGCCTCCGGCAGCGCTCCGTTGATCAGCGCCTCGGCGTAGCTCCGCGTCTGCAGCAGGCCCGGGACCACCTGGGGTTCGTACACCCGCAGGGATTCGGCGTCCGTCTCCAGACCGATGTAGACGCTGTACGGGATGTCCCCGAACGCGTGCCACCAGCCCTGCTGGCGCGAATCCTTGGCCATCTGCATGAGCGAGTCGACGATCCGGAGATCCTCGACCTCGTACACCCCGCAGAGGTCGCGGACGTCGCGCTGGCTGATGGAACGGCGGCCGTTCTCCAGGCGGCTGATCTTCGACTGCGAGACCAGCAGCCGCTCCGCCACCTCCTCGGCCGTCATGCCCTTGAGTTCGCGCAGGCGGCGCAATTCCTGGCCCAACCGGCGTCGTCTGACGGTGGGATTGACGTTGGACGGCACGGAAACGGCACCTCCGGCTATGTAGCTGTGCGTATCTACTGCTCAGCAGATTGCCACCCCCGGCCCCGGCCGCGCTGGGAAATGGCTACACGCAAGCGCGCGGGGCAGCCGATATTCCGGCTGCCCCGCGCTTGGTGCGGCTCCCGAACCGGGTCTTGGGGACGACGGTGCGGCGGTATTCGGTTGGTGCTCAGCCGTGCTTCGCGGTGCTGAAGTGCTGGCTGCACGACGGTGTTTGCTGCACGACTGTGCTTGCCGTGCGGTCGTGCGGCGGTGCGGTGCGGTGCGGTGTGTGCGGCCCGGGGCGTGGTGCGCCTAGTGGGCCGCGGTGTGCGCCATGCTGCCGCGGCGTGACTGCGACTGCACTTGCGGTTGCAACGGAACTCCGGCCGCCTGATTGCGGCGCGGCTGTGCGACCGCCCCGTTCTGGACGTCCATCACGGCGTGCGCCACGAGTCCGCCCATGGGGTCGTGCCTGATCAGGTCCCGGAGCCTGGAGCGGGATGAACGCCCCTCGTTCCCGGGATACAGGTGCTTGCCGAGTCCGACCGCGTGGGCCAGCGCGGCGAGCGCCGCGGTCCGCGGGTCCGGCGGTACACCGGTGCGGATCGCACTGTCCAGCCTGGCTCTGATGTCCCGGCTGATTGCCGTGTCCGTCGCCTGGTAGCGAGTCGTCGGCAGCACTCCGCACATCTGGCCCGCCACGGCATGCACCATGCCGCACCGCTCCAGGTGAGCGAGGTAGATCTGACGCAGCCCCAGCCGGGGCCCGCCAATCCAGTGGACCGCCCGAACCGGGCTGCCGCGTCGCCGCAGCAGTTCCAGTGCGGAGTCCAGAGTCGGATCTCCTGTCGGCCGTGGCATCACCACGGCGATACGATCCCCGTCAGGGGCTATCCGTCCTGCCAGAGCCAGCTCCACTAGCTGAGCCCCGGCGAGGCCGAGGTCGAGCGACTGCGGCTGCGCTGTGGTACCCGTGGTCGGGTCCAGAGCGAGCAGCAGAAGCTCCTCCGGAATTGTTCTGCGGCTCCTGCCCATCCATGCCTCCCCGCGTGGATGAATGACAGGGTGACCCCTCTCACATTGGTCTGTCGAGAGCGCCTGGGTGCTTTGCGCGGGAACCAGTAGGTATGTCGTTCTCGTCTAGCAGCCGGGCCGGTGGTTCACACGGGACACTGGTAGATGGTTCGGACAGCGCGGGGGTGTCCCCCGTGCCGCATGGAGGAGGCATCGGTGGCGGGCGAGTCCCCCGACAAGTCGGAGCAGCAGAAGTCGTCGGGTACGGCTCGGAGCGAAAGCGATCCGCGGCTTGCCGTCTTCCGTGAACCGTCCGCCGATGACGCGGCCGCCGGAAGCGGAGAGACGGACACGGCCACGGCGGTCTTCCGTACGGACGCGGTCGCCGGGGCCGGCGAGGACGCCAAGGGCGCCGAGGGCGCCGAGGGCGCCAAGTCGGACACGGCCACGGCGGTCTTCCGGGCGATGCCGTCCGGTGACGGCGAGAGCGCCGGGGACGGCGAGGCCGGTGAGGCCGGTGAGGCCGGTGAGGCTGCGGAGGCCGGTGACGGTTCGCGGTCGGCGAGCGCGGATACGGACGCGGATGCGGGCTCCGAGGGCGCTGAGGGCGCTGTGAGCGCCGAGGAGGCCGGCGAGGCCGAGCAGGGCGCGAAGCGCGCCGACGGTCCGGAGGAGGCGGCTGAGGCGCCTGAGGCGGCCGAGGCGGCTGAGGACGCGGAGGTGGCGGAAGCCGAGGCGGAAGGCGCCCGGGAGGGCGCGGACGCGGCCGAAGCCGAGGTGGCTGAGGCGCCGGAGGGCCCGGACGCGGCCGAGGGCGCTGACAGGTCCGGTGACGGGTCCGGTGACCGGGACGACGCGGCGAAGGCCGCTGAGGGATCTGCGGAGGGGGCGGAGGAGGGTTCCGACGAAGGCTCCGGGAAGGGCGACGCGCGGCTGCGTGCGGCCGTTGCCGCCTGGGTGTCGAAGGACGGCGACGAGGACGCGGAGAGCGCGGAGAGCGCGGAGCACGACGAGGTGAAGGCCGCCGCTTCGGAGGAAGCGGATGCGGACGACGCGGATGCGGAGGACGTAACTCCGGAGACGGCGACCGCGTCGGGCGCCGCCGAGGCCGATGACGCCGATGACGCCGATGACACCGAGGAGCCCGTCGGCGCCGACGACAAGGCTTCCTCCGCCGAGGAGGACAAGGCCGACGACGAAGCCGCCGACGACGCCGAAGGCACCGCCGACGACGACAAGGGCGGCATCGATCAGCCGACCGCCATTTTCAGGGCGCCCACCGCACCTCACGTCGACCAGCCGACGACCGCGCTGAAGATTCCCCCGACCGAGCCGAAGCCCGAGTCCGCCGCCGAGCGGACCAGCAAGTTCGTGCCCCTGCGCGGGGACGACGTACGGCCGGCGACGCCCGCGCCCCGTAAGCCGGAGACGCCCGCCGCCTCCGCCGCACCGGCTCCCGCCTCGCTGTCCACCGCCGAGCGGACCACGCAGCAGCCCATGCCGCCGAAGCCGCCGCTCGACCTGCTGGCCGAGCTGACGAACACGCCTCCGCCGCCGGAGACACCGGTCCGCACCGCGGTCCGCAGGGTCAAGATCTGGACCCCGCTGGTGCTGCTCCTGCTGATCGCCTTTGCGATCGCGCAGATGGTGCGCCCGCTCCCGGAGCCCGAGCTCCAGATGTCGGCGAAGGAGACGTACACCTTCAAGGGCAGCAAGCCGACCCTGCCGTGGCCCGACGAGGGCCAGGGCTACATGGCCGCTACCGGCCTGGGCCCGGTGGATTCGTTCGGCGAGCAGAAGGCCGTGCCGATCGGCAGTGTGGCCAAGGCGATGACCGCGTACATCGTGCTCAAGGACCACCCGCTGAAGAGGGGCGAGAAGGGCCCGTCCATCGAGATCGACGCCAAGGCGGAGTCCGACGGCAAGCTGGACGCCGAGGGCGAGTCGACCCTCAACACCGTGAAGGCCGGTGACAAGCTCACCGAGCAGGAGGCCCTCTCGGCCATAATGATCCCGTCCGCGAACAACATCGCGAGGCTGCTGGCGCGCTGGGACGCGGGGTCCGAGGAAGCGTTCGTCAAGAAGATGAACGAGACCGCCAAGTCGCTCGGCATGAAGAACACCACGTACACCGACCCGTCCGGACTCAACGCGACCACGGTGAGCTCGGCCGAGGACCAGGTGAAGCTGGGGCAGAAGCTGGTGGAGATCCCGGCTCTGATGGACATCACCAAGCTGCCGTCGTGGACCGACCCGTCGGGCAAGAACTGGCGGAACTACAACACCCTCGTGCCTTACAACGGTGCGCTCGGCATCAAGACCGGTTCCACCAGCAAGGCCGGCGGGAACCTGCTCTTCGCCGCCCACAAGATGGTCGGCGGCACCGACCAGCTGATCGTCGGCGCCGTACTGGGCCAGCACAAGCCGGCCATCATCGACACCGTGAACGCGGTGAGCAAGGAAGTGATGCTCGCGACGCAGGACCTGCTGGAGGGCGCCAAGGTCGTGAAGAAGGGCGATGTCGTCGGCACCGTCGCGGACGGCTTCGGCAACAGCGTCCCCGTGGTCGCGACCAAGGACGTCTCGGCGGTCGGCTGGCCCGGCCTCACGGTCAGGATCGAGCTGACCGACGACGGGAAGACGATCCCGAACTCGGCGGCGGCCGGCACCCACGTGGGCACGCTCACCGTGGGCGAGGGCACCAGCCAGGTGAAGGTGCCCGTAGCGCTGCAGAACGATCTGACCGAACCGGCCTTCGGCGACAAGCTGACCCGGATCAGCTGACCGGCCGACGACAAAAGGGGGTGCCGATCCCGGCGCCCCCTTTTGTACTGCGTACGTGTTAGCGTCCCGAGGCAACTCGATGACGCTGGGACGGCGTCCTCATGGATGCACGGGGCACGGGGTACGAGGCAGGCGGATTCGGGGAGACGGGGAGAGCCGTAGTGACCACCGCGGAGCCGAGACCCGGCCATGGGGCGGCCGACAGCACAGGCACGAGGGGCAGCGACATCGGGGGCAGTGGCGGCACCGGCCGCGGGAGCACGCGAACGGCGGCCGCGCCCGCCGGGGAGGCCGCGGCAGCCGCGGGAGCCTCCCGGCCGCCGCACACCGACCCGTCATGCACCGACCCGTCGCGCACCGACCCGTCATGCACCGACCCGTCGCGCACTGACCCGTCACGCAGGGCCCGCACCCAGCGGCTGCTGCGGCATCCGGTGACGATCACGACGGCCGTCGCCGCCGTCACCCACCTGCTCTGGTTCTTCTTCCTCGCGAACAGCGGCGGCGACATCGCGGCCCAGGACGCCTGGGCCGAGTTCGTCGGCCGGCACCCCGGGACCGCGTACAACCTGGCCTGGTACGGGGGCATGCACCCCGTCTCGTACAGCGTCGTCTCGCCGTATCTGATGTCGGTGCTCGGCGTCCGTACGACGATGATGGTCGTCGGGACCGTGTCGGCGGCGCTGACCGCGCTGATCCTGGTCCGGGTCCGGGCCGTCCGCAACCCGCTGGCCTGCTCGCTCGCCGGGGCGTTCGCGTATCTGTGCAACGCGCTGTCGGGGCGGGTGACGTTCGGGCTCGGCATGATGTTCGCGGTGGGCGCGACGGCCGCGGTGTTCTGCTGGCCGTACCGCTGGCGGTACAAGAGGTGGGCGAAGGCGGCCGTCGCCGCGCCGCTCGCCGCGCTCGCGACGGCGAGCAGCCCCGTGGCCGGGCTGTTCCTCGGCGTGGTCGCCGCCGCGCTGTTCCTGAACAAGCGGCGCCCCGGCGCGTACGCGCTGGGCCTGGCCCCGGTCGCGGTGGTGGCGCTGTCCGCGTGGCTGTTCCCGTTCTCCGGTACGCAGCCGATGTCGATCGCCACGCTCTCGCTGCCGTTCCTCTTCTCGGTCCTCGTCTTCGTCCTCGTGCCGCGCGACTGGAAGACGGTCCGCACCGCGGCCGCCGTGTACGGCGTCGGGACGCTGCTGACCTATGTGATCGACTCGCAGATCGGCTCGAACATCACGCGGATGGCGATGCTGTTCGCCGGAGTGGTGCTCCTCGCCGCGCTGCCGTACACCACGCCGCGCTCCCGGCGCTGGTACGCGCTGGTCGTAGCGTTCGCCGGGCTGAACTTCTGGATCGGCTTCAAGGGCGTCGACGACATCGTCCGTACCGCCCCCACCGCCTCCTCGGCGCGCGAGGTGGCCCCGCTGGTCAACGAGCTCCAGCAGGTCGGCGCCGAGCGGGGCAGGGTCGAGATCGTCCCCGCGAGCAGCCACCGGGAGGCGTCCGCACTCGCGCCGTACGTCAACCTCGCCCGGGGCTGGAACCGGCAGGCGGACATGAAGCGCAACCCGCTCTTCTACGACGACACCCTGAACAGCGCCAATTACCGCGAGTGGCTCGACCGCTGGGCGGTGCACTACGTGGTGCTGCCCAAGGGGAGGCCGGACGCCAGCGGGGCGGTGCAGGAGGCGCAGCTGGTCGACAAGGGGCTGCCGTATCTGAAGCCGGTGTGGTCCGACGCCAACTGGCGCCTCTTCGAGGTGGACAGCCCGGTGCCGCTGGCCGATCCGCCGGCCACGGTGGACGTGGCCGGCGCGGACGAGCTGACCATCCATGTGAAGACGCCGGGCCGGATCCTGATCCGCGTCCCGTACTCGCCCTGGCTCGCCGTGGTCGACAGCGAGGGCCGGAGCGTGGAGCGGCCGCAGGAGACCGAGGAGTCCAAGCAGCGCACGGACGAGAGCACGCCGCGGACCTTCGTCAACACCAACGGCTGTCTGTTCAAGGCCGAGGAGGACGCGGACGGCGACGAGTGGACGGAACTGCTCGCACCGCGGCCGGGTGTGTACCGGCTGGCCGCCCCCTACCAGCTGCCGCCCGGCACGCCGTGCCCGGAGGAACTGCGCTGAAACAGTTCGGCCGGTGCCGAAGGGTCGCCGATCTAGCGTCGAGCCATGACGGACACGAACCACGCACTCACTGTTCCCGACGCCGCTCCCGACGCCCCCGACACCGTTCCCGGCGCCACCCCCGGCACCGCCCCCGGCGCCACCCCCGACACCGTCCCTGACGAGGCTCCGGCGACGGACGATCGCGACCCCGCGCAGGTCCTGACGGCCATGGTCGGCCACGTCCTGGCCCTCGCCGCGACCTGGACCGACTGGGACGGCCGCCCCGTCCCCGCGGGTGACCGGCTCTACACCCCGCACAAGGCGATCCGCCGCGTCGCCGACCACATGGTCGACCACCTCGCCGAGATGGAGGCCAGGCTCGCCGGCGAGGAGACGCAGCCCGACCACTGGCACGCCTCGGCGACCACCACCGCGGCCGACCTCGCCCCCTTCACCGGAGCCGACCTCGACGAGGCCCGCAGCCGGCTCACCCGCCTCGCCAGGATCTGGGCGAACCGCCTGGACGCCCTGACGCCCGACGAGCTCGACCGGTCGCCCGGAGCGGGGTGGACCTTCCGCCGGCTCGCCTTCCATGTGGCCGAGTCCGTCTACTACGCGGACTCCGTGGGCGACCAGCATGTGCGGTCAGGCGCCCCGTCCGGCCGCTCGGCCGGCCACTGAGGCGGCATCGCCCATGACGACGACCGGACGGCGCGCCGGATCGAGGAGGCGGAACAGCCGCTCCACGCGCGGGCGCGAGAAGCCTCCCGTGCCGCCGACCCGAAAGACCCCTGCTCGCCCTGGCAGGTTCCGCCAGGGCGAGCAGGGACACATCCGGTCAGTTGACCCACTCGTCAAAGAGACACGCTCTACCCGTTGACGCAGACGTTGCCCGGCGCCGGGTTGAGTGCTCCGATGACGTTCACGGAGTTGCCGCAGGCATTGACCGGGATTTCCACGGGGGCCTGCACCAGATTGCCGGAGAGCAGACCGGGCGAGCCCGTCGCGGTGCCCACCGCCGCTGCCTTCCTGTTGACGGTCAGGGTCGCGGCGGCCGGGAGATCCAGACCGACCGCGGCGATCGCCTCGGGGCGGTTGACGTAGGTGCCCGGCCTGGCGGCGGTGACATCCACCGTGACCGTGCAGGACTTCTCACCGGCGGCCAGGTCACCGCCGTTCAGCGCGAAGCGCGTGCCCTTCGCTGTCACGGACACCGTGCCGTTGCCGCAGGTCGTCGACGCGTTCGGGTGCGGAGCCACCCTCACCCCGGCGGGCAGACGGTCCTCGAAACCGAAGTCGTCCTTCGCCGCCAGTTCAGTGGTGTTGGTCACCGTCATGGTCAGTGTCGAAGTGCCACGCCGGTCGATCGTGGCAGGACTGAACGCCTTGTCCAGCTGCGGAGTCGCATCCAGGATCCGGATGTTGTCGAATGCGTGGTCATTGCCGAACCATTCGCCCTGCCCGTTGAGCATCTTGATGCCCAGCTGGCTTTCGTTGAACAGAACGGCTTTGTTCCCGGCGAATGTCCCGGCCTTCAACCCGCTTCCTTCTGGGTAGGATTTCGAGTTGGGATCGGTGCAGGGATTGATGGGGGTGGCAAAGGTGGGGATGTCCGCCCCGTTGCCGGTCAGATAGAACTTCAGCTGTGGATTCGCCTGGTCGCAATTCACGGCGGCCGCGTCCACAGCGAAGGTGATGTAGCGGTTCGGCTTCGCGATCGTGATCGGCTGCTCGGTCCGGAACTCCACCCGGTCGGCGCCAGGTGCCACCCAGTTGGTGTAGGCCGCGACCACGTGGTTGGACGGCGGATTCGTTCCGCCCACCTGCCCCAGTGCGTTGGCCAGGTCCTTCAGCACCGCCGGGCAGTCGGGCGGGAGAGCGCCGGTCTGATTGAGGATGATGCCGTTGCACTGCCCGTGGTCGAGCCACGAGGGGTCGGCGGTGTACGTCTCGTCGAGCGGTGGAGCGCCGACGTAGTCCTCCAGGAAGACCGGAGTCCCGCCCGCGTTCTCGAAGCCTTCGGCGAACACCGTGACCGGGGCCTGCGGGACCCCCGGAGTTCCGGGTGCCTGGCGGGCGTTGACGCCCAGCGGCATGGCCAGGGCCTGGGCCTGGGAGGCCAGCGCAGCACTCGCGATCGCAAGCGCTACCAGGGACATCGATGCGGTGCGCGTGCGTGTGCGCCGGGAAAGCTCAATTGCGGAAATTTCCACCATCTCTTTTCCGATTACCGCGGCGTGCAAGCGGCAGCGGACATGGGCGGAAAGGGCACAGCCCAGACCATTGGCTGTGCACTCCGATGGGCAGGTCGCCCCAATTGCAGCACGCGTTCTCGATAAAAGGCGGAGAGCGATCGAGGCGGCTGAAGCTTTCACCGCGTTGGCCGAACTGGAAACGGGCACTGTGGCCTTGCATCGAAACGAGGCCGCCGGAAAGGGCCTGGCCGGCCGCCTGCCCCATTCCGGGCCGAGCGTGATCAGGGGCCGCACCCCGGCCAGCAAGGCGGGTGGGCTCCGGCCCTGCCCGCGAGGAGCGCCGCGCGACCGATGCCAAAGGCCCCGGACCGTGATCGGCCCGGGGCCTTCTGGCTGGTGCCCCCGGCAGGATTCGAACCTGCGACACCCGCTTTAGGAGTTTTCTTGGGGCGAGGCTGTGACCTGCATAGTTGTCGGGCGTAGGGTGCCTCGCCTGGAAGAATTCCTCTCCCGGGTTCTCACGAGTTCGCGTGGATTCCCGTCCTGATGTGTGCTGAATCCGTTCTGAACCGGGGCTACTCGGCAGGCGGCCGGCTGCGGGTCTTCGTGACAGAAACGAAGGGCCAGCGGTACCCCGCTTGAGGTCTCATGTCGGCAGAGGCGCTAATCCACATCGATGCCGTACTCCTGGACCAGTTCCTCCAAGCCGCCTCGGTATCCCTTACCTCCGTTGACGAACTCCCAGTCACCGTTCGCGCGGCGACGGAAAGACCCCAGTACGAGGGCGGTTTCGCCGGTGCGGCCGTCGGAGACTTCCAACTGGTCGAGTGGAGTTCTCTCGGTGTCCAGCAGCCGAATACCGGCGTCGGTGAAGCCGGACAGATCGGCCGCGGGGTTGGCGACTGGGTCGACCGCGGCGATGATGACGAGACGGTCAGCGCGCGTCGGTAAGGCATCGAAGGAGACTTGGATGGCGGCTCTGTCCGGCGCGACGGGGACTAGCGCGCGGACCGCGCCGTCGGGTGTCCGGGAGTTGTTGAAGAAGACGAAGTGGTCGTCGTCCAGGACGCGGTTGCCGTGGCAGACGAGCGCGCACACGTCCAAGGCGACGTTGCCCGACCAGTACATGCCCAGCACGTTGTGGTCGTCCGTGCTGGTCTCGCTGTCCGACGCTGTTCGCTGAGCGGGCACCGAGCGTTCGCCGTTGCCCAGTCGCCCGCGCAGCCCGTGGCGGTGCAGCAGGTCGACCAGTTCGGCGCCTGCCACCAGTTCCAAGGGCTTGCCGTTGGCAAAGGTGTGTGAGCCGGGACCGAATCCGGATGTTGTGACCAGGACACCTTTGTTGGCGCCGGCGCCCTGAACGGTGCCGTACAAGTCGCGGACGGCGGTCGGGGGCACGGTGCTGCGGTAGCGCTTGACCTGTACGACGATCTTGCCACCACGAATTGGGGTCGGGTCCAGCGCTTCGACGTCCACGCCCCCGTCGTTCGAGCGTTGTGTGGTCACGGCCTGCATGCCCATGGCCCGGAACAGATCGGCGACCAGCGCTTCGAAGGCGATGGGATCCATCTCGTACAGATCCGGATCTTCGTCGCCTCCATGGGTGACGACACCGTTACCGACGTCTTCGGGAACCCGGCCGGGCCGTACGGAGGCGTACTGATCGGGGCGCGACGAGAGTTGCCCCCGGAGTCCGTCCACCAGGCAGTTGACAGCGTTCACCTGTTCCAGATGCAGCTCGGCGAAAGTCGAACGAGGGGCCATGACAGTCCCGAGGAACATGGGTGCGCGTCGGCCGGTCATCGGGTCGTGATCGTCCACGAACCCGTTCAACGCGACCGATTCCAGCGCACCGAACTCATCGGCTGCGAAAAGATCACGCAGAACCAACAGGAGACACTGCGCGAGTACGTCCCGGTACAGGGCGCGGCGCTGCGTGACCGGTCGGGGCGACTCCTTCTCCTGATCGGCGTTGATCACGTAGCGCACCGACTTCGCCTCCGGGACGACGTCGTACTTGGGCAGCTCCCAGTTCAGTACCAACTGGCGCGCACCGGAGTCGTACGCTGCGGATAGCTGGCGGGGCAGGTCTTCCGGCCAACTGGTCGAGGCGTAGAGAGCGGCGGAGAAATACTCCACCGCGGCCTCGGGATCTCCGTTGCGAAGCCCCATTGTCATCTCTGCGATGCCGGCGTTGTGCTGACGGATTTCGCCCAGCTGGGCTTCGGCCCATTGCTGGTACTGCAGCTGGTAGGTGGCCAAATGGTGCTGACGTTGTGCTTCCGCAGCCTGTGCGGCCTGCCAGTCATGCTCGAACCTGGACCGGGCCTCCGCCTGTGCCTGAGCTCGCCTTGCGGCGGTCCAACCACCCTGAGCCTGGTACTGGTTCGGGTCCGGCATGCGGATGGGGTGCGCGAGCTGTCCCGGAGAGAACGCCTCGATCTGCTCCGCCCGAGCCAGTGCGTCGGCCCTGAACGCCGGAGCCCGGCACCCTGCCACCAGCAGACCCTGCAACGACTCGACCCGCGCGTCGATTTCCTCAGTACGCCGCCGGGCCTCCGCCTCGCGCTGCTCCCGGTAGGCTGCCCTCTGCTCGCGGTGGCTGCGCGCGAGCTCCCGCTGGTAGGCGCGTTGTTGCCTCTCCTGATCCCGCTGGTATCTGGCTTGCGCCTCTCGTTGACGTTGCTGTTGGCGCTGTGCTTCAGCCCAGACACCGACCAACCCATTGGAGCGACGGCTCATGCTCTACAGGCCCTCCCCACCAGCGACGTGGCAGGCATGCACCAAGTCCTGGCCCCATAACCAACAGTGATGAAGTGACTCTAGTCGGCAACCAGTCGGGCGCCCATGCCCTTGCCACAGTTGACCTCTGCTCCGTCCCGACCTGTGCATACCAAGATGAAGAGGTGCCTGCCGACGGGACATTCGTCGCCCAGGCCAGGGAAGGTGCACAACCAGCAGCCTTCCACCGTGGCCAGGAAGACTGATCACCGGCGCGACTGTACGTGGCGGCCCCTTAGTTCAACGCTGCTGGTGCGCAACACGCCTGCAATGCCGAGCCATAGGATGCCCGTACTGGGGACGATCGTTATAAGCTCCCCCCCGAGGCCGTGGCGACGGCCGCGGTTGTGTCTTGGCCCGTGCCCTAGACGCTTTGAACAGCCGGAAGTTCAGTCATCGCGACTACTGCGGTCAGCTGTGTTCTCATCACGCCTGCCCGACGCACGCGGGTTGGGTGGGTATTGAGAGGGCAGCGTGATGCGTAACAGCGCCTATGGCGAAGCAATGCCCGTGTATCTCAGGCAAGCCACCTACGTCAATGTCGTCGGAGCGGTCGATTTTCTGCAAGAAGTGTTGCGTTACTCCGCACCCGACAGGGCAAGCCACGGCTGGGCCAGAATGTGTATGTACCGGGCGAGTGATGCGATGGACACCCTTGGGCGACTCACTGGAGTGATCGCTGCCCACGTGGTTGAGAACGGCATGAGTAGACACGGAATTCGTCGGATTCTTCGCGTTGAGGAGGAATGTGCACGGACTGACCGTCCGTCGCGCCTTGAGGGGTTGTCACTTTCGAAGCAAGAGCTGTTCTACATGCCGTCTCCGCTGTGCGAGCAGGTTCACAAGTCGGTGGCTCAGGTGGTGCTCAGGCTCCATCAAGTCGTGAAGGAAGGTGACGAGGAACATAACAAGGAGTGGTTCGGTCACTGCTTGTATCAGTTGTCACTGGCGATGGATGATCTGGGCTTGCTCAACCGGGCGATCGCCGCGTTCAACGCTGGAGTCCTGAGTCGGGAGACCTTGTCCCGCTACCAGCACCTTTTCCAACAGCGCTCCAGGGCCGACATGCCGGATGCTGAAGACAGTGCATATCTAGCGGGGCTTTTGGGCCGCAACGTCGACGGTGAGCACCGAGTGTGGAACGTGATCGGCCGGGCTCAGGCTGAGCGGCGACAATTGGTGCCCGAGATTGATTCGCATGACGGGCGTGTCCTGCGAATGCTGGCCGGCTTGGACCGGGCCCTACAGCCTTTGCGGTGGAACGATGCAAGCGGCAACCCTTTGGGCCGGACGCAGGACACGGCTACTGCCTTCCTCAATGCATTGACGGCATTTGAGAGTGAGGATGATGACTATCCGCCGCTCTACTGGCTGGACCGTCACGCGCAAGCTGAAGCAGCCGCGGCCGCCCATGCACTCTTCGGCGGTAGAAGCTCTCCTGGAACACGGCTGGCTGAACCCAGGACGGCAACGGGTCGGTGTGTTGCAAATGAGGGCTGAAATGACCCAGCTATTGACCGCAGGCGTGAGCTTGGCGCTTATAGGCGGCTGGGGCCTCGGCGCCGTCGGCCTGGCGCTGCTCATCATCGGCCTGACAGCGATCTGCAGGGTTGAGCCGAAGGACATCCCGGCGACATTGCAGGCCCTCGCCGGCTGGCTTCCATGGGGTATCAAGAACAGTAGGCGTCGCTGAGTCTGTTTGTTCCCTGGCCGGGATCCCGGTCGGGAACGGGTGCCTGGCCGGATCCACATCGCGAAACTTCGTGTCGGGTTTCCCGCCCGCATTGCGGACCCATATGTGCTCCGAAACCGGAGACCCTGTCGCCCGCCAGGGCCCCAGGGTCTCCGACCTGCTACTTTGCTGTGCCCCCGGCAGGATTCGAACCTGCGACACCCGCTTCAGGAGTGGAGTCGAATTCTTGCCGGGGGCCTCGGTCGTCTTGAGTGGTGGTGTTCTGCCTGGTCAGCATGGGGCGGTGCGGGCCGTGGTCCTTGCATGAGCGGTTCCGTGTTACCCCGTCCGCTCACGATGACTCAGGTCAGCACTCTCATGGCAAGCACAGATCCGTCAGGGCTCATCGAGACGGGGCCGTGCCACTTGCTGTCCCATGTGTCGGCAGGCCAGGTGTCCCGGCGGGCGTAGGCCTCGCGGCGATACTGCTCCACCTTGCCCCCTTCGAGGTGGCGGAAGAGGCCTTCCGCGACACCGGAGAACGCCTCGACGCGTGTTCTGTTCAGTCGGAAAACGTGGTCCGTGCCAACGAACCGGATGCCGAGGAGTTCTTCGTGCGCATCCTGAACACTTCCTGCGGCCGCGTGTGCGAAGCCGGTGAAATGACGGCTGCCCTGCCGCTTGGTGAGGTACTGGACGGTTGCCGCGCCGTCCCCGGCGAAGGCGGTCAATCCGGCGGCTGCTGTGCGTGCGAGGACATGCCCGAACCATGGGCGGCGCTCCGGCGTTACGTGGAAGCCGGGCTGCTTCTGGGGAGCTCTGTCGCCTTCGGTGGATGGCTGGATACCGGGGAAGAAGTTCTCGTCCTCGACGAGATAGTTGAGGTTCCTACCGGCGTTCTCCGCCGAGTGGTTCAACCGGCCGTCCCTTCCGGCGGAATGCAGGGCGTGGATGGTGAGAGGGCCCTCCACGGGGAGCTCCGTACTGAATACGAGGCTCGGTGTCTCGTTCCATGAGCCGATGTGTAATGCCTCCACGTGGGCGGAGGCAGAGGCTAGCTGATCGTGAGACGTCGCAGCGTTGCTGTGGTTCCCCTTGGTCTCGATCGGGAAGACGCGGGACGGCTCGCCGGGCTTCCAAACCTCGGCGAGGAACCGCGGACGGTACCGATAGCCAGCTCGAGGGCCCTTGTCTCTGCTGGTCAAGGCCCAGCCTGCCCGCAGGGCTGTGTCGGCCGGGATGATCGACACCATGTGCTGCGGGTAGCGACGGGTCAGAACCTGCTTTGCCAACGCAAGACCGAAGCCGATCCCGAGTTCGTCCGACTGCAGCGCCTTGTAGTAGTCCGCGTTCTCGCGGCCTTCGGCTGAGAGCTTCATGTAGACGTCCGAGCCCCCGGTCAACGCTTGGCTGTACTTCAGGCTTCCCCAGTGCTCGGCGAGTCCACGTCCCGCGCCTCGCCGGGCGAGAGCCACTGCTCGGGCCAGCGTGTGGAGCACATCCCAGGAGGCCAGCTGGAAGGAGCCGATTTCCTTTGTGGGGATGGCCTGGAGCTTCGGCTTGCGGCGTAGGGCGCCGAGTTCTTTTTCCTGCCTCTTCTTGTCCTCATCGGCGCCCGCCGCGTCCACGCTGCCGACGAGCGCCATGCTGGAGTGAGTCGCGACGTTTGACGGCCGCGACAGTTCTGTCAGTACATCTGCTGCCTTCTTCAACTTGTCTCCCTGACCGGATCGCATGAGTGCTGCAGGACATAGCACGGCCGAGCAGGGCTAAGCCGTTTCAGGCTGTGATTCGGCAAGGTCGTTGAGGACTGCATTGACCACGGGCCAGCACATGTTCAGGGTGTCCCGGTCGGGGGCGTGAGCCTCGCGGATTTCAGCACGTGGATGGACGAAGTTGCGGTACTTGCGAAGCTCGTGACAGAAGCGCTCGACATCGGCGCCGATCCAGCCCGCGTCGTGACAGGTCTTGATCAGTGTGTCCAGGCTTACCTTGTCCGGAGACGTCCGACCGAGCAGCGAGGCGTCGCGTTCCTGAACCACATGGACTAGGACGCCTTCGAGGAGGCTGCCAAGCATGATGATGGCGGCGACGTGAGCGCCATTGGCGTAGCAGGTGCGGGCCTCGTCCAAGCGGTGCTGGAGGAGTGTCGCCATGTCCTCGTTGTTGATGAGATCGGTCATGGCTGCTCTGAGTTCGACCGGCCCCTGACTGCCCGGGTAGTTGAGAGAGGGGTCGCAAGCGACGAGACGAGGTCGGCCGCCAGGGTTCTCCAGACGGGCTCCTTCGTGGACGAGGAAGGCGTTGACGGCGGAGACCACAGTGGGCAGCTGCTCGGGCTCGTCGAGGTATTCCCGCGGGTCGGCGAGTCGGAGTAGAACTTTTTCAAGGTCGGTCGGGTCTTCCCGACGCTCGGAAAGCCGGGCGAGCGTCCACTCCTTGCGATACTCGCCGTCGTACTCCGGAATCCCTTGCCAGCCGGCGTGTTCCAGGAAGCGCGCGATCTCAAAGCCCTTGCGGTAATAGAGGTGCTCGTCGCCGCAGATGACGCGGGCCAATTCCTCCAGGGTGTTGCCGTCCAGGATGCCGATGGGGGACTGCTGGGTCATGCTGTGCCTTCCATGGTGTCGTTGGTTTCGTCGACTTCCGTCGTGTCGAGGGCGACGACCGGATCGGTCGTGTCGGGATGGTCGGGGGATTCCGCCAGATCCTCGGCCAGCCCTTCGTCGGAAGAGAGGTCGAGCGGGGTCCATTGCGTGCCGGAGGATGCAGGGGCCGACCGGGACCCGTCATCGGTGCCCCGGAAGGTAGCCGGACGGATGCCCAGCCGGTTCAGCTCCTCCCACAGCCCGGACAGAGCCTGGTCTGGGTCGAAGCGGAACTCGCTTTCGGGAAGGCGCCAGAACGTCCAGCCCACCCGCTGAAGTTCACGATCACGCTGTTCATCGTGCCGGATCTGCTCAGGTGCCGTGTGGTACCGGTCACCGTCACACTCCACGGCCAGACGCCCGCGAGCGCCTACGACGACGAGGTCGATGCGTTTGCTTCCAGCCGGACACTGCGGGATGACGTGATAGCCGCGAGCCTTCAGGCGCAAGTACACATGCTGCTCGAAGAGAGACTCGAACGGCTTCTGCAGGACTTCGGCGGATACCTCCCCGATATCGTCGGAGGCGGCAAGCGCGGCGGGCGGGTTCTCCATGTAGGCAAGGAGGTTGAGGCGCAGGTCTCCTTGCTTGAGGCGGTCCGGCGGAACCGAGTAGAAGAGCCGCATCTGGTCCTGGGCCCGGGATGCGGCGACGTTGTAGGCCTGCTGCTCACTGCGCGCACCGCCGGCAATTCGAGGTGGATCGCTGGCGACCATCGACAGCAGAATGACGTGCCGCTCGTCACCCTGGAACGAAGCCGGGTTACCTACACGGATCTTGTGGCGCTCGCGTACCGGTGCCGGAATACGTGTATTGATCAGCTGTTCCAGGAGCTTGACCTGCCCGATCGGTCCCTGGAGGGTGATGACCCCCATGGTCTTGTCCCGGTAGGCAGGGTCTTCCACGAGCCGGGCCAGGCAGTCGACGATGGCGTCGGCTTCCTTCGGGTTGCGGAGCCGGCTGTCGCGTCCCTGGGCCACGGCTCCTTCGACGAAGTGCGTCACGAGAGGGCTGAGGCGCTCGCCGCCGTACTGTCGCAACGGCTGAAGTTTGTTGTTGTAGAAGGTCTGCGAGGACCAGCCGATGATCTCGGGCATGCACCGAAAGTGCTCCTCCAGCCGGATCACCTTTGGGAAGAAGGTGGACAACAACTGGTAGAGGTTGGTCGCGGGGCCGTAGAGCGTGCGCAGCATCGGCGGCATGTCTGGCAGGTGGGAGACAAGCCGGTCATGGATTGCCTGGGTGCGACCCATGCCGCTGACAGGGGGCGCGCACTGTTTGTCGTCCCCGACGACGATCACGCGCGGGGCGAGCCACAGCAGGAACAGAGCATCCATTCCCGCCTGACTGGCCTCGTCGACGATGACCACATCGAACGCGTCCCGCTGGGGCAGTACCGTCTCGGCGACTTGGGAGATGGGCATGACCCACGCGGGTACCGCCCCCTGCGCCGTCCGCATGGCGTCGTGCGCAGCGGCGCGATAGCGGCCCGCGTTTCGGCCCTTTCCCTTGCCGTACGAGGCCATGTGGTTGCGATAAGCCTGAAGGGCGGACCGCTGCTCCTGAGTCATACGCTCAAGGCAATGCAACCGGCCCCAGGTTGCGGCAAGTTCGCCGGTAAGTGACTCCAAGTTCCTCTCATATTGGGACAGTTCGCCTTCAAGCTGACGTTCGCGCCCCTGCGATCGCTGGCTGCGTACGAAGGCGGAAGCTGCTCCCCAGGCCCACGCCTCGGCCAGTGAGTCCAGTCGAGCCTCCCATGCCGGATCGTCGGGGTGCCGTGTCAGATGGTCGGCGAGCAGAGGGTGCGCCGCGCGAACGCCTTCCAGAAGTACGCCGCACCGGCGCTGTCGATGTTCACGTCGATGCGCCTCCCGCAGTGCGTCGAGTTCCTTTGCGTAGCGGTCAATGTCCTGCTCCCGGACAGCCTGGGCGACGGCCAGTGCTTCTGCGGCGGGGCGAGAGCCATCAAGCGGGGTACGGAGTTGCTCCTCCCAAGCGGCAAGCCGGCCGGTGGCCTCGTCCGCGGTCCGGCGGCTGGAGAGGGCGGACAGAGCGTTGGTGAACTCCTGCCATGCCGTACGTGATGTGAGAGCGATGTGCAGGCCATGACGTACGAGCAGTCCGTCAATGTGCTCACGGGACGTGCCGAACGCGTCGACGTGCGCCAGGCGGGTGTGCGCCTCGGTCAGGGCAGCCAGACGGAGTTCAAGCTGTCCTTCGGGAATGGGAGCTCCGGCCTGGGCCCAACGTTCGGCAAGCGCGGCAACCGTGGAGTGGGCGCGCAGGTGGGCAAGAACGGCCTCGACGTCCTCCAGTGTTTCGGGCGAGTGGCCGCTGACGGTGCATGTGTCTAGAAGATCCTGAGCGGATTTCTGCGCCTTCGCAGCGCGGAAGCTGCCACGAGAGCGCAGCTTGCCGCCCAAAGCGAGATGCTCGCGCAAGGCGATTCCTCTCGCAAGCATCTCGTCGGCTCGGTCGGCGGGGAGGCGCTCAGGCAGGTGGACACGCTTCATGCCCTGCCCGTCCACCTGCCGCGTGATGGCGCCGATCTGAGCTTCCACGTCGGAGACCCTCTGCCATAGCGCGAGGCCGTCGCGGGAGAGCCTGTCGGACAGGGCCTTGGTGATCCACTTGTCCGTATCCCACTGCCTGGCCGACGGTGACAGTCCGAGGTGATGAAGAGCTGTGCGGCAGTTACTCGTGAGCGAGGCGAGTTCGTCGGTGACGGAGGCATCGAGCTGGGCGAGGTCGTCGCGGATGACGGTCTCCTCGGCGGACAGACCGTCGTCGGAGACGCAACTGGCTGCGAGTGCATCGGACAGGTCTTCCGGGGAAGGGAGAGAGCTTGGATCAGGCAGAGTGCCTTCTGCGCGTAGCTCGGCGGCACCGTCGCGCAGCAGACTGAGCAGCTCCCCCGCCTGCGCGGGAGACAGCGGCGGGACAGAGGAGGCCTGCCCTTGGTCCGGAACCAGGCCGATCCAGGAGTAATGCTCGGTGCCGTCGATGACGCGTTGGACGATTGCTGCGAGGGTGCCGGCGTACCCAGGAGCGATTTCCGGATGGCGATAGATCTCTGCTTCCCGAACCGCGATCACTTGCTCGGTGAGCGCGCTGATCCTTCCCCGCACCTCTTCCCGGCGTGCGGAGAGCCGACGAATCTCGTCCCGCAGCTGTTCGGGGTCGCTGGTCGCGACCTGGTCGGTCAGGGAGTTGATCGTGCGTTCCAGTTCGTCTGCCCCGTCCTGCCGCACGGAGCTGAGCAAGAGGACGCACAAGTCCCTCACCGCAGGTGGCAGTTTGTCTCGCAGTACGGTCAAGGCTTGGTCCCTGGCGCTGGTCACCAGGACCCTCTGCCCTTGGGCGAGCAGGGCGGAGACCAGGTTGGCGATCGTGTGCGTCTTGCCAGTGCCCGGCGGCCCCTGCACCACTACGCCCGTGTCGTGCTCCAGCCGCCGCAGCACACTTCGCTGTCGCTCGTTCGTCTTGCCAGGAAAGAGTGGGTCATCTCCGAACAGTGGCGGGATCTCGCGAACGTCCCAGTGCGATCGCTCCTCGGAGTTCAGGGGCAGCACCAGCTGAGCCAGCCCCAGGGGGGCGTGCCCTTCGGAGGCCACGCTGTCCGCGATCCGGTCGTAGAAGCTCAACAGGGCGTTACGGTCCCGTGGACGCAGCACGAGCGCCGGAGCGTAGGTGAGCCGCGCGCCTGCCTCCGGCTCACGTGGCGGCTGCCACTCGGCGCTGAACGAGACAGGGCGCTGCAGCGCTCGGTCCTGCCACTGGGCCAACTGCTCGAGGACCTCTTGGCCCAGTAGGTGCAGTGACTGGGAGGCGATCTCTTCCGCGAGCGCGGCCGAACGCTCGGGGGCCCAGCCGTCATCGGTGTCGAGGAATGCTTGGTCCTCAAGCCGCACGGCTCCTTCGGCCGTCAGCCGGACCGCGAGCTGGGCAGTCTTGCGGTCTACTGACGTCTCCACCCGGTGGGTGAGTACGTGGCGATGCACGGCGTCACCGCTCGGGTCGCTCCACGTCAAAAGACCAGTGGCCAGAACGAGCTCAAGTTGATCATCTTGCTGTATCAGCTTCTGATGCCAGTGGTAGACCCGTTCGTATAGCTCACGGAGGGCCCGTTCCGTACGCTCTCGCTCTGCCCAGCGTCGCCAGCGCGTGAGCCAAGGACCATAGGCCCGCAGCACTTCAGCTGCTTCCTCCCGGCGGACGGTGTGATCCTCCGCTTCTTCCTCCCACTGCTGAGGACTGTTCGTTGCAAGGGCGAGTTCCCGCCCCGGCCCCTCGACAGCGAGTGTCGGATCACCGCCGTCCGGGTCCTGGCACTGCTCTGCGGATACCCACCCCTCCAACACTTCAGGCAGGGGAGGCGGCGCCGTTTGCGGTACATGGTCGAGCGTGAGCAGCAGTCCGTCGACCCGGTCCGACGGACGGCGCACGGAGGTCGGCAGATCGGACAGCCATAGGCGCTCCCGTGTGCGGCGGTCATCGCGTAGACGGTTGTGGCTGCTCTGCACGACCTCTTTGAGGAAACCGATCAGTCCAGTGGTCTGTCCAATGACGTCAGGATCGTTTGCGGCACGGCGTGGCACGTTCACCTGTCCCCTTTCGGCTGGTGGCGAACGCTCCAGGATGAGGTTGTCGGGCAGTAGGGGCAACGCATCGGGGGAGAATGGCGTGATCTACGCGTTGTGTAGGCTGGATGTACGCGGAGTAGCCATTTCGGTCACCAGGCGCCTTCCAGCGGTCCTCGGTAGCCACTGAGGGCCCCTGACTGCGGCACGGATCAGAACCTTGGCCGGGTGGTTCAGCCGTTAGAGCCGTGGCTTTGAACCCATGACTTCTTCGTCCTGGGCAACGGCCTCCCAATTGGCGGCCACCGTGTCCCGAACTGTTTCGGTGTCGGACCATCTGCTCACGCACCGCGTACGCACGCAAGGCGTGGGGGCTGCCTCGGTACGGCTGAGGGGAATTCGTGGCTGTTGCCGGGCCCGCAGGAACAACTGGGCCGCATGCGCTCCGCGAGGCGCAAGCCGCCAGTCCCGGAACCGCTGGTGCCTCACTTTTGCTGGTGGCGGGGAGTCGTGTCCTGCCACTTGTGCAGCGATTGCAGGGGGTGGGGGCCTGACCTGGGGGTTCTGCGAGAAGTGCGTTGACTTGTGAGGATGGTTCTCCGTAGTTCTCACCGATCAACGCCGCTTTCCAGGCTCATGTGCTCTGGATGTGCCCTCGGCTCCAGACGAGCGTGTAGTCGTACCTATCTGCCGGGTAGGCGCGTCCGCGTAAACCCGGATGCATAGCCGCTCTCCGATAGTTCCTCTTCTGGTACGGGTTTCTGGCGCGGTGGATCGGGACGGGTCGCACGGTTGAAGCGATATGCGCTGAGAGATTCCCGGATTTGGTCGATGATGGGACGAGGTGCGAACGTCCCCCCCTTCTTCGATGGCCTGGCGGCGGCGTGTCCACCACTTGGACACCCAACGGGCCAAGCCGGCTACGAGGAGGCAACTCACGGCCAGATAGATCCATGTCGAGGTTGACGGGGTCTGCGGCAAGGGGCCTCGTGGGCTGCCTGCTGGGGGCTGCATCTTCCTGAGGGCGCGACTTCCCGCCATGCAGAAGACCGTGACGCCCACTACCAGCAAGGCAGCCAGATGGACCCGGAGTGCCGCTACCGCGCGCACTACATGAGTGGCGACCGTCCCTGGCTTCTTCCTCATCACCTCAGCTGTCTCGGCTTGCGTGTACTCCAACGCTTTGGTCGCCCACACAGCCGTCCGCTGCTGCGAAGGCAGGTCGTGCAAGGCCTTATACACGGCTAGACGATTGGCGATCAGGTCGCCGAAGTCCGCGACGTGCCCATCTGCTGGCTGGGCCTGGCAGGCAGCCGTGGAGGCCAGGACCGCTCGCCTTCGGTCTTGTCGGCTTGCGGCTCGTACGTCGTTGCGTATCACGGCGTATAGATAGGCACGGGAATCGCGAATCTGAGAAGGGGCGCGAAGAACCTTGGCGAAGGCAGTCTGCACCACGTCCTCGGCGGACAGCACGGATTCTGGCAGCCGCTCCTCGGCCAGCAGTCGGCGCGCGAACCCTTCCATTTCCCGATGGTGATCCCGGTACAGCTCGCCCAGGGCCTCAGTCACCAAGGCGACGGATGTCTCAGCCACGGGTCTGTCCCCGCTTGCCGAAGTGCTGCGTGCTTCCATCGTCATCCTGCCCACGCCGGGCCCGAACTAGGGATGCCCTGGCCTGCACCCGATTGCGGTAGGACACGCTGTCCACCCACCCCTTCAGACTCGGAGCCAGGACGACGATGACGGACAACAACGCGCCCGCGATCTCCACGGAGCACCTCCTCATGGTTGGCGGCCTTCTGCCCTGTGACCCAGGGCAGAGGCTGTACACGTTTGAAGAGGCGCGGCAGGCTTGATCTCATGACAAGGCCGAAGAATCTTTCCACTTGATTACAGCAACGGTCCCGACATGCGGAGCTGGGTGTGCATCCCGGACGCGGTGCACAGGCAACGAGATAACCACCTTCTGGATCAAGGATTTGCCGTGCTCGACGGCAACCTTCCAGCGACGGC
The DNA here is from genome assembly GCF_042891445.1 of Streptomyces sp. NPDC001890. Classification (NCBI taxonomy): domain Bacteria; kingdom Bacillati; phylum Actinomycetota; class Actinomycetes; order Kitasatosporales; family Streptomycetaceae; genus Streptomyces; species Streptomyces sp. NPDC001890. Next base: position 245,601 of record NZ_JBIATE010000004.1, on the reverse strand, counting down.
ATTTCCCAAGACTTTGAACTGCCTCGGGTTTGATGGAGGCGGAGTGCCCGTCAGTGGTTGGCGTGGACCATCACTGGGAGGACGGGCGAGGCCGGTGACGACTTGCTCTACCCGATGTTCTCGTACCTCCACGACTTGTAGAGCGCGTGGACCTTTCCGTCGCTGGCGGCCGGGTTGACCATGAGTGTGATGTACGGCTCGTCGCGTGTGGTGAGGAGGGCGTCGTGGATCCGGCGGGCGGTGCCGGTCTTGCGCCAGGCCGGGCGGACGCCGATCTCCTCCAGAGCCAGGGGCGGACGCTCGGGGTACTTCTTGGCCGGCACCGGGCTGGTGCGCTGTCAGTAGTGGTCGCCGTGCTCGATGGTGTTGCCGTAGGCGTAGCCGACCGGATGCCCGTCCGCGTACGCGAGGACGGCCGTAAACCCTGGCTTGGTGGCGTGCCGGTCGAGGCGTTCCCCGAACGCGGGGACCGCGTAGTTCGGCAGGTGAAGCCGCGGGGCGCGCACGTCGGCGTACACGTCGAGGAGATCGCCGCGCGCGGTGTCGAGGGTGGTGAACGGGTGCAGCTCTGCGGGGACCTTCATCGCGGTGGCCGTGGCGGCGTCGGCGGCGCCCTGTGCGAGCAGGCAAACGGCCCCGGACGAGGAGTCCGAGGCCGGGTAGAGCCCCTGGGGGAGAATCCCCAGGTCAGAGCGGCAATGCGTTGTGCCCCCGGCAGGATTCGAACCTGCGACACCCGCTTTAGGAGAGCGGTGCTCTATCCCCTGAGCTACGAAGGCGGCGCTGACAGCCTAGCGGATGGGGCTTGCGGAGGTCGCCCCCATTGGGGCCCGGCCGGGCGGTCGGCTGTCCCGGGGTGGGGGTGGTGGGGAGGCGGGGGTGGGGGAGGGGTTTGCAAGGGGGGTGTTTGTGGGGGGAGTTGGGGGTGGGCGTACCGTTCTGGGCGACCAGCAAGATCCGTTTGTTCAGCATGCACGGGGTGTTCCCGTATGCCCGCATGCCGTGTCCGCACCGCACTGCGGATTCCGGGTCCTCCCGGGGTGCCGGGTGTCGCCGTATGGGCGGCCGGGGGAAGTGGTGTGGCGTGGCGTGGGCTCGGGGCCCCGGCCCGGACGTCGGGTGGCGCCTGACCGACGCCGCCCCGAAGGACCTTCCATGAAACGCCCGCTTGTTCCTTTTCTGGCTGCCCTCGGCTGTGCCGCGGCTCTCGTCGTCGGGATCTCGATCGGAGGCAGTCCGGGTACGCCCGTGGGCTACCACCGCGGCAAGGACGGCACGCTGACGATCGACCGTGCGCACCGTCCCGTCGCGCCGGACTTCACCGGGGCCGACGTCGACGGGAAGCCGGTCCAGCTCTCCGACTACGCGGGGAAGACGGTCGTGGTCAACGTGTGGGCCTCCTCGTGCGAGCCCTGCCGCAAGGAGACCCCGGTCCTGGTGCGGTACCACCGGGAGATGGAGGCGCAGGGCGTTGTCGTCCTCGGGGTGAACCGGGACAGGTCTCCCGACGTGGCGCGGGCCTTCGCCCGTGAGTTCCAGATGCCCTACCCCAGCATTCTCGATCCCGGCGGCAAGCAGCTCTTCGCGCTGCCCAAGGGGCTGCTGACCACGCAGGGGCAGCCCGTCACCCTGGTCGTCGACGCGCGTGGGCGGATTGCCTCGACGGCGTCCGAGGCGCTCGACGAGGGCCGGCTGAAGGGGCTCGTGGCCGCCGCTCGGGCGTCTTGACGCGGGGCGGGGGCGGGCATAGCGTCGCGAATGCACTGATTACTGAGCAAGCGCTTAGGCGATGACGATGCTTGGAGGGGTTGTTCGTGCCGCATGTCGATCCGGCCCCCGTCCCCGCGGCCGGCCCCGATCCCGGTTCTGCTGACGCCGGTCGTGTCGAAGCCGCGCTGACCGGGCCGGGTGCCCCGTTCGCCGTTGTTCGAGTGGAGGACGGGGCGCACGCCGGGGTGCTCGTGTACGCGGACGGGCCCCGGACGCTGCGGGAGTTCGTGGAGACCACCTGGGCCTTCGGGGACCGGCTGTTCCTGATCTCGGACGAGCGCAGCTACTCGTACGCCGAGTTCTTCGCCGCGGCGTCCGCGCTGGCCTGCCGGATGACCGAGGTGTACGGGCTCCGTCCGGGAGACCGGGCGGTCGTCGCGATGCGCAATCACCCCGAGTGGCAGATCGCCTTCTGGGCGGCCCAGCTGGCCGGTCTGGTCGCCGTACCGCTCAACGCCTGGTGGACCGAGGACGAGTTCACCTACGCGCTGGACGACTCCGGGCCCCGGGTGCTCCTGGTGGACGGTGAGCGGCTGCCCAGGGTCGCCGGGTGGGCGGCGAAGAACGGGGCGCGTGTGGTCGTCTTCCACGAGGAGGGGGCGGTCGCGGAGGGCGTCGAGCGGTACGAGGAACTGCCCGCGCCCGATCCGCTCGCCGCGCCGCCCGAGGTCGAGATCCGGCCCGAGGACGACGCGACGATCATCTACACCTCCGGCACCACCGGCCGGCCCAAAGGTGCGGTCGCCACCCATCTCGCCCAGGTGGGAGCGGTGCTCAATCCGCGGTACCACGCGGCCGCCTCCGCGCTCGGGCGCGGGATCATCCCGGGGCAGGGGCCCGCCCCGGTGTCGCTGCTGACGTTCCCGTTCTTCCACGTCGCCGCGTTCACCGGCTTCTACGCCGCGATGGCGGCCGGCGGCGCCATCGTGCTGATGCGGAAGTGGGACGCCGAGGAGGCGCTGCGGCTGATCCGCGAGCACGGCGTCACCCACTACGCCGGTGTCCCGGCGACCGCGCTCCAGCTGCTCGCCGCGGCCGAGCAGGCGGGCGACGGCATGGAGAGCCTGCAGATGCTGAACACCGGCGGGGCCGCCGCACCACCCGATCTGGTCACCCGGCTGACCGCCCGGCACGGCGACCGCATCGAACCCCGCAACGGCTACGGCCTGACCGAGACCAGCGGCGGCGTCCTGGCCAATTTCGGTGCCGAGTACCGGCTCCACCCGGGCAGCGTCGGCCGCCCCACCCCCACCACCGAGGTGCGGATCGCCGGGCCGGCGGGCGAGGCGCTGCCCGAGGGCGAGGTCGGGGAGCTGTGGCTGCGGGGTCAGTCGCTGGTCCGGGGCTACTGGCGCGACGAGGCGGCGACCGCTCGGGCGTTCACCGACGGGTGGTTCAGGACCGGTGATCTCGCCGTGGTGCGGGAGGGACGGGTCGATGTCGTCGACCGGATCAAGGACATGGTGATCCGGGGCGGGGAGAACGTGTACTGCGTCGAGGTCGAGGCCGCGCTGCACGACCACCCGGACGTCGAGGACGCGGCGGTGCTGGGGGTGGCGCACCCGGTCCTGGGCGAGGAGGTCGCCGCGGTCGTGCGGTTGCGGGCCGGGGCCACGGTCACCGCCGAGGAGCTGAGGGCGCATGTCGGGCGCAGCCTGGCCGCGTTCAAGGTCCCGGCCCATGTGCTCGTGCGGGAGGAGCCGCTGCCCCGGAACCCGACCGGGAAGATCCTCAAGCGCGAGCTGCGCGGACCCGTCGAAGCGGAGGTCCGGGGCGACAGGTGAGTGGCGACGGGTAAGTGGTGATGGGTGAGTGGTGACGGGTGAGTGGAGTGGGTGCGGGGGTGCGGTCGGCGGGGGCAGAGGGCGGGGTGCGGTGAGCCGGCAGGGGTGGGGCGTTCGGGCTCGGTAGCCCCCTTCAGGGGCGGGTTATTCGGACTCGGTAGTTTCCCTTCTCGTCCTTGTCGAGCACGGATATGTGTATCCCGCTGCTCCGGTCGGTGAAGGTTTCGCCGGGCTGGAAGGGGGCGTCGGACAGTTCGGCGTGCACATTGGGCAGTCGGGTGCAGCCGGCGCCGCTCCTGGTGCTGTCCGCGACGGATACCGGGCCCTGTCCGGTGTCGATGTCCGAGCTCACCTTGTAGATCAGTACGCCCGGCCGGCAGATGGCCTGGTCGTTGCCGGCCTGGGTCCGTACCTCCACCGCGTAGCCGGACTTGCCGCTCAGCGGTACGAATGCCAGCTTGGTGCCGCCCTTGGTGGCCAGCGGGCCGAGCACGTGGTCGCTGGTGCCGGAGCGCGCGGCGCAGCTGATCTGGTTGTTGTCCAGCCAGCCGAGCTTCCACTTGTGCCAGCCCAGCAGGTCGTTGTTGGCCCCCCAGTCCTCGGACATGATGTCCCAGTGCCCGACCGAGCCGCCGCCCTCCATGGTGTAGAGGTCGGGGAGGCCGAAGACATGGCCGTTCTCGTGCGGCAGGACCCGGTATCCGGTCTGTTTGAACGACCCCGAGCCGTCGTCCTGGTGGCTGTAGATGAAGGACGTGTTGGCGAGCGGGACGCCGTCCGCCGTCGGGGCGTCGTCGTTGCCGGAGAACGTCACGGACAGGACGGTGTCCAGTGCGGAGGGCCCGGCGTTCGGGGTGACCAGGATGTTGACCAGGTCGTATGCGGCGAAGTCCACCTTCGGATCGGCGGTGGTGATGATGTCGTCGACGAGGTGGCGGTAGCCCGGTTCGTACGGTGAGCCGCGGTCCACCCCGTACTCCGAGAACGGCAGTGGCATCCGCAGCCAGGACTTCAGCGGGGCCTCGGGGACGTACGTGAGCCGTCCGTACGATCCGGTCCGGAACCAGTCGGTGGTCTGCGGGAAGAATTCGGCGTACCGGTCCATCGCCTTGCCGGCGCCCGGTGCGTCCGGGAAGTCGATCATCAGGTTGAGGGCGTGGACCTTGCCCGTGGAGCGGGCGTAGCCCTCGGGTGTCGGCATGCCCTCCGACATCTGCACGCCCGCGGTCGCCGGTATCCGGCATGCGGCTATGCCCGCGGAACGAGCGGTGGCTATCGGGCCGGCCGAGGCCCGGCTGGCTATCGGAAGAGCGCTGCTGGCTGTGGCCATCGTGGCTATGACCAGGGATGTTGCGGAGGCGAGAGCGATCGGGTGGCGATGGGTGCGTATCCGGTGGCGGGGCTTTTGCATAGAGGCGCCTCGGGGTCCGCGGCAGTCGGCCGACCCTGACTGCGCTCTGCGGATCAGCCTGTTGCGGGTGGTGCGGTGCCGCTCGTTGGGTGCGCCGTTCGGCTGGTTTTCCCACCGATGGGCGTGACTCAGGTCACATCGGAATGGGGAAATAAGTGGGGAGCTGTTCCCCGTTTGAATCCGTGTCCCCGCGAAACGGGGAGATGGTCCCCGGTTGCGGGGAGGTGCTCCGCGAAGAGCGGGGCCGACCGGCCGTCACCGCGGGAGTGGTGGGAGAGTCAGAAGGAGAAGGAGGTCGTCGACGTGGAGACCGTCAGCCGCGCTGTCACCGGAACGACGCAGTCCCGGACGTCCCGTCCGCGGGCCGACGCGTTGCGCAACCGGGAGCGGATCGTGACGGCCGCGCGCGAGATGTTCGTCGAGTTCGGGCCCGATGTCCCGCTCGACGAGGTCGCCAGGCGCGCCGGCGTCGGCAACGCCACCCTCTACCGGAACTTCCCCGACCGGGCCGCGCTGGTGCACGAGGTCGTGCTCGCGGTCACCTCCCGGACCACCGATCGCGCGGAAGAAGCGGCGGCCGAGGAGGCCGACGCCTTCGCCGCGCTCAGCCGGTTCGTGCACGCGGCGGCCGACGAGCGGATCGGAGCCCTGTGCCCGATGCTGTCCGGCGGCTTCGACCGGGACCATCCCGAACTGCTCGCCGAGCGCCGGCGCCTCGAAGAGGCCGTCGAGGGGCTCGTTTCGCGCGCCATGTCCGCGGGGCGGCTGCGTACCGACATCGCCGTCGGTGACGTGATCGTCGCCCTCTCCCAGCTCACCCGTCCGCTGCCCGGCATCGGCTGCCTGGACATCGACCGGTTCACCCATCGCCATCTACAGCTGTTCCTGGACGGACTGCAGGCCCCGGCCCGGTCCGAACTGCCCGGAACTGCGGCGACCTTGGAGGATCTGCGGCACCGGCCATGAGGTCCGCGCCGGGCTGCTGAGCCAGGAGCCCGGCGGGGTGCCCGCCGCGCCCTGAGCATTCCGCTTCACCATCCGCTTCACCATCCGTCCTTTCGTCACTCGTTCGCCATCCGCCCGTTCAACGTCTGTCCCTCAACCGGCGTTTCATCCCGGTTCATGACTCTTCGCGTTCATCTGTGCGCGTGCACGTCCTTAGGTGGGTACCCCCATGTCAAAAACAGCCGATATCCGACTTCCTGACCCCAGCCGCTGGAAAGCGCTGGCGTTCATCGCCCTCGCGCAGCTGATGGTCGTGCTCGACGCCACGATCGTGAACATCGCGCTGCCGCACGCCCAGACGGCGCTGGGCATATCCGATGCCAACAAGCAGTGGGTCATCACCGCGTACGCCCTCGCCTTCGGCGGGCTGCTCCTCTTCGGAGGACGGATCGCCGACCTCTGGGGCCGTAAGCGGACCTTCGTCGTCGGCCTGATCGGCTTCGCGCTGGCCTCCGCGCTCGGCGGCGCGGCGCAGAACCAGGGCATGCTCTTCGGTTCCCGCGCACTCCAGGGCGTCTTCGGCGCGCTGCTCGCACCGGCGGCCCTGTCGCTGCTCGCCGTGATGTTCACCGATGCCAAGGAGCGCGCCAAAGCGTTCGGCATCTACGGTGCGATCGCCGGTGGCGGCGGCGCCGTCGGGCTGATCCTCGGCGGCTTCCTGACCCAGGCGCTGAACTGGCGCTGGACGTTCTTCGTCAACATCCCGTTCGCCGTCATCGCGGCCGCGGGCGCGTACTTCGTGATCCGTGAGCCCGCCGGCAGCCGCAACCGCTCCTCGCTCGACATCCCGGGCGTCGTCCTGTCCGCGCTGGGTCTGGTCTCGCTGGTGTACGGGTTCACCCGGGCCGAGTCCGCGGGCTGGTCGGACGGGCTGACCATCGGCATGTTCGTCGCGTCCGCCGTGCTGCTGCTCTCCTTCGTCCTGACCGAGTCCAGGGTCAAGTCGCCGCTGCTGCCGCTGCGCGTCCTGCTGGACCGCAACCGCGGGGGCGTCTACCTCTCGCTGGGTCTGGCCGTCATCGCGATGTTCGGGCTGTTCCTCTTCCTGACGTACTACCTCCAGGTCGTGAAGGGCTACTCGCCGATCAGGACCGGCTTCGCCTTCCTCCCGATGATCGCGGGCATGATCACCGGCTCGACGCAGATCGGTGCCCGGCTGATGATCCGGGTCCCGGCGCGCAAGCTCATGGGCCCCGGCTTCCTGACCGCCGCCGTCGGCATGCTGCTGCTGACGCAGCTGGAGGTCGGTTCCTCGTACGTCGGGCTCATCCTCCCCGGGCAACTGCTGCTGGGTCTTGGCATGGGTACGGCGTTCATGCCGGCGATGTCGCTGGCCACGCACGGTGTCGAGCCCAGGGACTCGGGCGTCGCGTCCGCGATGGTCAACACCTCGCAGCAGGTGGGGGGCGCGATCGGCACGGCGCTGCTGAACACCATCGCCGCCTCGGCCGCGACGGCGTACGCCGGCTCGCACGCCGCACTCGGCGCCACCGACCCGGAGCTGTTGAAGCTCCAGTCGATGGTGCACGGCTTCACCGGTGCCATCTGGTGGGCCGTCGGCATCCTGGTGGTGGCCTCCGTGATCGCGCTGACCCTCATCAACGCCGGTCGGCCTTCGGCGGGTCCGGCGACCGGAAGCTCCGGTTCGGGTGACGCCGACGGGGTCGAGGACGAGTTCAGGGTCCCGGTCGTCGCGCACTGATGAGCACCGGCCCATGGGGGTGGGTGCGAGGTGACACGAAGGTGAAGTGAACGCGGCTGTGCCCCGGCTCCGGTCCGAAGTCCCGGACGGGACCGGGGCACAGCCGCGTGGGTTCGTCCTCGGCTCAGCGCAGCCAGGGCAGGTCCGCGTCCGTGCCCTCCGGCTGCAGTCCGGTGGCGACGACCTGCATGATCTCGCCCAGCGAGCGCACCTGCTCGGGCGTGAGCCGGTCGAACATCGCCTGGCGTACGGCGTCGACATGGCCCGGTGCGGACCGGCGCAGCATCTCGTAGCCGTCGTCGGTGAGGACCGCGTTCTGGCCGCGCTTGTCGGACGGGCAGTCCTCGCGGCGCACCCACCCGCTCTTCTCCAGCCGCGCGACGGCGTGCGAGAGCCGTGAGCGGGTGATCTTGGCGTCCTTGGCCAGCTCCGTCATCCGCTTCTGGCGGCGGGGGGCCTGGGAGAGCTGGACGAGCAGACCGTAATAGATGTGCGGCATGCCGGCATCGCGCTGCAACTGGCGGTCGAGGTGGTCCTCCATGAGCGTGGTGGCGTGGAGATACGCACGCCAGACGCTCTGCTCTTCTTCGGAGAGCCAGCGCGGCTCGCCGGTGGATGCCGTGGTCATGTACTCCACTGTACGACCTTTTCTTGAAAGTTGAACTAGATAGAGCTAAGGTCTCCGGAGGAAGGAAGCTTGAAGATTAAAGAATCCTTCCTTCTCAAGAACGCGCCTGTAGAAGGCCCGGTAGAAGACTTACCCGGATCAGCAGCGGATGGGGAGTGCCATGACAGTCACCGCGGAGCGCATGCCCGCCCTCTACCTTTCCCACGGCGCCCCGCCGCTGGCCGACGACCCGGTCTGGCCCGGCGAACTGGCCGCCTGGTCCGCCGGACTGCCCCGTCCCCGCGCGATCCTGATGGTCTCCGCGCACTGGGAGGAGGCCCCGCTGGCCCTCGGGGCCACGGAGACGGTCCCGCTCGTCTACGACTTCTGGGGCTTCCCCGAGCACTACTACCGGGTGCAGTACGCCGCCCCGGGCGCCCCGGAACTGGCCGAGAACGTACGCAAGCTGCTGCGCGGCGCCGGTACGCCGGTCCAGGACATCCCGGACCGCGGGCTCGACCACGGGGCGTATGTCCCGCTCGTGGAGATGTTCCCGGGCGCCGACATCCCCGTACTCCAGATCTCCATGCCGACGCTGGACCCGCAGAAGCTCATGGACATCGGGCGCAAGCTCGCGCCGCTGCGCGACGAGGGCGTGCTGATCGTCGGCAGCGGCTTCTTCACCCACAACCTGGCCGCCCTGCGTCATACGGGCGGCGGTGTCCCCGGCTGGTCGGCGGAGTTCGACGACTGGGGGAGCCGGGCGCTCCAGGCGCAGGACATCGACGCGCTGCTGGACTTCGAGCACAAGTCCCCGGCCGGCCGGCTGGCCCACCCGCGCACCGAGCACTTCGCACCGCTCTTCGTGACGCTCGGCGCCTCGGAGGGCGAGCTGGACCGGGGGCGCAGCGTCATCGACGGGTTCTGGATGGGGCTCGCGAAGCGGTCGGTGCAGTTCGGCTGAGTCCGGCCCCCGACCGGGCGCCGGTTTCAGGCCCACGCCCCGGCCGGCACCCCGGTCGGCATGCCGGTGGGTATTCCGGTCCATGCCCAGGCCCACGCCCCGGTCGGCACCCCGGCCCGTATCCCGGTCCGCGTCCCGGTCACAGGGCCGGCGGGTTCAGTTCGATCGAGCGGAGTGCGGCGGCGAGGGCCGTCGCGTCGCCGACGTCCAGCGCGGTGTCGGTGAACTTGATGGTGTGGTCGTCGCCGTGCGCCGCCGCCCGAGCGAACAGCTCGTCGGCGGACGCGTCCGCCGGTGCGTACGGGGCGGGCGCGGGCGGGCTGTACGCGGCGGTGACCGCGGCGCTCGCCGCCCAGGCGGCCCCCAGGCTCGGCACCCACAGCGCGCGTGGGAGCGCGGGCAGGGTGCGCAGCACGGCGTTGGGCGTGGTCGCGGCGTGCACCAGCATGATCGGTTCGCCGTGCCCGTGCGTGGCGAACCGATGGGTCGCTGCCCGCACCAGCTCCGCCAGCCGGGCCCGCGCCTCGTCCGGGTCGTCGGTGAACCGCTGCGGCCACACCGGGAACGCGGTGAGCTGGGCCAGCCGGTCCCGGATGCCGCCCTCCTGCTCGGGCACCGGCGGCACGGCGTCCAGCGCGGCCGCGGCGGTGGGTGCGGGCGCGAGCGGGGCCAGGGCGGGCAGCGGCTGATGGCGGGCGGCCCAGTAGCCGAGGCCGTGGGCGAGCTCGGTGATCCGGGGCGCGGTCGCCTGGCCGGCGAGCAGGGTGCGTACGCAGTGGCCGACCCGGATCACGGGGTGGGTGGCGCCCGCCGCGATGCCGGGGAGCAGCCGCGGCCACCACTCGGTGAGGACGTCACGCCAGGGGCGCTCGGCAGTCTCCCGCTCGAAATACGCCGTCCAGTCCGCGATCCGGCGCGGGTCGCCGAGGGCCTCGCGCCAGTTCTGTGCCGTCACCCGGGTCGCGGGGGCGGGCATGTCCTCCAGCTTGTGGCGGTAGTGGTCGAGCCAGCGGTGCACGGCCGGTGCCTGACCGTGCCGGACCAGCGCCTCGACGGCCATCGGGCCGTGATTGCTCAGCCAGCCGTTGCGTTCGGGGCCCGAGGAGTGGAGGCGCTCCAGCGCCTCGTCGAGCGTGCCGCTGGTGTCCTCTGTCCCTGTGGTGTTCCTCGTGCCGTCCGCGGAGTTCCTCGTGTCGTCCATACGGGAGCACGCTAGGCGCGGGGTCCGCGCGGCGTAACGGACCGGGGCCCGGGATCGGTACCGGCCCGGGACCTAGGGCTGTGGCCCCAGTCGCCTCTCGTACCAGGCCACGTCCCAGTACGCGCCGAACTTCCGGCCCACCTCGGCGTACGTACCGACACGGCGGAAACCGAAGCGCTCGTGCAGCCGGACGGAGGCGTCGTTCGGCTGGGTCACGCCGGCGTACGCGCGGTGCAGGTCCTCACCGGCGAGCGCCTCGAACAGGGCCGTGTAGAGGAGCGTGCCGATGCCGCGACCGGTGGCCCACGGGGCGCAGTACACGCTCACCTCGACCGAGGTCGCGTACGCCGCCTTGGGACGGAAAGCGCTGCTGGTGGCGTATCCCAGGACCGAAGCGGGGCCGACGATCCGGACATCCTGAGCAACCAGAAGACGGTGCGGGCCGTCTTCAGGGTGGGAACGCAACCACGGCAGCCGCTGTTCAGGGGTGAAGGGGGTCGTGTCGAATGTGATCGCGGTCTCACGCACGTAATGGTTGTAGATGTCCGTGAGTGCCACTAGATCGCCCTCGATGCCCGGCCTGACCTGCACTTCTGTCCGACTCGCCGGCATGCGTACCTCCTCGTGGCGGCACAGGGTACTGCATGATCACGAAAATGAATGCCAGGCGTGGGAATTCTGTCCGGATTCCAGTCGTTGTTTCCATCGGATGCAGGGCACCCGGAAGGGTGTCGCGACCTACTCAGCAAGGGAGCACGCATGGCAACCCGTGCCGTCGCCCGTCGTTCGTCCACCACCGGTGGGACCAGCCGGGCAAGCAGCGTTCGCGCCGCGGGCGGGGAGATCGCCGATCGCGACCTGGTCGGCATGTACCTGGACGAGATCGCGCGTACGCCGCTGCTCGATGCCGCAAAGGAAGTCGAGCTGTCGCAGATCGTCGAGGCGGGCGTCTACGCCCGGCAGATACTCGACGGCACGGTGGACAGCAAGGCCGGTGGAGCCACGCGCGAGGAGCTGGAGGCGCTGGTCGCCGAGGGCGAGCGCGCCAAGGACGTGTTCATCCGCTCCAACCTCCGGCTCGTCGTTGCCGTCGCCCGCCGCTATCCGCGCGCCGGGCTGCCCCTGCTCGACCTGATCCAGGAGGGCAACGCGGGCCTGGTGCGCGCGGTCGAGAAGTTCGACTACGCCAAGGGCTTCAAGTTCTCCACGTATGCGACGTGGTGGATCCGTCAGGCCATCACCCGCTCCATAGCCGACCAGTCCCGTACGATCCGGCTCCCCGTCCACCTGGTGGAGGAGCTCGGCCGGATCCGCCGGGTGCAGCGCGAGTTCAACCGTGAGCACGGCCGCGAGCCGGAGCACGCGGAGATAGCGGCCGAGCTGGACTCCACGCCGGAGCGCGTGGGCGACGTCCTGGACTGGGCCCGTGACCCGGTCAGTCTCAACATGTCGGTCGACGACGAGGGCGAGACCCAGTTCGGTGATCTGCTGGAGGACACCTCCGCGGTGTCGCCCGAGCAGTCGGTGATGACGCTGCTGCGCAGCGAGGAGCTGGAGGACCTGATCGGCAAGCTCGACAACCGCACCGCCTCCATCATCCGAATGAGGTACGGCATCGAGGACGGCCGCGAGCGGACCCTCACCGAGGTCGGCAAGCAGCATGGGCTGACCCGCGAGCGGATCCGCCAGATCGAGAAGCACGCACTGCTGGAACTGAAGCGAATGGCCCACGACACGGGTTTTGACGCTGCGGCGTGAGCCTTCGTCCAGTAACCTCCGAAATAGGTCGCTTCGCGTGACCTCTTGAGCTGAGTCCCGGCGCCCACCCCCCCCTGGCGCCGGGGCTCATTCTTTTGCCGGGCTCATCCTTTCCGTGTCCGGCGTGTTCATGGCCGGCGTGCTCGCTTGCCCGGCTCGGCCCGCTCTCCTCGGCCCGCCTGCCCCCGGATGCCGGGTCAGCGAGCGGGTGCGGCGAGGTCGGGTCAGCGGGCTGCGGCGCGGGCCAGGCGGGCGCCCAGGTCGCTCAGGTAGTCCACCAGCTGCGGTGGTTCGTGCACGGCGAACTCGCAGTCCACCAGCGCCAGTCGGAGCGCCACCCACTCCAGCGAGTCCGCGAGCACCGCCCGCAGCCGGCAGCTGTTCCCGCCGGTCGGCTCCAAGGGGCCGATCGACGCGGGCAGCCGCGCGGACACGAAGTCCGCCGGGGCCGCGAAGCTCACGTCGACCGACAGCCGGGGCTGCCGCCGGGCGATGGAACCGGCGAGGAACTCCGAGGCGTCCCCCGCGGGCAGCTCGCGCGGTGCGAACCGGGCCCCGGTCGCGAACGGCTCGCTCACCCGGTCGACCCGGAAGGTGCGCCAGGCCCCGCGCCCCAGGTCGTACGCGACGAGATACCAGCGCCACCCCGTGCTCACCAGCCGGTACGGCTCGGCCTCCCGTTTCGTCTCGGCGCCGTCGCCCGCGCGGTACGAGAACCGCAGCCGCTCCTGCCCGGTGACCGCCGACGCCATCACGGTCAGCGTCCGCGGGTCGATGGTCGAGCCATCGCCCCGGGTCAGCGGCATCGTCGCGTTCTGCAGGGTCGAGACCCGGTGCCGCAGCCGGGACGGCAGCACCTGCTCCAGCTTCGCCAAGGCCCGTACGGACGCCTCGTCCACCCCTTCGATGGCATGCCCGGCCCCCGCCCGCAGGCCCACCGCGATGGCCACCGCCTCCTCGTCGTCGAGGAGCAGCGGGGGCATCGCGGTGCCCGCGACGAGCCGGTAGCCGCCGATGGATCCGCGTGAGGCCTCGACCGGATAGCCCAGCTCGCGGAGCCGGTCGATGTCGCGGCGGATGGTGCGCGGGCTGACGTCGAGCCGCTCGGCGAGCTCGCTGCCCGGCCACTCGCGGGGCGTCTGCAGGAGGGACAGCAGATTCAGCAGTCGTGCCGGGGTGTCGGTCATGGCCTCGCCTTCTGCCGGGGTGTCGGTCGTCTCACCAGGATGCGTACCTATTAGGTCATGTACCGACCTAATGACTGTCTACGTTCCTCCCATGACTTCTTCCTCATCTCTGCCGTCCACGGCAGCCGGGCCCACGGTGTCCTCGGATCCGTCGGACCGGCGACGCTGGTTCGCACTCGCCATCGTCATGACCGCGGCCTTCATGGACCTGGTCGACGTCACGATCGTCAACATCGCCATCCCGAGCATCCAGGAGGACACCGGCGCCTCGTTCAGCGCGATCCAGTGGATCACCGCCGGCTACTCGCTGGCCTTCGCGGCGGGTCTGATCACCGGCGGACGGCTGGGTGACATCTACGGCCGCAAGCGGCTGTTCCTCATCGGTATAGGAGGCTTCACCCTGGCCTCCGCGCTCTGCGGCTTCGCCGCCGGCCCGGAGATGCTGGTCGCCTCCCGGATCCTGCAGGGCGGCACCGCCGCGCTGATGGTTCCGCAGGTGCTGTCGATCGTGCACGCCACCTTTCCGGCGCACGAGCGGGGCAAGGTCTTCGGTCTCTTCGGCGCGATCGTCGGTCTCGGCGCGGTGCTGGGCCCGCTGCTGGGCGCGCTGCTCACCGAGTGGAACATCGCCGGTCTCGAATGGCGGCCGATCTTCCTGATCAACCTGCCGGTCGGCATCGCGGGTTTGATCCTCGGGCGGAAGTTCATCAGCGAGTCGAAGGCCCCGAAGGCGCTCCGGCTCGACCTCGTCGGCGTCGTCCTGGTGACGCTGGGGATGCTGATGCTGATCTACCCGCTGACCCGTGGGCGCGAGCTGGGCTGGCCGGTGTGGGGCCATGTGTCGATGGTGGGCAGCCTGCTGGTGTTCCTGGTCCTGGTGCTGTTCGAGCGGGCGAAGGCGCGCAAGGACGGTTCGCCGCTGGTCGAGCTGTCGCTGTTCCGGGTCAAGAGCTTCGCGGCGGGCATCGCGGTGCAGCTGACCTTCGGCATCGGGCTCGGCATCTTCTTCCTGGTCTGGACGCTCTACATGCAGATGGGTCTCGGCTGGAGCGCGCTGCGGGCCGGCACGACCGGCATCCCGTTCTCGATCGCGGTGTCGTTCGCCGCCGGTATCTCCGTGCAGAAGCTGGTGCCCCGCTTCGGCCGCAAGGTGCTCCAGACGGGCGCGCTGCTCATGATCGCCGGTCTGCTGATCTACATCTGGGAGTCCGACCGGTACGGCATGGGCATCACGTCCTGGCAGATGGCGCTGCCGCTGGTGGTCATGGGCATAGGGATGGGCCTGATCGTGGCGCCGCTGACCGACATGGTGCTCTCCGAGGTGCCGAAGGAACACTCCGGTTCGGCCTCCGGGCTGATCAACACCGTGCAGCAGATGGGCAACGCGCTCGGGCTCGGGCTGGTCGCGGTCGTCTTCTTCGGTTCGATCAGCGACCGGCTGGCGCCGCGGGACGCGGGCCCGGCGTTCGCGGAGGCGTTCCAGCACTCGCTGTGGTGGGTGGCCGGGGTGCTCGCGGTGATCTTCCTGGTGATGTTCGCGCTGCCCGCGCGGCCGCAGCGACAGGCGGAGGACGGCGAGGGCGGTCAGGGAGGTCAGGGCGGTGACGAGGCCGGTGCCGAGGGCGCGGCGGGCGTCGCGGACGGCTCCGGTGGCTCGGGCGGCTCGGGCGGCTCCGATGTCGCCAAGGAGCCCGCTCTGGCGCCCTGACCGGCCGCTGACAGGGAGAAGCGACGAAGGTGCCCGCACCCCCCGGGGGGGTGCGGGCACCCGCGTGTCTCGGCGTCCGTGCCGGGGCCGGGGTCAGCAGATGCGGGTACGGCTCTCCATGGCCCCGCGTGCGGTGTTCTCGTCGCCGTACACCTCGCACATGTGGCGGCCGTCCGGCGTGGCCGTGTGCTCGACCTCCCACAGGCTCGTCTCGCTGCCGTCGAGGAGCAGGAAGGCGTGCTCGTACAGGGTGAATCCGGCGTCCCGCCCGTCCACCCGGCACTGCCGGCCGAAGACCTGGGTGATGTGGTGGGCGAAGGCGGCGCGCAGCAGCCGGGCGGTCTCCTCGCCGGGACCGTCGCTGTTCTCCGCGCGGCGCAGGACGCGGCGGGCGTGGTCGGCGGAGTTGTCCGGGGCGTACATCCGGGGCAGCGGGGCCGGGGGAGCCGCCATCAGGACCGTGAGTATCTCCAGGTCGGCCTGCGGCCCGCCGTCCCCGAACACCGGGTCCTCACCGAAACTGCCGGTCAGCCTGGCGGCGGCGACATGGGCGTCGGCCTCGTCGTCGTACAGCTCGTGATGCCTGAGGTCGGGCTCCGTACGGGACCGCTGGTCCGTCGCGCCCCGCGGACCTCCGTGCACCAGCTCCCACAGGGACAGAGCGGTGCCGTCGGACAGCAGATACGTGTGCCGGTAGGTCTCGCGGTGGAGTACGGAACTGTGGTGCGAGGAGTGCAGGGAACTGCTGTGGGCGAGCGCGGTACCGAGTCTCTCGACCGTGTCGTCGGGCAGGTCGAAAGAGTTGAGTGCCCGTCGCAGGAGTCGCTCGAGGTGCTGCTCGGTTGTCTCGTACGGATCGCTCAAGGTGCTGTCTCCAGGCCGTTGCCGCGTGTTACTTGCTGCGTGCATAACGTAGTCCCTGGGTCCGACATCGTGACCGGGGTTCAGGAAAACGTATGACGCACGCAGATGGTTCCTGTCGGTTCGTCCGAACTTCCTTAGCCGGCAGGCGAGTCGGGCTCCGGGGCGCCGCCGGCCGGCTGCCGTGGAGAGTGCGGCGGTATGCCGTAGAGGTCGCTGTACGCGGGGTAACAGGCGGCGCTCGGGCGGCCGTCGACGCTCCGAGCTGCGCGTACGGCCTTCACGATGGCGCGCGCGAGCGCATCCGCACCGGCCGCCAGCAGGTCGTTGAGCGCGATCGGATTCCCCGGATCCAGCGGCCGTTCGCCGGTGGCCAGCGCGAAAACGGTGTCCCCGTCGGTGAGCAGATGTACGGGGCGGACGGCGCGCGCCAGTCCGTCGTGCGCCGTCCCCGCGAGCTTCTGCGCCTGGGGACGGGTGAGGTCGGCGTCCGTGGCGACGACGGCGAGCGTGGTGTTGAGCGGGGGCCGCGCGTTCGCGTCGCGCACCTCGGCGAGCCGCTGCTGCGCCGCACGGAGGATCTCGGGCGCCGGGTGCACCGGAGGTTCGGCGGCGCCGTACTCCCCGTACAGCACCCCGGTACGCGGATCGGCCACCGAGCCCGCCGCGTTCACCACGACGAGCGCGGCGACCGTGATCCCGGAGGGCAGCCGCAGGCTCGCCGTGCCCACGCCGCCCTTGAGCTGCCCGGCGACCGAGCCCGTACCGGCGCCCACGTTGCCCTCGGCCACCGGCGCCCCGGGCTCCGTGGCCGCCGCGTCCTCCACCGCCGCGCGGCCCGTCGAGGCGTCGGGGCGGGCCCGCCAGTCGCCGCCCCGCCCCAGGTCGAAGACGCACGCGGCGGGGACCACCGGCACCACCTGCGCCGGGTCGGGGCCGACCCGCACCCCGCGTCCCCGCTCCTCCAGCCAGGCCATCACGCCGGACGCCGCGTCCAGGCCGTAGGCGCTGCCGCCCGTCAGGACGACGGCGTCGATGCGCTGCACCAGATTGCGCGGATCGAGCGCGTCCGTCTCCCGGGTGCCGGGACCGCCGCCGCGCACATCGACGGCCGCGACCACACCGCCCTCGGGGGCGAGAACGACGGTGGTACCGCTCAGCGCGCCCTCTCCCGGTACCCGCGCATGGCCGACGCGGAGCCCCGCGACATCGGTCAGCGCGTCGAGCGGCCCGGCCGTGTGCGGGGGTTCGGTCTTCGGCGGGGCGGCGGGGCCCGTCGCCCCGCGGGGTCGTTCCGTCATCGAGTGCTCCTCACCACGTGCTCCTCACCACGCGAGCCGTCGTCGTCCGCCGCCCCGCCCGTCTGCCGCACTCCGTCGCTCTCACCCGGCCAGGCCGGGCCGCCGGGACAGCAGCTCTCCCGCG
Source organism: Streptomyces sp. NPDC001890 (assembly GCF_042891445.1). NCBI lineage: Bacteria > Bacillati > Actinomycetota > Actinomycetes > Kitasatosporales > Streptomycetaceae > Streptomyces > Streptomyces sp. NPDC001890. The sequence continues at coordinate 228,218 of NZ_JBIATE010000004.1, read as the reverse complement.
GCCACGGTCGCCGCGGCCACCAGACCGGCCGCGAAGACCGCCCACCCGCCGGCGAACGTACAGGCCAGGATCGCCAGCGCGGCCACGGGCAGGGGCAACTGCTCCGCGAGGTCGCGCTTGAAGTGGCGGGCGTGCAGCGCCCACACCGTCAGCAGGAAGAGCGCGGAGGGAATGGTCACCGCGGCGGCGGCCACCGTGTCCGAGACGTGGGCCTTGCCCACGGCCTCCTCCACCGCGACCTCGATGCCCGCGCCGATGGCGGCCGCGGAACCGAAGATCAGGAAGTGTCCGTATCCCCAGAGGAACGCTTCCCTGCTGCCGCGCAGGTAGTCATGGATCGGTACGGCGAAATAGATCCACCAGGCGGAGAAGACGATCAGCAGCCCGCCCGCGGCGATCGGCAGCAGTTCACCGAGCGCGTCGTGCTCGTACACCCCCTGCTGGACCGCGACCGTGGCCGCCGCGATGGTCTCGCCCAGCACGATGATCGTGAACAGTCCGTACCGCTCACCGATGTGGCGCGGATGCCAGCTCGTCGAGCGGTCGCGCTCGGCGAGCATCGGAACGGACAGTTCCGCCAGCACGAGCACGACGAAGACGGAGGTGTGGGCTCCACGTGATTCGGCGGGCAGCAGAAGCATGGCGATCCAGCCCAACTGCACCACCGAGATCCCGACGGCGTACCGCAGCGCGACGCGCCGCTCCCCGTCCCGGGTGCAGTGCGCGGCGCGCAGCCACTGGCTGGTCAGCGCGAGCCGCATCACCACGTAACCGATGACGACGACCGTCCAGTCGCCCGCGTCGAAGGCGCGCGGCACCCCGGCGGCGAGGATGAGCACACCGGTGATCTGGACCAGGGTGACGACGCGGTACAGCGGGTCGTCGGTGTCGTAGGCCGAGGCGAACCAGCTGAAGTTGACCCAGGCCCACCAGATCGCGAAGAAGACGGCGGCGTAGCTGCCGATTCCGGCGAGGGCGTGGCCCTCGGCGACGGCGTGCACCAGCCGTGCGCCCGCCTGGGCCACGGCGACGACGAAGCACAGGTCGAAGAAGAGTTCCAACGGGGTCGAGGCACGGTGCTCCTCGGTACGGCTGCGAGCCGTCATTACAGGCATGGGAGCCAGCACACCAGACAGGCGCCGGGCACGCTGAACGGGGGATGCCCCGAACGCACGACCGGGCTCACCCGGACGAGCCGTAAATCAGGACCAACCATCAGATACCGCCCTACGGTGACGGGGTGACCGAGCCGCCAGAAGCCTCCGACGAAGCCGCGCAGCCCACACCCGGTGCACGTACCGGCCCCGCCGGAGCATCCGGCTCGGACGCCCCCACCGGTTCCACCAGCCCCACCAGCCCCGTCGGCTCCCCCGACGCGGGGCGGGGGCCCGGTGCCCTGCCGCCCACCGGGGCCCGCTCCGTCAACGGCCGGGCGACCGCGGCCGGGGTCATCGTCTCCGCCCTCCTGATCCTCGCGATCGTGCTCGGCAGCCGACTGCTGGAGAACTTCGACTCCGCTCTTCTCCCGTACGCCGTCGCCACCGTCTTCCTCGCCTTCGGCGTCGCCTACCGTTACACGGTCTGGGTCTCCGCGCCCGGCGCCCGGCGGCTGTTCAAGCAGGGGTGGCGGAGCTTCTTCTCGGTGGCCAACTTCCGCAGGGCCCCCACCGCACTGCCCCGGATGATCGCCACCTATCTGGGCTTCCAGAAATTCCTCGGCGCCCGCTCGCACGCCCGCTGGGCCGCCCATCAGCTGATCTTCTGGGGCTGCGTCCTCGCCGCACTGATCACTTTCCCGCTGACCTGGGGCTGGTTCACCTTCACCTCCGGCAGCGGCTCGGGGCCCGGCTACGAGATGCGTATCTGGGGCTTCAAGATCATCGGTTTCGACTCCCTGGACTTCCTGGGCTGGCTGATGTTCCACGGCCTGGACATCGCCGCCGTGCTCGTCATCCCCGGCGCCTCGTACTTCCTGTGGCGCCGGATGAAGGACCGCGGCGCCATCACCGGCCAGCGCTTCGCCTACGACCTGGTCCCGCTGATCGCGCTCATTGTCATCTCCGTGACCGGTCTGCTGCTCACCTTCTCGTCGCTCTTCCTGCACGGCGGCGGATACGAGTTCCTGGCGGTCCTCCACATGGTGTCGGTGGTGTTCACCCTCATCTACATCCCGTTCGGGAAGTTCTTCCACATCGTCCAGCGCCCGGCCGCGGTCGGCATGCAGCTGTTCAAGTACACCGCCCGGCAGGACGAGGAGGTCTTCGCCTGCCGCCGCTGCGAGGAACCCATCGACACCGGGCCCTACGTCGAGAACCTCCGCGGCACCATGCGCGACCTCGGCCTCGACTTCGACGAGTGGGCCGAATACTGCCCGCGCTGCAAGCGGGTGCTGCGTGGCAGTGCCTATCTCTCCCAGGTGAAGAAGGGCTACAAGTGACCGCGGATCCGCGTGCGGCTGTTCCTCTCGACCCCTCTCTCGCGCCGCCCGGCACCCGCTCCTTCCGGGACGCGGGCGGGATCCCCGCCGACCGGTGGCACGCCGACCAGGACGGCGAGACGCTCGTCCCCACCCACTGCTGCTTCTGCGGGGTGCAGTGCGGGATGTATCTGCGCGTCGACCGCGGAGGCAAGGTCTTCGGCGTCGAACCCCGCAACCACGACATCAACCGGATGCGGCTGTGCCCCAAGGGGATCAACGCGTACCAGCAGGTCAACCACCCCGACCGGCTCACCGCCCCGCTGCTGCGCCGCTCCCGTGACGAGGACTTCCGCGAGGTCTCCTGGGACGAGGCCCTCGACTTCACCGTCGCCGAGATCAAGCGCATCCAGCAGCGCTACGGGAACGACGCCTTCGGGCTCCTCGGCGGTGCCAGCCTCTTCTCCGAAAAGACCTATCTGGTCGGCAAGTTCGCCCGGGTCGCCCTCAAGTCCCGGCACGTCGACTACAACGGCCGGCTCTGCATGGTCAGTGCCGCGGGCGCCAACAAGCTCGCCTTCGGCATCGACCGGGCCGGCAACCCCTTCTCCGACATCCTGCTCACCGACTGTCTGCTGATCGCGGGCTCCAACGTCGGCGAGTGCTTCCCCGTGATGACCCAGTACGTGTGGGGGGCGCGGGACCGCGGTGCGAGCCTGATCGTCGTCGACCCGCGGGAGACCGCGATCGCCCGGACGGCCGACATCCATGTCGCCCTCAAGCCCGGCACCGATTCGGCCTTCTTCAACTCCGTGCTGCACGTGGTCATCGAGGAGGGGCTGACCGACGAGACCTATCTCGCCGCCCACGCCACCGGCTGGGAGGAGGTGAAGGCCAAGGTGGCCGAGTACCCGCCGTACCGGGCCGCCGAGATCTGCGGCATCCCCGTCGAGCAGATCACCCAGGTCGCCCGCGCCTTCGCCCGCGCGCCCAAGGCCATGGCCTGGCACGCCCGGGGCATCGAGCACCACTCGCAGGGTGTCGAGAACTGCCTCAGCGTGATCAACCTCTGCACCGCCACCGGTCACATCGGCCGTCCGGGCGCCGGTTACGGCACCATCACCGGCCAGGGCAACGGGCAGGGCGGCCGTGAGCACGGGCAGAAGGCCGACCTTCTGCCCGGCGGCCGCTCGATCATGAACGAGGAGCACCGTAGGCAGATCTGCGAGATCTGGGGCATCGAGGAGTCCGAACTCCCGCCCGCCGGCACCTCGATGATGGAAATGGTCTGGCAGATGCGGCGCCGCGAGATCCGCGGACTGATCGGCATCTGCAACAACCCCTTCGTCTCCCTCCCCAACTACAGGGTGGTCAAGGAGGGGTACGACGCCACGGAGTTCCACGCTCAATTCGACTTCTTCCTTTCCGAGACCGCTGCCAACGCGCATGTCGTCTTCCCCGTCACCACCTGGGCCGAGGACGAAGGGGTGATGGCCAACGCCGAGGCCCGGGTGGTCAAGCACAACAAGGCCCAGGACCCACCGCCCGGAGTACGGACCGACACCTGGGTGATGTGCGAACTCGCCAGGCGCCTCGGCGCGGGCGACAAATTCGCCTTCGCCGACTCGCGCGCCGTCTTCGACGAACTGCGGACCGCCTCCGCCGGCACCGTCAACGACTACTACGGCATCACCTACGAACGTCTGGAGGAGACCGGCGGGATCGCCTGGCCCTGCCCCGCCACCGACCACCCCGGCACCCCCCGGCTCTTCGAGGACGGCAGGACCTACCACCCCGACGGCAAGATCCATATGCAGGTCGTCGAATGGCACCCGCCGATGGACCCGTACGACGACGAGTACCCCATGTCGCTCACCACCGGGCGCACCGTCGCCCACTTCCTCTCCGGCAACCAGACCCGCCGCCTGGGCGCCCTCGTGGAACAGACCCCGCGTCCCTGGGCCGAGCTCCATCCCTCACACGGCTTCCGCAACGGCGAACCGGTCCGCGTCGTCACCCGGCGCGGCAGCGAGGTCTTCCCCGCCCTGGTCACCGAGGCGATCCGCCCCGACACCGTCTTCATCCCGTACCACTGGCCCGTCCCCACCGCGGCCAACGCCCTCACCATCGACGCCCTCGACCCCCGCTCCAAGATTCCCGAGTACAAGGTGTGCGCCTGCCGTATCGAGCACGCCGCGAAGATCGACGACGTCCCCGAACCGCCTGTCGCCCCCGGCCAGGTCGGCTACCCGGAGACCCAGGTCTCCCGCACCGACCCGTTGCCGCCCACGGCCCCCCAGGGGCGTGGCACCTCGGAGAGGAGCTGACCGCCCCATGATGGGCAGAACGATCTTCATCGACCCGGGGCGCTGTATCGGCTGCCAGGCCTGCGTCTCCGCCTGCAGGGAATGCGACTCGCACCGCGGCAAGTCGATGATCCATCTCGACTACACCGACGAGGGCCGGTCCGTGGCCTCCCTTCCCACCGTCTGCATGCACTGCGAGGACCCGGTCGCCCCGTGCGCCGAGGTCTGTCCCGCCGACGCGATCCTGGTGACCGCCGACGGTGTGGTGCAGCAGGCCGACACCTCCCGCTGCATCGGTTGTGCCAACTGCGTCAACGCCTGCCCCTTCGGCGTCCCGAAGATCGACCTCCAGGCGAAGCTGCAGATGAAGTGCAACCTCTGCTACGACCGCACCGCCTACGGCCTCGCCCCCATGTGCGCGACCGTCTGCCCGACCGGGGCGCTGTTCTACGGGACCGTCGAGGAGCTCCAGGCGGAGCGCCCCGGCGTCCAGGTCGCCGACACCTTCACCTTCGGCCGGAGCGAGGTACGCACCGGCGTGGCCATGGTCGTACCCGCCGACCGGGTGCAGTGGCCGGTGCCCGGCGGCCTTCCCGTCGTCGAGATCAACGGGAAGGACGTCCGCCGATGAGCGTCACCGACCAGCCGCCCTCCGGCGATCCGCGCGAAGCCCTGCACGACCGGATCGCCGCCGACTCCCTCACCACCCGGCGCGACTACCTCCGGATCGTGGTGACCGTCTCCGGCGGGCTCGCCGTCGGCGGTCTCGGCGTGGCGAGCGGGATCCTGCCGCGCCACGGCGACCCCGACGACGGCAAGACGCCCTCGCCGAAGAAGATCGCCGCGCAGTTGCTGCCCGGTGAGTCCCTCGCCTTCCACTACCCGGACGAGGAGGACAAGGCGGTCGCCGTCCGGCTGGACGACGGCACCCTCGTCGGCTACTCCGCGATCTGCACCCATCTCGCCTGTGCCGTGCTCTGGCGCAAGGACCGCGGTGCCGAGGGGGAGCTGTACTGCCCCTGCCACGAGGGCGTCTTCGACGCCCGCACCGGTGAGGTGACCGCCGGACCGCCGCCCCGTGCGCTGCCCAAGGTGATGCTCATCGAACAGACCGACGGCAGCATCTGGGCCATCGGCACGACGCGCTCGGGCGAGAGCATCGAGCAGGGTCTGTGCCGCCGGTTCCGCGCCGACCGCCCGGACCTCGCCTCCCGTATCGGCTGCCCCGCCGTCGAGGGCGGCGGAGCGGAAGGACCCGCGGCCGCGGCACCGGGGACCGCCGGGGCCGGGATCGGGGACGGAGCCGGAGTCGGAGCCGAGGGCGAGACCCCTGGCAGGCGGGCATGAGCGACGCCCGGCAGTCCCGGAACCAGGAGCACCCGGAGCGTCATGAGTATCCGGAGTACCACCCGGGAAGTGCTCGCCCCGAACTCAACCGGCCCGTCCACGAGCGTTATCCGCAGATCCGGGCCACCAGCGGCTACGGCGACCCCCGGATCCGCCACACCGGCCCCGGCCCGGGGGCCGGTACCGACCAGGAGCCCGAGCGGTCCTCGAAACTGACGGCCCGGCTGGCCCTCGCCATGACGGTGGTCATCGGACAGCTCTGGGGACTGACCGTCATCATCGACGCATGGATGGAGGGCAACACCGGCACGGCCTGGTGGGGTGCCGGCTTCCTCTGTCTGTCGTTCCTCGTCGTTCTCGGGCTGTGGCTGATCGATCCGAAGGACCGCTGACCGTCGCCGTACCCTTGACGTATGAGCACCGCCCCCGCCCCCGGCCCGCGTGATTCGAAGCCCTCCCAGCCGGACCGGCCGAAACCGAAACCGGCTCTGATCTTCGACGATCCGCTGGACCAGCAGTCCGCGGACGATACGGACCGAGGATGGGGCGAGCGGGCCCCGGCCGGTGGCAGCGCCGCCGATCTGGCGCGCTTCCTCGACGAGAAGCCGCCCCACCACATCTGATTCCCCGCTCCGTGGTGGTCCGGCGGCGTCGCCGCCGGTTCTTCCACTGCGCGTCGCGCTACTGGTCGTGATCCCGGCCGGGGTTCTCGCCGGTCCCGCCCGCCGGGCCGCCGCGCTGCGAGACGAGGGCGTCGCGGATCTCCTTCAGCACCTCCAGCTCGCTCACCTCCAGCGTCTCCTGCACCCCTTCCTTCGCGGCCTGCATCGCTGCCCGCTTGGCCAGGTACTTGGCCATGGGCAGGACCATCAGGAAGTACACGACGGCCGCCGTGATCAGGAAGCTGAGGGTGGCGCTGAGCACCGAGCCCCACAGGATGCGGATGCCCTCGGTGGCCTCGCCCGTCTTCGGATCCGTGATGCAGGGGCCCTTGAGGCAGGAGCTGTAGCCCTCCAGGTCCTTGGTGCCGAACGCGCCGACGAGCGGGTTGATGACCCCCTTGACGATCGAGTTCACGATCTGGGTGAATGCGGCACCGATGACGACGGCGACCGCCAGATCGATCACATTGCCGCGCATCAGGAAGGCTTTGAACCCTTCCAGCAGACTGACCTTTTTCTCGCTCACAGGTGAGCCTTCCTTCGCGTGTGCGGTAGGCGGAGCAAACTCCTCCGCAACTTACGGCAGTACGCGTGGAAACCACCCAATCCTCTGGTTTGGCAAGGTGACTTGACCGGTCATCAGTGCGAATCAACATAGAGTCACCGCCAGTTGGGACGAGATGCCCGCGCCGGCCAGTGCGGTGGCGGTTTCCCGGGGGACGGCCAGCACGATCAGCGCACCGTTCTCCGTGAAGCCCTCGGAGCCCCCGGAGCCCTCGAAGCCGTCTGCCTCGCTGTGCGGCACCTCCGCCACCCGTGCACCCTTCGCCAGCACCCGGACCCCGGCCCCGGCCCCGTGTCCGGCCTCGGCCGCCCCGGCCCCGGCATCACCGGCGGCGATCACGTCGACGTGGTCACCCGGCCGCAATAAGCGCACCGTCCCCGCATCCGCGATCCGGACCGGCGCCGACACCAACCGAGCCGGTCGCCGCGCCCGCTCCGGCAGCGCCCCCGTCGTACGCCCGGCTCCCGCCCCGTACGCGGCATCGCCGCCCGCACCCGCGCCGCCCCCGCCCAGCCCCGTGGCGGCGAGCGCGGCGGCCGTCAGGGCCAGCCCGGCCGCAAGGGCACGGCGCTGCCGCCACAACGCCCGCCGCAGCCGGTGCCCGCTGCCTCCACGCACCCGCAGAGGCCCGAACGCGGGCACCCCACAGGGCGGCGGCACCGGCGAAGAAGGCGGCAACGAAGAAGGCGACGGAGCGGGTGACGAAGAAGACGACGGAGCGGGTGACGAAGAAGACGACGGAGCGGGTGACGAAGAAGACGACGGAGCGGGTGACGAAGAAGACGACGGAATCGGTGCGGAGGACGCGAACATGGTCGACACCACCTGCTGTGAGGAGTCACGGACACCCCTCACGATCCACCGTTCGCGAGATTCCCGCCGGGGCCTGTGGACAGCCCCGGAGCTGTGGACAACTCCGTCACCCACTCACGCCTCAGCTGTCCCGGCCATCGGGTTAAGGCAGCTCGATCCCCGTCTTGAGTCCGTCCAGCGCGTGCGAACACGGGCAGTCCCGGTCCGCCTCCGCGGGCAGTGCGGCCACCACGTCGAAGAGCACCGCGCGCAGCCGGTCCACATTGGCCGCGAACACCTTCAGCACTTCCCCGTGCGAGACGCCCTCGCCGGCCTCCGCGCCCGCGTCCAGGTCCGTGACCAGGGTCATCGTCGTGTAGCAGAGGCCCAGCTCACGGGCGAGCACGGCCTCCGGGTGACCGGTCATCCCGACCACCGACCAGCCCATCGCCGCATGCCACCGCGACTCGGCGCGGGTCGAGAAGCGCGGCCCCTCGACGACCACCAGCGTCCCACCGTCCACCGGTTCCCAGTTCTTCGCCCGAGCCGCCGCCAGCGCGGCCCTGCGCCCCTCGGGGCAGTACGGATCGGCGAAGCCCAGGTGCAGGACGTTCGGCTCCGCCCCGTCGGCCCGGGGCACTCCGTCGTAGTACGTCTGGGTCCGGGCCTTGGTGCGGTCCACCATCTGGTCGGGCACGAGCAGGGTGCCCGGACCGTACTCCGGACGCAGGCCGCCCACCGCGCACGGGCCGAGCACCTGACGTACACCGACCGAGCGCAGCGCCCACAGGTTGGCCCGGTAGTTGATGCGGTGCGGCGGCAGGTGGTGGCCGCGTCCGTGGCGGGGGAGGAAGGCGACCCGGCGGCCGCCGACCTCGCCGAGGAAGAGGGAGTCGCTCGGCGGTCCGTACGGGGTGTCCACGCGCACCTCCGTGACGTCCTCCAGGAAGGAGTACAAGCCCGAGCCGCCGATGACACCGATCTCTGCGTTCACCATGCGGTCACAGTATCGGTGTGCGAAAACGCCGGGAGCCCCGCCGAACGGATCGGCGGGGCTCCCGGCAGAAGCCTGGTGCGGTGTGCTGCGGCTCAGGCGGCCGAGGTGCCGCTCTTCGAGGAAGAGGAAGAGGAGGCGGAGGCCGGGGAAGAGGACGCGGACGACTTCGAGTCGGATCCCGTGGAGGCCGACGTCGAGGACGCGGACGACGAGGAGTCGGACGACGAAGCGGAACCGGAAGCCTTCGCCGAGGACGAAGCCGGCGTGCTGCTCGACGAGGAGCCGCGGCTGTCGTTCCGGTAGAAACCGGAACCCTTGAAGACGATGCCGACCGCAGAGAACACCTTCTTCAGGCGTCCATCGCAGCTCGGGCACACGGTGAGGGCGTCATCGGTGAACTTCTGCACCGCCTCAAGGCCCTCGCCACATTCGGTGCACTGGTACTGATAGGTCGGCACTTGCTCCTCCTGGCACTCTGACTCAATGAGTGCTAACGACGCTCCATACTGACGTATTCCGCAGCATCAGTCCACCGTGACCGGCTTCCGGTGACCGACACCACGTGCCACGGTCCGTCCCGGGGCGGCGGCCGCGAGCCTGGAGCGCAGCGAAACCAGGGTGATCAGCGCCAGTACGGTCCCCACGAGCGGGACCAGGAAACCGGTGCTGGCCCCGTGGGCGTCCGCGAGCCGTCCGGCGACCGTCACCGCTGCCGCCTGGCCGAGCGCGACCGAGCCGGTCAGCCAGGTGAACGCCTCGGTCCGGGCGGACCCCGGCACCAGCGCGTCGACCAGGGTGTAGCCGCTGATCAGAGCCGGGGCGATGGAGAGCCCGACCAGCAGCCCGAGCCCGGCCAGCAGCGGCACCGAGTGCACCGCCCACAGCCCGGACGCGGTCAGGGTGAGTGCCGCGTACCCGACGATCAGCCGCCGCCGCGGCCCGCTCTTCCAGGCGATGGCACCGCAGGCGATCCCGGCCAGCATGTTGCCGGCCGCGAAGACCCCGTACAGCAGGCCGTTCGCTCCCGGGCGGCCGATCTCCTCGGCGAAGGCGGTCAGCGAGACCTGCATGCCGCCGAAGACCGCGCCGATCCCGAGAAAGGCCACGGCGAGCACCCGTACCCCCGGTACGGACAGGGCGGAGGCGTGCCGCTGGGAGGTGCCGGACTCGGCGTTGCGCACCGTGGGCTGGGTGCGGCGCTGTGCGGCGAAGAGCAGCCCGCCGACCAGGGACAGCGCGGCCTCCGTGATCAGACCGGCCGCCGGGTGCACCCCCGTGCACAGTGCGGTGGCGAGCACCGGGCCGATGACGAAGGTGAACTCGTCCGTCACCGATTCGAAGGCGGCGGCCGTGGACATCAGTGGCGAGGCCTCGCGGCCGGGTGCCGCACCGAGCACGGCCGCCCAGCGGGCCCGCACCATCGGCCCGACCTGCGGTACGGACGCACCCGTCGGCACGGCCGCCACGAACAGCGCCCACAGGGGCGCGTCCGCCAGCGCCAGCGCCGTCAGCGCCGAGACGGACGCCGCGTGCACCAGGACGCCGGGCAGCAGTACGGCACGCTGGCCGAACCGGTCGGCGAGCTTGCCGGTCTGCGGCGCGAACAGGGCCATGGAGACACCGGTCACGGCGGCGACGGCCCCCGCGCTGCCGTAGGAGCCGGTGGTGTGCTGGACGAGCAGCACGATGCCGATGGTCAGCATCGCGAAGGGCTGCCGTGCGGCGAAGCCCGGAAGAAGGAATGTCCACGCACCCGGGGTGCGCAGCAGCTGCCCGTAACCGGGGCGGTCGGTGACCGTGGACGCCACGGTCCATGCCTTTCTGCCGCCTGGTGGCCGAGCTCCCGCGCGGTGGCCGGCACGGGTGGGTGCGGGCTCGTTCGTGCGGGTGCTGCCGAGAGCTGTCCTCTTCGCGCGGAACTGCGGTAGATGCCGGGCGCTCAGCAGAGGCGGAGGACGCCACGACCGCCATACGGTCGCGCCAGCTCTGCGTCAGGCAGAGTTGGTCGTTCAGGTTGGTCGATCGGTTGGTGGATCGTTCGGCCGACCGATTTCGACGATCGGGTCGGCAGTTCGACTTCGTCGATCAGGCCGGTCGATCGGTTTCGTCGATCGGGTCGACCGGCCCCGTCATCAGGGGGCGATCGAGCCCCTTCATGATACAGGCAGGGGCCCTTGCGCACCTGTGATTGTGCGCAAGGACTCCATCGGCGCCTCGGATCGAAAGTGCCCGTGATGTGGGGTGCTCTCAGTGAGACGTCTTCGGGCCCCCTGCCTTGCCCAGCCAGCCCGCGAGCTTGCCGCCCTCGCCGACCGCGCGCAGCCGTTCCTCCGCCGCGTCGCGCACCGGATCGGTGGCGACCACCAGCAGCTCGTCGCCGCGCCGCAGCACGGTCGAGGGCGCCGGTACGAAGCTCTTGCCGTCCCGTACGACGAGGGTGACGGCGGCCCCGGCGGGCAGCCGCAGCTCCCCGACCTCCACGCCGTGCATCTTCGAGCGGCCGGGGATGGCCACCGACAGCAGATGACCGCGCAGCCGCTCCAGCGGCGCCGACTCGATGCCCAGGTCGGCGGTCTCGGCCGGATCCTCGGCGATCTTCAGGGCCTTCGCCAGCCAGGGCAGGGTCGGCCCCTGGATGAGGGTGTAGACGACGACGAGCACGAAGACGATGTTGAAGATGCGGGTGGAGCCCTCGACCCCGGCGACCATCGGGATGGTCGCCAGGATGATGGGCACGGCACCGCGCAGCCCGGCCCAGGACATGAGCGCCTTCTCCTGCCAGGGCAGCCGGAACGGCGCCAGCGAGATGAAGACCTCCAGCGGCCGCGCCACCACGGTCAGCACCAGGCCCACGATGATCGCGGGCCAGAAGTCGTCGAGCAGGTCGTGCGGCGTGACCAGGAGGCCGAGCAGCACGAACATGCCGATCTGCGCCAGCCAGCCGAGCCCGTCGGCGAAGCCGCGGGTGGCGGGCCAGTGCGGCAGCTTGGCGTTGCCGAGGATCATCGCCGCCAGGTAGACGGCGAGGAATCCACTGCCGTGGACCAGTGCGCCCGCCGCGTACGCGGACACCGCGATCGCCATCACGGCGATCGGGTAGAGGCCGGACGCGGGCAGTGCCACGCGGCGCAGCCCGTACGAGCCGAGCCAGCCGACGGCGATGCCCATGGCGGCGCCGATGGCGAGCTCCAGGGCTATCTCGCCGACCAGTACGTACCAGCTGTCCACCGGACCCTTGGTGGAGAAGGCGACCACCAGGATCACGACGGGGGCGTCGTTGAAGCCGGACTCGGCCTCCAGCACGCCGGTGACCCGGGCGGGCAGCGGCACCTTGCGCAGCACGGAGAAGACCGCGGCGGCGTCCGTCGACGAGACGACCGCGCCGATGATCAGCGACTGCCGCCACTCCAGACCGACCAGGTAGTGCGCCCCGGCCGCCGTGACACCGACACTCACCGCGACGCCGACCAGCGAGAGCATCGCCGCGGCGGGCAGCGCCGGCTTGATCTCTTTCCATTTCGTGCCGAGGCCGCCCTCGGCGAGGATCACGACCAGTGCGGCATAGCCGATGACCTGGGTCAGCTCGGCATTGTCGAACTTGACGTCGAAGAAGCCGTCCTGCCCTATGGCGATCCCGATGCCGAGGTAGAGGAGCAGGCTGGGGAGCCCGCTGCGGGACGAGACGCGCACCGCCACCACCGCGACGAGCAGTACGAGTGAGCAGACGAGCAGGAGTTCGTTGAGCGTGTGGACAGACAGTGGCCGTTCCTTCCCTGCGTGCGCCTGCCGAGTCGAACGAATCGACCCGACCGAACGGATCGATCCGACCGAACGAATCGATTTGACGGACGGATCGATCCGACCGAAGGGATCGATCCGACCGGACGGATCACGTCGTTCGATCCGATCGACCGGATCACCCCTCGGCATCGGCCGTTGGCGGCCGGTACTTCGTTACCTTACCTAATCTTTAACGTTTTCTTGATGCCTTCGAGCATTCGTACGATCGCTACGCAATTCGAATCATCCCGATACCGCGTCAGAGCCGTCCCGGCGCTGCGCCTATGGTTGCTCCTGCACTCCCTGGACCACCTGCCCCTCTAAGGACAGCGATGCCCGCCAACACAACCGCCCCTTCCGGTTCCACCGGCACCACCGGTTCGGCCGGTGCCGCCGGTGCGAAGACCGGCAGGAAGAAGGGGCGACGTGCCCGCCTGATCGTGATCGTTCTGGTGCTGGCGCTTGTCGCGGGTATCGGTTACGGAACGTTCTGGTCCGTATCCACCGTGCGGGCCTCGTACCCGCAGACGACCGGGTCGACGAAGCTCGAAGGCCTCGACGGGAACGTCGACGTCAAACGCGACAGCTACGGAATCCCGCAGCTGTACGCGGACTCGGACGCCGACCTCTTCCGCGCCCAGGGCTTCGTCCAGGCGCAGGACCGCTTCTGGGAGATGGACGTCCGCCGTCACATGACGGCCGGCCGGCTCTCCGAGATGTTCGGCTCCGGGCAGGTCGAGACGGACGCCTTCCTGCGCACGCTGGGCTGGCGCAAGGTCGCGCAGGAGGAGTACGACAACGTCCTGTCCGAGGAGACCAAGAAGAACCTCCAGGCGTACGCGGACGGCGTGAACGCCTACCTCAAGGGGCGCGACGGCAAGGACATCTCCGTCGAGTACGCGGCCCTCGGCTTCACCAACGACTACAAGCCGACCGAGTGGACCCCGGTCGACTCGGTCGCCTGGCTCAAGGCCATGGCCTGGGACCTGCGCGGGAACATGCAGGACGAGATCGACCGCTCGCTGATGACCAGCAGGCTCGACGCGAAGCAGATCGAGGACCTCTACCCGGCGTACCCGTACGACAAGCACCGGCCGATCGTCGACCAGGGCGCGATCTCCCCGGTCACCGGGAAGTTCGACCCGGACGCGACCCCGTCCGACAACGTCGGCTCGGACACCGCGCAGGGCGCCACCGAGGGCCTGAACACCCAGCTCTCCGCGCTCTCCGACACCCTCGACCAGATCCCGGCGCTGCTCGGCCCGAACGGCAACGGCATCGGGTCCAACTCCTGGGTGGTCTCCGGCAACTACACGACGACCGGCAAGCCGCTGCTCGCCAACGACCCGCACCTGGCGCCGCAGCTGCCCTCGCTCTGGTACCAGATGGGCCTGCACTGCCGTGAGATCAGCGCGAAGTGCCAGTACGACACCGCGGGCTACACCTTCTCCGGCATGCCCGGCGTGATAATCGGTCACAACCAGGACATCGCCTGGGGCTTCACCAACCTCGGCGCGGACGTCACCGACCTCTTCCTGGAGAAGGTCTCCGGCGACGGCTACCTGTACGACGGCAAGGTCGAGCCCTTCACCACCCGTGAGGAGACCATCAAGGTCGCGGGCGGCAAGGACCGGACGATCACCATCCGCGAGACGAACAACGGTCCGCTGGTCTCCGACCGCAGCAGCGAGATGGAGAAGGTCGGCCAGAAGGCCCCCGTCACCAACTCCGCCCCGGACCGGGCCGACGGCTACGCGGTCGCCCTGAAGTGGACCGCGCTGGACCCCGGCAAGTCCATGGACGCCGTCTTCGAGCTGAACCGGGCCAAGGACTTCAAGACCTTCCGGGCGGCGGCCGAGCACTTCGAGGTTCCCTCGCAGAACCTCATCTACGCCGACACCGACGGCAACATCGGCTACCAGGCACCCGGGAAGATCCCGGTCCGCCTCGACGGCGACGGGACGATGCCCAGCCCCGGCTGGTCCTCGAAGTACGGCTGGAAGAAGGAGCCGATCCCGTTCGACGAGCTGCCCTACGAGTACAACCCGAAGCGCGGCTACATCGTCACCGCCAACCAGGCCGTCATCGACGAGAAGAAGTACCCGCACCTGCTGACCAAGGACTGGGGCTACGGCAGCCGCAGCCAGCGGATCGACGACCTCATCCAGTCGAAGATCAAGGGCGGCGGGAAGATCTCGACCGAAGACATGCAGAAGATGCAGATGGACAACACCAGCGAGATCGCCGCGCTGCTGGTGCCCGAGCTGATGAAGATCAACGTCTCGGACAAGAGCGTCCGCGAGGCGCAGAAGCTCCTGGAGGGCTGGGACTACACCCAGGAGTCCGACTCGGCCGCGGCCGCGTACTTCAACGCGGTCTGGCGCAACATCCTCAAGCTGGCCTTCGGCAACAAGCTGCCCAAGGAGCTGCGGGTCGAGGGCGAGTGCCTCAACGTGCCCCGGGCCGGCGGTTCGGGCCCGGTCGACGAGCAGGACAGGCTGGTGCGCGAGTGCGGCCAGCGCGACGCGGACTCCGCCCAGCCCGACGGCGGTGACCGCTGGTACAAGGTGGTCGCCGACCTGATGGACGACGAGAACAGCGACTGGTGGAAGGCGCCGAGGAGCGGCCGGGACGAGCCGACCGAGAACCGTGACCAGCTCTTCGCCCGCGCCATGGAGGACGCCCGCTGGGAGCTGACCGCCAAGCTCGGCAAGGACATCACCACCTGGAGCTGGGGCCGGCTGCACCAGCTGACCCTGAAGAACCAGACCCTCGGCACCGAGGGCCCCGGCCTGCTCCAGCGGGCCCTCAACCGCGGCCCGTGGAACCTGGGCGGCGGCGAGGCCGCGGTGAACGCCACCGGCTGGAACGCGGCGGGCGGCTACGAGGTCGTCTGGGTCCCGTCGATGCGGATGGTGGTCAACGTGGGGGACTGGGACAAGTCCCGCTGGATCAACCTCACCGGCGCCTCCGGGCACGCGTTCAGCGCGCACTACACCGACCAGACCGACAAGTGGGTCAACGGCGAGCTGCTCGACTGGTCCTTCGGCACCAACGCCGTCGGCAAGTCGACGACCGACACCCTGACCCTCAAGCCCTAGGGCGACAGGGCCCTAGCGGCTCGTCCGGCGGCTCGCCGCCGGTGTCACCACCACATCGACGGGGTGGTCGTGCGGTTCCTCCGGGACCCGCGCGACCACCTCGTCGTCGTACAGCAGGACGATCAGCGCCGGATGCGCGTCCGCCGCCGTGAGCCGCGCCAGCACCCGGTCGTAGCTGCCGCCGCCGCGGCCGAGCCGCATGCCCCGCGCGTCCACCGCGAGCCCCGGCAACAGGACCGCGTCGGCCTCCAGGACGGCGTCGGGGCCCAGCGGCTCCCCGTCCGGCTCCAGCAGTCCGCGGCCGGCCCGGACGAGCCGCCCGGGCCCTTCGTACGGCGCCCAGTCCAGATCGTTGTCCGCGAGGAGCACCGGCAGCAGCACCCGCACGCCCCGGGCGCGCAGCGCGTCCAGCAGCGTGCGGGTCCCGGGTTCGGTGCCCACCGAGACGTACGCGGCGACGGTGCGGGCCCCGGACAACTCCGGAAGAGACAATGCGTTCCGGGACAGAACCGCATCGGCGTTCTCCACGTCTTCCCCGGTCAGAAGGCTTCGCGCGGCCAGCAGTTCACGCCGGAGCAGCGCCTTTCGGGACATCTCGGTGCTCAACGGGTACTCCCGGATCTCTCGCATGTACGTATGTGCGTATAGCCGTACAAAGTTAACCGGAGGCTCATCTTCCTCACATACGCACCGGTTATGGTTCTGCGCATGACTCAGGCGCACCCCAGGATCAGCAAGGCTGTCATTCCGGCCGCGGGACTCGGTACCCGCTTCCTGCCGGCCACCAAAGCCACTCCCAAGGAGATGCTGCCTGTGGTCGACAAGCCCGCGATCCAGTACGTCGTCGAGGAAGCGGTGACCGCCGGTCTCTCCGACGTGCTGATGATCACCGGTCGCAACAAGCGTCCGCTGGAGGACCACTTCGACCGCAATTACGAGCTGGAGTCCGCGCTGACCCGCAAGGGGGACGCCGAACGGCTCAAGAAGGTCCAGGAGTCGAGCGACCTGGCCACCATGCACTACGTCCGGCAGGGCGACCCGCGCGGCCTCGGCCACGCCGTGCTGTGCGCCGCACCGCACGTGGGGGACCAGCCGTTCGCGGTCCTCCTGGGCGACGACCTGATCGACCCGCGCGACCCGCTGCTGGCCCGCATGGTCGAGATCCAGGAGCGCGAGGGCGGCAGCGTGATCGCGCTGATGGAGGTCGCGCCGGAGCAGATCCACCAGTACGGCTGCGCGGCCGTGGAGCCCACCGCCGAGGGCGATGTGGTGCGCATCACCGGCCTCGTCGAGAAGCCCGAGGCGGGCGAGGCACCCAGCAACCTCGCCATCATCGGCCGGTACGTACTGGACCCCGCCGTCTTCGGCATACTGCGCAGGACCGAGCCGGGCCGCGGCGGCGAGATCCAGCTCACCGACGCCCTCCAGCTCCTCGCCGAGGACGAGAAGGCCGGCGGTCCGGTGCACGGTGTCGTCTTCAAGGGCCGCCGCTATGACACCGGTGACCGTAGCGATTACCTCCGTGCCATTGTCAGACTCGCGTGCGAACGTGAAGACCTGGGCCCGGACTTCAAGACCTGGCTCCGCAGTTACGTCACTGAGGAGATGTAGCACCTTGAGCAGCACGATCTGGTCGGTGGACGAGCACCTGGACGACATTCTCGGCGCGGTGCGACCGCTCGAACCCATCGAGCTGCAACTGCACGACGCCCAGGGCTGCGTCCTCGTCGAGGACGTCATGGTGGAGATCGCCCTGCCGCCCTTCGACAACAGCTCGATGGACGGGTACGCGGTCCGCGTCGCCGATGTCGAGGGCGCCGACGAGGAGTTCCCCGCGGTGCTCACCGTCATCGGTGACATCGCGGCGGGCAGCGACGGACTGCCCGGCGACCGGAGCCTCAGGCCCGGTGAGGCCGCCCGGATCATGACCGGCGCCCCGCTGCCGGCCGGTGCCGAGGCCGTGGTCCCGGTCGAGTGGACCGACGGCGGTACGGGCGGCGGCCCCGCCGACACCATGCGCTCCCTGCGGGAGGCCCCGGAGGGAGCGGGCGGCGAGGTCCGGGTGCACCGCCCGGTGGATGCCCGCGCCCATGTCAGGGCCCGCGGCAGTGACGTGAAGCCGGGCGATCTGGCGCTGGGCGCGGGATCGGTGATCGGCCCGCCGCAGATCGGCCTGCTCGCCGCGATCGGCCGCTCGACGGTGAAGGTGCGGCCCCGGCCGCGCGTCGTCGTCATCTCCACCGGCAGCGAACTGGTCCAGCCCGGCGAGGAACTGACGGGCGGTCGGATCTACGACTCGAACAGCTTCGCGCTCACGGCCGCGGCCAAGGACGCCGGAGCGATCGCGTACCGGGTCGGCGCCGTCACCGACGACGCCGACACGCTCCGCGCCACGATCGAGGACCAGCTGATCAGGGCCGACATCGTCGTCACCACCGGAGGCGTCAGCGTCGGCGCGTACGACGTCGTCAAGGAGGCCCTGTCCTCGGTGGGCGACGAGGACGAGCCGGGCAGCGGCATCGACTTCCGCAAACTCGCCATGCAGCCGGGCAAGCCGCAGGGCTTCGGCTCGATCGGCCCCGACCACACCCCGCTGCTGGCGCTGCCGGGCAACCCCGTCTCCTCGTACATCTCCTTCGAGCTGTTCGTACGGCCCGTGATCCGCACCCTGATGGGCCTCAAGGACGTGAACCGCCCCACCGTCCGGGCCGCGCTGAGCACGGACAAGGCGCTCACCTCACCTTCCGGCAAGCGCCAGTTCCTGCGCGGTACGTACGACGCGGAGGCCGGCACGGTCACCCCCGTCGGCGGTTCCGGATCGCATCTGATCGCCGCGCTCGCCCAGTCCGACGCGCTCATCGTGCTGCCCGAGGACGTCACCTCCGCCGAGCCCGGCACGGACACCGAGGTGATCCTGCTCCGCTGATCCCGGGGCGGTGGCGGTACGGTGTCTGGCGCTGTGCCTTCCCGGGGACACCCCCGGGCCCCCGGCCCGCACCCCGGTGCGGGCCGAGCGGGCAACCGGCGCCCTACCGCGAGGCGGAGTTAGTTGAGTACGCAGAACAGGCTGACGCACATCGACGAGGCGGGCGCGGCCCGCATGGTCGACGTCTCGGAGAAGGACGTCACCGCGCGGACGGCCCGCGCCAGCGGCCGGGTGCTCGTCTCGCCGCGCGTCGTCGAGCTGCTCCGCGGCGAGGGGGTCCCCAAGGGCGACGCCCTCGCCACCGCCCGGATCGCCGGGATCATGGGAGCCAAGCGCACCCCCGACCTGATCCCGCTCTGCCACCCGCTGGCCGTCTCCGGGGTCACGGTCGACCTGGGCGTGGCCGACGACGCCGTGGAGATCACGGCCACCGTGAAGACCACGGACCGCACCGGCGTCGAGATGGAGGCCCTGACCGCGGTCTCCGTCGCCGCGCTCACCGTGATCGACATGATCAAGGCGGTCGACAAGTCGGCGGTCATCACGGACGTACGGGTCGAGTCGAAGTCCGGCGGCAAGTCCGGCGACTACCGGCGCACCGAGGACTTCCGGCGCACCGGGCCGGACGGAGCGGACGCGTGACGGCGCCCGGGACGCCACCGGCTCCGGCCCCGTCCTCCTACCGCGCCCTCGTCGTCACCGCCTCCAATCGCGCCTCGGCCGGCGTCTACGCGGACAAGGGCGGCCCCCTGATCTCCGAGGCGCTCACGCAGCTCGGCTTCGCCGTCGACGGCCCGCAGGTCGTGCCCGACGGCGACCCGGTCGAACAGGCCCTGCGTGCCGGGGCGGCAGCCGGGTACGACGTCATCGTCACGACCGGCGGTACGGGCATCTCGCCCACCGACCGCACCCCCGAGGCCACCCGTCGCGTCCTGGACCACGAGATCCCCGGCATCCCCGAGGCGATCCGCGCCGAGGGCCGCGACAAGGTCCCCACCGCCGCGCTCTCCCGGGGCCTCGCGGGCGTCGCGGGCCGCACCCTCATCGTGAACCTGCCGGGCTCCACCGGCGGGGTGCGTGACGGACTCGCCGTCCTCGCCCGTCTCCTGGTGCACGCCGTCGATCAGTTGCGCGGCGGCGATCACCTCCGACCGGGGAGCCCGAGCTGAACGTCTCGACCTGGCCGGTGGTCCTCAGCGACGGCGAGATCGTGCTCCGTCCGATCAAGCTGCGCGACCAGCGCATGTGGCGCGAGGTCAACCGGCGCAACCGTGACTGGCTGCGCCCCTGGGAGGCGACCGTGCCGCCGCCCGCGCCGGGCGGACCGGTGGCCCAGCGGCCCACGTACCGTCAGATGATCCGCCATCTGCGCGCCGAGGCGAACGCGGGCCGGATGCTGCCCTTCGCCATCGAGTACCAGGGCCGGCTGGTCGGTCAGCTGACGGTCGCGGGGATCACCTGGGGCTCGATGTGCTCGGGCCATGTCGGCTACTGGGTCGACCAGGACGTGGCCGGCCGGGGTGTGATGCCGACCGCGGTCGCCCTCGCCGTCGACCACTGCTTCCGCACGGTCGGGCTGCACCGCATCGAGGTGTGCATTCGGCCGGAGAACGGGCCCAGCAGAAGAGTCGTGGAGAAACTCGGATTCCGCGAAGAGGGCCTGCGCCCGCGCTATCTCCACATCGACGGCGCCTGGCGGGACCACCTGATCTATGCGCTCACCGCGGAGGAAGTGCCCGACGGGCTGCTTCGGCGCTGGCACCAGTCGCGACCTGGGACGCCACAGAAATGAAATAAGTGTTCGATATTGATCGGCGGGTGACCGATGGCGAACGCACAAACACCCACGGTTGATCCGAACAATCACAAAAAAAGTCCGTGATATCAGCCGGATCGTGCGACACACCGGGCCAATTGGCGGATGCCCCCGCGCAAACCCCTCTACGGTGTGAGACGTGAGCAGCAGCGGCCTCATCTACGCAGTCATCGTCGGGGCCTGGGCCGCCTACTTGGTGCCGATGTGGCTCCGCAGGCAGGACGAACTCAACGAAGCCCGTCCGACGGAACGCTTCAGCACCGCCATCCGGCTGCTGTCCGGACGGGCGGCGATGGAGCGCCGGTACGCCAAGGAGCTGCGGGAGCGCACCGCCGAGGAGGCGGGGCCCGACGCCGACCCGGACGTCACCACGGACCACTTGGTCTCCGTGGACGTCCGGGCCTTCGCCGCGCCCGAGGCGCACACCGAGGCCCGGGTGCACGACCCGGCGCGTGCGCCCGAGCGCACGCCCGAGGAGCGCGCCGAACCGGCCCAGGCACAGGCACAGGCACAGGCACAGGCTTCCACCCGGCGCGCACGCCCGCGCCAGGGCGGATGGGACGCCGAGCGCGTCCGGCGCGCCCAGCGCCTCCAGGTCCTCGCGCGCCGTCGGCGCACCACCGTCGTCCTCTTCCTGGCCTTCACCCTCGGCGCGGTGGTCGCGGCGGTCGGCGGCCTGCACTTCCTCTGGGCACCCGCGGTCCCGGCCGTGCTGCTGAGCACGTACATCGTGCATCTGCGGGCCCAGGAGCGGCGCCGGTTCGCCTTCACCATGGACCGGCGCCGGGCCGAGGTGGCGGCGCAGCACCTGCGCGAGAGCCGCACCCGCAGGCACCAGCCGGCCGCGGCGGCCCCCGCCGAGCCCGACGAGGAGCCCGAAACGCGCCGCCCCGAGCCGGAGCCCGCGCCCGCGGTCTCCCCGCAGGAGGCCGGCCGCCGGGCCCTGGTCGAGCAGACGGACCACGCGGAGTGGGTCGACCAGCAGCGCGAACGCGGCCCGGTCCAGGGCGACAGCTGGGAGCCGGTCCCGGTCCCGCTGCCGACCTACGTCACCGCCCCGGTCGCCCCGCGCGCCACCGGCGGCGTCGAGGTCGGCAACCCGGAGACCTGGAGCGCGGCCCGCTCCAGCGCTGCCGAGCCCACCCAGACGGGCACCTCGCACCCCACGGCGCCCCCGGTCGACCCGGCGCCGCGCCAGCGCACCAACCAGTCCCGTCGCACCCGCGACCGCGGCCGGACCCCGCTCTTCGACCAGTACGAGGACGGGGAGCGCCCCAGAGCCGCCAACGAGTGAGCCCCTTCCGGGCCCGCTGCGCCGCCGCCTCGGCTGACCAGCACGGACCGGATTTCCGAGCACCCCGTTCGGGGTGCTAGAGTTTCACTCGTTGCAAGGGCCTGTGGCGCAGTCTGGTAGCGCACCTCGTTCGCATCGAGGGGGTCTGGGGTTCAAATCCCCACAGGTCCACCGCACATATGAAGTCCCGCCCAGTTGATTCAACTGGGCGGGACTTCGTGTTTCTGAGGCTGGTGCGACGGCCGGCACCAGGCTGTTCAGCCGCCCGCCGCCCGCCGCCCGCCGCCCGCCGCCCCGCCCCTCCGTCCGGATCAGTGGGCGGCGTCCAGGCGTGCCCGCTGGTCGTCCGTCAGGTCCAGGTCCACCGCTGCCAGGTTCTCCTTCAGCTGCGCCACCGATGACGCCCCGGCCAGCGGGATCACGGGCAGGTCGTGGCCGATCTGCCAGGCCAGGACGACCTGGTTGATGCCGGCTCCGGTCTCGGCGGCGATCTCGCGCAGAACCGCGAGCCGGGCGGGGGTGCCGGGGTGGTCGTAGTCCGCGGGGAGGGGCTTGTCCGTGCGGGTGTAGGCGCCGCCGAGCAGCGGGGAGTAGGCGACCAGGGTCAGTCCGGGCTCGGCGCGGAGGTAGCTGAGCATCTCCGGGCCGGCGTGGCCGAGGCTGCCGTCCTCGAAGAGCGGGGAGGGGATGTCGTACCGGGGGCGCAGGTGGCTGTGCTGGTACTGCAGGACCTCGTAGCCGGGCAGTGAGGCGGCGGCGGCGAGGGCGCGGGCGCGTTCCACCCGCCAGACGGCGTGGTTGCTGGCGCCCAGCAGGCCGACCGTCCCCTCGGCCACCAGCTCCCCGAACGCCTCGACGGTCTCGCCGAGGGGGACGGTCCGGTCCTCGATGTGCGCGTAGAGCAGGTCGAGCTTGTCCACGCCGAGCCGTTCCCGGCTGCGCTCGGCGGCCTCCCGGACCGCCTTCGCGGACAGGCCCTCCGGGTTGTCGACGAACCCGGTGCCGGGCGCGAGCGGTTCGGCGCCGAGCTTGGTGGCGATGACTATCTCGTCACCGATGCCGCGGCTGCGCCGCCACTTGCCGAGCAGCCGCTCGCTCTGGCCGCCGAGGCCGCCGTCGACCCAGTAGGCGTAGTTGTCGGAGGTGTCGATGAAGGTGCCGCCGGCCTCGACGAAGTGGTCCAGGACGGCGAACGAGGTCTTCTCGTCGGTGACCGACCCGAAGAGCATCGCGCCGAGCGCGAGGACGCTCACCTCGCGGCGGGTGGCGGGGTCGGTGCCGATGGTGCGGTACTTCATGACTGTTCCTCCCGTTCGGGCCGCCGTCGTTCGGTGGCCGTGAGAAGGAGTGTGGATGTTGAAGTGCACTTCAACGCAAGGAGGTTCCGGCTGCCGGCCCCGGACGCGCGTCACCTACGCTGAACGCGTTACCCGCTCTCGGATTCTTCGGAATCCACCGCACCGAGAGGAGCGCCCAGTGACGGTCGACAGGCCCGAGCTCCGGATCGACACCAGCAGGCCCCACCCCGCACGCGTGTACGACTGGCTTCTGGGCGGCAAGGACAACTACCCGGTCGATCAGCGGGTGGGGGAGCAGCTGCCGGCCGAGGCGCGGGGCAACGCGGCGCGGAACCGGGCCTTCATGCACCGGGCCTCCGCCTGGCTGGCCCGCAACGGGGTCGATCAGTTCCTCGACATCGGCACCGGCATCCCCACCGAGCCCAATCTGCATCAGGTGATCCAGGGCATCAGGCCGTCCGCCCGGGTCGTCTACGCGGACAACGACCCGATCGTGCTGCGGCACGCGGAGGCCCTGCTGGTCAGCAGGCCGGAGGGGGCCACCGACTACATCCACGCGGATGTGCGCAAGCCGGAGGCGATCGTCGAGCACGCCCGCACGCTGCTGGACTTCGACCGGCCGGTCGCGCTGTCCCTGATCGCGCTGCTGCACTTCCTGCCGGACGACGACGACCCGTACGGCATCACCCGCGCCCTGGTCGACGCCTTGCCGTCGGGCAGCTTCCTGGTGCTCTCGCACGGCACGGCCGACCAGCACCCGGAGCTGAAGGACGAGACCGAGGCCACGTACAAGAAGGGGGCGATCGCGCTGCGGATGCGTACCCGGAGCGAGGTCGAGCCCTTCTTCGAGGGGCTGGAGCTCGTCGAGCCCGGACTGGTCTTCGCCACGGAGTGGTACCGCGAGGAGCCCGCGCCGGTGCGGGAGCGCAGCGGTTTCTACGTGGGGGTCGGCCGGGTGCGCTGAACCCGGACCGATGAGTTCGTGGCGGGTCGGCGGTCCTGTCTTCTGCTCTTCTGCGGCGATGAGAGGGAAGGTGGACCGATGACCAATCTGAACGATGTCCTGAACGAACACGTCGGTGACGGGGCGGCGCCCGGGGCCGTGGGGCTGGTGGCCCGGGGGGACCGGGTCGAGGCGGTGGCCGTCGGGTCGGCCGACGCGGAGGGCACGGTCCCGATGCGCAGGGACTCGATCTTCCGTATCGCGTCGATGACCAAGCCCCTCACCGCCGCCGCCGTCATGATGCTGGTCGAGGAAGGTCGGATCGCCCTGAACGAGCCGGTCCGGCAGTGGCTGCCGGAGCTGGCGGCCCCGATGGTGGTCCGTACGCCGGACTCCCCGGTCGACGACGTGGTCCCCGCCGACAAGGTCATCACGGTGGAGGACCTGCTCACCTTCCGGGCCGGGTACGGCTTCCCGTCGGACTTCTCGCTGCCCGCGGTCCAGCTGCTGATGAGCGAGCTGAAGCAGGGGTCGGGGTCGCTCCAGCCGCAGCAGGTCCTGGCGCCGGACGCGTGGATGGCGGCGCTGTCCCGTATCCCGCTGCTTCACCAGCCGGGCGAGGAGTGGCTGTACAACACCTGCTCCGACATCCTCGGGGTGCTGATCGCCCGGGTCTCGGACCGGTCGCTGCCCGAGTTCCTGGCGGAGCGGCTGTCCGAGCCGCTGGGCATGGCCGACACCGCCTTCGCCGTGCCGGCGGCGAAGGCCGACCGGTTCACCAGCTTCTACCGGGCCGATCCGGAGGGCGGCGGGCTCCGGATCGCCGATGCTCCGGACGGGGAGTGGAGCAGTGTGCCCGCGTTCCCGTCCGGCGCCGGCGGGCTGGTCTCGACCGCCGACGACTGGTACGCCTTCGCCCGGATGCTGCTCGCCGGGGGAGAAGGGGGGAGCGGCGGGCGCCGGGTGCTGTCCCGGGAGTCGGTGCGGTTGATGACCACCGACCATCTGACGCGGGCGCAGCGCGAGCACAGCACGCTGTTCCTGGAGGGCCAGGGCTGGGGCTACGGCGGGTCGGTGGACATCGAGGCCGCCGAACCCTGGAACGTTCCGGGGCGCTACGGCTGGGTGGGCGGCACGGGAACGGCGGGACATCTCACGCCCGCCACCGGCACCGTCTCCGTCCTGCTGACCCAGCTGGCGATGACCGGACCGACCCCGACCCCGGTGATGCGGGACTTCTGGCGGTACGCCGCCGGTGCCTGACGGCCGGGTGGGCCGGGCCGGCCCACCCGGCTACCGCAGCGGCTTCGCGTAGCAGCGGCTGCTCTCGTACAGGCGGTAGTGGCCGAACTTCTCGCACGGGGCGTAGCCGCTGGACATGTACAGCGCGATCGCCTCGGGCTGCCGGTCCCCGGTCTCCAGCACCATGCGGACCCGGCCCGCCGCCCGCGCGTCCTCCTCCAGGGCGGCCAGGATGCGGCGGGCCAGTCCCTTGCCCCGGCCCTCGGGTATCACGAACATCCGCTTGAGCTCGGCGTCACCGTCCGAGTACCCCTCGTCGTTACGGTCCTGGGTGCGCCAGCCGCCGGTGGCGACGGGGCGGTCCCGCTCGTCGTAGGCGAGGAGATACAGACCGTGCGGCGGCTCGAACATCGACGGGTCGAGCGGTGTGACATCGCCCTCGTCCCCGTACCGCTCGGCGTATTCGAGCTGTACCTGGTCGTTGAGTTTGACGGCGTCGGGGTGGTCGAAGGGCCGAGGGTGGATATTCATGCGCCATATCGTACATGTATGCGTGCGGTGAATGTCGGTATCGTGCCTGGATGCTGACCGTCACCACCGCCAATGTAAATGGGCTCCGTGCCGCCGCCAAGAAGGGCTTCGTCGAGTGGCTGGCCCGGACCGAAGCCGATGTGATCTGCCTCCAGGAGGTGCGGGCCGAGCCGGAGCAGCTGCCCGAGGAGGTGCGTGAGCCGGCCGGCTGGCACACCGTGCACGCACCGGCCGCCGCCAAGGGGCGGGCCGGGGTCTCGCTCTACACGCGGCGTGCGCCGGAGCGCGTGCAGATCGGGTTCAGCGGGTTCGGGGACGCCGGGAGCGAGGAGTTCGACGCGAGCGGACGCTACGTCGAGATCGACCTGCCGGGCGTCACGGTCGCGAGCCTGTACCTGCCCTCCGGTGAGGTCGGGACCGAGAAGCAGGACGAGAAGGAGCGGTTCATGGCCGCGTTCCTCCCGTACCTGAAGGGCCTGAAGGAGCGGGCCGCGGAAGGCGGCCGCGAGGTGGTGGTCTGCGGCGACTGGAACATCGCCCACCGGGAGGCCGACCTCAAGAACTGGAAGGCCAACAAGAAGAGCTCCGGCTTCCTCCCCGAGGAGCGGGAATGGCTGACCCGGGTCTTCGACGAGGCCGAGTACGTCGATGTCGTACGGGCGCTGCACCCCGACGAGGAGGGGCCGTACTCGTGGTGGTCCTACCGCGGGCGGGCCTTCGACAATGACACCGGCTGGCGGATCGACCTAGTATGCGCAACGTCCGGCATCGCAAAGCGGGCCGTGAAGGCGTACGTGGAGCGGGCGGCCAGCCATGCGGAGCGCTGGTCCGACCATGCGCCCGTGACGGTCGTCTTCGAGTAGGCGGCGAGCCCGCTGGCCTGGACGGTCCTGGGTTCGCGGCGAGGCTCCGGCGGCCGGGGGTCTCGGGCGAGCCAATCGGCGTCAGGGCTGGCCAGCCATTCGCGGCCCCCGCCATCAGGGCCGACCCAACCGGGCCGACCCCTTTTCTGGACGCTGTCGCGCCAGCGACTACGTGTACGACGCGGCGCCCTCCTCCGCCTGGATCTCCTCCAGCCGCGCCGCGTGGAGGTCCTCATGGGACGTCAGCGTGAACGACAGGCGCCCCTGGTCCGGGCCCTTCAGTCGTTCAGCCCCTCCGCCTGAACTCCCCTTCGCCACGGTCGCGCGTGCGCCGGCGTCCAGGAGGAGCTGGCGGCGGCCGGCGGCATCGTGCCGCGCCCAGAAGCTGGCGTACGTCTCGCTTGTCTCCACGGTCTCCGTCCGGGCCTCTGTGCGGGGCGTCGCCTCCAGAGTCTCAGCACGCCGCTCCAGGGCGTCCACTTCCTCTTGCCAGATCATCCGGCCGGTCTGGGACTTGCGGGAGTCCTTGTCGGCGTACAGGGCGCGCAACTCCGCCTCCACTTCCCGGAGTTCCGGCGTTGGGTCGTAGCCCTTGTATGTGACGACCTTCGTCATCTGGGAGTCGCCGATGCGGGCCATGACCTCCAACTCCACGTACGCCTCCAGCCAGTCAGCGCGGATGCCGGCGGGGGCGGGGCAGCGCTCGCCCCTGGCCGTGGCCCGACAGTTGTAGTCCATGCCTCCGGCCCGCTTCGACAGGTAAAGATTCCCGCCGCAGCCACGGCACTTCGCGACGCCCAGGAGCATGGCCCGGGTGTCCTTGCGGGTGCGGTTCTTCTGGGGCGTCAGTGTGGAGAGGTGATCCTGAAGGGTGTCGAACTCCTCCAGAGACAGGACAGGCTCCCCGATCAGGACCGGGTACCCGTCGCGGTCCCGGACAGGCTTCCCCTGGTGGAGGCGGTACCCCATCAGGGCGGGGGAGCGGAGGACCTTCGACAGGGTCCCAGCTGTCCAGCGGAAGCGTTCGTGACGGCGCCCGGCCCGCATCCCGCCAGGCTCGCGGCCTGCCTTGATGGCCTGATAGTCGCGCGGAACGGGCGTCCCCGCTTCGTTCAGCGCCATGGCAACAGCGGTGAGGGACTGGCCGTCCAGGACGTCACGGATGATCCCGGACAGGACCTTCACGGACTCCGGGTCAGGCGCCAGCTTGAAGCCCTCCCCGGCGGGGTTCGGGACCTTCTCGTACCCGTACGGGACCAGGCCGCCGGAGTACCGGCCCTGGGCGCGGAGGGCCGCCTGGGCGCCCGTGACGCGCTCCTGGATGGCCAGGGCCTCCATCTGGGCGCTGAAGGCCAGCATCATCATGATCAGCTCAGACACGGGCGACACGGTCCGCATGTCCAGCTCCAGCGGGGCGCCTCCGGGGCCTTCGGAGAAGACCAGGAGTTTGCTGTGGGCCTTCGCCCAGCGGCCCAGCTCCGCCATGTCTGCCATGGAGCGGACGGCGCGGTCCATGCGCATCCAGATGATCACGTCGAAGTCGTCGGGGCGCTGAAGCCACGAGCCCAGCTCCGGCCGGTCGAAGGGCGTCGTCTTCGTTGCCGAGACGTCCAGGTCCTCCGCTTCGCCCACAATGACAGCGCCGCGACGTGCGGCTTCGTTTGAGTTGGCGGCGCGCTGGCGGCCCGGTGACGTCGTCTCATCAGTCCTGACGGAGAGGCGGATGGCGCTCAGCGCCCGCAGCTGGGTCGTCATGGCCGGAAGCGTGCTGGAATCTGTTTTGATTGGATGACGCATCGACTACCAGGTAGACCGGCTACGCGCCGGTGACGGTGGTCTTCGAACAGTAGAGCGTGCGAACGGGGTGAGTGCCGGGGGGTTCGGGCCGGGAAGTATCCCGGCGTGCGATCGAGATCGAGAGTGCCCGCCCGGCAGCGGTCGTCGCGTGACCGTCCGTCAGGGGGCGGGGTCCCGCGGCGGTTCGCCCGTGCTCTCGCGGCGCAGCCGCCGGTCCAGCGCCATGGACAGCTCGGCGTCCACCACCGCGCGGGCCAGCGGCCGGAGCTGCGGCGGCTCGGCCTCGCCGGCATGGCCGCCCTGGTCCTCCAGGACGCTCACGAAGAGTTCGGCGAGCGCGTCGGCGTGCTCGCGGACGCGGCGGCCGGCCGCGAGCACGGTCGCGAGCGGTACGCCCTCCCGTACCAGCTGGGACGAGACCTCCAGCAGGCGGCGGCTGATGTGGACGATCTCGTCGCCGTCGGTGGCGAGATAGCCCAGTTCGAGGGCGGCGGCCAGGTTCTCCGGGGTGGTCTCGCCCTCGAAGTAGTCCGCGAGCTGCTCGGGGGTCAGGCGTACCGGGGTCTCCTCGGTCGGCTCGCCCAGGCCCAGCACCTCGGCGACATCGCGGCCGCTCTCGAAGGTGCGGGCGAGATCGGCGATGCCGGTGAGGGTGTGGCCGCGTTCCAGCAGGCCGGTGATGGTGCGCAGCCGGGCCAGGTGGTGGTCGTCGTACCAGGCGATGCGCCCCTCGCGGCGGGGTGGCGAGATCAGTCCGCGCTCCCGGTAGAAGCGCACGGTCCGCACCGGGATGCCGGCCTCCTTGGCCAGCTCCTCCATGCGGTATTCGCGGTGCTCGCGTCCTTCAGCCACACCCGCACCCTACCGGTCCGCCCCGTGGTGGAGGCCACAAGTTGTACCGTCGGTAACTTTCCTGCGCCGTACCCCTACCCATCGGTACGGAGCTGCTCTACTCTCCAACAATGCCAGTGATTGCTGGCAGAGTCGTGTGACGTACCGCGGGAGGCGGCAGCATGGCCCAGCACGAGCACGTACGAGTGGCGGTGATCGGATCCGGATTCGGGGGCCTCGGGGCCGCGGTCCGGCTGCGCCGCGAAGGCATCACGGACTTCGTCGTCCTGGAGCGGGCCGATTCCGTCGGCGGTACCTGGCGCGACAACAGCTACCCGGGCTGCGCCTGCGACGTACCGTCCCACCTCTACTCGTTCTCGTTCGCACCCAACCCGGAGTGGCCGCGCACCTTCTCCGGGCAGGAGCACATCCGCGCCTACCTGGAGCACGTCGCGGACACCTTCGGGCTCCGTCCGCACCTGCGGCTCGGCCATGAAGTGACGATCATGCGCTGGGACCGCGAGGAGCTGCACTGGGTCATCGAGACGGCGAACGGGGCCGGTTTCACCGCCGATGTCGTGGTCTCCGCGAGCGGTCCGCTCTCCGACCCGAAGACGCCGGACATTCCCGGTCTCGCCGACTTCCCCGGCGAGGTCTTCCACTCGGCCCGCTGGAACCACGACGCCGACCTCACCGGCAAGCGCGTCGCCGTGATCGGCACCGGCGCCTCCGCCATCCAGATCGTGCCCGCGATCCAGCCGAAGGTCGGCAGCCTGACGCTCTTCCAGCGCACCCCGCCCTGGGTCATGCCGCGCATGGACCGGAAGATCAGCGGCGCCGAGCGCTGGCTGCACCGCGCCGTGCCGGCCACCGGCACGGCCCGCCGCGGACTGCTCTGGGGCATACGGGAGTTGCAGGTCAGCGCCTTCACCAAGCACCCGGGCGAGCTGGGCCTGGTCGAGAAGATAGCCAAGGCCAACATGGCGCGGGCCATCAAGGACCCCGCGCTGCGGGCCAAGCTGACTCCCTCGTACCGCATCGGCTGCAAGCGCATCCTGCTCTCCAGCGCCTACTACCCGGCGCTCGCGCAGCCCAACGTGGACGTGGTCGCCTCCGGCCTGGCCGAGGTGCGCGGCTCCACGCTCGTCGCCTCCGACGGTACGGAGACCGAGGTCGACGCGATCATCTTCGGCACCGGCTTCCACGTCACCGACATGCCGATCGCCGAGCGCGTGGTGGGCGCGGACGGCATCACGCTCACCGAGTCCTGGAAGGACGGCATGCAGGCGCTGCGCGGCGCCAGC
Organism: Streptomyces sp. NPDC001890; assembly: GCF_042891445.1. Lineage (NCBI taxonomy): Bacteria > Bacillati > Actinomycetota > Actinomycetes > Kitasatosporales > Streptomycetaceae > Streptomyces > Streptomyces sp. NPDC001890. Next base: position 197,407 of record NZ_JBIATE010000004.1, on the reverse strand, counting down.
GCCGCCGGGTTCCCCAACTGGATGACGATCATCGGCCCCAACACCGGGCTCGGGAACTCCTCGATGATCCTGATGATCGAGTCCCAGCTGAACTACATGGCCGACTACCTGCGCCAGTTGAACGTGCTGGGCGGGCGCGTCGCGCTCGACGCCCGGCCCTCGGCGGTCGGCGCCTGGAACCGCCGCGTCCAGGAGCGGATGAAGCGCACCGTGTGGAACACCGGCGGCTGCAACAGCTGGTACCTGGACGCCAACGGGCGCAACACCACCGTCTGGCCGGGCACCACCGCCGAGTTCCGCAAGGCGACGCGGCTGGTCGACCTCTCGGAGTACGAGGTCGTACGGACCCCGAAGAAGGCCGCCGTCGCGGCGAAGGCGGCCACTTCCGCCGAGCCGAAGGCCGTCGCCGAGGAGGTCGCGGGATGAGCCGGCTGCTGCGGCGCGACGGCGCCCCGCCGCTCCCCACGCGCGAACTCACCGTGCGCTCCGCCGACGGCGCCCGCATCCACGTCGAGGTGCACGGGCCGGACGGCGCCCCGGCAGTGGTCCTCGCGCACGGCTGGACGTGCAGCACCCGCTTCTGGGACGAGCAGATCAGGGACCTCGCGGCGGACCACCGGGTCGTCGTCTACGACCAGCGCGGCCACGGCGCATCGCCCGCGGCCGGCCCCGGCGGATGCAGCACCGACGCCCTCGCCGACGACCTCGAAGCGGTCCTGGCCGCCACCCTGGAACCGGGGGAGAAGGCCGTGCTCGGCGGACACTCCATGGGCGGCATGACGATCATGGCCGCCGCCCGGCGGGCCGGGCTGCGCGAGCACGCGGCGGCCGTACTGCTGTGCAGCACCGGGAGTTCGCGGCTGCCCGCCGAGTCGACGGTGGTACCGATGCGGGCCGGTTCGGTGCGCACCCGGATGACCCGGGGAATCCTCCTGGCGTCGGCCCCGCTGGGACCGGTCACGCCGATTACCCGGCGGGTGCTCAAGTACGCCACGATGGGAGCGGGGTCGGCACCGGAGCGGGTCGCGACCTGCGCCCGGATCGTGCACGCCTGCCCGAGGAAGGCCAGGGCCGCCTGGGGGCGGGTCCTCGCGGACCTCGATCTCGACGCGGGAGTACGGGAGTTGCGGGTCCCCACGGCGGTGATCGCGGGTACGGCGGACCGGCTCACCCCGATCGGGCACGCCCGGTCGATCGCGGCCGCACTCCCCGACGGCCTGGGGCTCACCGAGCTGACGGGCCAGGGCCACATGACGCCGGTGGAGGCGCCGGAGGCGGTCACGGCGAAGCTCCGGGAGCTGGTCGCCGCGTACCTCCCGGCGGGCACGGACGCAGGCACGAAGACGGAATCGAGTGCGGGCACGGGTACGGCCGAGAAGGAGGAGGTCGCATGAGCGGCAGGCGGAGTCTCGAAGGACAGGTCGTCGTCGTCACGGGCGCGGCACGCGGCGTGGGCGAACTGCTGGCCCGCAAGCTCTCGGCGCGCGGCGCGAAGCTCGCGCTGGTCGGGCTGGAGCCGGACGAGCTGAAGAAGGTCTCCGAGCGGCTGCACTCGGAGAGCGACCACTGGTTCGCGGACGTCACCGACCACGAGGCGATGGCGCGGGTCGCCCAGGAGGTCAAGCAGCGGTTCGGGAAGATCGACGTCGTCGTCGCCAACGCCGGGGTCGCCGCGGGCGGACCGTTCGTCGAATCGGACCCGGACGCGTGGCGCCGGGTCATCGAGGTCAACCTGATCGGCGGCGCGGTGACCGGGCGGGCGTTCCTGCCGGTGCTGATGGAGAGCCGCGGCTACTTCCTCCAGATCGCCTCGCTCGCGGCGATGACGCCGGCGCCGATGATGACCGCGTACTGCGCGTCCAAGTCGGGCGTGGAGGCGTTCGCGCACAGCCTGCGGGCCGAGGTCGCCCACCGGGGCGTGAAGGTCGGGGTCGGCTACCTGTCCTGGACCGACACGGACATGGTGCGGGGCGCCGACCAGGACGACGTGATGCGGGAACTGCGCCAGCGGCTGCCCTTCCCGGCGAACCGCACGTACCCGCTGGGCCCCGCCGTCGACCGGATCGTCGCCGGTGTCGAGCGCCGCTCCCCGCACGTGTACGCGCAGTGGTGGCTGCGTGGGATGCAGTCGGTGCGCGGCTACCTGCCCTCGCTGATCGGTGTCGTCGGTCAGCGGGAGGTCCGCAGGTTCGGCTCGCGGCTGGACAGCGTGAGCAAGGGACTGGTGGGCGCCGGGGGCGCCGCTGACCAGGACGCGAGGGCGGCGACTACGCAGCGTAAGTGATCGACATGCGGTGGGTGCCGGGTCCTGCGACGCTGAACGAGGTCCTCACGGACCGCCCCCCAAGCATCCACTAGGAGTGAACAGCATGGGTATCGCAGACCAGTTCAAGGACAAGGCGCAGGAGCTCGCCGACCAGGCGAAGCGGAAGATGGACGAGGGCCGGGAAGAGGGCCGCGAGCGGACGCAGGACACGTCCCAGCGCACCTCGCAGACGTCGCGGCAGGCCCGTGACAAGGCCCAGGACGCCACGAAGAACCTGCGTGAGCGTCGCGACCGCTGACCCTGCGCCTTCGCGCCGTCCCGGCGCGTAGTCCGCTGTGTCGAAGGGTGTGTCCGGGAGACCGGGCACACCCTTTCGGTGCGCCGTGCCCCGTCCCACCGTCCCACCGTCCTGCCGCGTGAGTCCCACCGTCCCGCCGCACCGTCACCGTGGACGGCGTCCCTGCAGGTCACGGCGTGGGACGTCCCCCGAGCGCGTCACTTCCCCGGCGGCTGTGGCAGCCCCTCCTCCCCACCCCGCAATGTTGGTCGCAGAGCCGGCCGACGGGGCCGGGTCGAACCTCGGGGAGGAACAGAATGCGAACCATGACGAGGGCGTTCGTCGGCGTCACCACCGCCATCGCGATCGCCGGCGGGGGTGTGGCGGCCGCGGGCACCAGCTTCGCGGCGACCGGGCACGCGACGAACGCGGCGGCGAGCGCCACGGCCGTCACCCCGCAGGCGATCGTCAACCTCGGCCTCAACGCCACCCAGGCCAAGAAGCTCCAGCGCGACCTGAAGGCCAACTGGGGCTACAAGGGCGCCATCGACGGGCAGCTCGGCCCGGACAGCTGGAAGGCGATGCAGCGCTTCCTGAAGCAGTGGGGCTACAAGGACAGCATCGACGGGATCGTCGGCAGCAACACGGTGAAGGCGATCCAGCGCTGGCTGAAGGCCAACTGGGGCTACAAGGGCGCCATCGACGGCATCGCCGGAGCAGGGACCCAGGCCGCCCTGAAGCGGTACTGCAACTCCTGAGTACGTAGCTCCTGACTATGTGACTCCTGAGTACGTCGTACGCACCGGAGGGCGGGTGGGGCCGCCTCCGGTGCGTACGGTTCGTTCGTCCGGGTCCCGGTCTCAGCCGGTGAAGCACTCGCGGCGGCCGCCCGGTACCTCCAGGCAGATCCTGGCGCCCGTCCCGCTGTCACCGGCGGTCATCGGGGTCGCCAGGTACTGTCCGGCGTCGCGGCCCCCTTCGGCCGTGACCTGCTGGGTGTGCCCGGTCGGCAGTGACAGTTCGACCCGGTCGCCCGGCAGCAGCCCGGTGGTCCGTACCCACAGGGTGTGGCAGAGCCGGGCATGGCGCAGTTCCAGGCGCCGCCCGCCGGACGCGGTGTGGGTGGCGAGGGTGGTGATCATCCCGGCCCCGCCGCAGCCCATCGCCACGGGGCTCCGGCCCTCGCAACCGGCGGCCCGGCAGCCCGGATTGCGCACGAGCGGTTCCGTGGCGGCGCGGGACTGCCCGTCCGGCTTTCCGCCGAGGAAGGCGGCCGTGGCCAGGCAGGCCACCACCACCCCGGCGACGGCCCCGGCGACCGCCCACCACCGCACGCCCACGCGGGCAGGGCTGACGGGCCGGTCCGGTTCCACCGCCGCAGACACGGGCGCAGCCACGGGTGCAGCCACGGGTACGGGCCGGGCCCGGCCGCTCCACTCGGCGTCCGCCAGCTCCCAGAGCGCCAGCGGCCGGCCGGGCGGCGTACCGGTCAGCTCGCACAGCGCCGCCACCGCCTGGCGGGGTGCGGGCTTCTTGCCGTTGAGATAGCGCTCCCACGACGATTTGCTGTACGGGGTACGGGCCGCCAGCGCGGCCAGACTCAGCCCGGACCGCTCCCTGATCTCCCGGAGCGCCTGAGCCAGTTGGCCGCTCACGACAAGGACCGTCATCGGCGCAGCTCCCGCCAGGTGTCCGGGCCGATGATGCCGTCCACGACGAGGTGGTGCGCGCCCTGGAACCTCTTGGCTGCGCCCTTGGTGCGCTCGTCGTACAGCCCGTCGAAGGCGCCGGGGCCGAAGCCCTTCTCGCGCAGCAGGCACTGGGCCTCCACCACGTCGAACCCGGTGCTGTTGATGTCGAGCAGCATCTCGCGGGTGGCGCTGTGCCCCGCCCGCAGCTCGCCGTCCTTGCGCTGTACGTCGCAGGTGTAGGTCTGCCCGCGCAGATACCCGGTCCCGGCCGCCACGGCACCGGTCTTCGCCGCCTTCTCCGCCGGGACGCCGTCGTCCCACGCCCCCGCGACCAGCAGCCCGCCCCCGAAGGAGACGACGACGGCCAGCGCCACCGCCCCGAGCGTCCACTTCAGCGGCACGGTGCGTGACGCCCGGCCCGCCGCCCGCGACTGCTCCTGCTCGGGCTGCTGCTCCTGCTCGTTCTGCTGTTCCGGTTCCGGTTCCGGTTCCTGGTCCTGGCCCTGGTCCTGCTCCGGCGTCGGCTGGTCAGGCCGTCCGGCTTCCTCGGTACGGGCCCGTTCGGCGACCTCGTACAGCACGACGAGTCGCGTCGGCTCCGTACCGCAGATCTGCGCCAGTTCCTCGACCGCCTTGCGCGGCACGGGCTTCTTGCCGTTCAGATACCGTTCCCACGAGGAACGGCTGTAGCTGGTCCGGCTCGCGAGCGCGGCCAGGCTCAGACCGCTGTGGTCCTTCAACCTGCGTAACTGGACGAGTAATTGGTGTTCGCTGCTGGGCAGCTCCGTGGGCAGTTCTTTCCAACGCGGCATGCGGATTTCCCCCCGGTTCTTCCGGCCGTTGCCCTAAATAGTGGGCTATCGGAGCCCTGTACGCGAGGAGTTGACGTCCTCGGGGCTGTCGCCGTGCCGGGGGCCTGAGCCCTTCTCCGTCAGGGGCGGAAGGCCTCAGCGTGCGCGGCGGCCCATTGGGCGAAGGTCCGCGGCGGACGGCCGATGACTTCCTCGACCGATGAAGTCACCCTGGCCACCGTCCCGGGGACGTTCGCCCACATGTGCAGCATGAACTCGATGCCCTCCTCGGGCCAGCCCTCGGCTCGCCATTGCCGACGTGCCTGGTCATCGGTCAGCTCGGTGAAGCGGATCTCACGGCCGGTCGCCGCCGCGATGGCGGACACCTTGTCGGCCGGCGTGAGCGCTTCGGGCCCCGAAACGACGAGGCTCCTTCCCGCATGGCCGCCGCCCGTGAGCACGGTGGCGACAACTTCGGCGACATCCGTCTCGTCGGCCGAAGCGGTCCTGCGATTCGCGTAGGGCTCGCGAACCTCCGCCGTGCTGCGGATGGTCTCGGCCCACCCCAGCGCGTTGGACATGAAGTCGATCGGCCGGATGAACGTCCACTCCAGGCCGCTGTCACGCACGGCTTGTTCCAGCTCTCCGTCTTCGTCGACCGACAAGACCGTCAGCCGTCGCACGCCGGCTTCCGCGGCCATCGTGAGGATCTGCGGCCCTGTACGCAACGGCGCATGGTCGTGCCCGGTGGCTCCGAGCAGGTGCACGGCGCGCACTCCGTCGAAGGCCGTTGCCAGTGTCTGCGGCTTTGTGAGGTCGCCGCCCACCACTTCGACGTCGTGGGGCAGACCGGTTGCCCCGGCCGGGGCACGTGTGAGTGCGCGAACCGTCTGTCCGGTCCGCCGAAGCCGCCCGACCACATGGCGCCCCAGAGTTCCCGTCGCACCCGTAACCAGAATGGTCATGTCGCTCCTTGCCGCTGTCTGCTGTTCCCGGACCTTCCCGTGGCCCGGAATCAGGGGACAGTAGGTGGCATCCAGGTCAGGTCTCGACCTGTATCCGGCCGCCCATGCGACCTACGCGCCGGGCGGCAGGGGGCTGGTCGATGCCGATCTTCGGCCTTTCGGGATCGCGCAGTACGACCTCGGCGCGACGTTCAAGCCCGGCTCCGGCGACCCCGTCGACGACCGCCTGAGCTGACAAGTAGGGGTCTGTCAGGTGTAGTTGACGTTCCCTCATACACTGGCCGCCATGTCGCCCAAGAGCTTCTACGACCTGGCCTTCGAGGTGTCCCCGGGAGCGGCCCGCAAGGACGTTCACTACATCAGAGGCAGTCTCGACGAGATCAGGGACGATCTGGCAGCCGAGCTGTCCGAGAGCTCCAACGTGTACCTGCTGTGCTGGTACGGCTCCGCGGAGCTGGCGCTGCATGTGTACCAGCAGGGCGAACGGGTGCACTCGATCGACCTCCGCCCGCTCGTCACGGTCTCGGTCGTCGGCTATCGGCCCATCACCTTCCTCGGCTCCGGCGAGCCGACCGGCTATGACGCCGGCGCGGATGACGCGGGCAAGGTGCGGCAGGCGCTTGAGGAAGGAATGTTCTCGGGGGATCTCGACGGCACGATCGAGGTCGCTGTCGACTGGGACTCCATCGAAGTGCCGGGGCTGGTCGGCGAAGTCGCGACGGACGACGACTACGTGAAGCTGGCCGAAGGTCCCGATGGCGTCTCCTTCGAGGACGAAGGCTGGGACGACTTCGACGAGGACGACCTCGACGAGGACGAGCTGGAGGACGAGCTGATCGAGCGGGGACATATCCCGTACGGGTTCACCGACTTCGAGGCCTGACCCCCGGCTCGCCCGGTCAGCGGTCAGCGGTCAGCGGTCAGCGATCAGGGATTCGCCCTGCGGTGCTTGACGTTGACGGCCAGGGCCCTGGTCAGCGCCACGGGGCTCAGGAAGCGCAGCGGACCGATCAGGCGGGCCGCGAACAGGTACATGTGCCGCGCAAGCGCCGCGTCGCGCGCCGCCGCCGAGAACATCAGCCGTTCCATGGCCTTGAACGGACGGGACTTGGCGTAGTCGGCGGCCAGCTGCTGGTGGCCGGTCAGCCGGCGCCGGTGCGTGCGTGCGTACGCAGTGAGGGAGGCGTCGAGGTCCGCCTGGAGCCCGGTCGCGGTCGGCGCGACCGCCTCCGTCAGCCACTGCGCGGTCTGCAGGGCCCATCCGCATCCCACGCCCCACAGGGGGTCGCTGGTCAGGGCGGCGTCGCCGATGAGCGCGACGCCCGGTGCGGTCGGCCTGCGGGTGTGGAGCGGGTAGTCGACCGTGCCGATGATCTTCGAGACCTGCTCGGCGGAGTCGATGGGCGGCGCCTCGGGCAGAGCGCGGATGAAGTCGAGGAAGCTGCCCTCCAGATCCTCCTTGAAGGCCGGCAGCCGCTTCTTGTCCGGGAGCACCGCGAGGACCGTCACTCCGTCGTCGTTCGGGAACGCGTACGCCATGTCGGGGTCGAGGAACCAGGCCTGACCGACCCCGCCAGGCAGCGGAAGGTTCCGGAAGTGCGCGAGATAGCCGAACCGCCCGTTCTCGTACTGCTTGGCGGGCACCTCCGCGAACTTCGCCACGGCCGAGTCCTTGCCGTCGGCACCGACCACCAGACGGGCCCGGATCTCGCGCTCGCCCTGCGGCGTCGACGCACGCACGCCCACGGTTCGCCCGGCTTCCCGGAGCAGCCCGGTCACACGGTGGCCGAGCAGCAGATCGACGCCGGGCGTCTCCGCCGCACGGGACCTGATCAACGGGTCGAGGGTGCTGCGCCGGACGTTGTACCCGTGCGGCAGCTCGGGACCCCCGGGGGCGGACTTCGGCTCGATCCAGCCCCAAGAGGTGTGCCAGCGGGCGTCGTTGTGGACCGCTCCCGCGTTCTCAAGCGCGGGGACGAGGCCGAGTTCGTCCAGCACCGGGTAGGCGTTGGCCGTGATGGAGTGGGTGCAGAGCACCTTGTACGCCTCGGGGTCCGAGCGGCGTTCCAGCAGTGCGACACGGACACCGCGTCGAGCGAGCAGGACGGCCGCGGCGCTGCCGGCGAGGCCGGATCCGCTGATGACGACGTCGTATTCGTGACCCGCACTGTCGTGACCCGCACTGTCGTGTCCTGCGCTGTCGTGACCCGCGTTGCCGTGAACCGCGTTGTCGTGTCCCGTGCTCTCGGGCTCGGTCATGCGCTGCTCGCCCCCTCGGGGTGTGCCGTTCGTGGGAGTGGTGCGGTGAGGTGCGGTGTGCCATGGCTGTCAGGCACATGGCGAAGTGTAGGGAGCGGAGGGGCCGAAGAGCTGGTGATCGGGCGTTTCGGGGGTCGGGAACCGGGAACATCCGCCGCCGGACCGCACCTGGCCGGTGTCGGCGGCCCGGCCGTTGCTGTACCAAGCGGCGGAACGTCTCGAACGTGGGGTCAGGTGTCACGTTCGTGACGCGGGTAGGGGGTCGGGCGGAGGGGGCGGCCCGGAGTTCGGCCGCCCTTCCGGCGCACGGGCGGTGGGGTCAGGGCTGGATGGGCATGGACCAGCAGTTGGAGGTGGCGGCCTTGCCGGAGAGGCGGTCGGTCAGCCAGGAGATGGCGTCGCCCTGGTCGGTGATGAGCGGTACGAGGTGGTTGGTGAGGATCTTGTCGCCGAGGTTCGGCAGCACGATGGCGTCGTAGGTGACGTCGGCGCCCTTGCCGCACCAGTCGACGGCGAGCTTTCGGGCCTGGGAGTGGGGCACGATGTCGTCCTGGACGCCGGTGGCCAGCCGTACGGGCCCGGCAGGCTTGAGCGTGCCGATGCGCTGCTTCTCCAGGGCCGCCTTCGCGCGGGGATCGGCGGCGATGATGTCCCCGATGGACTTACCGCTGTTGGTCCACTTGGTGCTCTTGGTGAAGCCGTAGCCGAGCAGCGCGTCGCCGACGCACATCGTCGAGGCGTCCGCCAGCGCGGCCTTGCCGGTGGCGCTGATGTTCGCGTCGACAACCGCCCGCAGGTCGGGGTCGGCCTGGGCGAATCCACTGATCGACCAGGCCAGCGCACCGGCGAGCGCGCTGCCGTCGATCCCCTTCATGACCGCGACCAGGTCCGCCGGGGGTGCGCCGGAGTAGGTGCCGGAGAGCGGGACGTCGGGTGCGTAGGAGGGCTGGAGTTCGGCGGCCGCGGCAGTGGCACCGCCGCCCTGGCTGTATCCGTACAGGCCGGTCCTCGAAGCCGCGGTGACCGACGCGCCGGGTACGGAGCGGGCGGCGCGGGCCGCGTCCAGCAGGGCGTGCGCCTCGTCGACGCGGTTGACGTAGGTGTGCAGGCGGTCGGTGGTGCCGAGGCCGACATAGTCGGTCACGACGACCGCGGCCCCGGTCGACAGGAGCCGGTAGATCGCCAGGGCCTCGTAGCCCACGGACACGGTGTCGCCGTTGAGGGTCAGCGGGTGCTGCAGGGAGAAGGACGGCGCGCACTGGTCGCCCTGGCCCATGGTGCCCGAGGCCAGCGCGACCAGGGGGCGCGGCCCGGTGCCCTTCCAGGCGGCCGAGGGCTCGATGTAGGCGCCGGTCACGGCGACGGGCTGTCCGGCCGAGTCGGTGGACTTGTACATCAGTCGGGTCGCGGTGCCCGGCATCGGGCGGCCGTCCAGACCGGGGATCTGCAGCCCCAGCGGCAGGGCTTCGGTGCGGATCAACGCTCCGTTTGTGGACGGGAGTTCGGCGGGTGGGGTGTAGAAAGCGGGGATGGTCACCCCGCGGGAGACGACGGGATCCGTCGTGGCGGCGGTGGCCGGTACGGCCGAAAGGCCGGCGCAGACGGTACCGGCGACGGCGGCGGCAGCCAGTAGGCGCAGGCCGGCCCGGCGGCCACGGCCGGTGGTGGGGAGGGGAGTGGGGGTGGAACGAGAACGGGTCTTCGTGCGGCTCATGTCGGGCTCCTCGTTCGTCGTTTGGGTGATCGATGTCGCCTGGCTGCGTCCGATACGGCGCGCACGCCAAATGCCGGGAGAATCAGCACAGTTACTCGCGAGTTACTTACCGCAGGGTAAGTCTGTGTGTCAGTGAGTGACAAGGCGTCGGCATGCGCCATTTTCGAATGGCTCGCTATGCTGCGGCGGCAAGGACGGAGAGCGGGGGCGAGGGTGGGCGAAGCGTCATCCGCGGGGCACGGGCGGGCAGTTCAGGCCGATGTCAGGCCGTCGCTCGCCGAGCGGCGCAAGGCGGCTCTCCGCTTCGAGATCGCTGGTGCGGCTGTCCGCCTGTTCGCCTCGCAGGGCGTCACCGGCACGACGGGCGAGCAGATCGCCCAGGCCGTGGGCATCTCTTCCCGCACCCTGTGGCGCCACTTCCCCACCAAGGAGAGCTGCGTACTGCCGCTGCTCTCCGCAGGGCTTGAGTTCGCCATGGACCAACTGCGCCACTGGCCGGGGGACATCGGCCTGCTGGACTTCGTCACGCAATCCCTGAGCGTCGGCGAGCTGCCCGACGGGGCCCCGGTCATCCTCGACCTCATCCGTATGACCACCACCGACCCGGCACTGCGCGCCGTCTGGCTCCAGGCCCACGACGACGCGCTCCCCGTCCTCGGGCAACTCCTCGCCCAGCGCTCCGGCGGCAGCGCCGAAGACCTCCGGATCAAGGTGCACGCGGCGACCTTCAACGGCGCACTGCGCGCGGCATCGGAGGACTTCGCCCGCCGGTACGCGGAAGACCCCGGGGCAGCGGGGAGCGAAATCGCCACATGCCTCATTGCCGCACTGCGCGCGGCCTCCGAGGGCCTGCCCTACTGACGCTCCGGTCCCCGAGGATTGCCCAGTGCTCAGGACGCCTTGACGGCCTCGACGAACGGCGTCCACGCGGACGCGGGGATGACGAGCACGGGTCCTTCGGGGCGCTTGGAGTCGCGTACGGGGACGAGGTCCTGGTGGCCGTCCGCGACTTCGAGGCAGTCGCCGCCGGAGGTGTTGCTGTGGCTGCTCTTGCGCCAGCGGGCGAATCCCTCGGCGACTTCCACGCAGTTGCCGCCCGAAGTGTTGCTGTAGCTGCTCCTACGCCAGGTAGCGGCGTTCAAGTCGATTTGGGTGCGCACCATTTCGGTAGTCCTCTGTTGCTTTTTCGATCATGGCGAGGGATTCCTCCGGAGACAGGGCGGCAGCCCGGAGGAGATCGTACGACCTCCGATACTGCTTCACGATCGTCGGATCGTCGATGGTGTTTCCGTGGTGCTGGCCCTCCGTGTAGAAGAGCGGGGGAGCATCCGGGAAGTCCAGCAGCATGGCGTTGTTCAGCATGAGCGTGTGCGCTCCCGTGTTCCACGGAAGGATCTGCGTAATGATCCGGCTTCTCCTGGTGAGAGCAGCGACGTGGTCGAGCTGCTCGGCCATCTCCTGTGGCGGCAGGATCGGCATCCACAGCAGCGACTCGGGGAGAACGGCCCAGTACTGCGGGGTCCGGTGGTTCTTCTCGAAGAGTTGTGCCCGTTCCAGTCGCGCATTGACCTTGGCGTCGATCTCTTCCGGCAGGTCTGGCGTCCGCTCGACGCGGAACAAGGCCCGCGCGTACGGCTCTGTCTGAAGCAGGCCGGGGAAGACTGTCGGAGACCATTCGTTGATGGTTTCGGCCTTCTTCTCGGTCTCCAGCACGCGCTCGAAGTAGCCCGCGTGCCCCTTGCGCCGGGCCTTCCGCACGTCCCCGCACCGCCGCCCGAAGAACCCGTCCGTCCCCAACACTCGGTCCACGTGCTGGGCCAGGTCCTCGGGCATCCGGCGGTGGCCGTGCTCGATCTCGCTCAGGTACGTGATGCCGTAGAAGCTGCCGTCCACCAGCTTCTCCAGGGTCAGGCCCGCCTCCTCCCGCTTGAAGCGGAGTTCCTTGCCGTAGAACTCCGGGACGCCCGCCGAGCCGTCGATCTCCTTGCGTGTGGCCACTGTTGACCGCCTTTCGCGCTGTGCCTTGTGGAGCGTGAAGTCCTTTCACGGTAGAGGTCGGTGCGGCAGCGTGTGAGGCGTTCGTCACAGTCAGCAACGAAAGGTGGACTTCCCCCATGGGCGACACGTACGGCCTCACCGGCCACGACATCGGTCCGGACATCGACGCGCTCCGTGACGCGCTTGCCGCGCACGGCATCACCCTGCCCTCGCTCGGTGTCGAACCGCTGACCTTCGCGGCGAGGGCGACCCGGCCGCCACTGGTCTCGCTCGGGAACTGCAATCTGGCGACCGCGCGCAGGATGGCCGAGGTGCTGCGTTCGGCGGCCGGGGGATGAGCCCGTTGCCGATCTCGGTGGACCTGCTCGCCGTGCCGAAGGCCGTACCGGAGATGCGGCGCACCCTGAGGGAGCGGTGCGGGGGCGTGGACTCGCCCGATCTGCTGCTCTGCGTCAGCGAGTTGCTGACCAATGTGATCGTGCATCTCGGGGAGGGGACGCCGGTCACGCTCCGGGTGAGCGGTACGCGTACCGGCAGGGTCAGGGTCGAACTCAGCGATCCCGAGCCGTGCGCCTGGCCCGCGTTGCGTACCGCGTCCGCCGGTGACGAGTCGGGGCGGGGTCTGGTGCTCGTGGACGCGTTGGCGCTGCGGTGGGGGATCGAGCAGGGGCCGTACGGGAAGACGGTCTGGTGCGAGCTGCGGGCCCCCGGTCCGTCCCCCGGCGGAGGACGGACCGGTGAAGGGGATCAGCGCAGGGTGAGCGGGGTCTCGGAGTCGACGCGGGTGAGCTTCTCCGGGTTGCGTACGTAGTAGAGGCCGGTGATGTGGGCGTCCTCGATCCGGAAGGCCACGACGCCGTCGATGACGCCGTCCAGGCGCAGCAGGAACGCCGGGTGCCCGTTGGCCAGGGTGGGGCTGATGGTGATCGTGGCGGTCTGCTTGCCGGCGCCGCCGACGAGGTAACGGGCCACCTTGTCGGCGCCGATGATCGGCCGTCGGGCGGCCTGCTTGATGCCGCCGCCGTCGCCGAGGAGGACCACGTCGGGGGCGAGCACGTCCAGGAGGCCCTGGAGGTCCCCGGTCTCCAGGGCGCGCCGGAACGAGTCCACCGCCGCCCGGGACACGCTCGCCGAGACCGCCGCACGGGGGCGGCGGGCGTCGACGTGGCGGCGGGCGCGGTGCGCGATCTGGCGGACGGCCGCCGGGGTCTTCTCGACGGCGGCGGCGATCTCGTCGTAGTCGACGGCGAAGACCTCGCGCAGCACGAACACGGCGCGTTCCGTCGGCGACAGGGTTTCCAGGACGAGCATCAGGGCCATCGACACGCTCTCGGCGAGCTCGACGTCCTCGGCCACGTCCGGCGCGGTGAGCACCGGTTCGGGAAGCCAGGGGCCGACGTACGCCTCCTTGCGGCGCGACAGCGTGCGCAGCCGGTTGAGGGACTGCCGGGTGGTGATCCGGACCAGATAGGCGCGCTGGTCCTGCACCTTTTCCAGGTCGACCTCGACCCATCGCAGCCAGGTCTCCTGGAGGACGTCCTCCGCGTCGGCCGCCGACCCGAGCATCTCGTAGGCGACGGTGAAGAGCAGGTTGCGATGGGCGACGAAAGCCTCGGTCGCCGGGTCGGTGGTGGCGTGGTCGTCGTTCACTTCTTGCCTCTCTTCGGAGCCCGGCTCGCGGCTCTGAGCTCTCAGGCCGTCTGTCCGGCGGGGGCAGGTGCCTTGGCGCGTTCGGCGCGCGGGCCGCTCTTGCGGGCCTCGTTCACCAGCTGCTTGACGGTGGCCTTGCAGACGATCTCCTTGAGCTTCGCACCGGGGCGGCCGCCCAGGTAAAGCGGGTTGGCGTGGTCGTCCATCGAGGCGAACTGGAAGATCCCGGTGCGGCGGCCCAGGCTCATGCACTGGCCGGCGAACCGCACCTTCAGGGGCGCGGGTTGCTCGCCCGCGATCCGGCTGAGCACCGTGCGGGCGGCGCGCGAACCCAGCTGGCCCGCGGCCTGGCAGCTCATCCGGAACGGCGCGTCGGCCGGTGCCGCCGCGTCCCCGGCCGCCACGATGCGCGGGTCGTCCACGCTCGTCAGGGTCTCGTCGGTGCGCAGGCGGCCCACGGCGTCGGTGCTCAGCCCGCTGCGGGCGGCCAGGTCCGGCACGCTGAATCCGGCGGCCCAGACGGTGACCCGGCTGGGGAGTTCGCGGCCGTCGTCGAGCCGCACGGCATCGGCGGTCACGGCAGCGACTCGCGCGCCGGGGCCCTCGATCACGGTCACGCCGAGCTCGGCGAGGGTCCGGGCGACCGCGCGGCGGCCCCGGGGGTGCAGGTACGGGCCGAGCTCCTCGCCGCAGACCAGGGTCACGGCCCGGCCCTCCTCGGCCAGTTCGGCGGCGGTCTCGATGCCGGTCGGGCCCGAGCCGACCACGGTCACCGGGGCCGTCGCGGGCGCGGCGTCGAGGGCCGGCCGCAGCCGCCGTGCCTCCTCCAGGGTGGCGATCGGGTGGGCGAACTCCGCCGCGCCGGGCACGTCCGGTACGGCGCTGCCGCTGCCCACCGCGTAGATCAGGTAGTCGTAGCCGACCGTCGAGCCGCCCGCCAGTTCCACGCCGCGCCCGGCCGCGTCGATCGTCGCCACGCTGTCGACCACCAGCCGGACGTTCCCGGCCAGGACGTCCGCGTAGTCGACGACGGCGTCATTGCTTCCACCGGCCAGTTGGTGGAGGCGGATGCGCTCGACGAAGTCGGGGCGCGGGTTGATCAGTGTCACGGTCAGGTCTGCCTGCTGGGCCAGCCGGTTGGCGGCGGTGACGCCCGCGTAACCTCCGCCGATCACGACCACGCCGGTGTTCTTGTTCATGGTGTCTGCGTCTCCGTCCGGTTCCGTTGCCTGCTTTTGGCATCAAGACACCGGGGGGTGCGGAGCTGTGACAGGGGGTGAGCCAGATCACTCCTGGCTCTGTGCGAGGTCCGCTCGGCGGGCGGCCGAGCGGGTCACGGACGCGCGGACGCAGTACAGCGCGATGGACAGGAGGGTCAGAGCCCCGGTGACCGGCTGAGGGTCGAAGACGTAGAGGCCCTGACCGGTTTTGTGAAGACCTGGCAGGCCCACCATGCCGTGGAACATCACGATGGCGTTGACTCCCACGAGCGCGTAGCCCACCTTGCGGGTCGGGCCTTTCGTGCGGGGCGTGAGCACCGCGGAGAACACCAGGAGACCTGTCAGGGACAGTACGGCCAGGGAGCTTCTGTCGAGCATCTCTTCGATCGAGTACTCGGCGATGTACGACGCGGCCGTCATGCCGTAGGCGGCGAACAGGGCTGTCGGCACGAGGAACCGGACGAGCTCCGCCGGTCCTGGGCCCAGCCTCCGGCCCGCCACCGGGAACTTCACATAGCCGACGAGCACCGCGGTCGCGAGGACGACCGCGACGGCGCCCGTGGCGATGTCCCGGCCGTCGCTGATGTCGTTGATGTTGATCACGGTCACGTAGGTGGCCGCCAGCACGATCAGGAGCCAGACCGAACTCGCGATCGCCGCTTTGACCGTGGCGGGGGTACCGGTTCGGGCGGGCGGCGGCGTCGGCGGCGGAGGAGGCGGGGCCACCGGGAGGGTCGGTGGCGCGGGCTCGGGGCCGCGCTCGGGCTCGGGCTCGGGATCAGGGTCGGGATCGGGCTCAGCGGCGCCGCTGAGCCGCCGCAGCGCCCGGGAGACCTCGGCGGCGGTCCCGTACCGCTCGGCCGGCTCCTTGCGCAGGAGGCGGAGGATGAGGTCGTCCCAGGCCCCGGGGATGCCCGTGGCCAACGAGCTGGGGGTAGGCGGCTCCTCGAGCAGGTGGGCCGTCAGATAGCCCACGGTGTCGGGGGCCAGGAACGGCCGTCGGCCCGTGACCAGTTCGAAGAGCAGGCAGCCCAGCGCGTACAGATCACTGGCCGGTTCCGGGTGGCCCCGGGCCTGTTCGGGCGCCATGTACGGGGGCGTGCCCACGATGAATCCGGTCCGGGTCAGGTGGTCGGAGGTCGCGCCGGGGTCGGCGGCCCGTGCGACACCGAAGTCGAGGACCTTCACCGTCCCGGCGGCGGTGATCATGATGTTGGACGGCTTGATGTCCCGGTGCAGGATGCCGTCCGCGTGCGCGTCGCCGAGCGCGTCGCAGATCGCGACGCCCCACCGGGCCGCCTCCGTCAGGGGGACGGGGCCCTCGCGCAGCCTGGCATCCAGGGTCGCGCCCTGGACCAACTCCATCACCAGGAAAGGGGCGTTGCCGCTCTCGGGGCCGCTCTCGCCGAGGTCGTGGACGGTGACGACGCCCGGGTGCTGGAGGCGGGCGGTGAGCCGTGCCTCGCGCAGGAACCGGGCGCGCGCCTCGCCGCCGCGGCTGCCGCCGCCGGCGAGCAGGGAGACCACCTTGACCGCCACCGGCCGGTGCAGGGTCTCGTCCCGCGCCTCCCAGACCTCCCCCATGCCGCCCTCGCCGAGCTGCCGCACCAACCGGTAGCGGTTTCCCAGGAGTTGATCGCGCACCAAGCCCCTCCCTCGCCCTGACGACCGACCGACCGACCCTCGATCATGCCACCCGTCCCGCAGCGGCGTGGGCGGTACGTGCGACACGAGCCAGGGCCTGTCGGCCGGACAGCGCCTAGCGCGGTGGCAGTGGCGGGCGTCGCCGGTCCGGGACGTCGTCGTACGTCGGCGGGGTCGCGGCCGGCTGGGCGGCCAGCAGGTCCAGGGCCACCTGTACCGCGTCGTCGAGCACCGCGTACCGTCCCTCCGCCCAGTCCAGGGGGGTGCGCAGCGCCTCCAGGTCCGGTTCCACGCCGTGGTTCTCGACCGACCAGCCGTAGGTGTCGAACCAGGCCGCGTTCATCGGCACCGTGATCACCGTGCCGTCACCCAGCCGGGTCCGGCCGGTCATGCCGACCACGCCGCCCCAGGTCCGCTGGCCCACCACCGGACCGAGCTTCAGCAGGCGGAACGCGGCGGTGATCATGTCGCCGTCGGAGGACGTCGCCTCGTCGGCCAGGGCGACCACGGGGCCGCGCGGGGCGTTGGAGGCGTAGCTGACGGGCTGGGCGTTGCGGGTCAGGTCCCAGCCGAGGATGGTGCGGGTCAGCTTCTCGACGACCAGCTCGCTGATGTGGCCGCCCGCGTTGCCGCGCACGTCGACGATCAGGGCCGGGCGGGACACCTCCATGCGCAGGTCCCGGTTGAACTGTGCCCAGCCCGATCCGCCCATGTCGGGGATGTGCAGGTAGCCGCACTTGCCGCCGCTCAGCTCCCGTACGACGTCCCGGCGTTTGGCCACCCAGTCCTGGTAGCGCAGCGGCCGTTCGTCGACCAGCGGTACGACGGCGACCCGGCGGGCGGGGCCCTCGCCCCCGGCCGGACGGAAGGTGAGCTCGACGGTGGTGCCGCCCGCCGCGGTGAGGAGCGGGTAGGGGCCGGCCACCGGGTCGACGGGGCGGCCGTCGACATGGGTGAGGACCGCGCCCTCCCGGATGCCCGTACCGGCCAGCGGGGAACGGGCCTTGGAGTCGGAGGAGTCGCCGGGCAGGATGCGCCGGATCATCCACTCGCCGTCCCGGCACACCAGGTTCGCGCCGAGCAGGCCGATCGCCCGCTGGTAGTGCGGCGGGCCCTCGTTGCGGCGGGCCGGGGTCACGTACGCGTGCGAGGTGCCCAGCTCGCCCAGGACCTCGCGCATCAGGTCGGCGAACTCGTCGGGGGAGGCGACCCGTTCGACCAGCGGGCGGTACTGGTCGAGCACCGCCGTCCAGTCGATGCCGCACATGTCCGGGTCCCAGAAGTAGGAGCGGATGATGCGGCCGCCCTCCTCGTACGCCTGCCGCCACTCCGCCGCCGGGTCGACCTCGTGCAGGATGCGGCGCAGGTCCAGGTAGACGGTGGTGTCGCTGTCGCCGGGTTCGGTGGCGGGGACGGCGCGCAGCTCGCCCTCGTCCATGACGACCAGCCGGGTCGCGTCGCCGCTGACCGCGAACCAGTCGAGGTGGCCGACCAGTTCGGTCTTCCGGGCCTTGGTGATGTTGAAGTGTTCGAGGGTGGGGCGGCCCGACATGTCCGCCGGGTTGGCGAAGGTCTCGCCGAGCGCGCCGGAGATCGGCCAGCGCAGCCAGACCAGCCCGCCGCCGCTCACCGGGTGCAGGGCCGAGTACTTGGACGCGGAGACCGGGAAGGGCGTCACCCGGCTCTCCAGGCCCTCGAACTCGACGGTCACCGTCGACGGGCCCTCGCCCGTGCCGAGGTCGGCGGCATCGTCGGCCGGGTCGAGACCGCCCGCCGCCGGACGGCCCTCGGGGGAGAGGGCGAACGGGGAGGGCGTGGCGGAGGAGAGCGGCACCAGGTACGGGCGGCAGCCCAGCGGGAAGGAGAGGTCGCCGGTGTGGACGTCGTACACCGGGTCGAAGCCGCGCCAGGACAGGAAGGCGAGATAGCGGCCGTCGCCCGTGAAGACCGGGTTCTCGTCCTCGAAGCGGCCGTTGGTGACGTCGACGATCACGGGCGCCCCGGTACCCAGGATGCGGGCCAGCTTGATCTGGCGCAGCGAGCGGCCGATGCCGGGGTGCGACCAGGTCAGCCAGGCGCCGTCCGGGGAGAACGCCAGGTCGCGGACCGGGCCGTTGATGGAGCGGATCAGCTCGACGGGCGCGGCGGCGGAGATCTCCTCGCTGGTGTCCAGGAGCAGCAGCCGCCCGTCGTTCGTCGCGATGGCGAGGCGTTCGCCGTCCGGGTCGGCGATCAGCTCCTGCACCCGGCCGAGCTGCCCGGAGGCCAGCCGGCGCGGCGCGCGGTCGCCACTGGCCCGCGGCAGGTACGCGATCTCGATGGCGTCCTCGCCGTCGGCGTCGGTGACGTACGCGACCTGGCCGACGCTGCCGAGCATCTCGGGCAGCCGGACCCGGACGCCCGGGGTGTCGGCGATGGTGCGGGCCGGGCCGTCGCGGTGGGTGAGCCAGTACAGGCTGCCGCGCACGGTGACGGCGCTGGCCCGGCCCGTCTCGTCCACGGAGAGCGAGTCGACGTTGCTGGCGGCCGGGACCTGGTGGATGCGCCGCCCGGTGCGCGGCCCGCCGAGCAGGACCTCCAGCTTGCGCGGCACCGCGTCCGGCGAGGCCAGGTCGTCCACCAGCCACAGGTCGCCCGCGCACTGGTAGACGACCCGGTGCCCGTCGCTGGAGGCGTGCCGGGCGTAGAAGGCGTCGTGGTCGGTGTGGCGGCGCAGGTCGGTGCCGTCGGGGTGGCAGGAGTAGAGGTTGCCGACGCCCTCGTGGTCGGAGAGGAAGGCGATCCGGCCGCCGACGAACATGGGCGAGGCGAGATGGCCGCCGATGTCGGGGAGCAGCCGCTTGCCGTGCAGCCAGAGCCGGCCCATCGCGCCGCCCCGGTACCGCTTCCAGGCGGCCGGTTCGTGCGGCGGGGTGCCGGTGAGCAGCAGGGTGCGCCGTTCGCCGTCGACGTCGGCGACCGCGATGTCGGAGACCGGGCCCCAGGGCAGCTTGCCGCCGGGGCTGCCGTCGGTGGGGACGCTGTAGGCCCAGGAGACGTGCGAGAACGGCTGGCTGTGCGAGGACACGGCGAGGATGTGGGCGGCGTCCGGGGGATCGGGGGTCCAGCCGCAGACCCGGGTGTCCGTCGAGCCCCAGTAGGTGAGTCGGCGGGCCGGGCCGCCGTCCACCGGCGCGAGATGGATCTCGGGATCCAGGGTGCGCCAGGTCGTGTACGCGATGCGGCTCCCGTCGGGGGAGAAGCGCGGGTGGCTGACCCGGGTCCGGTCGATGGTCAGCCGCCAGGCGCGGCCGGGCCGCTCCCCCTCGGGCGCGAGGGGGGCGACCCAGAGGTCGTCCTCGGCCGCGAAGCAGAGCAGGTCGTCGTGGAGGTGCGGGAAACGGAGATACGCGACGTCGTCACTCACCCTCCAATGCTTTCCGCGCGGGGAGGCCCCGGCAACTCGTGGTGGCGCATCGGCTGTGGTGCGGAACACCAGCGAAACGATTTCGTTTCGCTGGGAGGGTGGGGTACGGTCGAGGTGTACGAAACAGTTTCGTTCGATTGACTGACGTACGAGTGACAGCAGTACGAGCATCCGAACAGGAGGTCGGCACATGGCCCGCACCCGGCTCACACCCGAGCGCGAGGGCGAGCTGTACGACGCCGTGCTCGACCTGCTCCGCGAGGTCGGTTACGACGCCCTGACCATGGACGCCGTCGCCGCCCGCACCCGTTCCAGCAAGGCCACCCTCTACCGCCAGTGGGGGAGCAAGCCGGAGCTGGTCGTCAAGGCCCTGCGGCACAACAAGCCGGTCTCCCTCTCGGAGATCGACACCGGATCGCTGAAAGGCGACTTCCACGCCGTACTGAGCCGTACCGACGACTGCCAGATGGAGAAGGACTCCGCGCTGATGCGGGGCCTGAGCCATGCCGTCCACGAGAATCCCGATCTGCACCAGGCGCTGCGGGAGCTGCTGGTCGAGCCGGAGATCACCGGCCTCGACCAACTGCTGCGCCGGGCCGTGGACCGGGGCGAGGTGCGTCCGGACAATCCGGCGCTGAAATACGTACCGCACATGCTGATCGGCGCTTTCGCCGCCCGGCAGCTGGTCGAGGACTGCTCCGTCGACCAGGCGTTTCTCATCGACTACGTGGACTCCGTGATTCTCCCTTCCCTCGGAGTCTGAGCCCCGGGCCGCCCCGCGCGGCCCGGCCCCTTCGTACGGCCCCCTCCGTACGGCCTTCCGTGCGGTCCCCTCCGTGCGGCCTCCGTGCGGTCCCCTCCGTGCGGCCTCCGTGCGGTCCCCTCCGTGCGGCCTCCGTGCGGTCCTTCCGTACGGGCCCTCCCCAAGCCCTACCTGACACGCCGCTCTCGTCGTCGGGCTGGTTCCTCACGCCCTTTTCCACTCACGACCTGACCCGGGAGTACCCCTCCGTGGCCACATTCCTCTACAAGCTCGGACGGCTTGCCTTCCGGCGCCGCCGCTATGTCGCCCTGATCTGGGTGGCACTGCTGGCGCTCGCCGGATTCGGCGCGGCCTCCGCGTCCACCGCCACCTCAAGCTCCTTCTCGATTCCGGGTACGGAGGCGCAGCGCGCCTTCGACCTGCTGGAACAGCGCTTCCCCGGGGCCAGTGCCGACGGTGCGAGCGCCCGGGTCGTCTTCAAGGCCCCCGGCGACGAGAAGATGACCGACCCGGCGAACAAGGCCGAGGTCGGCAAGGTCATCGGCGAGCTGAAGTCGGGCTCCGACCAGGTCGCCTCGGTCACCGACCCGTACACCGCCGGCGCCGTCAGCAAGAACGGCTCCACGGCGTACGTCTCGGTCTCCTACAAGGTCAGCTCGATGGAGCTGACCGACGAGACCCGTGAGGCCCTGGAGGACGCGGGCCACGCGGCGCAGAAGAGCGGGATGACCGTGGAGATCGGCGGTGACGCGCTCATGGTGATCCCGGAGACCGGGATCACCGAGGTCATCGGTGTCGCCATCGCCGCGGTGGTGCTGGTCATCACCTTCGGCTCGCTGATCGCCGCCGGGCTGCCGCTGCTCACCGCCCTGATCGGGGTCGGCATCGGAGTCTCGACGATCACCGCGCTGGCGAACGTGCTGGACCTGGGCTCCACCACCTCCACCCTCGCGATGATGATCGGCCTCGCGGTCGGCATCGACTACGCGCTGTTCATCGTCTCCCGCTACCGCGCTGAGCTGGCCGAGGGCCGGGAGCACGAGGAAGCGGCCGGACGGGCCGTCGGCACGGCCGGTTCCGCAGTCGTCTTCGCCGGTCTCACCGTCGTCATCGCGCTGGTCGGCCTCGCCGTCGTGAACATCCCGATGCTGTCGAAGATGGGCTACGCCGCGGCCGGTACGGTCGCCATCGCCGTACTCATCGCGCTCACCCTGGTCCCGGCGCTGCTGGGCTTCGCGGGCAAGCGGGTCATGGGACGCAAGGCGCGCAAGGCCACCGAGGCGCAGGCCGGGGCCGGGACCCCGGGCGGGTCCAAGACCTCGGGCGGGGCCGAGGGCAAGCCGAACATGGGCACCCGCTGGGCGCGGTTCGTGCTCCGCAAGCCGGTGTGGGTGCTGCTGGTCGGCGTCATCGGCCTCGGCACGGTCGCCGTACCGGCCGCGTCCCTGGAGATGGGCCTGCCCGACGACGGCTCCCAGCCCACCAGCACCACTCAGCGGCGCGCCTACGACCTGCTCTCCGAGGGCTTCGGCCCCGGCTTCAACGGGCCGCTGATGGTCGTCGTCGACACTGCGGACAGCTCCGACGGCAAGGCCGCCGCCCAGCAGGTCTCGGACGAGATCTCCGGCATCAAGGGCGTCGCAGCCGTCACCCCGGCCCAGTTCAACAAGGCCGGCGACACCGCGATGATCACCGTCGTCCCGAAGGACCGGCCGAGCTCCGTCGACACGGAGAACGTGGTCCACTCGATCCGGGACGCGGGCAAGGACATCAAGTCCGACACCGGGGCCGAGGTCCTGGTCACCGGGTCCACCGCGATGAACATCGACTTCTCGCAGAAGATGAACGACGCGCTGCTGCCCTACCTGGCACTCGTCGTCGGCCTGGCCTTCCTGCTCCTGATGGTGGTCTTCCGCTCGGTGCTCGTGCCGCTGAAGGCGGCCCTGGGCTTCCTGCTCTCGGTCGTAGCGGCCCTGGGTGCGGTCGTCGCGGTCTTCCAGTGGGGCTGGCTCGGCTCGCTCTTCGGGGTGGAGCAGACCGGTCCGATCATGTCGATGATGCCGATCTTCATGGTGGGCGTGGTCTTCGGCCTCGCGATGGACTACGAGGTCTTCCTCGTGACCCGGATGCGTGAGGCGTACGTCCACGGCGAGAAGCCCGGCCAGGCGATCGTCACCGGGTTCCGGCACGGCGCCCGGGTCGTCACGGCCGCGGCCGTGATCATGATGGCGGTGTTCTCCGGCTTCATCGGCTCCAGCGAGCAGATGGTCAAGATGATCGGCTTCTCGCTCGCCATTGCCGTCTTCTTCGACGCGTTCGTGGTCCGGATGGCGATCGTGCCCGCGGTCCTGGCCCTGCTCGGCCACCGCGCCTGGTCGCTGCCGCGCTGGCTGGACCGGATCCTGCCGAACGTGGACGTGGAGGGCGAGGGGCTGCGCGAGCAGCTCGACGAGGTGCCCGGCGGTGACACCGGGGGCGAGCGCGAGCTGACCCGGGTCTGAGCCGAGCGGCAAGAGCCTCCGGGGTCCGCACCTGAGCGGAGCGCGGCCCCGGAAGCGCCGGTTACCTGTGGGGACGGGGGACCGGGGTGATGACGGAAGCCCCCGTGCGGGCCAGTGGCCGGCACGGGGGCTTCCGCCATGCGGGTTTCCGCCGGGCGGGCTTCCGTCAGGCGTGCGCGGGGGGCTTGGTGTTCCCGGCGTGCGTACGGTGCAGGAAGCGGATCAGCGGCGCGCTGTCGAACTGCACCACCTCGACGCCGTCCGCCGAGTGGTTCTCCACGACCAGCTGCGTCCGTCCGCAGGGCCACACGCGGATGCCGCCGCGCTCGGTGGGGGCCCGCAGCCCGCCCTCCAGCAGATCGCGGCCGAACGCCCAGTCGTCGCCGCCGGGGAAGGAGACGTGGACGGTTCGCGGGTCCTTGTCGGCGTCGTACAGCAGGTCGACCGGGACGGCCGGGAGGTCGTCGGTGTCGTTGACGAGCCAGGCCTCTGCCTGCTCATGGATCACGGGGGGCATGGGACGACTCCTCCTGTGCGTAATGCTTCGCCATCCAATGTCCCATATTTCCGTCAAGGGGCACGGCGGGTGGTCCTGACAGGCAGTTGTGACGCAGCCGCTCTTGCGAAGCCTTCGCAACAAGGTCCTATCATTGAGCGGTTCACGACATCGCCCATGTCGTCATCGTCGTCGTCACCGCCATCGATATCGCCATCGTCATCGTCCGCAGCGACGCCAGGACCGCAGGAAGCGGAGCCCCTCCATGCATGTACCCGACGGATTCATCAACGCGCCCGTCTCCGCCGCCGCCGGAGTCGTCGCCGCGGGTGCGGTCGCCGTCAGCCTGCGGGGTGCCCGGCGGGAACTGGACGAGCGCACCGCGCCGCTCGCCGGTCTCGTCGCCGCGTTCATCTTCGCCGTGCAGATGCTGAACTTCCCGGTCGCGGCCGGCACCAGCGGGCATCTGCTGGGCGGGGCGCTGGCCGCGATCCTGGTCGGGCCGTACACCGGCGTGCTCTGCGTGACCGTCGTCCTGCTCATGCAGGGCATCCTCTTCGCCGACGGCGGCCTCACCGCGCTCGGCGTGAACGTGCTCGACATGGGCATCGTGACCACCGTCGTCGCGTACGCCCTCTTCCGAGGGCTGCTCGGGGTGCTGCCGAGGACCCGCCGCTCCGTGACCGTCGCCTCCTTCGTCGCCGCCCTGGTCTCCGTACCGGCCGCGGCCTGCGCCTTCACGCTGATCTACTGGATCGGCGGCACCACCGACATCCCGATCGGCAAGGTCTTCACCGCGATGGCCGGGGTCCACGTCCTGATCGGCATCGGCGAGGCCGTGATCACCGCGCTGACCGTCGGCGCCGTCATCGCCGTACGCCCCGACCTGGTGCACGGCGCCCGCGGGCTCACCTCCTCGCTCAAGCTCCGGGTCGACGGCGAACTCGTCGACGCCCCCGCCCAGCAGCCGGCCGCCGCCCCGGCCGCCGCCCGCTCCCACCGGCGGATCTGGGCCGCCGGCCTGGTCACCGCCCTCGTCCTGGCGGGCTTCGTCTCCTACTACGCCTCCGCGAACCCGGACGGCCTGGAGAAGGTCGCCGCCGACCAGGGCATCGACAAGAAGACCGAGGAGCACGCGGCCAAGGACTCCCCGCTCGCCGACTACGGCGTCAAGGACGTCTCCGACGCCCGGCTCTCCGGCGGCCTCGCCGGAGTGATCGGCGTCGGCGCCACCATCGTGGTCGGCAGCGGAGTCTTCTACGTGCTCCGCCGCCGCCGCACCCCGGACGCCCCCGCGCCCGAGAAGGAATCCGTCTGACATGGGCGCCGGTCACGCGCACAAGCTCTACCGGCACGGCCACTCGCCGGTCCACGACCTGCCGCCGCACTGCAAGATCGCCGCCGCCTTCTGCTTCGTCGTGGTCGTCGTCTCGACGCCGCGCGAGTCGATGTGGGCGTTCGCGCTGTACGCGGCGCTGCTCGGCGCGGTCACCGCGTTCGCCCGCATCCCGGCGGGCTTCCTGCTCAAGCGGCTGCTCATCGAGGTGCCGTTCGTCGCGTTCGCGCTGCTCATGCCGTTCGTGGTGCCCGGCGAGCAGACCCACGTACTCGGCCTCTCCGTCAGCGTCCCCGGCCTCTGGGGCGCCTGGAACGTCCTCGCCAAGGGCACCCTCGGCGTCGCCGCGTCCGTGCTCCTGGCCTCCACCACCGAACTGCGCTCGCTGCTGCTCGGCCTCCAGCGGCTCAAGCTTCCGCCGCTGCTCGTCCAGATCGCCTCCTTCATGATCCGGTACGGCGACGTGATCACCGACGAGATGCGCCGGATGTCCATCGCCCGCCGCTCCCGAGGCTTCGAGGCGCGCGGCGTACGCCAGTGGGGTGTGCTGGCCAAGTCGGCGGGCGCCCTGTTCATCCGGACCTACGAGCGCGGCGAACGCGTCCACCTCGCGATGGTCAGCCGCGGCTACGCCGGCTCCATGCCGGTCATCGACGAGGTGACCGCCTCCCGGACCCAGTGGGCGTACGCCGCCGTACTCCCCTTGCTCGCCCTCGCCGTCTGTCTGCTGGGATGGACCCTATGAGTCAGCTCTCCGCCCCCGCGCCGTCCCTGGAAGTCAGCGGCCTCGCCTACGCCTACCCCGACGGCCACCAGGCGCTCTTCGGGGTGGACCTCACGGTCGCCCGGGGCGAGCGGGTCGCCCTGCTCGGCCCCAACGGCGCCGGCAAGACCACCCTCGTGCTCCACCTCAACGGCATCCTCGACGCCGGGGCGGGCACCGTCCGGGTCGCGGGCCTCCCCGTCGAGAAGCGCAACCTCGCCGAGATCCGCCGCCGCGTCGGCATCGTCTTCCAGGACCCCGACGACCAGCTCTTCATGCCCACCGTCCGCGAGGACGTCGCCTTCGGCCCGGCCGCCTCCGGGCTGCGCGGCGCCGAACTGGAGGAACGCGTCACCGAGGCGCTGAAGCAGGTCGGCATGGCGGAGTACGCGAACCGGCCGCCGCACCACCTCTCCTTCGGCCAGCGCCGCCGCGTCGCCGTCGCCACCGTCCTCGCCATGCGGCCGGAGATCCTCGTCCTGGACGAACCGTCCTCCAACCTGGACCCGGCCTCGCGACGCGAGCTCGCCGACATCCTGCGGTCGCTGGACGTCACCGTCCTCATGGTCACCCACGACCTGCCGTACGCCCTGGAGCTCTGCACGCGCGCGGTGATCCTCAGCGAGGGCGTCATCGCCGCCGACGACCGCACCCAGGACCTGCTCTGCGACGAGAAGGTGATGCGCGAGCACCGTCTGGAGCTGCCCTTCGGCTTCGACCCGCGCTCCGTCACGCCGGATGTTCCGCGACTGTGAACATGAGGTGACCCGCCATACCCGTGACCTGCGACGGGATGCACCATGGGGGGATGAGCGGGAGCGCAGGAGCAGGCGTGGACGTACGGGGCACGGTGGCGCCCGGATTCGAACCGGTCCGGGATGCTTTCATCCGTAATTTCGAGCAGCGCGGCGAACGCGGCGCGGCCGTCGCGGTCTACCGGGACGGGCACAAGGTCGTCGACCTCTGGGCCGGTACGAGAGATGTCGACGGTGTCGAACCCTGGGCAGTCGACACCGTGCAGATCGTCCGCTCGGCGGGCAAGGGCATCGCCGCCGCCGTACCGCTGCTGCTGCACCAGCGCGGCCAGCTCGACCTGGACGCCCCGGTCGGCACGTACTGGCCGGAGTTCAAGGCGGCCGGCAAGGAACGCGTACTCGTGCGCCACCTCCTCTCCCACCGGGCCGGCATCCCCGCGCTCGACTGCCCGCTGACCCCCTCCGAAGCGGCCGACGGGACCAGCGGACCGCAGGCCGTCGCCGCCCAGCGCCCCCAGTGGGAGCCCGGCACCGACCACGGCTACCACGCCCAGACCTACAGCTGGCTCATCGGCGAACTGGTGCGCCGGGTCACCGGCCGCACCGTCGGCCGCTGGATCGCCGAGGAGATCGCCCGCCCGCTCGGCCTGGACTTCTGGTTCGGCCTCCCGGCGGACGAGGCGCACCGGGTGGGCCGGGTCGGCCCGGTCGAACCGCCCGCCGCCCCGGGCGACGGCGGCGTCCTGCGCCTGCGCCCCAAGCGCTCCGTCAGCGAGGCCTACCGCGACCCGCAGTCCCTCACCCGCCGCGCCTTCGGGGCCATCGACCCGCTCCCCGACGAGAACGACCCCGGCTACCGTGCGGCCGAACTCCCCGCCTCCAACGGCATCGCCACCGCCCGCGCCCTGGCCCGCTGCTACGCCGCGATGATCGGCCCGGTCGACGGCCACCGCCTGTTCGCCCCCGCCACCCTCACCCTGGCCCGCACCGAGGAGTCGGCGGGCCCCGACCGGGTCCTGGTCGTCAACACCCGCTTCGGCCTCGGCTACATGCTGCACGGCCCGGCGGCCCCGCTGCTCGCCCCCGGCTCGTTCGGCCACCCCGGCCGGGGCGGCTCGCTCGGGTTCGCCGACCCCGAATCCGGCATCGCCCTGGGCTATGTGACGAACGGTCTGCAGAAGGGAGTCACCGCCGATCCCCGTGCCCAGGCCCTGGTCAGGGCAGTACGGTCGGCGATATGACTCCTCAAGGCTCTGCTGGTTCACGGTTCGACGGATACGGCGTACTCATCACCGGTGCGGGCCGGGGCATCGGCGCGGCCACGGCCCGCCGGCTGGCCTCGGAGGGCGCCCGCGTCCTGGTCACCGACCTGGACGGCGACCGCGCGGAGCGCACCGCCGCCGCGATACGCGAGGCGGGCGGCGCCGCCGAGTCGCTGCCCTGCGACGTGGCCGACCGGGCGGCGGTCGAGGCGGCCGTGGCCCACGCCGTCGCCGCCTTCGGCTCCCTGGACGTGCTGGTGAACAACGCGTACTCCTGCTCCACCGACGTCCCGCTCTTCGAGGACGAGCCGGACGAGGCGTGGCAGCGCGACCTGGACATCACCCTCACCGGCCCCTACCGCTGTGCCCGCGCCGCCCTCCCGCACCTGGTGGCCTCCGGCCGGGGCGCGATCGTCAACATCGGTTCGGTCAACGGCGAGCAGGACTTCGGCAACCACGGCTACAGCGCCGCCAAGGCGGGCCTGGCCGGCCTGACCCGCACCCTGGCCGGCCACGCGGGCCCGCGCGGCGTACGCGTCAACCTGGTCGCTCCCGGCACCGTCCGTACGGACGCCTGGGCGGGCCGCGACGCCGAACTGGCCCGGGTGAGCGCCCTGTACCCGCTCGGCCGGGTCGGCGAGCCGGAGGACATCGCGTCCGCCGTCGCCTTTCTCGCCTCGCGCGACGCGGCCTGGATCACCGGGACGACGCTGCGCGTGGACGGCGGCCTGACGGCGACGAACTACGGGTTCCGGGACGCGGTTTCAGGCGCCTGACCGATGCGCGCCCGGTCGGCCCCGGGCCCGGTCGGCCCCGCTCCAGGTCCGCCCCGCGCCCGTGTCAGGCGAGCGCGGGGTGGATGAGCCGCCCGTTGAGGATGAGGGAGGCGGCCTGCTTGAGACGGCGCACGCGCACACTGATCTCGTAGCCCCTGATGCCCTCGGTACGGGCCAGGCGGCCGCTGAGGTAGCGGTAGAAGTCCGGGGTGTCCTTGCAGATGACCACGGCCATGATGTTGTGCTTGCCGCTGATGGCCGCGGCGAAGGCGCACTCGTCGTGCCCGCTGAGCTCCTCGCCGATCTCGTGGAGCCGGGGCAGGTCGACCTGGAGCCAGAGCGTGGCGTTGAGCTCGTAGCCGAGGCGTTCGGGCACGGTGTCGATGTCGTAGACCAGCGAGCCGGTCGCTTCGAGGGCCTCCAGCCGGCGGGCCACGCGCGGCTTGGACCAGCCGGTGGCCTCCGCGAGCCGGGTGTGGGAGGCGCGGCCGTCCTCCGCCAGCGCTTCGAGGAGCGGGCGGTCCTCCTCGGTCGGGGTGAGCGGGGGCCCGGTGGGGGTGGGGCGCTCCGCGGTCAGCAGCCGCACCTGCTCGTCGGTGAGCGAGCCCTCCCGCCCGGTCCAGCCGGCTGTGTCCGGGGAACCGAAGGCGTGGACGAGCAGGTCGACGTTCAGGTCGAGGACCGAGGCCGCCCGGGGGAGCTGGCGCAGCAGCACGTCGTCGCGGGTGGTCCCGGTGGGCGAACGGATGATGCAGATGATCTCCGAACCGCCCGACGCGATGCTCGTGTACGCGACCTCCGGCCTGCGGGCCAGGGAATCCGCGAGGGGCCCCACGGCGTCCGGGCGGCAGCGCAGCCGCGCGACCCACTCGGACCGGCCGTGGGCGGCCGGGCTGCTCAGCCCGACGACGCGGACGACGCCGCTACGGCGCAGGGCGCCGTAGCGGCGCGCCACGGTCTGCTCGGACACCCCGACGACCTCGCCGAGGCGGCGGAAGGAGACCCGCGGCGAGCAGTTCAGCCCATGGATGATTTTTCGGTCCAGATCGTCAGGCATGGAGGAATCGTCACACAGAACCGTCTTCAACTGGCGGTTCTATGACGTTCACCCGGATCGCTTGGGGGTTTGCCGATGGCCGGGGCGAAGCTGGTCGACGGCTTTGCGGGTGATCCGGCCCGCGCGGCACCCACCCCCACAGCAGAAGGAACCTCTTCGTGAACTCCGCAACGGCGCAGGACAGATCAGGGCGGGGCATCACGCTCGTCATGGCCTGCCTGGGCGTCTTCGTCGCCTACCTCCCCGTGACCACCGTGTCGGTGAGCCTGCCGGCCATCCAGCGGGCTCTGGGCACCTCCACGTCCCAGCTGTCCTGGGTCTCGGACGCCTTCGTGCTGCCGATGGCCGCGCTGATCCTGACCACCGGGGTGTGGGGCGACGTCCACGGCCGCAAGCGGGTCTTCCAGGCGGGCATGGCGCTCTGTGCGCTGGGCGCGGCGATCTCGCTGTCCGCCACCTCGGTGCAGGTCCTGTGGGCCGGGCAGGCCGTCTCCGGGCTGGGGGCGGCGGCGCTGCTGCCCACGACGCTGGCCCTGATCAGTCACGCGGTCCCCGACCACCGGGAGCGGGGCAGGTTCATAGGCATGTGGGCCATGTCCCTGATGGCCTCGCTCGCCGTGGGCCCGCTGATCGCGGGTGTGCTGCTGGAGCACGTCGCGTGGCGCTGGATCTTCTTCCTGCCCGTGCCGGTCTCCCTGATCGTGCTGGTCGTCGCGGCGTTCCTGCTGCCCGACTCGCGCGCCCCGCACGGCCGGCGGCTCGACTGGCCCGGCCAGATCAGTGCGGCCGTCGCGGTCACCGCGGTCGTCTTCGGCGTCATCGAGGGCGGCGCGGACGGCTTCGGCGAGCCCGCCGTGGTGACGGCCCTGGTGCTCGGCGTGGTGGCCGCCGCCGTGTTCGTCGTCGTGGAGCGCCGCAGCGCGAGCCCGATGCTCGACCCGGCGCTGTTCCGCAGCCCGGCCTTCACCGCCACCGCCCTGGTCGCCATGATCAGCTTCCTCGGGCTGATCGGTTTCTTCTTCGTGCTGAGCCTCTACTTCGGCATGGTCCAGCACCTGACCACGATGGAGGCGGCGCTGCGGATGGTGACGGTGTCCGGGGTGTCCCTCGTCGTCGCCGCGCCCATCGGACGCCTGATGCACCGGGTCTCCGCCCGGGTCCTGATCACCACGGGCCTGGTCGTCGCGGCGGGTGCGATGCTCTCGCTGACCGGCGTCGACGCCCACACCTCCTACGGCTCGATCGTCTGGCGGCTGGCCCTGCTGGGCCTCGGCATGGGCGCCGTGCTCACCCCGATGACCGCCTCCGCGGTGTCCTCCGTCCCGTACCACCTGGCCGGGATGGCCGCCGCCGGGAACAACGCCTTCCGCCAGCTCGGTGGCGCCCTCGGCCCCGCCGTGCTCGGCACCCTGCTGACCACCCGGGCCCTGGACGCGCTGCCCGGCCGCCTCGCCGACGCCGGGGTGCCCGCCGAGGCCGGGGCCCGTGTCCTCGACACCGCCCGTGAGCAGGGACTCGGCGCCGTGGCCGGACTCCACCTGGACGCCGCCACCGGACCGGCCCTGACCGCCCTGGGCGACTCCTTCCTCGACGGCATGCGGCTGTGCCTGACCGTCTCGGCCTCGCTCGCCCTGCTGGCCGCCCTCGCCTGCGCCGTACTCCTGCGTCCGGCCGCCGAGCCGACGACCCCCGCGGCCCCGGCCACCGAGGAAGCCCCGGCCCGCCCGGCGCCCGTCCCGGCGAGCTGAGCGCGGACCGCGCCACGTCGGCCGGACGCCCGACCGCCCCGCCATGCGGGGCACGGCGGGGCGGTGCGGGAGGGGATCCGGCCGACAGCCCTCAGCCGTTGGCCACGGGGGTGTCGTTGTCCGCCCTGCGCCACAGCCGGTCGGAGCTGGGCTGTGCGATGTTCAGGTAGAGGGTGTCCCAGCTGCCGTCGTTGTACCGGTTCAGGCTGAGGGCGAGGTTCTTGTCGACCATGGGCCGGTACATCCACCAGCCCGTGTAGCTGTCGCCGACCTTTTCGGGGTAAATGCTCCACTTCTGCAGCCGCGAGCCGTCACAGGTCCGGACGACGACCGTGGTCCCCCGCTGGGGCGTCGCGGCGCCGGGCTGGAGGCACTTGTTCGCGGCCTCGTTCCTGAGAACGACCGTGTACGTGTTGGGGGCGTCCTCCTGCCAGGCGGACGAGTCGCGCTCCCACCGCTCGGTGCTGTAGTTCCACGCGGGGTCGCGCAGGGTGATGGCGGTGGCGCCCTCGGCGGTGCTGTTGTTGAGCAGCGCCAGACGGCTCCCGTCCATCTTGTTGATCAAGTCGGTGTCGGGAGTGGGAGCGGCGGAGGCGGGTGCGACTCCGGCCGCCGTGACGGCAGCAGCGGCGAGCACGGCCGAGGCGAGGACCCTTGCGGCATGACTGCGCTTGGACATGGGGGTGTCCCTTCCGGTGCATGGGCGTCCGCGAGTGCGAGACCTGCGCATCCAAGCAGTCCGGCACTCGGCAGAAACGATCATGCTCGGATGTGCCGGGGCCCTTTCACCCCATCGGGGCCCACCCGCCGGACCGCCCTTTCGCGAGGGTCGCGGGCCCGCCCGCCGGCGGCGCCCCCGCTCAACTCGTGTGCAGCATCAGCCCGATGCCGACGACCATCAGCCCCGCCGCCGCGATGCGCGGTGCGCCGAACCGCTCCTTGAAGAACAGCGTTCCGATGGCCGCTCCGACGATGATCGACGACTCCCGCAGGGCCGCGATCGGGGCCAGTGCCGCCCGCGTCTGGGCCCACAGGACGAGGCCGTACGCCGTCACCGACAGGGCCGCGCCCAGCAGCCCGCGCGCGGCGAACGGCCTCAGCTGCTCCACGAGTTCACCCCGGCGCCGGTACAGCGCGTAGGCCGGGATGGCCAGCCCCTCAAGGATCATCAGCCAGGCGATGTAGCCGAGCGGGGTGCCCGAGGCACGCACCCCGACGCCGTCCACCGTGGTGTACCCGGCGATGGCCAGACCGGTCGCGAGGGCGGCCAGCAGCGCCGGCCAGTCCGGGCGCCTGCCGGAACCCCGGATGCCCCAGAGGGCCAGCCCGACGAGCCCCGCCGAGGCCACCGCGACCCCGGCCGTGGCCCAGCCGTCCGGGCGCTCGCCGACGAACACCGCGGCGAGGACCGTCACCACCAGCGGGGCCGTACCCCGGGCGATCGGATACATCTGCCCGAAGTCGCCCAGGGTGAACGAACGCATCAGCAGCAGCATGTACGCCACATGGAGCCCGGCCGAGACCAGCAGATACGGCCAGGCCCCGGCGGCCGGGAGCGGCACGAAGCAGGCGCCGGCCGCGCCGATCAGCAGCCCGCCCCCGGAGATCAGGGTGAAGGAGAGGAGCTGGTCCTTGATCGCGTGCGCGATCGCGTTCCAGCTCGCGTGCGTGACGGCCGCGACCAGGACCGCGAACGCGACCAGCGGCGTCACTTCGACTGCTCGCGCACGTCCACCACGGTGCCGCCGGCGTGCCCGATCAGTGACTTGGGGTCGAGCGGGAAGACGGTGTGCGGGGTGCCCGCCGCCGCCCACACCACGTCGTGGTCCAGGAGCCCGCGGTCGGCCAGCACCCGGGTCCTCGTGCGGTGCCCGAAGGGCGGCACGCCGCCGATCGCGTACCCGGTCGTCTCCCGGACCAGGTCGGCCCCGGCCCGCTTGACCTTTCCGGCGCCCAGTTCCGCGCGTACGAGCTCCACGTCGACGCGCGAGGAGCCGTCCATCAGGACCAGCACCGGGACCCCGTCGGCCTCGAAGATCAGCGACTTGACGATCTCGCTGAGCTCGCAGCCGATCGCGGCGGCGGCCTCGGCAGCGGTACGGGTGGCCTCCGGGAACCGGCGGACCTCGACATCGAGGCCCAGCTCCCGCAGGGCCTCGGCGAATCGGGGGTGGGCTTCGGCGGCGGTGGTGTCAGGAGTGCTCATGCCCCGCACGCTAGCGAAGGCGGGCCGGGACACGCGACGGTGTTCCACGCGTCGGACCCGCCCCCGAGGGCATGGCCGCCCGTCCGTGTCAGGACCCCGCCCGCAGCACCGCCGCCACCACCGGGCCCGCCGCGTCGCCGCCGTGGCCGCCGGCCTGGACGACCGCGGCGGCGGCCAGGTCGTTGCTGAAGCCGGTGAACCAGCTGTTGGACGTGGCCTGGCCGTCCACCTCCGCCGAGCCGGTCTTGGCACCCTTGTCGCCGCCGACCGGGGCCATCGCGGCCTTGCCGGTGCCCCAACTCGCGGTCTGGCGCATCATGCTGGTGAGCTGCTGGGAGACGTACGGGGGCAGCGAACGGGTGGCGGCGGCGATCGGACGGCCGTCGAGTTCGCGGTCCACGATGACCGGCTGGCGGAAGGTGCCGGTCCGCGCGGTGGCGGTGATGGAGGCCATGTTGAGGGCGTTCATCTGGACCGTCCCCTGGCCGATGTACTGTGCGGCCGCCTCGCCCTGGGTCTCCTCGGGCACGCTGCCGTCGAAGGAGACGACGCCGGTCTGCCAGTCCAGGCCGATGCCGAAGACGTCGCGGGCCTCCTTGGCGAGCGCCGCGTCGTCCTTCGTGTCGTCGATCAGTTTGATGAAGGCCGTGTTGCAGGACCGGGCGAAGCTGGTCGTCAGCGTGCCGTCGGGGATCGAGAAGTCGTCCAGGTTCTTGAAGGTGCGGCCGTAGTACGTCGCGGTCGGCGGGCACTCGATCTTCTGGCCGGCCGAGGCGAGCCCCTTCTCGATCAGCATCGCCGCCGTCACGATCTTCATCGTCGAACCGGGGGCCTGCTTGCCCTGCATCGCCGCGTTGAAGCCGGTGGCCGGGTTGTTGGCGACCGCGCGGATCGCGCCCGTGGACGGCTGGACCGCGACGACGGACGCCTGGCTGAACTTCTTGACCGCCGTCTCGGCCGCCGCCTGGGCATTGGCGTCCAGGGTGGTCCGCAGCTTGCCCGGCCGGCCCTTGGTGAGGGTCAGCAGGGTCTTGTCGGGGCTGCCCGCGTCCGCGCTCTCGATCACGGTCTCGATGCCCGCGGTGCCGCCGGCCTTCTCGCCGTACTTCTCGCGCAACGCGTCCAGGATCGAGCCCAGCGAGGGGTACTTCTCCTTGGTGAGCGGCCTGCCGTTGTGGTCGATCGCGTCGATCGACGGGGCCGCCGCCTCCCCCGTCCTCAGCGACGCGCCGTCCGTCAGGTCCGGGTGGATCACGGCGGGGGCCCAGTCCACCAGGGGCCTGCCGGTGGTCAGTCCACGCACCACGGTCAGCTCGGAGGAGTACGACCAGGGCTTGGACCTGCCCTCGAAGGAGACGGTCGCCTTCACCGTGTACGGCACCTTCGCGCCGACCGCCGGGCCCGGGGTGATCACCGCCTCGGTGACATGGGCGGTCTCGCGGTAGCCGGTGAGAGCCGGTCCGGCCTCGGCCGCGTTGTTGGTGAGCTGGGACGCGACGTCCGCGTCGCCGTCCGCCCACGCCTTGAGGAACTTCTTCGACGCGTCCTCGATCTCCGCCTTGGTGACCGGGCCCGTCTTCACCTCGGTGGAGGCGGACTTGCTGTCCGTGCCGTCGCCGCCGCCACCAAGGCCGTCCAGGATGTTGTAGGCCCCGTAGCCCACCCCACCGACCACGACCGCGAACACTCCGCCGACTATCGCAACCTTCGCTCCACTGCGCATCGCTGCAGTCCCCCTCCCCAGGAGTCCCCCTTGAACGTGTTCAAGGAGTGCTGCTGGGCACCCTACGGGACGGTACTGAGGGGCGGGACAGTTGTTATCGGAACGCGATATGCGTGGCGGGAGCACGCCGATCCGGACCCAACCGGACGACGTGCACCCGTCAGATCCAGGTGTCCAGCCACATCCGGTCGCGCCACGACCCGTCCGGGATCGGCGTTCCCGTGAAGATCGGCCAGAAGTAGATGAAGTTCCAGATGATCAGCAGGACCAGGACACCCGCCCCGATCGCGCCCAGCGTCCGCCGCCGTTCGCCCGTCGGATCGCCGACATCCAGGCCCAGTTCCTGTTTGGCCCCGGTCCCGGCCGCCGGGCCCAGCATCGCGCCGATCATCATCGTCACCGCCAGACACAGGAACGGCACGAACACGACCGCGTAGAAGAGGAAGATCGTCCGCTCCTGGTAGAAGAACCAGGGCAGCCAGCCCGCCGCCACGCCGCAGGCGATCGCCCCCGCCCGCCAGTCGCGCCGGAAGAACCACCGCCACAGCACGTACACCAGGGCGAAGCACGCCGCCCACCACAGCAACGGCGTCCCGATGGCCAGCACCTCGCGGGCGCACTTGCCGGTCGCCGACCCCTTGCAGCCCGGCTCCTCCTCCCAGAAGTACGAGACGGGCCGGCCCAGCACGATCCAGCTCCACGGATTGGACTGGTAGGTGTGGCCGGACGTCAGGTTCACATGGAATTCGTAGACCTGGTACTCGTAGTGCCACAGGCTGCGCAGCCAGTCCGGCAGCCAGGTCCAGTTGCCGCCCCGGCCGTCGGTCTGCGCCCAGTTGCGGTAGTAGCCCTTGTCGGTGACGATCCAGCCGGTCCAGGAGACGAGGTACGTCAGGATCGCGACCGGGACCGTCGAGACGAACGCCGGCAGCAGATCCCGCTTCAGCACCGCCAGGTACGGCCGGACCGCACCCGCGGTGCGGCGCGCGCCGACGTCCCACGCCACCGTCATCAGGCCGAAGGCGGCCAGGATGTACAGACCGTTCCACTTGGTGGCGAAGGCCAGACCCAGCATCAGGCCCGCGGTGATCCGCCAGGGCCGCCAGCCGAGCCGCAGGTTCTCCGCGACCCCGGCGTCGGGACGCAGCACCCCGTCCTCGTCGACCGGCAGCGTCGCGGCCAGTCTGCGCC
The DNA here is from genome assembly GCF_042891445.1 of Streptomyces sp. NPDC001890. NCBI lineage: Bacteria > Bacillati > Actinomycetota > Actinomycetes > Kitasatosporales > Streptomycetaceae > Streptomyces > Streptomyces sp. NPDC001890. The sequence continues at coordinate 160,949 of NZ_JBIATE010000004.1, read as the reverse complement.
GGGCCCAGTCGCGGTCGATCAGGAGTGCGCCGAACGCCGCCAGCACGAAGAACATCAGCACCAGGTCGAGCAGCGCGGTGCGGCTCATCACGAAGTGCAGACCGTCGACGGTGAGCAGCGCGCCCGCCAGGCAGCCCAGGAACGTCGAGCGGAACAGCCGCCGGCCGATCCGGCACAGCATCAGCACCGACAGCGTGCCGAGCACCGCCACCATGAACCGCCAGCCGAACGGCGTGAACCCGAAGAAGTGCTCACCGAGCCCGATGATCCACTTGCCGACCGGCGGGTGCACGACATAGCCCGGGTCCACCGGGACGTCGACCTTCGACGGGTCCGCGAGGATCAGCTTGTCGATGTCCTTGGGCCAGTCGCCCTCGTACCCCTGGTTGATCAGGGCCCAGGAGTCCTTGGCGTAATACGTCTCGTCGAATATCAGCGCGTGCGGGCTGCCCAGATTCCAGAACCGCAGCACCCCCGCGACCAGCGCCACCAGCAGCGGACCGCCCCACGCCGACCACCGCACCAGGCGCTCGGCCATCGGCGGCGAGATCCCGAGCACCGCCCACAACTGGATGCCGGGCCTGGTGTACGGCGGGACAAGCCGCTCGCGCAGCCCGATCCCGGGCCGGGGCGAATGACCGAAGCGGCGCAGCCGCTGCGGCCAGGAGGCCGGTGCTTCGCCGTGCGGTTCCCCGGCGTCTTGGCCCTTGTGGGCTTCGGGCGCAGTACTCGTCACCGCGCCATCGTAGGGAACGCATCTGTGCGAACGCTGTCGCCCGTGCTGGGAGGATGGCTTTGTGACTGGAACGACTGGAACGCTGGTACTCGCAGGAACCCCCATCGGTGATGTCGCGGACGCCCCGCCGCGCCTCGCCGCCGAGCTGGAGACGGCGGACGTCGTCGCCGCCGAGGACACCCGCAGGCTGCGCCGCCTCACCCAGGCGCTGGGCATCCACACCACGGGGCGGGTCGTCTCCTACTTCGAGGGCAACGAGTCGGCCCGTACGCCCGAACTCGTCGAGGCACTGACCGGCGGCGCCCGGGTCCTGCTGGTCACGGACGCCGGGATGCCGTCCGTCTCCGACCCCGGCTACCGGCTGGTGGCCGCCGCCGTGGAGAAGGACATCAAGGTCACCGCGGTCCCCGGCCCGTCCGCCGTGCTCACCGCGCTCGCCCTGTCCGCGCTGCCCGTCGACCGCTTCTGCTTCGAGGGCTTCCTGCCCCGCAAGGCTGGCGAACGGCTCGGCCGGCTCCGCGAGGTCGCCGACGAGCGCCGCACCATGGTCTTCTTCGAGGCGCCGCACCGGCTCGACGACACCCTCGCCGCGATGGCCGAGGTCTTCGGCGCCGACCGCAGGGCCGCCGTGTGCCGGGAACTGACCAAGACGTACGAGGAAGTGAAGCGCGGCCCGCTGGGCGAGCTGGCCGTCTGGGCGGCCGAGGGGGTCCGCGGCGAGATCACCGTCGTCGTCGAGGGCGCGGCCGAGTCCGGACCCGAGGAACTGGACGCCGAGGAGCTGGTACGCAGGGTGCGGGTGCGCGAGGAGGCGGGGGAGCGGCGCAAGGAGGCGATCGCCGCCGTGGCCGCCGACGCGGGGCTGCCCAAGCGCGAGGTGTTCGACGCGGTCGTCGCGGCAAAGAACGCGGCGCGAACCGGTCCTGCGGAAGGCAAGGGACGGTCGTGAAAAGCAAAGCGAGAGCCGCGTAACGGGCCTTTCTGCCACGCGCAGGCCAAAAGCGCTCCAACAGTCGACAGGGCCCGATGCGTTCATGCCGGTAAAGGCGTCCACTGAGGCAGGGACGCATTCTCCGGACCGTTTGCCCGGAGTGCCTGTCCGGCGGACAAAGGAGCGGGCATGAGCGAGATCGCAGCAGCCACCGCACACGAGGCGTACGCCTTCGCCTGCATGAGGTGCGGGCACGGCTGGGAGCAGGCCTACGAGATAGAGCACCACGTCGACGGATCGAACAACGCCTTCGTCATATACAAGGCGGACGGGGAGCGGGTGCCCTCCCCCCTTTCCCGGCCCAGCTGCGCGAACTGCGACGGACACGTGGTCCGGATCATGCGGTCCGGCCGGGTCTCGACCGTCCAGCAGCTGCTCCACAACCCCCAGCCGGCGCGGCCGGCGGCCCGGGGCGACGAGGCCGCGGCCGCCGCCCCCTCGGGCACCGGGCACCACTGGCACCTGTCCGACCTGCTGCATCCCTTCCACCGGAAGTAGGCCCCCGGCTTCCACCGGAAGCAGGGCCCCGGCTCCACCACGGACCGGGCGTACCGGCGGGTCCTCGTACGATCGTCGTCATGAGCCGTACCGAAGCCCCGCCGCTGCCCGAACCCCTCCGGGTGCCGGTCGCCGATTCGCACACCCACCTGGACATGCAGGACGCGACCGTCGAGGAGGGCCTGGCCAGGGCCGCCGCGGTCAACGTGACCACCGTGGTCCAGGTGGGATGCGACGTGGCCGGTTCGCGGTGGGCCGCCGAGACCGCCGCCGCGCACCCGAACGTGCACGCGGCGGTCGCCCTGCACCCCAACGAGGCACCGCGCATCGTGCACGGCGACCCTGATGGCACCGCCCGCCAGGGGGCCCGCGCGGCGGGCGGCACGGCGGCGCTGCACGAGGCGCTCGCGGAGATCGACGCGCTGGCCGCACTCGACCACGTACGCGGCGTCGGCGAGACCGGGCTCGACTTCTTCCGTACCGGCCCCGAGGGCATCGCCGCCCAGGAGGAGTCCTTCCGGGCCCACATCGAGATCGCCAAGCGGCACGGCAAGGCGCTGGTCATCCACGATCGCGAGGCGCACGCGGACGTGCTGCGCGTCCTCGCCGACGCGGGCGCCCCCGAGCGGACCGTGTTCCACTGCTACTCCGGCGACGCCGACATGGCCCGGATCTGCGCGGACGCCGGGTACTTCATGTCCTTCGCGGGCAACGTCACGTTCAAGAACGCCCAGCCGCTGCGGGACGCCCTGGCCGTCGCCCCGATGGAGCTGGTCCTGGTCGAGACGGACGCCCCGTTCCTGACGCCCGCCCCGTACCGGGGGCGGCCCAACGCGCCGTATCTCATCCCCGTCACCCTGCGCGCCATGGCGGTGGTGAAGGGCGTGGACGAGGACACCCTGGCGGCGGCGATCGCGGACAACACGGCACGGGCCTTCGACTACTGAGCGGCCGGGCGGCCGGAGCCGGGCGGGCGTCGACTTACGCTTTACAGGTGAGTACCACTGAGCCCGACGCCCTCCTGGGCCCCGCAGACATCCGCGAGCTGGCCGCCGAGCTGGGCGTACGCCCGACCAAGCAGCGCGGTCAGAACTTCGTCATCGACGCCAATACGGTCCGCCGGATCGTCCGGACGGCTCAGGTCCGCCCGGACGACGTCGTCGTCGAGGTCGGCCCGGGGCTCGGCTCGTTGACCCTGGCGCTGCTGGAGGCGGCGGACCGGGTCGTCGCCGTCGAGATCGACGACGTGCTGGCGGGCGCGCTGCCGGCCACCGTCGCGGCCCGGATGCCGGGGCGCGCCGACCGGTTCGCCCTGGTGCACTCCGACGCGATGCTGGTCAGCGAGCTGCCCGGCCCGGCGCCCACCGCACTGGTCGCGAACCTGCCGTACAACGTCGCCGTGCCGGTCCTGCTGACGATGCTGGAGCGCTTCCCGTCCATCGAGCGCACCCTCGTCATGGTCCAGGCCGAGGTCGCCGACCGGCTGGCCGCGCGGCCGGGCAACAAGGTCTACGGAGTGCCGTCGGTGAAGGCCAACTGGTACGCGGACGTCAAGCGGGCCGGCTCCATCGGCCGCAACGTCTTCTGGCCCGCCCCGAACGTGGACTCCGGACTGGTCTCCCTGGTCCGGCGCACCGAGCCGATCGCGACGAGCGCGAGCAGGACCGAGGTCTTCGCGGTCGTCGACGCGGCCTTCGCCCAGCGCCGCAAGACGCTGCGGGCGGCCCTGGCCGGCTGGGCCGGCTCCGCACCCGCCGCCGAGGCGGCCCTGGTCGCGGCCGGGATCTCGCCGCAGGCCCGCGGCGAGTCGCTGACCGTCGAGGAGTTCGCCGCCATCGCCGAGAACAAGCCCTCCGGCACCACCGCGGCTGCCGGGAACGAGCCCTCCAGGAGTGGCGAGTGAGCATCACCGTCCGCGTACCCGCCAAGGTCAACGTCCAGCTCGCGGTCGGCGCCCCGCGCCCCGACGGCTTCCACGACCTGGCCAATGTCTTCCTCGCCGTCGGCCTGTACGACGAGGTCACCGTCACCCCCGCCGACGGGCTGCGCATCACCTGCTCCGGCCCGGACGCCGCCCAGGTCCCGCTGGACGCGGGCAACCTCGCCGCCCGCGCCGCGATCGCGCTGGCCGAACGGCACGGCATCGCACCCGATGTGCACATCCACATCGCCAAGGACATCCCCGTCGCGGGCGGCATGGCGGGGGGCAGTGCCGACGGCGCGGCCGCGCTGCTGGCCTGCGACGCCCTCTGGTCCACCGGCGCCACCCGGGACGAGCTCCTCGCCATCTGCGCCGAACTGGGCAGCGACGTCCCGTTCAGCCTGGTCGGCGGAGCCGCCCTCGGCACCGGACGCGGCGAGCGGCTCACCCCGATCGACGTGGGCTCCACCTTCCACTGGGTCTTCGCGGTCGCCGACGGCGGGCTCTCCACCCCGGCCGTCTACGGCGAGTTCGACCGGCTGACCGCGGACACCGACGTCCCCGAGCCGGAAGCCTCCCCCGCGCTCCTCGACGCCCTGCGCACCGGTGACGCCACCGCGCTCGCCGCGGCCCTCACCAACGACCTCCAGCCCGCCGCGCTCTCCCTGCGCCCCTCGCTCGCCGACACCCTCGCCGCGGGCACCGCGGCCGGCGCCCTGGCCGCCCTGGTCTCCGGCTCCGGACCGACCACCGCGTTCCTGGTGGCGGACGAGGAGTCGGCCCGCAAGGTCGCCGAGGCACTGCTCACCTCCGGCACCTGCCGCAACGCACGCACCGCGGTGTCCCCGGCGCCGGGGGCCACGATCGTCTGACGCGCCCGCCGCTACCGGCCGTAGTGGTAGCGGCACGAGACGATGCGTACCTCGTCCTCCACCACGCGGTAGATGAGCCGGTGTTCCTCGCTGATCCTGCGGGACCAGTAGCCGTGGAAGCCGTGCCGCAGGGGTTCCGGTTTGCCGATGCCTTCGTTTCCGTTGCGGACGACATCCTGGATCAAGGTGTTGATCCGCTTGAGGACCTTCCGGTCCTGGGTCTGCCACCACACGTAGTCCGCCCATGCGGATTCGTGCCAGATGAGCTTCATTCGAGGAGCTCCCGTACCTCGCCGCCGCCGTTTTCGAGATCGTCGATCGCCGCCAGGACACGACGCGCGTTCTCGGGGCTGCGGTACAGGTAGGCCGTCTCCTTCAGGGACTCGTACTCGTCGAGAGCCACGATCACCACGGGCTCGTGGCCGGCGCGCGTCACTATGACTTCCTCGCGGTCGTTGACCACGGCGCTCAGGGTCTCCGCGTACTTGGCGCGCGATTCCGTGTAGGTCATGGTGCGCATACTCGCCTCCCAGCGTGAGTCCATGTACAGGAAGTTGTACGTACAGGAAAATGTACGTACGAGGCGCCTGGAAGGCAAGGGCGAGCGGACATCGCGCCACCGCCGCCCCGTACCCTGGGAAGCCGATCGATCCCCCCGGGCAGGAGTGAAATGGCCGTCAATCTGGTCAATGTCGAGCAGGTCAGCAAGGTGTACGGCACCCGTGCCCTGCTCGACGGCGTGTCCCTCGGGGTGTCCGAGGGGGACCGGATCGGTGTCGTGGGCCGCAACGGCGACGGCAAGACGACGCTCATCCGGATGCTCGCCCGGCTGGAGGAGGCGGACAGCGGACGCGTCACCCACAGCGGCGGGCTGCGGCTCGGCGTCCTCACCCAGCACGACTCGCTCGACCCGCAGGCGACCATCCGCCACGAGGTGATCGGCGACCTCGCCGACCACGAGTGGGCGGGCAGCGCCAAGATCCGCGATGTGCTCACCGGGCTCTTCGGCGGACTGGCCCTGCCGGGCTTCGAGCACGGCCTGGACACCGTCATCGCCCCGCTCTCCGGCGGTGAGCGGCGCCGGATCGCGCTGGCCAAGCTGCTCATCGCCGAGCAGGACCTGATCGTCCTCGACGAGCCGACCAACCACCTCGACGTCGAGGGCATCTCCTGGCTGGCCGGCCACCTGCGGGCCCGCCGCTCCGCGCTCGTCTGCGTCACCCACGACCGCTGGTTCCTCGACCAGGTCTGCACCCGCATGTGGGACGTCCAGCGCGGCGCGGTCCACGAGTACGAGGGCGGCTACAGCGACTACGTCTTCGCGCGGGCCGAGCGGGAGCGGATCGCCGCGACCGAGGAGTCCAAGCGGCAGAACCTGATGCGCAAGGAGCTGGCCTGGCTGCGCCGCGGCGCCCCCGCCCGCACCTCCAAGCCGCGCTACCGCATCGAGGCGGCCAACGAGCTGATCGCCGACGTGCCGCCGCCGCGCGACACCAGCGAGCTGATGAAGTTCGCCAACGCCCGGCTCGGCAAGACCGTCTTCGACCTGGAGGACGTGACCGTCCAGGCCGGCCCCAAGACGCTGCTCACCCACCTCACCTGGCAGCTCGGCCCCGGTGACCGGATCGGCCTGGTCGGGGTCAACGGCGCGGGCAAGACCTCGCTGCTGCGGGCGCTGGCCGAGGCGGCCCGCACCCAGGGCGACGCGCAGCCCGCCGCGGGGAAGGTCGTCGTCGGCAAGACCGTCAAGCTGGCCTACCTCTCCCAGGAGGTCCACGAGCTCAACCCGGACCTGCGGGTCCTGGAGGCCGTTCAGCAGGTACGGGACCGGGTCGACCTCGGCAAGGGCCGCGAGATGACCGCGGGCCAGCTCTGCGAGCAGTTCGGCTTCTCGAAGGAGAAGCAGTGGACCCCGGTCGGCGACCTCTCCGGCGGTGAGCGGCGCCGGCTCCAGATCCTGCGCCTGCTGATGGACGAACCGAACGTCCTCTTCCTCGACGAGCCCACCAACGACCTCGACATCGAGACCCTGACCCAGCTGGAGGACCTCCTCGACGGCTGGCCCGGATCGATGATCGTGATCTCCCACGACCGGTTCTTCATCGAGCGGACCACGGACCGGGTGATGGCACTGCTCGGCGACCGCACGCTGCGGATGCTGCCGCGCGGGATCGACGAGTACCTGGAGCGCAGGCAGCGGATGGAGGAGGCGGCCACGCCGTCCGCCGCACCCGCCCCGGCCAGGGAGACCGCCGCCCCGGCCGCGGCCCTCTCCCCGCAGGCAGCCCGCGCGGCGAAGAAGGAGCTCCAGAAGGTCGAGCGGCAACTCGACAAGATCTCCACACGTGAGACCACCCTGCACGCGCAGATCGCGGAGCACGCCACGGACTTCGAGAAGGTGGCGAAGCTCGACGCGGAGCTGCGCGAACTGGTCGCGGAACGCGACGAGTTGGAGATGCGCTGGCTGGAACTGGCCGAGGACGCCTGACCGCTGCGGTGCGTCAGGTGCGACGGCTGGGGCTTGTGGGACGGGTGATAGAAAGAATCCTTGTCCGGCGCGGAAGCCGGGCCGTCCGCACGAAGCACTGAGGGGGACGTGCTGATGACCCAGCCGCCCGGCCAGCAACCGCCGCAGGAGGGCTTCGGGGCTCCGTACGATCCCCAGACCGGTTCGTACGACCCCCCGTCGGGCCGGGCCGCCCATCCGTACGGGCCTCCCACCCAGCCGTCGGGCCGGGCCGCCGGGCCGTACGGCACCCAGCCCCCGGGCCCGTACGGCCCGCCCGCGCAGTCCCCCGGCCCGTACGACGCGGCCGCCCGGCCCGGCCCGTACGGCGTGCCGTCGCAGCCGGGGCTGCACAACGCGCCCACTCGGTTCGGCCCCTACGGCGGGCCGTCGTCGCCGCCCGGTGGCCCCGCCGGCAGCGGCGGAGGGTTCTTCCGGGGCCGGCGCGGGGCGGTCGTGGGCGCCGTGCTCGCGGTGGTGCTGCTGGCCGGCGGCGGTGTCTGGCTGGCCACGAGCGGGGGCGACGACACGAAGCCCGAGGCGAAGAAGAGTGCCGGCCCCGCGCCCACCACCTCGTCCACGGGCAAGCCCGACGACAAGGGCGAGGAGCAGGGGCTGAGCAACCTCCGTGCGGAGGCCGACGGGATCAACGCCAAGCGCAAGCCGGGCGAGGCGAAGGTCCTCTGGCTCCAGGAGGGCGGCGTCGACCTGCCGCGCAACGGCGCGAACGTGTACGGCCCCTGGATCGTCGGCGACACCGTGGTCAAGGCGATGTACCAGACCGTCTCCGGCTACTCCGTCACCGACGGCAGCCGGAAGTGGAGCCTGCGTCTGCCGGCCGCCATGTGCGCGGCCCCCTCGCAGGCCACCGCCGACGGCAAGATCGCCCTCGGGGTCCAGACGGGCCACGGCGACCAGGCGATCTGCAGCGCGCTCCAGATGGTCGACCTCACGACCGGCAAGGCCGGCTGGTACAGGACGATCGAGCGGGAGGGCGCCTGGGACGCGCTGTCCAACCCCGCGATGGCGATCAACGGCGACACCGTGACCATCGGGCGCAAGACCAGGACGGACGCCTTCCGGGTCAGCGACGGCAAGGTGCTCTTCGGGCAACTGCCGGGAAACTGCCAGCCGTTCGGCTTCGCGAGCGGCCCCGTGGCGATCGCCGCGGCCAGCTGCCAGACCGCCGCCGACGACCACAAGGAACAGCTGGTGGAGCGGATCGACCCCGCCACCGGCAAGGTCCTGTGGAAGTACCAGGTCAAGAAGGGCTGGGAGATCGCGCAGTTCTACTCCGTCAGCCCGCTGGTCGTCTCCCTGAAGAAGGACGACCAGCAGTGGGCGATCATCATGCTCAACGCGGACGGCACCTACCGCTCCCAACTGGCGGGCGGTGACGAGAACTACAAGACGCAGTGCGACACCGACGTGGCCTCCGACGGCAGGAACCTCGACAACTGCCTCGGGGTGGCGGCCGACGACAAGACGGTCTATCTGGCGACCAGGCCCGCGGAGTCCGACCCCACGAACAAGGTCGTCGCCTTCGATCTGGCCAGTGGACAGACGAAGTGGAAGGCCACCGCCCCCGCCGGGCAGACCCTGATGCCGATGCGGGTGGAGGGCGGCCGGCTGCTGATGTACCTGTCGGCGGCGCAGAACAAGGGCGGCGGCATCGCGTCCCTCCCGCCGTCCGGCGGGACACCGCAGATGGTGGTGCGGCACCCGGCCGCGGGGGTGGAGGCCGAGCGCGCGCTCTTCGACGTCCGGGTCGCCTACGTGAACGGGCGTTCCCTCCTGCTGAGCACGAGCCTCAGCGGGATCAAGGACGGGGACGAGAAGCGGGCGAAGTCGCTGGCGGTCTTCGGCAACTGACGGTCCGAGGCGTAACGGAGGCATCACGGGGCGGTTCTCCCTTGGGAACAGGGGGCGGACCGCCCCGGTGCCCGGGGTCGCGCGGGTGGTACAAAGAAGCCCCGCTCGACTGACGTAACGCCGCGGGATCCATGCCTGATTCGCTCCTTTCCGGGAAGTTCAGGGGGTTTCGGCCCCATGGCGTTCCGCGGAATCGCGGGGGAGATCGGACCGGGCACCGGACCGCACGAAGGGGGACGTGCTGATGACCCAGCCGCCCAGCCAGCAACCGCCGCAGGGAGGCTTCGGCGCGCCGCAGCAGCCGCCGCAGGGGAGTCCTCAGCCGCCCCAGGGTCCGCCGCAGACGCCGCCACCGGCTCAGCCGCCCACCCAGCCGGGCTACGGCTTCCCGCAGGCCCCCGGCCAGCCGCCGGGCCAGGCCCCCGGCCAGCCGCCGGGCCAGGCCCCCGGCTACGGCTACCCGCAGCAGCCGGGCCAGCAGCCCGGTCCGTATGCCCAGCAGCCGGGCCCCTACGGCCAGCAGCCCGGTCCGTACGCCCAGCAGCCCGGCCCCTACGGCCAGCAGCAGCCGGGCCCGTACGGCCAGCAGCCCGGTCACGGCTACCCGCAGCAGCAGTACCCCGGCGCCCCGGCCCCCGGCGGTCCGGGCGGCGGCGCCTCCAAGCGCAAGCCCGCGATCATCATCGGTGCCGCGGCCGCCGCGCTCCTGGTGATAGGCGGCGGCATCTTCGTCGCCACGAGCGGGGGCGACGACGAGAAGAAGCCCGTCGCGAAGGAGAGCGGCGACGCCGAGCCGAGCGTCTCGCCCTCCGTCAACGAGGGCGACGGCAACGGCGACGGCGAGGGCCGCGGCGCCGACGACGACCTCAACGCGGGGCGCAAGGCCGGCGAGGCGAAGGTCCTCTGGCTCCAGAAGAACGACATCGACCTGCCGCGCAACGGCTCCGACGTGTACGGCCCCTGGGTGGCCGGCGACACGATCGTCAAGGGCATGTACCGGACGATCTCCGGCTACTCGGTCGCCGACGGCAAGCAGAAGTGGACCCTCAAGCTGCCCGCCGACCTGTGCGCGGCACCCGCCCAGCCCGCGGCCAACGGCAAGATCGTCATCGGGGTCAAGAACGGCACCACCGACAAGGCGGACTGCGCCGATCTCCAGATGCTCGACCTCGCCACCGGCAAGGCCGGCTGGAAGAAATCGATCAAGCAGAACGGCACCTGGGACTTCCTGTCGGACATCTCGCTGGCCATCAGCGGCGACACCGTGACGGTCGGGCGCACCGGTAACTCCAACGCCTACCGGGTCAGCGACGGCAAGGAACTGTTCGGCAAGCCGTCCGGCACCTGCCAGCCGTTCGCCTTCGCCGGCGGGTCCAAGCTGATCGCCGCCTCCAGCTGCCGCACCGACGACGTCAACAACCCGCAGCACCAGATCCAGCAGATCGACCCGAACACGGGCAAGGCCATGTGGACCTACCGGCCCAAGCGCGGCTGGGAGATCGACAAGGTCTACTCGGTCAGCCCGCTGGTGGTCTCGCTGAAGAAGGACAGGAAGGAGTGGAGCATCCTCGCGCTGAAGGAGAACGGCACGCTCCGCACCGGCATCAGCAGCGACAAGGGTGACAAGTTCGCCCCGGACTGCGGCAGCGCCTTCGCCATCTTCGGCAAGTCCCTCGACGGCTGCACCGGAGTCGCCGCCGACGCCAACACCTTCTACATGGCGACCGCGCCGGACTCCAGCGGCAGCGCCCGTACGAACAAGGTCGTGGCGTTCGACCTGAACACCGGCAAGTCCAAGTGGAAGGCGGCCGCCCCGGCCGAGCGCACGGTGAAGCCGCTGCGCATGGAGGGCGGCAATGTGCTGCTCTACGTGGAGACCGCCTACGAGAAGGGCGGCGGCATCGCCACCCTCGCACCGACCGGCGGCACCCCGCGGATGCTGCTGCAGCACCCCGCGTCGACGTCCGAGATCGAGCGTGGCTTCTACGACACGAAGATCCTCTACGCGGGCGGCCGTTCGTTCATCGCGAGCGGCCGGGTCAGCGCCGGCAACGACAAGGAAGAGCTGGAGACGAAGACCATGATGGCCTTCGGCAACTGACGGCTCACGACGCCCCTCGACGGCACCACCCGGCCGTCGGAGCCCCCCGGCTCATGACCGGCAGCGGCCGGAGCAGAACCGACCGCTGCCGGACCCGTCCCACCGACTCCCTTTCCCCAGAGGTACGTACGCCATGACGCAGCCGCCCCAGCCGCCCAACGATCCGCCCCAGGGCGGATTCGGTGCCCCGCAGGACCCCCCGCCCGGTGGGTTCGGCGCCCCGACGCCGCCGCCCGCGGACACCCCGCCGCCCACCGGCGCACCGCAGCAGCCGGGCCCCGGCTACGGCTACCCGCAGGGTCAGCAGCCGGGCTACGGCTACCCGCAGAACCAGCCCACGCAGCCCGGTTACGGCTACCCGCAGGCGCCCGTGCCCGGACAGCCGCAGCAGGGTTACGGATTCCCCCAGGGCCTGCCGCCCGGCCAGCCGCCACAGCAGGGGTACGGCTACCAGACCACCCCGATGCAGCAGCCGCAGATGCCGCCGCAGAACGGCAACGGCAACAAGAAGTTCTCCACCCAGATGCAGATCATCGTCGCCGCCTCGGTCGCCGTGGTGCTGATCGTCGCGGGCGGCATCTGGTACGCCTCCGGCGACGGCGGCGGCAAGAAGGAGGAGGCGTCCTCCTCCAGCGGCGCCACCGAGGGCAAGGGCGGCGAGGAAAAGGGCGGCAACGCCGTCGACGGCGCCGGCAAGGAGAAGGCCCCCGCGGACCCCAAGTCCAAGGTCGCCTTCCAGCTGCCGCTGCCCAAGGTCACCGACGTCACCAAGGTCGACGGCTCCTGGCTGACCGACAAGGCGTATGTGAAGACCGGCCTGAACGAGATCGTGGCCTACGACCCGGACAAGGGCACCAAGCTGTGGTCCATCCCGCTGGCGGGCCAGGTCTGCGCCGCCTCCCGGCACATGTCCAAGGACTTCAAGACCGCGATCGCCTTCGAGCAGAGCAAGCCGACCAAGGCGACCAAGTACCCGCCGTGCAACCAGGTCGGCGCGCTCGACCTGAGCACCGGCAAGCTGATGTGGAGCAAGTCGGTGACCGCCGCCACCAGCGGTGACGCGGCCGTCAGGTTCGACGAGGTCACGCTCAGCGGCACCACGGTCGCCGCGGGCGGAACCGAGGGCGGCGCCGCCTTCGACCTGAACACCGGCGCCGAGCGCTGGAAGCCCAAGGCCACCACCGACGGCTGCCTGGACAGGGGGTACGGCGGCGGCGAAGCACTCGCGGCGGTCCGCAGGTGCGGTACCTACGACGACCCGCAGCTCGTCATCCAGGCGCTGAACCCCACCACCGGCGCCCCGATCTCCTCGTACAAGATGCCGCCCGGCGTCGAGTACGCGAGCATCGTCTCCACCAAGCCGCTGGTCGTCGCCGCCGACGTCGGCGACACCGCCGGTGACGGCAGCGGCATCTCGGACTTCTTCTCGATCGACGCCTCCACCGGCAAGCTGCTCACCAGGATCGCGGCGGACGGCGAGAAGTACGCGGCGCGCTGCGCCCGTACCGAGGTCGAGAGCTGCAGCCAGCTGGCCGTCGGCAACAACCGCATCTACCTGCCGACCGAGGACCACGAGGGCACCGGCGAGTACGGCGACACCAACGAGATCGTCTCCTTCGACCTCACCACCGGCAAGCCGACCAGCGACCGGGCCGACGCGGGCGAGCGCTACACGATGTTCCCGATCCGCATGGACGGCGGCAACATCATCGCCTACCGGGTTCCCCCGTACGACAAGGGCGGCCAGGTCGTCTCCATCGACGGCGCCACGTTCAAGCAGACGGTGCTGATGGAGAACCCGAGCGACGAGTCCATCCGGGACGCGGAGACCAGCTTCACGCCGGACTACTCCGAGTTCCGCTACAGCGACGGGCACCTGTACCTGGCCAGCATGATGGTCAGCAAGCCGAGCGGCTCGCTGGACGCGAGCCGCCGGCTGGTGGTCAGCTTCAGCAGGCCGTAGCAGCGGGCCGTACGCGTGCGGGGGTGGTGTCCGTTCAACGGGCGCCACCCCCGCGCACGTTCGGAATCAGAAGTGCGAGCCGTCGAAGTGATCCGTAACGGTCGGCAGGCAGATCACAACGGTGATCAGTCGGACATGGCGCACCGTCAACCGGTCCCGAACACATGCCGATCCGGCGTTCCGCAGCCTTTTGGCCGGTAAGACGCCCGCGCCGTCGAACAAGCGTGTAGCTTGCCGGGTCAGGAAGGCCGGGGGGCCCGGTGTGCCGGTGCAACGGGGGTGTGCTCGATGGGCGTGCGGCTCATGGTGGTCGATGATCACAGACTGCTCGCCGAGGCACTCGCCTCGGCCCTGAAGCTGCGGGGCCACCGGGTCCTCGCGGCGGCCGCACCGACGTCGGGGGCGGCGGAGCTGGTGGTCAGCAGGGCCCCGGAGGTCTGCCTGTTCGGCACCTCGGCACCGGCCGAACCCGGCGCCTTCGACCCGATCGTACGGATCCGGCGCGAGCGCCCGCAGGTGGCCGTCGTGGTGCTCGGGCCGGTGCCCAGCCCGCGCGGGATCGCGGCGGCCTTCGCGGCGGGGGCCGCGGGATACGTCCGCCACGACGAGCGCATGGAAGGCGTCGAACGGGCGATGGTCAAGGCGCGCGCGGGCGAGGCCGCGGTGGCGCCGCAGCTCCTCCAGGGCGCCTTCGCCGAGCTGCTCAATCCCGCCGCGGCGCCGGACGACGAGGGGCAGCGGCTGCTCCAGATGCTCACCCCGCGCGAGGTCGAGGTCCTGGTGCGGGTCGCCGAGGGGGAGGACACCCGGCTGATCGCGGCCGGGATGCGGATCGCGCCGAGCACCGCGCGCACGCATGTGCAGCGGGTGCTGATGAAACTGGGCGTCGGCTCCCGGCTGGAGGCCGCGGCACTCGCGGCCCGCACGGGGCTGCTGGACCGCGCGGCACCGGTCGGCGGACCGGGCCGGCCGGCCCTCTGAGCCGCGCCGCCACTGCCCCCTCCACCCCCTCCACCTCCTCCGCCTCCTCCGCCTCCTCCTCCGCCTCCTCTGCTCCCTCCACCCTCTCCGCCCCCTTCACCTGCACGACCTGACGCCTGCCCGGCGGCCTGGCCGCCCGGCGTGGACCACTCGTTGACGCGGTTGTTGACTTGTGGTTCATTGTGTTCGGTTATGTTTGGAGGAACCTGGTGAAGAAGACGGTTACGACGCTCGCCGACGGCCGGGAGCTGCTCTACTACGACAGCCGTGACGAGGTCGTCCGTGACGCCGTCGACCGGCGCCCCCTCGACGCGGTCTCGACCTCGTCCGAGATCCGCCGGGACCCGTTCCTCGGGGACAGCGTCGCCATCGCCTCGCACCGTCAGGGCCGCATCTACCACCCGCCGGCCGACGAATGCCCGCTCTGCCCCTCGCGGGACGGCCGGCAGAGCGAGATCCCCGAGGCCGACTACGACGTCGCCGTCTTCGAGAACCGCTTCCCCTCGCTCGCCGGTGACTCCGGCCGCTGCGAGGTCGTCTGCTTCACCTCCGACCACGACGCGTCCTTCGCCGACCTCACCGAGGAGCAGGCCGCCCTGGTCCTCGCGGCCTGGACCGACCGCACCGCCGAACTGGCCGAACTCCCGCAGGTCAAGCAGGTGTTCTGCTTCGAGAACCGGGGCGCCGAGATCGGCGTGACGCTCGGCCACCCGCACGGGCAGATCTACGCGTACCCCTTCGTCACCCCGCGCACCGAGCTGATGTTCCGCTCCATGGCCGCCCACCGCGCCGCGACCGGCGGCAACCTCTTCGACGACGTGGTGGCCCGTGAGGAGAAGGACGGCTCCCGGATCGTCATCGACGCCGAGCACTGGGTCGCCTTCGTGCCGTACGCCGCCCACTGGCCGTACGAGGTCCACCTCCACCCCCGCCGCCGCGTCCCCGACCTGCGGGAGCTCGACGAGGCCGCGCGCACGGAGTTCCCACAGGTTTATCTGGAACTCTTGAGGCGATTCGACCGGATCTTCGGCCCCGGCGAGCCGCCGACCCCGTACATCTCGGCCTGGCACCAGGCGCCGTTCGGAGTCCCCGACCGGGAGGACTTCGGGCTCCATCTGGAGCTTTTCACCATCCGACGTACCTCCGGCAAGCTGAAGTTCCTCGCGGGTTCCGAATCCGGCATGAACGTGTTCATCAACGATGTGCCGCCGGAGGCCGCGGCCCAGCGACTGCGAGAGGTAGCGAGCGAGTGAGCAAGCCCCAGAAGAAGTACCTGGTCACGGGCGGTGCGGGATACGTCGGCAGCGTGGTCGCCCAGCACCTGCTGGAGGCCGGGCACGCGGTCACCGTTCTCGACGACCTCTCGACCGGGTTCCGGGAGGGCGTCCCGGCCGGGGCCGAGTTCATCGAGGGTCGCGTCCAGGACGCGGCGAAGTGGCTGGACGCCTCCTACGACGGGGTGCTGCACTTCGCCGCGTACTCCCAGGTCGGCGAGTCCGTCGCGGACCCGGAGAAGTACTGGGTGAACAACGTCGGCGGCTCCGTCGCCCTGCTCGCCGCGATGCGCGACGCCGGGGTGCGCACCCTGGTCTTCTCCTCCACCGCCGCCACCTACGGCGAACCGGCCACCACCCCCATCACCGAGTCCGACGCGACCGCGCCCACCAACCCCTACGGCGCCACCAAGCTCGCCGTCGACCACATGATCACCGGCGAGGCGGCCGCGCACGGCCTGGCCGCGGTCTCGCTGCGGTACTTCAACGTGGCCGGGGCGTACGGGAGTTGCGGCGAGCGGCACAGCCCCGAGTCGCACCTCATCCCGCTGGTCCTCCAGGTCGCGCTCGGGCAACGCGAGTCGATCTCCGTCTACGGCGACGACTACCCCACCCCCGACGGCACCTGCGTCCGCGACTACATCCATGTCGCCGACCTCGCCGAGGCCCACCTGCTGGCGCTGGACGCGGCCACCGCGGGCGAGCACCTGATCTGCAACCTCGGCAACGGCAACGGCTTCTCGGTGCGCGAGGTCATCGAGACCGTCCGCGAGGTCACCGGCCACCCCGTCCCGGAGACCGCGGCCCCCCGCCGCGCCGGCGACCCCGCCGTGCTGGTCGCCTCCGCCGCCACCGCCCGGGAGCGGCTCGGCTGGACGCCGTCCCGCGCCGACCTGACCGGAATCGTCGCCGACGCCTGGACGTTCGCCCGCCGAGAGGAGACCACCACCCCATGACCGAGAACACCGAGCCGACCGCGCTCTCGACCGGGAACACCGAGCTGACCGCCTCCTTCGCCGAGCTCTACGGGCGCGCGCCCGAAGGGGTCTGGGCGGCCCCCGGCCGGGTCAACCTGATCGGCGAGTACACCGACTTCAACGACGGCTTCGTGATGCCGCTCGCCCTGCCGCACACCGCACGCGCCGCCGTCGCCCGCCGCACCGACGGCGAACTGCGGCTCCACTCCACCGACGTGCCCGGCGGCGTCGTCCAGCTCCGGATCGACGAACTGGCCCCGCACCAGGGGCATGGCTGGGCGGCGTACCCCGCCGGAGTCGTCTGGGCGCTGCGCGAGGCCGGCCACCCGGTCACCGGGGCGGACATCCAGCTCACCTCCACCGTGCCCACCGGCGCGGGTCTGTCCTCCTCCGCCGCGCTGGAGGTCGTCACTGCGTTCGCCCTGAACGACCTCTTCGAACTCGGGCTCTCCGCGCCGGAGCTGGCGGTTCTCGGCCAGCGCGCCGAGAACGACTTCGTGGGGGTGCCGTGCGGGGTCATGGACCAGATGGCGTCCGCCTGCTGCACCGAGGGCCACGCCCTGCACCTCGACACCCGTGATCTCACCCGGCGCCAGATCCCCTTCGACCTGGCCGCCCAGGGGCTGCGGCTGCTCGTGGTCGACACCCAGGTCAAGCACGCGCTCGGCGACGGCGCCTACGCCGAGCGGCGGGCCGGCTGCGAGGCGGGTGCGGCGGCGCTCGGCGTACGGACACTGCGCGAGGTGCCGTACGAGGGCCTCGGCGCGGCCCTGGAGACCCTGGCCGCGGCCGGCGTCGACGAGTCCGTGGTGCGCTACGTACGCCACGTGGTCAGCGACAACCAGCGCGTCGAGCAGGTCATCGCCCTGCTCGACGCGGGCGACGCACGGGCCGCGGGCCCGGTGCTCGACGCCGGGCACGTCTCGCTCCGCGACGATCTGCGGGTCTCCTGCCCGGAACTGGATCTGGTGGTGTCGGCGGCGGGCGAGGCCGGGGCGCTCGGTGCGCGGATGACCGGCGGCGGCTTCGGCGGCTCGGCGATCGTGCTGGTGGAGCAGGAGCAGGCGGACACGGTCGCCAAGTCCGTGCTGGAGGCATTTGCCGCCGCGGGCCACACGACGCCGCGGATCTTCCCGGCCGTGCCCTCGGCGGGCGCCCGCCGCCTCAGCTGAGCTCCTTCGTCAGGATGAACTCGGTGACCCCGGGCGGGTAGTTCTCGACCCGCCCGCTCACCTCGTAGCCCCGCTCCCGGTAGAAGCCGGGCGCCTGGAAGCCCCAGGTCTCCAGCCGGGAGCGGGCGCAGCCCCGGTCCGCCGCGGCCACCCGCTCCGCCTCCGCGAGCAGCAGCGAGCCCAGGCCCCGGCCGCGGTGGCGGGCGTCGACCCAGAGCTGGTCCACATGGAGCCAGTACGCCCAGGTGCGGCCGGTCAGCCCGCCGGCGACGGCGCCCTCGATGTCCACCGCCCATACCTCCAGCGGGAGTTCCCGCCCGGCGCGGGTGGTGCGCAGTGCGCGCAGCTCCGGGGAGCGGGCCGTGTTGTCGTCCCGCAGCCGCCGACTCAGCAAGGAACGCCGTCCTTTGTCCACTTCTGTCTCAAGACGGAACATGGGCCACACAGTAGGACGCGGACCCGGCCAGTTCCGTGAATTGGCTTCCGCAGCGGGCCACCGGCCGTACCCTGATGCACAGCACCGGTGGGGGCCGGTGCTGATTCAGGGGTACGAGACAGTCGGGTACGGCGCCCGGGGCGGGCAGCAGTCGACACACGGCGGCGGCCGTGGGACTGCGGTCCGGTTACCGATCCGGGTCGCCGTACCCGTACTGGTCGGCCCCTTCGGTGGGCCGGGGGTGGCCCAGGAACAGACGCGGCATGGGGGTGCCTGTGGTTCGTATCCGGGTTCTCGTGGTGGACGACCACCGTATTTTCGCCGAGTCGCTCGCAGCGGCGCTCGCGGCCGAGCCCGACGTCGATGTGGCGGCGGCGGGCAGCGGCCCCGCAGCGTTGCGGTGCCTTGAGCGGGCCGCCGCCGAGGGGCGCGGCTACGACGTGATGCTGGTCGACGCCGAGCTGGGCATCCTGGGCGCGGCGGGGGGCCGACGGGCGCCCGTACCGGTCCCCGCCGACGGGGAGAGCGACCGGGTGGACGGCATCTCCCTGGTGGCCGGGGTCCGTTCGGGCCGGCCGTCCGTGCGCACGGTGGTGCTGGCCGAGAAGGACGACCCGGTCCGGGCCGCGCTCGCGCTCCAGGCCGGGGCGTCGGGCTGGGTCGCCAAGGACTGCTCGCTGCAACGGCTGCTCGCCGTCATCCGCGGAGTGCTGCGGGACGAGACGCACCTGCCCCCGGCGCTGCTCACCGGGGTGCTGCGGGAGCTGACCGCGGCGCGCAAGCACCGTACGGAGAGCGAGCAGCTGGTCGAGTCGCTGACGCCGCGCGAACGCGAGGTGCTGCGCTGCATGGTGGCGGGCCTGGGCCGCAAGGCGGTGGCCGAGCGGCTCTTCCTCTCCCCGCACACGGTCCGTACCCATATGCAGAACGTGCTGGGGAAACTGGGCGTGCACTCCACCCTGGCCGCGGTCGCCCTGGCCAGGCGGGCGGGCGTCGGCCCGGCCGATCCGGCGTCGGCCCGGCTAGCCGGGAATGTTGTCGAACGGGGCGGTCAACTGGCGTAGCAGTCCGGCCAGTTCGCCCCGCTGCTGGGTGGAGAGCTCGCTCAGGATGGCGCGCTCCTGGGCGAGCAGCCCGGCCAGCGACTGGTCGGCCTTGTCGCGGCCCTCGGCGGTGAGCCGGACGAGCACGCCGCGGCGGTCGCTGGGGTCGGGGAGGCGCTCGACGAGGTTCTTCTTGGTCAGGCGGTCGATGCGGTTGGTCATCGTGCCGGAGGTGACCAGCGTCTGCGTGAGGAGCTGGCCGGGGGAGAGCTGGTACGGGGCGCCCGCGCGACGCAGGGACGTCAGTACGTCGAACTCCCAGGGCTCCAGATCATGCTCGGAGAAGGCGATCCGGCGGGCCCGGTCCAGATGGCGGGCCAGGCGGGAGACGCGGCTGAGCACCTCGAGTGGTTCCACGTCGAGGTCGGGGCGCTCGCGGCGCCATGCAGCGACCAATCGGTCGACCTCGTCCTCCATGTGGATCAGTGTAAGGGGTCTGTCGACATGAAGTCTCTTGAACTCAAGTGTCTTGACATCAAGATATGTGTGCGTGACCCTGACTGCCATGACCGCACCCACCTGGGACCCGCAGCAGTACCTGCGCCACGCGGACCACCGCACCCGCCCCTTCCTCGACCTCCTCGCCCGCATCGCCGAACTCCCGACCGCCCCCGCGCCCCGCATCGCCGACCTCGGCTGCGGCGCGGGCAACGTCACCGTCCTGCTCGCCGACCGCTGGCCCGCGGCCCGGATCACCGGCTACGACAACTCCCCGCAGATGCTCGAACGGGCCCGCGCCCACGCCGGCCCCCACCTGGACTTCGCCGAGGCCGACGCCACCACCTGGACTCCCGCCGAGCGTCACGACCTGATCGTCTCCAACGCCCTGCTCCAGTGGGTCCCGGGCCACGCCGCCCGCTTCCCGGCCTGGCTGGACGCGATCACCCCCGGCGGCACGTTCGCCTTCCAGGTCCCCGGCAACTTCGACCAGCCCAGCCACGTCCTGATGCGGGAACTCGCCGGCTCCCCGCGCTGGCGCAGCCGCCTCGCCGGCGCACTGCGCCACGCCGACGCGGTGCTCACCCCCACCGCCTACCTCGACGCGCTGACCGCCCCCGGCATCACCGCGGACGTCTGGGAGACCACGTACCTGCACCTCCTGCCCGGCCAGGACCCGGTCCTCGACTGGGTGAAGGGCACCGGCCTGCGCCCCGTCCTGACCGCCCTCGCCGACGACCCCGGGGCCCGCGACGCCTTCCTCACCGAATACCGCGACCTGCTGCGCACCGCCTACCCCCAGGGCCCGCACGGCACCGTCTTCCCGTTCCGCCGCATCTTCGCGGTCGCCCGCAAGGAGAAGTGATGATCGCCGCCCTCGACCACGTCCAGCTCGCCGCCCCGCCGGGCTCGGAGGACGCCCTTCGCGCCTACTACGCGGACACCCTCGGCATGACCGAGATCGCCAAGCCCCCGGCCCTCGCGGCCCGCGGCGGCTGCTGGTTCCAGGCGGGCCCGGTCCAGCTCCACCTCGGCATCGAACCGGACTTCCGCCCGGCGAAGAAGGCCCACCCCGGGCTGCGCGTCACGGACATCGAGGCGTACGCGGCCCGGCTGGAGGAACGGGGCGCCGAGGTGCGCCGGGACGGCGACCTGCCGGGGCACCGGCGCTTCTTCAGCCACGACCCGGTGGGGAACCGGCTGGAGTTCCTGGAGCCGGTGGACGGCTGACCGTCACAGCGCGTCCACGGCCTCCCGCAACGGCGTCGACAAGGTGCTCAAGGGCGCCCGGACGCACCCCTGACCGAGCCGGCGGCGCGGGGCACCGGCCCCGGTCAGCTCTTGCGGTGCCCTATCAGCCTCGGCTTCGACTCCAGGTTCTCCAGACCGTGCCAGGCCAGGTTCACCAGATGGGCGGCGACCTCCGACTTCTTCGGCTTGCGGGCGTTCATCCACCACTGGCCGGTCAGGGCGACCATGCCGACCAGCGCCTGCGCGTACAGGGGGGCCAGCTTCGGGTCGAAGCCGCGGGCCTTGAATTCCAGGCCCAGGATGTCCTCCACCTGGGTGGCGATGTCGCTGATGAGGGAGGCGAAGGTGCCGGTCGACTGGGCCACGGGGGAGTCGCGGACCAGGATGCGGAAGCCGTCCGTGTACGTCTCGATGTAGTCGAGCAGGGCGAACGCGGCCTGCTCCAGGAGCTCGCGGGGATGGCCCGCGGTCAGCGCGCTGGTGACCATGTCCAGGAGCTGGCGCATCTCGCGGTCGACCACGACGGCGTACAGGCCCTCCTTGCCGCCGAAGTGCTCGTACACGACCGGCTTGGAGACCCCGGCGCGCGAGGCGATCTCCTCGACCGAGGTGCCCTCGAAGCCCTTGTCGGCGAAGAGCGTGCGACCGATGTCCAGCAACTGCTCGCGGCGTTCCTTGCCCGTCATCCGCACCCGGCGGGTACGCCGGGTGGAAGAGGAAGGACGGTTTTTCTCGTTGCTGGTGCTGGAGTCGGTCGCCACGTCGTCAATCATGCCGCGTCGGCACGCTCGGGGTCGCGCCGGGACTCGACACGGCGGGATTCGATCCGGGCGGAGTCCGGCCAGCGCACGTCGTGCGCCCAGCCCAGCTTCTCGAACCAGCGGATCAGCCGGGCACTCGAATCGATCTGACCACGCATCACACCATGCCGGGCGCTCGTCGGATCGGCGTGGTGCAGGTTGTGCCAGGACTCGCCGCAGGACAGCACCGCCAGCCACCACACATTGCCCGACCGGTCGCGCGACTTGAAGGGCCGCCTGCCGACCGCGTGACAGATCGAGTTGATCGACCAGGTGACGTGGTGCAGCAGGGCCACCCGGACCAGCGAGCCCCAGAAGAACGCCGTCGCCGCACCCCACCACGACATGGTCACCAGGCCGCCGACCAGCGGCGGGATCGCGAGCGACAGGGCCGTGAAGGTCATGAAGTGGCGGGAGACGGCGCGCAGCGCCGGGTCCTTGATCAGATCGGGGGCGTACTTCTGCTGCGGAGTCTGCTCCTCGTCGAACATCCAGCCGATGTGGGCCCACCACAGACCCTTCATCAGGGCGGGCAGGCTCTCGCCGAAGCGCCACGGCGAGTGCGGGTCGCCCTCCGCGTCGGAGAAACGGTGGTGCTTGCGGTGGTCGGCCACCCAGCGCACCAGCGGGCCCTCCACGGCCAGCGAACCGGCCACGGCGAGCGCGATGCGCAGCGGACGCTTCGCCTTGAACGAGCCATGCGTGAAGTAGCGGTGGAAGCCGATCGTGATGCCGTGGCAGCCGATGAAGTACATCGCCACGAGCAGGCCCAGATCGAGCCAGCTCACACCGCGGCCCCAGGCCAGCGGCACCGCCGCGACCAGCGCCACGAACGGCACCACGATGAACAGCAGCAGGGCGAACTGCTCGATCGACCGCTTGTTGTCCCCGCCGAGCGTGGCGGAGGGAAGAGCCCGATCGTCGGCCGCCGACGGCTGGGCGTCGGCGATCACAGCGGGGCTGGTGTTCATGGGGGGTCCCCTGGGGATGAGGAAGATGAGGAACACGACGGATAGCTCTGGCTACGCACCCGTAACCTACGGCAACGTAAGTATGGCAGCGGAACGGCCCACCGCACGAGAGCGCGGCGGGCCTCCCACCGAGGGGAAACCCGATCGGGCCGCGAGCGGCGCCGACGGAGCGGACACCTATCCTGGTGGGGTCGGACAGCGCGGTCCGCACTCTGCTTTCCCCGGGGTGGCACCGGCACCGCTGCCTGTCGCGGCCCCGGAGACCCCTGTGGCCGCTGCCTGCCGCGGCCCCGGGAGAAACCCCGTGCTCAACCACTGCAAGGAGCCGCACACCGTGAGCAGTGCCGACCAGACCCCTGCCGCCAGCCCCGAGCTGCGCGCCGACATCCGCCGCCTCGGCGACCTCCTCGGCGAGACCCTCGTACGCCAGGAGGGCCAGGAACTCCTCGACCTCGTCGAGCGCGTCCGCGCCCTGACCCGCACCGACGGCGAGGCCGCGGCCCAGCTCCTCGGCGACACGGACCTGGAGACCGCCGCGCAGCTCGTGCGCGCCTTCTCCACCTACTTCCACCTCGCCAACGTCACCGAGCAGGTCCACCGCGCCCACGAGATGCGCGACCGCCGCGCCGCCGAGGGCGGGCTCCTCGCCCGCACCGCCGACCGGCTCAAGGACGCCGACCCCGTCCACCTGCGCGAGACCGTCAAGAACCTCAACGTACGGCCCGTCTTCACCGCGCACCCCACCGAAGCCGCCCGGCGCTCCGTGCTGAACAAGCTCCGCCGCATCGCCGCGCTCCTGGAGACCCCCGTCGTCGAGGCCGACCGACGCCGCCAGGACCTCCGGCTCGCCGAGAACATCGACCTCATCTGGCAGACCGACGAACTGCGCGTGGTCCGCCCGGAACCGGCCGACGAGGCCCGCAACGCCATCTACTACCTCGACGAACTCCACGCCAACGCCGTCGGCGACGTACTGGAGGACCTCGCCGCCGAACTCGAACGCGTCGGCGTCGAACTGCCCGCGGGCACCCGCCCCCTCACCTTCGGCACCTGGATCGGCGGCGACCGCGACGGCAACCCGAACGTGACGCCCGCCGTCACCTGGGAAGTGCTGATCCTCCAGCACGAGCACGGCATCACCGACGCCCTCGAACTCATCGACCACCTGCGCGGACTGCTCTCCAACTCCATCCGCTACACCGGCGCCACCGACGAACTGCTGGCCTCCCTCGAAGCCGACCTCGAACGCCTCCCCGAGATCAGCCCCCGCTACAAGCGGCTGAACGCCGAGGAGCCCTACCGCCTCAAGGCGACCTGCATCCGGCAGAAGCTCGTCAACACCCGCGAACGCCTCGCCGCAGGCACCCCGCACCGCCCCGGCTGCGACTACCTCGGCACCGCCGAACTCATCGCCGACCTCGAACTCATCCAGACCTCACTGCGCGAGCACCGCGGCGGACTCTTCGCCGACGGACGGCTGGCCCGCACCATCCGCACCCTCGCCGCCTTCGGCCTCCAGCTCGCCACCATGGACGTCCGCGAACACGCCGACGCCCACCACCACGCCCTCGGCCAGCTCTTCGACCGGCTCGGCGAGGAATCCTGGCGCTACGCCGACATGCCCCGCGACTACCGGCAGAAGCTCCTCGCCAAGGAACTCCGCTCCCGCCGCCCGCTCGCCCCGACCCCGGCCCCGCTCGACGCCGCCGGCGAGAAGACCCTCGGCGTCTTCCACACCGTCAAGGAAGCCTTCGAGCGCTTCGGCCCCGAAGTCATCGAGTCCTACATCATCTCGATGTGCCAGGGCGCCGACGACGTCTTCGCCGCCGCCGTACTGGCCCGCGAAGCCGGCCTCATCGACCTGCACGCCGGCTGGGCCAAGATCGGCATCGTCCCGCTCCTGGAGACCACCGACGAGCTGCGCGCCGCCGACGTCATCCTCGACGAGATGCTCGCCGACCCCTCCTACCGCCGCCTCGTCTCGCTGCGCGGCGACGTCCAGGAGGTCATGCTCGGCTACTCCGACTCCTCCAAGTTCGGCGGCATCACCACCTCCCAGTGGGAGATCCACCGCGCCCAGCGCCGACTGCGCGACGTCGCCCACCGCTACGGCGTGCGCCTGCGCCTCTTCCACGGCCGCGGCGGCACCGTCGGCCGCGGCGGCGGCCCCTCGCACGACGCGATCCTCGCCCAGCCCTGGGGCACCCTGGAGGGCGAGATCAAGGTGACCGAGCAGGGCGAGGTCATCTCCGACAAGTACCTCATCCCGGCCCTCGCCCGGGAGAACCTGGAACTGACCGTCGCGGCCACCCTCCAGGCCTCCGCGCTGCACACCGCACCCCGCCAGTCCGACGAGGCCCTGGCCCGCTGGGACGCCGCGATGGACACCGTCTCCGACGCCGCGCACGCCGCGTACCGCAAGCTCGTCGAGGACCCGGACCTGCCGACGTACTTCCTCGCCTCCACACCGGTGGACCAGCTCGCCGACCTGCACCTGGGCTCGCGGCCCTCCCGCCGCCCCGGCTCGGGTGTCTCGCTCGACGGACTGCGCGCCATCCCGTGGGTCTTCGGCTGGACCCAGTCCCGCCAGATCGTCCCCGGCTGGTACGGCGTCGGCTCCGGGCTCAAGGCACTGCGCGAAGCCGGCCTGGACACCGTCCTGGACGAAATGCACGAACACTGGCACTTCTTCCAGAACTTCATCTCCAACGTCGAGATGACCCTCGCCAAGACCGACCTGCGGATCGCCCGCCACTACGTCGACACCCTCGTCCCCGACGAACTCAAGCACGTCTTCGACAACATCGAGGCCGAGCACGCACTCACCGTGCAGGAAGTCCTCAAGGTCACCGGCTCCACCGAACTCCTCGGCACCAGCCCGGTGCTCCAGCAGACCTTCGCCATCCGCGACGCCTACCTGGACCCCATCTCCTACCTCCAGGTATCGCTGCTCGCCCGCCAGCGCGAAGCCGCCGCACGCGGCGAAGAGCCCGACCCGCTGCTCGCCAGGGCCCTGCTGCTCACCGTGAACGGTGTCGCCGCCGGTCTGCGCAACACCGGCTGAGACACCCGGCACAGACACCCCGAAACGGCCGCGGCCCTGCTCACAGCGCGATGAACGTCGCCACGAGCAGGGCCGCTCCCGCGATCGCGGTGCCCCAGCCGGTCCGGGACAGCCGCAGACCACCACCGATCACCAGCCCCGCCAGCAACAGCGCACCGCCCAGCGGCACCCAGGCATGCAGAAAACCCGGCGTCCCGGTCCGCACCACATCGTCCGTACCCGGCTTGACCACCACGGGGAACCGGTCACCCCGCCGCGCCGCGACGGACTTGTCGATCGTCACCCGGGCACGTGCGTCGGCCGGCCCCGACGGTGTGAAAGGCCCCGTACAGACATCGGCCCCACAACCGGTCACGGTCATCGTGCCGTGCTCACGGCCCTTGGCCAGAACGATGTGCTGCGCCTCGTCCCACGACGACAGCACACCCGCCACCAGCAGCAACAGGACGACACAGCCCATGGCGGCGTTGCGGGCGTAGACCAGGGCGCGGTGTGAGGTGCTCCGCTTCATGGGGAGCGATCCTTGGGCAGACCGGCACCACTGGTCAACTCATGGCTGAAAATCGCCGGGGTAGCGACAGGAATGTCAGAGTTGTACGAGCAACGAGCAACGAGCAACGAGCAACGAGGCCGCCACGAGTGGCCGCCACGAGTTGACCGCTACGAGTTGTACGCGCTCTGCGCCCGCTCCAGACCCTCCGCGAGCAGGCACTCCACCGAGTCCGCCGCCCGGTCCACCAGATACGCGAGCTCCTTGCGCTCGGTGGACGAGAAGTCCTTCAGCACGAAGTCCGCGACCTGCATCCGCCCCGGCGGCCGCCCGATCCCGAACCGGACCCGGTGATAGTCCGCCCCCATCGCCTTGGTCATCGACTTCAGCCCGTTGTGCCCGTTGTCGCCGCCGCCCAGCTTCAGCCGCAGCGCCCCGTAGTCGATGTCCAGCTCGTCGTGGATCGCCACGATGTGGTCCGTGGGCACCTTGTAGAAGTCGCGCAGCGCCGTGACGGGGCCGCCCGAGAGATTCATGTACGACATCGGCTTGGCCAGGATCACCCGCCGGTTCGCCGGTCCGGGCGGACCCATGCGGCCCTCCACGACCTGCGCCTGCGCCTTCTGCGCGCGCTTGAACTTCCCGCCGATCCGCTCGGCCAGGAGATCGGCCACCATGAAGCCGACGTTGTGCCGGTTCGCGGCGTACTCGGGACCGGGGTTGCCGAGGCCCACGATGAGCCAGGGGTCGGTGGCGTCGGACATCTGCGCTCGGTCTCCTCGTGTACGGATGGTTCCGGACGGCCCGGATACGGGGAACGGCCCGGATACAGGGAAACGGGGCGGCGGGTCCTCGAACAAGGAACCGCCACCCCGTCAGTCAAGCAGTGCGGGCGAGGCTCAGGCCTCCGCGCCCTCACCCTCGGCCTCGGCGGCCGGCTCCTCGGCCTGCGCGGCGACGACCTGCAGCACGATGGCGTCCTCGTCACCGGCCAGCACGGCGCCCTTGGGCAGCGTGATGTCCTTGGCGAGAACGGACGCACCGGCGTCCAGGCCCGCGACGGAGACCGTGACGGACTCCGGGATGTGGGTGGCCTCGGCCTCGACGAGCAGGGTGTTCTGCACGTACTCCAGGAGGTTGCCGCCCGGGGCCAGGTCGCCCTCGACGTGCACGGCGATCTCGACGTTGACCTTCTCGCCGCGCTTGACGGTCAGCAGGTCGACGTGCTCGATGTCGCCCTTGAGCGGGTTGCGCTGCACGGCCTTCGGGATGACCAGGGCGTCCTTGCCGTCGATCTCCAGACCGATCAGGACGTTGGCGGTCTTGAGCGCCATCATCAGGTCGTGGCCCGGCAGGGTGACGTGGACCGGCTCGGCACCGTGGCCGTAGATGACGGCGGGGACCAGGTTGGCGCGGCGGGTGCGACGGGCGGCGCCCTTGCCGAACTCGGTACGGACCTGGGCGGCGAGCTTGACCTCAGCCATGACTGCACTCCTCGTGGGGTGACGGAACTCGGACGGTCACCCGGCCCACGACAGGCCTGCTACGAAGAGCGCGTCGATAACGGACCGCCGTACACATGAGTACGGCCTCCCTCGCCGAGCAACTCAGTGAGTCTACCCGGCGGGGAGGCCGCCCCCAAAGTGGATCTTCGGAACCGCGGTTCCTGCTGCTCCTGCTGCTCCTGCTGCTCCTGCCGCTCCTACTGCTCCTACTGCTCCTCGAAGAGGCTGGTGACCGAGCCGTCCTCGAAGACCTCACGCACCGCGCGCGCGATCGTCGGCGCGATCGAGAGCACCGTGATCTTGTCGAGCTCCAGCTCGCCCGGGGTCGGCAGGGTGTCGGTGAAGACGAACTCGCTGACCTTGGAGTTCTTCAGCCGGTCCGCGGCCGGGCCCGAGAGCACACCGTGCGTCGCCGTCACTATGACGTCCTCGGCGCCGTGCGCGAACAGGGCGTCGGCGGCGGCGCAGATGGTGCCACCGGTGTCGATCATGTCGTCGACCAGGACACAGACCCGGCCCTTCACATTGCCGACGACCTCGTGGACGGTCACCTGGTTGGCGACGTCCTTGTCACGGCGCTTGTGCACGATCGCCAGCGGGGCGTCCAGACGGTCGCACCAGCGGTCGGCGACGCGTACGCGGCCGGCGTCCGGGGAGACGATCGTCAGCTTCGAACGGTCGACCTTGGCACCGACGTAGTCGGCCAGGATCGGCAGCGCGAAGAGGTGGTCGACCGGGCCGTCGAAGAAGCCCTGGATCTGGTCCGTGTGCAGGTCCACGGTGAGGATGCGGTCGGCACCCGCCGTCTTCATCAGGTCCGCGACCAGGCGGGCCGAGATCGGCTCGCGGCCGCGGTGCTTCTTGTCCTGGCGGGCGTAGCCGTAGAACGGCACGATCACCGTGATGGAGCGGGCCGAGGCGCGCTTCAGCGCGTCCAGCATGATGAGCTGCTCCATGATCCACTTGTTGATCGGAGCGGTGTGGCTCTGGATCAGGAAGCAGTCGGCGCCACGGGCCGACTCCTGGAAGCGGACGTAGATCTCACCGTTGGCGAAATCGAAGGCCTTCGTCGGCACGAGGCCGACACCCAGCTGGTGTGCAACCTCCTCGGCCAGCTCGGGGTGGGCGCGGCCGGAGAAGAGCATCAGTTTCTTCTCGCCGGTCGTCTTGATCCCGGTCACAGCACAGTCTCCTCAGACGTGTTCCTGGCGCTGCGCGCATGTGTCCCGATGCGCAACGAGCCAGCCGAAATGGGGTGAGCATCTATCACGGTACGCCGTGCGCGGCGTACCTGTTTCCGGTCAGCTTTCGCTGTCGCGCTCCGAAGCTGCGGCCTGAGCCGCCTGCGCGGCGCCGCTTCCCGGACGCTTGCGGGCCACCCAACCCTCGATATTCCTTTGCTGGCCGCGGGCCACGGCCAGCGAACCGGGCGGTACGTCCTTGGTGATGACCGAGCCGGCCGCGGTGTATGCGCCGTCCCCGACCGTGACAGGAGCCACAAACATATTGTCCGACCCGGTACGGCAGTGGGAGCCGATCGTGGTGTGGTGCTTGGCCACGCCGTCGTAGTTCACGAAGACGCTCGCGGCACCGATGTTGGTGTGGTCGCCGATCGTCGCGTCGCCGACGTAACTCAGGTGCGGGACCTTGGTGCCCTCGCCGATCGTGGCGTTCTTCATCTCCACGTACGTACCGGCCTTGGCCTTCGCGCCGAGCCTGGTGCCGGGCCGCAGATAGGCGTACGGACCCACCGTCGCGCCCTCGCCGACCTCGGCCCGGTCCGCGACCGTGTTGTCCACGCGTGCGCCCGCGCGGACGACGGTGTCGGTGAGCCGGGAGTTCGGGCCGACCTCGGCGTCCTCGCCGAGGTGCGTGGTGCCCAGGAGCTGGGTGCCCGGGTGCACGATCGCGTCGCGCTCGTAGGTGACGGTGGCGTCGATCAGCGTGGACGCCGGGTCCACGACGGTCACGCCGGCCAGCATGGCGCGCTCCAGCAGCCGCTGGTTCAGCAGCCGCCGGGCCTCGGCGAGCTGGAGGCGGTTGTTGATGCCGAGGATTTCGCGGTGGTCGGCGGCGACCGAGGCGCCGACCCGGTGCCCGGCCTCGCGCAGGATGGACAGGACGTCGGTGAGGTACTCCTCGCCCTGGCTGTTGTCGGTGCGGAGCTTGCCGAGGGCGTCGGCGAGCAGCAGGCCGTCGAAGGCGAAGACCCCGGAGTTGATCTCCCGGATCTCGCGCTGGGCGTCGGTGGCGTCCTTGTGCTCGACGATCGCGGTGACCGCGCCGTCGGCCGGGTCGCGGACGATGCGGCCGTAGCCGGTGGAGTCCGGCACCTCGGCGGTCAGCACGGTGACGGCGTTGGAGTCGGCCGTGTGGGTGGCGGCGAGCGCGGAGAGCGTCTCGCCGGAGAGCAGCGGGGTGTCGCCGCAGACGACGATCACGGTGCCCTCGACGGTGCCGCCGAGCTCGTCGAGCCCGACGCGCACGGCGTTGCCGGTGCCCTTCTGCTCGGCCTGGTGGGCGGTGCGCAGCCGGTCGTCGACGGCGGTGAGGTGCGCGGTGACCTGCTCGCGCCCGTGGCCGACGACCACGACGAGGTGCTCGGGGTCCAGTTCGCGGGAGGCGGTGACGACATGTCCGACGAGCGATCGCCCGGAGATCTCGTGCAGAACCTTGGGAGTCTTCGACTTCATGCGGGTGCCCTCACCCGCTGCGAGGACGACGACGGCTGCCGGGCGTTCGGAGCTCACGGAAATGCCCTTCGGCTTCGGGTGGTGGACACCCGAAGGATACCGGGGGGCTGGTGAGCGGACATGGGTGAGGGCCCCGGCCTTGGAGGCCGGGGCCCGTCACGAAGCTCCCGGGGAAGGAATCGAACCCTCATTCAATGGACCAAAACCATTTGTCCTGCCATTAGACGACCCGGGATAGATTGTCCGTTGTGCCCGAATTTGATGATCGGGTACTGAGGCAGCCCCTACTATGCCGTACCACCAGCCCTCGATGCGACGGTACAGGTCGGCACTTTTCAGAACTCGCACCACCAGACAGCCCCGGTAACCTTCCCCGACGTTCTTCCGGTTGGTCCTCGGGGAGTGGCTCTTGATCGTCGTCTTGCCGAATGCGGACGTATCGGCGCCCGTCAGGTCGGCCCAGAACCGCTCCGCCGACGCGACGTCGGCCGTCTCGTGGATGTGCACGTGGAAGCGGAGTCGATCGTCGCCCACTCCCAGCAGGCGGAGCCAGGCGAGGAAGACCTTGATCATGTCCGGGTCGCTGTTGATGAACGAAACCCGCTCCTGAGTGCGGTGCGGCTTGGACTTGGAGCCCTCCGCCCAGTAGAGGCCCACGCCGAGCAGGAACAACTCGTTCGTGCTCATGGTGCCGATCTCGCTCTGTGCCTGTGTCCTTGTCTCCTGGCGCTCCGCGTCGCGCTGCCGAAGCGTGACCTCCCAGCCGCGCCGCGCGATGGCGGACGCCTCCTCCCGTGTCCGCTTGCGTTCCGGCTTCGGCAGATCCCGCACCCACAGCGAGATCGAGCTCTTCGAGCAGCCCAGCTCCACCTGGATCTGGTCGTACGTCATGCCCTGGAGGCGTAGCTCCCGGGCCTTCGCGCGCAGGTCGTCCTTGGCGTTCGGGCGTTTGGTCCACTCCGGGGCGGGCTCGCCCTCCAGAAGGAGGTTCAGGATGTCGTTGTTGTCCACGAACAGCCGGTCGCGGATCTGGCGGCGGCTGAGGCCCTCCCGGCGCAGGGCGACGGCCTGCTCGCGCAGGGCTTCGAAGTTGGCGTACTTGCTCGTGATTTCCGTCATGCGACGAGCGTCGTCCGGAATGCGAACGTCCGGTGCGAAAGTCTGCTCGATTCACCATTTCAAGCGATAAGTAGTCGTTCCTTCTCTGTTTCGCAGGCGTACGTGCGGTCCAGGTCGCCCGAAAATGAGGTGCGACCGCCCGTAGGGTGGATGGCATGACCGCAACGGGGGCAGACCGGGAAGCGGCGGGACCGACCACCCGCGGCTACTGGTGGTGGGAGCGGCGGCGGGGTGTCGCCCTGGATGTGGGGCTCGGGCTCCTGTCGGCGCTGGAATGCGCGCTGGAGGGGGTGGAGTTCGCCGGGGACACCGGGCTGCCGGTGCCGGTGGGGGTGCTGTTCGGGCTGCTGGCGGGGGCCGTGCTGGTGGTGCGGCGGCGGTGGCCGATCGCCGTGGTGCTGGTCGCGATCGCGACGACGCCCGCCGAGATGGGCTTCCTGATGGGCCTGGTCGGCCTCTACACGCTGGCCGCCTCCGAGGTGCCGCGGAGAATCACCGCGGTGCTGATGGGGATGTCCTTCGCGGGGACGTTCATCGTCACCTATGTACGGCTGCGGCAGAGCGTCGACGAGCAGGCCGATTTCGGGCCCGGCGACTGGTACGTACCGCTGATGTCCCTCTTCATGTCGCTCGGGCTCACCGCGCCGCCGGTGCTGTTCGGCCTCTACATAGGGGCCCGGCGGCGGCTGATGGAGAGCCTGCGGGAGCGGGCGGACTCGCTGGAGCGGGAGCTGTCGCTGCTCGCCGACCGGGCGGAGGAGCGGGCCGAGTGGGCGCGTGCGGAGGAGCGCCACCGGATCGCCCGCGAGATGCACGACGTGGTCGCCCACCGGGTCAGCCTGATGGTGGTGCACGCCGCCGCGCTCCAGGCCGTCGCGCCGAAGGATCCGGCGAAGGCGGTGCGGAACGCGGCGCTGGTCGGTGACATGGGCCGGCAGGCGTTGACCGAGTTGCGCGAGATGCTCGGGGTGCTGCGTGCGGGGGAGTCGGTGACGGACCGGCCGGCCCCGGTGCCGCTGGCCTCGGTGGGCCGGGCCGCTGCCGCCGCCGCGGCGGCAGCGACGGAGGACGGGCCGCGGCTGGACGAGGTGGAGACCCTGGTGGGGGAGTCCAGGGCGGCGGGGATGACGGTGGAGCTGTCGGTGGACGGCGAGGCCCGCGCGTATCCGCCCGCGGTCGAGCAGACGGCGTACCGGGTGGTGCAGGAGGCCCTGACGAACGTGCACAAGCACGCGGCGGGCGCGAAGACCTGGGTGCGGCTGGCGCACCGGGACGCGGAGGTCGCGATGCAGGTGGAGAACGGTCCGTCGGACGCGGCCACGGCGGACGCGGGGCTGCCGAGCGGGGGCAACGGCCTGGTCGGGATGCGGGAGCGGGTGCTGGGGCTCGGCGGTGTCTTCGTCTCGGGTCCGACGGAGGCGGGCGGCTTCCGGGTGTCGGCGGTGCTGCCGGCCGGGGGGACCGCGGCTGCCTGAGCCGGGGTGGCTGCCTGAGCCGAGGAGCCGGCCGGCTCCGCGGGCAGCGGAGGGGCGAGCCGCCCGTACGGCCCCGCGGGGTCAGTCCGAGACGAGGCGGTCCGGCTGGATGCCGGTGATCAGGGTGGCCAGTGCCTGGTCGATGTCCGGGCCGAGGTACCAGTCGCCGGTGTGGTCGATGCTGTAGACGCGGCCCTCGGTGTCGATCGCCAGGACCGCCTGTCCGTCCCCTTCCTCGCCCAGCGGGCTGACCTCGGTCTCCAGGGCGCGGCCGAGGTCGCCGAGAGTGCGGGCGAGGTGGAGTCCGCTCAGCGGGTCGATGCGTACCGGGGCGGGTGCGATCTGGCGGCCCGGCGCGGACGCGGTGATGTGGAGTCCGCCGAATTCGGCCCACGCCTCCACGGCCGCGGGGAAGACCGCGTGCTGGTGGCCGGCGGGCGAGGTGTGCGAGCGCAGGGCGTCGGCCCACTCCTCGGCCTGCCGGATGTCCCAGCGGCCGGGCTGCCAGCCCGCGGTGCGCAGGGCGGCGTCCACGGCGACGGGGAAGCGGGTGGAGGAGTTCCGGTCGCGGTCCGCGGGGCCTGTCTGTTCGGGTACGTCGGTTCGGTCGTGCATCGGCGTGCGGTCAGCCCTTCTCGGCGGTGGTCGCCGCCCCGGTGGTCGTGAGGTCGACGGGACGTACGCCGAAGTGGGCGAGCATCGCCGCGCAGGAGCGGCACGGCGGCGCGTAGCTGCCGTGCATCGGGTCGCCGTCCTCACGGATGCGCCGTGCGGTGAGCCGGGAGTGCTTCAGGGCGCGCCGGGCCTCGCCGTTGGTCAGCGGCTTGCGCTGGGCGCGCTTGGAGCGGGTCGTCTCCGCCGCGGTGAGCTGCCGGGAGAGCAGTATCGCCTCGGGGCAGCGGCCGGTGAAGCGTTCGCGCCGGCCGCTGGGGAGGGTGTCGAGGAAGTCCTGGACGAGCGGGTGCAGTACGGGGGGCTGGTCGCCCTTGCCCGCGGTGCACGTCAGCGTCTCGCCGCGGACGGACAGCGCCGCCGCGACCGCGGGCAGGATGCCGTCGCGCCGGTGGAGCAGCCGGGGTGCGAGGCCGGTCCCGGTGCTGCTCCAGCTGAGGCGTGGATCGCCGGATGTGACTGATTGTGCAGTGTGCATGGTGCTTTCCCTCCCGTGCCCGCAGCGGTAGCTGCGCGATGTGCACGCCCCCCGAGTTGCGGTGACAGCCTGCCAAATGTCCCGGCTGGTGGGGAAGCTGGGGCGGTGAAACGTGTCGCCGTGTCGCCCGGCCGTGGTGGGAGCGTCGCTCGTCCGTCACGCCGTTGTGACGGTTCGTGACGGATGCGGAGGGGGAGGCGTAGGACAGGTCACATGGGCGAGACCGGCCCTTGTGCCACCGCATAGGCTGTGCCAGGACCGGCCTGCCCTGGGCAGGCCGGTCCTCACCAGCCAGACGCAGCAGGGGGCAACCGCCATGACGACAGGTCGGCTCGGGCAGCAAGCCGCGCCACCGAACGCGGCCTACGCCGGGCAGCTCGTGCATTTCCCGGACCCGGTCCGGGCGTCCCGCCACCCCGGCGGCGTGCGTATGGACGAGAACGGCAGCCCGGACTTCGCGCCGTACGCGCGTGCCGCCGCCGAGATCGCCGAGCCGCCGCAGGGTTTCGGGGTCGACGAGTTGCGGCTCACCGACTACGTCTCGGCCAACGCGGCGCTGGCGGCGAGCGGCCATGAGCTGTGGGACACGATCCCGGCGGTCGCCACTCCGCACGGCTGGACGTGGCACCACGTGCCCGGCGGCCGGCGCATGGAGCTGGTCCCGGTCGAGGTGAAGGCGCTGCTGCGGCACCACGCCGGCCTGGCCGCCACGGCGGTCGACCACAACAAGCGGGGCACCCGTCCGTTGCAGGAGACCCGGCCCGCGCATTTCCGGCTGCCGAAGGGCGCCGTGGCGGTGAGCGAGTCGCAGGTGCAGGGTGTCGAGGAGGATCTCGGCTACCGGCTGCCGGGTGCCTACCGCTCGTTCCTCAAGGCGGCGGGCGGTTCGGCGCCGGTGGGCGCGGCGCTCGACGCGGAGCTGGGGCTCCTGGTCGACCAGCCGTTCTTCACGGTGCGCGAGCAGGCCGCCGCGAACGACCTGGTGTACGTGAACAAGTGCCTGCGCGACCACCTCACCAAGGACTTCCTGGGTGTCGGCTTCGTCCAGGGCGGGATCGTCGCGGTGAAGGTGAAGGGCAACGGCATCGGCTCGGTCTGGTTCTGTGCGTACGACGACGCCCGGGACCAGGACGGCTGGAACGTGCAGGAGCGGGTGGACCGGCTGCTGCTGCCGTGCGGCAGTGACTTCGACGCCTTCCTGCAGCGTCTGGCGGGCAATCCGCCGGAGCTGGAGACCGTGGCGAACCTGATGGTGGACGGCGGCTTCGCGCGGGCCGTCCCGGTGGAGGGGTGAGCGCGATGGTGACCTTTGCGCAGGCGCAGGAGCGCGCGGACGAGTGGATCAACGGCGACGTGCCCGCGTACCAGCACCGTGAGGTGCGGGTGCGGGAGTTCGAGCTGGGCTTCGTGGTGTGGGGCGAGGACCGTGCCGAGGGCCCCGTCTCGGACGGTGGCAGGCAGCGGCTGGTGATCGCCCGGGACAGCGGTGAGGCCACCCTGTGGCCGGGGCTGCCGGTGGGTGAGGTGATCCGGCGGTACGAGGAGGAGTACGGCGCGCAGGCGACGGCCGAGGCCGCTCCGGAGCCGCCCCAGCGCATCGACCTCAATCAGACGTCGTTCCTGTTGAGCCCCCCGGAGTGGCTCCAGGAAGCGGCCGACAAGCTGGGCATCCCGGATCACCGCGCGGACCAGGACGGGAGCCAGGACGGCAGCCGGAGCCAGGACCGGAGCGCGGACCCGGCGCCTCCGGTCGCCCCGGCTGCCCCGGTCGCTCCGGCTGCCCCGGCCGCCCCGGCTGCCCTGGTCGGTCAGCCGTCGCCGGGTTCGCACGGCGGGCAGGTCGCGTACGAGCCCACCGCCAACGACGGTGTCCCGGTGGGCGTCCCGGCGGGGCCGCCGGACGTGCCCGCCGGGTCCACCCCGTGGGCGGGTACGGACACGAATTCGGACAGCGACGAGGGGGCGGTGCCGCTGCCGGCCACGGTGTTCGCGCCGCCGCTCTCGGGCGCCGACGACGACGGCACCCCGCCGCCGGTCGTGCCGGCCGATGCGCCGACGGCCCTGATGTCGGGCGGCAGCCAGCTGCCGCGTACGGCGGTCGTGCCGGGCCTGGGCCCGCAGGGCGGCGCCCCCGGTGGCTCCGGTGTCCCTGGTGTCCCTGGTGCCTCCAGTGGCTCTGGCATCCCTGGTGTTCCGCCGGGCGGGCCCGGCGCTCCGGGCGCGGGCGCCGGTGACATCGCGGACGCGGCCACCAGCAAGGCCGTCGTGCCGCCGCGCGGTGCGCGTGGTGGCGGTCCGTCGGCCCCGCCGCCGCCCGGTGCTCCCGGGACTCCCGGCGCCAGGCCGGGCGCTCCCGTGCCGCCGCCGTCGGGGCCGGGTGCGCCCGGTGCCCCGGCGGGCGGGTACCTGCCGACGCAACTCGCCCCCCAGGTGGGGCCGCCCAGTGCCCCCGGGGCTCCTGGTGCGCCGCAGCCGCCTGGTCCGCCTGGTGTGCCTGGTGCTCCGGTGCCGCCTCCGCCGCCTGGTTCGACGCCTCCGCCGGGTGGCGGGGTGCATCACGCCGCGACGATGCTGGCCGACCCGAGCATGGGCGGTTCGGGCCCGCTTCAGCCGCCCGCACCTCCCGGTCCGCCCGGGGCCCTTGGTGCGCCGCAGCCGCCTGGTGTGCCTGGTGCGCCGCAGCCTCCCGGCCCGCCTGGTGTGCCTGGTGCTCCGGTGCCGCCTCCGCCGCCTGGTTCGACGCCTCCGCCGGGTGGCGGGGTGCATCATGCCGCGACGATGCTGGCCGACCCGAGCATGGGCGGCCCCGGCGCGCCCCGGCCTCCGGGTCCGCCCGGGGCTCCTGGTGCGCCGCAGCCGCCTGGTCCGCCTGGTGTGCCTGGTGCTCCGGTGCCGCCTCCGCCGCCTGGTTCGACGCCTCCGCCGGGTGGCGGGGTGCATCATGCCGCGACGATGCTGGCCGACCCGAGCATGGGCGGCCCCGGCGCGCCGCAGCCGCCCGCACCTCCGGGCCCGCCCGGCCCGCCCGGAGCGCCGCAGGGTGGGGCCCCCGGCCCCGTACCGCAGAATCCGCACACCCCGCCGCCCCCGGCGTACGGGTACCCGCAGGCGCCGGCCGGTCAGCCGACCGTCGGGCCCGGCTACCAGGCCGTGCTGCGCTACCGCGCGCCCGACGGCAGTGAGCAGCAGCTGATCCGGCGTTCGGCGCCCGGCACCCCGCACCCCGAGTGGCAGATGCTGCACGAGCTGCGGGCGATGAACGTGCCGCCGCAGCAGGTCATCGAGCTCCACACCGAGCTGGAGTCCTGTGAGCTGCCCGGTGGCTACTGCGCGCGGATGATCCGTGAGACCTGGCCGCAGGTGCGGATCACCAGCGTCGCCCCGTACGGCACCGATCACGCCAGCCGTCAGCAGGGCATGCAGCATCTGCTCACCCATCAGGGCGAGCTGCACCAGGTGGCGGACGGGCCGGCCCGTCCGGCGCCGGTGCGGGCGCCGCTGCCGCAGATGCCGCCCGCGCCGGCGGTGCCGCCGGAGGCCATCGCGGACGAGCTGCTGCAGACCTTCGGGCCGCAGGGCATCTGCCGTTTCGACCAGCGTGCCGTCTCCCGCCAGGGTGTGCCCGAGACCGTCGCGCGCACGCTGGTGTGGGCGGGGCTGCCCGCCGACTTCGGGCCGTTCTTCTGGGCGCAGCCCGGTCAGCCGGTGGTGCCCACGCTGGGCGAGCTCGCCGCGCAGCGCCAGGTGCAGGCCGCGCCCGACGCGGGGTCGTACCTCGTCATGGGGTCCGACTTCGGGCGGGCGATCTGCGTCCAGTACGGGACCGCGAACATCGTGGCCGTGCCGGTCGAGGCGGGGCCGGGCGGTCAGTCGGTGGCGCCGCAGTTCGTGAACACCGGGCTGCCGGAGTTCCAGCGCTCGATGGCGCTGCTCGGCCGGATGTGGCGGCTGCGCTTCGGGCTCAACCCGGAGCAGGCGGGCCGCTGGACGGTCGACTTCCAGGCCCAGCTGGTGGCGCTGGACGCGGCGGCGCTGGCGTCGCCGGAGAGCTGGTGGTCCGTACTGCTCGAACAGATGTGGGACGGGCTGATCTGACCCGGCAGGCACACGGCACGGCGCCCGGTCCCCGAGAGGGGGCCGGGCGCCGTGCCGCGTGCCGTGCGTTACCCGTGATGCTTGCGAGGTCTGTGATGCCTGTCGCTTCCGTCCGGAATGCAGCTGATCGATTCCGACTTCTGTGTCAATTGCCGCATCCTTGACGTATTGCTGGTGGTCGGAGAGTCGGAAAGAGGCTTCAAGGATGAGTTCTGCACCGGTGTCCGCGCATGGCTTCGTCGGCGTACGCGGACGTGGCTACCGTCCGGAGCAGGTGGACCGCGCGGTGGCCGGTCTCTCGGCGGAGCGGGACGCGGCGCTGGACGAGGTGTCCCGGCTGACGGCGCTGGTGGAGGAGCTGTCGGCGGAGTCGGTCCGGCTGAGCGAGGTCGTCGCCGGGCTCGCCCCGCAGAACTACGAATCGCTGAGCGAGCGCGCCCGGCAGATCCTGGCGCTCGCCGGAAGCGAGGCGGAGTCCGTACGCGGTGCCGCCCAGGAGGCGGCGCAGGCGCTGCGGGACGCGGCGGACGAGGCGGGCCGGGAGCTGAGGGCCTCGGCGCGGGCGGATGCCGAGGCGATCCGGGCGGCGGCGGTGAAGCGCGCCGACGAGACGCTGGCGACGGCGAAGGGCGCTGCCGACGAGGCCGTCGCCGAGGCCCGCGAGGAGGCCGCGGAGGTCCGGGAGCGGGCGCAGGCCATGATGGCGGAGACGGGCCACCGTACCGAGAGCGTCCTCGCGCACCAGGAGCAGGAGCACTCCGAGCGGTGGCAGGCGGCCGAGCTCGAACTGGCCGGGGCCGAGGCCGCGCAGGCGGCGCACCACGACGAGCTGACCGAGCAGGCGGAGGCCCGCCTGGAGGAGGCGCGGCGGGCGCTCGCGGAGACGGAGGAGGCCGCCCGGCACGGTCAGGAGGACGCCGAGGCGCGGGCCGCGGAGCTGATCGCGGCGGCCAGGGTCAGCGAGGAGCGGGTGGTCCGGGAGACGGAGCGGATCGTGCGGGAGCACGAGGAGGGCCGCGACGAGGTGCAGGCGCACATGACGCACGTACGGAATTCGCTCGCGGCGCTCACCGGACGGGTGGCACCGGCGGAGGACTGAGCCGACCGGCCCCTCTCCCAAGCCCCGTGCCTGGCCGGGTAGTTGTCGTGTGTTCGTTCGGGCTGGGCTAACCTGGCGCCATGCACGGGGGAGCTGAAGAAGTGTCACGTTTGCAGGGCAGCGGGGCCACGCCGACGGAGCCGGACGACCCCCGGCGGATCGGCGCCTTCCGGCTGCTCGGCATCCTCGGTACCGGCGGTATGGGCCGGGTCTATCTCGGTACCGCGGCGGGGCGGTACGCGGCGGTCAAGCAGGTGCTGCCGGTACTGGCCGCGGACAAGGACTTCCTGTCCCACTTCGGGCACGAACTCGACAATCTCGCCAAGCTGCCGTCCGGGGTCAGTGCCCGGTTGCTGGCCAGTGACCGTACGGCGCAGCCTCCGTGGTTCGCCACGGAGTACATCCCCGGTGTCACCCTGAGCGACGCGCTGCGGCTGAACGAGGGCCCGTTGCCCGCGGACAGTCTGTGGCGGCTGCTGCGCGACGGGGCGGGCGGTCTGCGCGCGGTGCACGCGGCCGGGATGGTGCACCGGGACCTGAAGCCGTCCAACGTCATGCTGACGCTCGACGGTGTGACCCTGATCGACTTCGGGGTGGCCAGGGCGGCCGACCAGTCCAGGGTGACCAGGACCGGGATGGTCATCGGGACCCCCGCCTACATGGCCCCCGAGCAGGCCATGGCCGAGCGGGATCTGACCGGTGCGGCGGATGTGTTCGCGCTGGCCGGTCTGCTGCTCTTCGCGGCGAACTGCCGCCCGCCGTTCGGTGACGGGTCGGGGCCGGGCCTCTTCTACCGCATCGTGCACACCGAACCCGACCTCGGGCGGCTGCCGGACCTCGATCCGGACCTGGCCGCCGTGGTCGGGTCCTGTCTCGCCAAGGACGCCGCGGACCGGCCGACGGCCGCCGAGCTCTACGAGATCGCCGCCGCCCGGGTGCCCGCAGCGGTCACCGCCCTGTGGCCGCCGGCCGTCACCGACCGGATCACCGAGCGGGCGGCGTTCGCGGCGAGCCCGCCGCCGCCCGAGGAGCCCGAGCCGGAGCCGCCCCTGGCGCCCGCCCCTGCCGTGGTGCCTTCCCTGCCTGACGTCCGGACGACCGGCGTCGTCCCGGAGAAGCAGCGCAGTCGCCGCTCCCGGGTGCTGCTCATCGCGCTCCCCGTCGTGGTGGTGACGGGCACGACCCTGACCCTGGCGCTCGGGCCGTACCAGATCGGCGGTTCGCGCGGTGCGGACTCCGGCGCCGCGACGCCTTCGGTCACCGCCGGGCCGTCCGGCCCCGGGACGGACGGCGGTTCCGCGGATCCCACGAAGTCGCCCTCCCGCTCGTCGAGTTCCAAGCCGGGATCCTCCGACAAGCCGAAGGACGGCAAGGACAGGAAGGACGGCGAGGGCGGGAAGGACGGCGCCGACGGCGCCGGTGCGGGCGGTACGGATGGCGGTTCGGACGGTTCCGTCCCCTCGGGCGGCTCCGGCTCCGGTTCCGGTTCTGGTTCCGGTTCCGGCGGTTCGAAGCCCACGGGCGATTCCGGCTCGGGCTCCGGATCCAGCTCCGGCGGCTCGGGCGGCGGCCAGGTCCCGGCGCCCTCGGGGCAGTACTACCTCAAGAACGCGTCCAACAAGCGGTGCCTGGGCGAGTCGGCGTCCTCGTACGGCGGCTCCATGCTCATGAACTCGGTGTGCGGCGAACCGGCGCACAACGGGGCCACGCTCTACTACAAGTGGACGTACAAACCCACTTCCGGCGGCAAGTTCAAGCTCGTCGGCCAGGGCACCGGCAACTGCCTCAGGCTGAACGGCCCCGCAGGGGTGTCGGCCGAGACCTGCAACTCCTCCGATTCCCAGGTCTGGCGGATCGGCACCCAGACATCGAGCGGCCACACCCTGGTGAACGTCGCCGAGGGCGTCTGCCTCCGGATGTTCAGCAGCATCGGCGTCCAGTCGGCGGCGTGCGACGCCTCGGAGCCGGCCCAGCTGTGGCGCAACTCCTGACCGATCCGGCTACGCGGGCCTCTCCGCAGCCGCACGGAACCGCCGGAGCAACTCCTGGGCGGGCACGCGGTCGGCGTCGAAGCTGCGGACGAACGACCTCGATCGGTTCGGCCGTCTCGTGGATGATCGGGAGCAGCATGCGGACAGAATCACTCGGCGCGGCTTGACCGCACCCCGCTGCGGCGACGACGGCCCCGCGCAACGACGACAGCCCCGCGCACCCCAGAACCGGAGTGTTGTGCGGGGCTGTCGTCGTGCTGCCTGCCGACAGGGTGCCGTGGAGCGTGCGAGGGCCGGGCTCATCGGCGTGTCGGTGGGACACCTGCCAGGATTCGGGGCTCCTCGCTCTGGTAGAGGCGGCGCGCCGCGGGGGCCGTGTGGCGGGGGAGGATCGTGCCCAGCCAGCCCGCCAGGAATCCGGCCGGGATGGAGACGAGCCCGGTGGTGGTGAACGGGAACCAGTTGAAGTCGTGGTCGGGGAAGACCGAGGAGGGGGAGCCGGAGACCAGGTTGGTGCCGGTGATCAGCACCAGGGTGGTGAGGGTGCCGACGATGAGGGTGCACAGCAGTCCGGTGCGGGTGAAGCGCCGCCAGAACATGCTGTAGAGGAGCGCCGGGGCGAGCGCGGACGCGCCGACGCAGAACGAGAGCGTCGCCAGTGCCTGCACGTTCCAGTGTCTGGCCACGACCGCGAGAACGGTGGCGAGCAGCCCGACGACGATCGCCGAGGCCTGTGCCGTACGCATCTCGGACAGGCCGGCCAGCGGCTTGCGGCCGGGGTCGCGCACCCCGTGCAGGCCATGCGCGAACAGGTCGTGGGCGAGGGAGTTGGCGCAGGCCAGGATCATTCCGGCGACCGAGGCGAGCAGGGTGAGGAAGATCGCCGTCGTCATCGTCGTGATGATCAGGGCCCCCAGCTGCGTGCCGTTCGCGAC
This sequence comes from Streptomyces sp. NPDC001890, assembly GCF_042891445.1. Lineage (NCBI taxonomy): Bacteria > Bacillati > Actinomycetota > Actinomycetes > Kitasatosporales > Streptomycetaceae > Streptomyces > Streptomyces sp. NPDC001890. The sequence continues at coordinate 118,470 of NZ_JBIATE010000004.1, read as the reverse complement.
CTCGCCGCTGATCTGGAGGATCGCGCTGTTCCCGGACGCCCCGGCGCCGGTGATGACGTCGTGGTCGACGAGGGCCCCCGCGCCGAAGCCGATCACGACGAGCAGCAGGCAGATCGCGGCGACCACGGATATCGCCCAGGACATCGAGCGCCGGACGGCCTGTGTGGAGCGGGCGCTCGACATGCGCATGGCGACGTGGGGCAGGCAGGCGGCACCGAGCACCACGGTCAGTTCGGAGCTGACCATGTCGAGGCCGCTGCCCTTGAACTGGAGCCCCGAGCGCAGGTACTCGGCGCCCGCGCCGCTGCTCTGCCGGGCGGCCGAGAGCAGTGAGTCGGTGTTCCAGTCGAACCGGTTCATGATCATGACGGCGATGGTGAAGGCGGCCACGAAGAGGACCACGGTCTTCACGATCTGGATCAGCGAGGTGCCCTTCATGCCGCCGATCGCCGCGTAGCCGATCATCAGGGTGCCGAGCCCGATGATGGCGCCGGTGCGGAACCCGGAGGTGTCGAACCCGAGGATGAAGGCGAGCAGATCGCCGCTGCTGGCGAGCTGGACGACCATCATCGGGACGAGCGCGGCGAGGGTGGCCGCGCAGGCGGTGATGCGGACCGCGCGGCCGGGGGCGCGGCGTACGAGTACGTCGCCCATGGTGAACCCGCCCGCGTTGCGCAGCGGTTCGGCGAGCAGGAACATCAGCAGGACCAGCGAGAGGGTGATGCTCAGGGCGAGGATCATCCCGTCGTAGCCGGTGAGGGCGATGATGCCGGTGGTGCCGAGCACCGTGGCGGCGGAGAGGTAGTCGCCCGCGAGGGCGAAGCCGCTCTGCATGGGCGAGAGCGAGCGGGAGCCGGTGTAGAACTCGTCGACGTCGTCGCGGTCCGGGCCGGTCATCACGCAGAGCAGCAGTGCCACGGTGCCCACGGCGAGGAAGGCCACCAGGGACATCGACTGCGCGGAGTTGTCGAATCCGTTCACCGGGCCGCTCCCGCTCTTCGTATCCGGGCGGCGAGCGGATCGACCGTGCGCCGGGCGGTCCGCTCGTACAGGGTGATGGCGAGCAGCGTCACGGGGATCTGGCAGAGCCCCAGGGCCAGGCCGATGTTGAGGCCGCCGAACAGGGGCTGGTCCAGCAGGTCCTTGGCGTACCCGGAGAGCAGCAGGAAGACCACGAAGTAGCCGAGCGCGGTCAGCGCCGCGGTGCGCCGCAGGGACCGGTACGAGGTGCGCAGCCGACGCAGGTCGCTGTGGCGGCCGGGCGCGGTTGCGGAGGCGCCGGAGGCGTCCCCGGTGCTCGGTGAGTCGGAGTCGGGGGCGGTCTCGGAGCTCTGCCAGGGCAGCAGATAGTCGGCGTGGTGCGGGGGCGGCGGCCGATGCTGAGGGGACGGCTTCGGCAGCGGTCCGGGCCAGGGGGAGTGGGGTGCGGGGGGCGGGTTTCCGTGCGACATCGGGGTGCTGCTCCTTGCATGGCTCGGGTCCTGGGGCGGGCGGCAAGGCAGGAGTGCGGGTGCGTGCGGATGCGCGAACATTACTTGTGGGTACGGCTGTTGGGGAGAGGGTGGCCTGAATTACCCACGGTAATGGCTCAGTTGCGTGAGGCCGGGTGAACCGGAGGTGGCGGCCGGGTGGGAACGGGGGCGTCCGGTGAGGCCCTCGGTACACCTTTGGTCGGAGCCCCTGACACGGGCCTCCGCCCTGGGGTCGAGACCCCTAGGGGAAGCTCCTTAATTCTCGCCAGGGGCGGTTCCTCCCGGCGGAGGACGTTGCGGCAGGGGCCCGTTCCTTAACGTTTTCCTACACAGCGACGTATCCCCGGGAGCGAGGGAGGGGTGGGGAAAACCCCACCCGGGAACTGTGCCGGGCACCAGTGCGCCGGACCCGCTCCCGACACCAGAATTTGTATGCGCACCGACGCATCTCGATTGATGACCGACATAGGAGATAAACCGTGACAACGGCTGTGACCATTCCCAGGCACGGGGACACTGGAGGGCGTACGGCCGTCGCCGCGAGGGCGCGGCAGGTCGTCAAGGCGTACGGGGCGGGCGAGACCCGGGTCGTCGCGCTCGACCACGTCGACGTGGACATCGCCCGCGGGCAGTTCACCGCGATCATGGGCCCGTCCGGCTCCGGCAAGTCGACCCTGATGCACTGCCTGGCCGGCCTGGACACCGTGAGCTCGGGGCAGATCTTCCTCGACGAGACCGAGATCACCGGGCTCAAGGACAAGAAGCTCACCCAGCTCCGCCGGGACCGGATCGGCTTCATCTTCCAGGCGTTCAACCTGCTCCCCACGCTCAACGCGCTGGAGAACATCACGCTGCCGATGGACATCGCGGGCCGCAGGCCCGACGCCGCCTGGCTGCGGCAGGTCGTGGAGACCGTCGGTCTCGCCGAGCGGCTGAAGCACCGGCCGACCGAGCTCTCCGGCGGCCAGCAGCAGCGCGTCGCGGTGGCCAGGGCGCTCGCCGCCCGCCCGGAGATCATCTTCGGCGACGAGCCCACCGGGAACCTGGACTCCCGGGCCGGCGCCGAGGTGCTGAGCTTCCTGCGCAGGTCGGTCGACGAGCTGGGCCAGACCATCGTCATGGTCACCCACGACCCGGTGGCCGCCTCCTACGCGGACCGGGTCCTCTACCTCGCCGACGGACGCATCGTCGACGAGATGCACAACCCGACGGCCGACCAGGTCCTCGACCGCATGAAGGACTTCGACTCGCGCGGGCGGACGTCATGACCGTCTGGAAGACATCGCGGCGGAACTTCTTCGCCCACAAGGGACGCATGGCGCTCTCCGCCGTGGCCGTCCTGCTCTCGGTGGCGTTCGTGTGCGGCACGCTCGTCTTCACCGACACCATGAACACCACCTTCGACAAGCTCTTCGCCGCGACCGCGGCCGATGTCACGGTCGCCCCGAAGGACCCCGAGGAGAACAACGGGATCCCGGAGAACGGCAAGCCGGTCACGGTCCCCGCGTCCGCCGTCGGGAAGGCCGCGAAGGCCACCGGCGCGAAGGCGGCCGAGGGCGCGGTCTCCAGCATGTCCGTCACCGTCGTCGACAGCCACGACAAGAACCTGGGCCCCACCTCGGGCGCCCCGACGATCGCGGGCAACTGGACGAGGAACGACCTCCGTTCGATGGAGATCTCCTCCGGCCACGCACCGCGCGGCCCGACCGAGGTGATGATCGACGCCGACACCGCCGAGAAGCACCACCTGAAGCTCGGCGACGAACTGCGCACCATCACCGCGGACGGCGACATCAGGTCCACGATCACCGGCATCGCCGCCTTCAAGGTCACCAACCCCGGCGCCGCGGTCGTCTACTTCGACACCGCCACCGCCCAGACGAAGCTGCTCGGCGCGCCCGACGTCTTCAGCATGATCTCCGTCACCGCCGAAGCGGGCGTCTCCGACGAGCAGCTGAAGAAGAACGTCGCCACGGCGCTCGGCGACACCTCCGCGTACAAGCTCCAGACGCAGGAGCAGGCGGCGGCGGCCAACAAGGACTCGATGGGCTCCTTCCTCGACGTCATGAAGTACGCGATGCTCGGCTTCGCCGGGATCGCCCTGCTCGTCGGCATCTTCCTGATCGTCAACACCTTCTCGATGCTGGTCGCCCAGCGCACCCGCGAGATCGGCCTGATGCGGGCCATCGGCTCCAGCCGCAAGCAGGTCAACCGGTCCGTGCTGATCGAGGCGCTGTTCCTCGGCGTCGTCGGCTCGCTCCTCGGCGTCGGCGCGGGCGTCGGCCTCGCCGTCGGCCTGATGAAGCTCATGGGCGCCATGGGCATGGAACTCTCCACCGGGGACCTCACCATCGCCTGGACGACCCCCGTGGTCGGTCTGGTGCTCGGCATCGTCGTCACCGTCGTCGCCGCGTACTTCCCCGCCCGCCGGGCCGGGAAGGTCTCCCCGATGGCCGCCCTGCGCGAGGCCGGAACCCCGGCGGACGGCCGCGCTGGCCGGGTCCGGGCCGCGATCGGCCTGGTCCTCACGCTGGCCGGCGGCGCCGCGCTCCTCGCCGCGACGAGGGCCGACGAGTCGGCCGAGGGCTCGCTCATGCTCGGTGCGGGCGTGCTCCTCACCCTCATCGGCTTCATCGTGATCGGCCCGCTGCTGGCCGGCCTCGTGGTCCGGGTGCTGAGCGCGGTCATGCTGCGGATGTTCGGCCCCGTGGGACGGCTCGCCGAGCGCAACGCCCTGCGCAACCCGCGCCGCACCGGTGCCACCGGCGCAGCCCTGATGGTCGGCCTCGCCCTGGTCGCCTGCCTCTCGGTCGTCGGCTCCTCCATGGTCGCCTCGGCCACCGAGGAACTCGACAAGTCGGTGGGCGCCGACTTCATCATCCAGCCGTCCGGTGACGGCGGCGGGCTGATCGTCGACCAGGCGGCGAAGGCCGTCCGGGCGGCGGGGGACATCGATCACGTCACCTCGTACAAGAACGTCAGCGCCTCGCTCACCGCCCCCGACGGCTCCACCGAGCGCGAGGGCCTGGTCGCCGCCGACCCCACGTACAAGGACGACGTCCGCCGCGAGACGGTCTCCGGCGAGCTGGCCGCCGCGTACGGCAAGGACGCCATGTCGGTCGGCGAGACGTACGCCACCGAGCACCACATCGAGGTCGGTGACCGGATCACCGTCGCGTTCAAGGGCGGCGAGACCGCGAAGCTGAAGGTCGCCGCGATCACCTCGGACGACGTCAACATCGACAAGGGCGCGATGTACATCAACATCGCGACCGCCGAGCGCTACGTCCCCGCCGACACCCTGCCGCAGAACATGATCATGTTCGCGAAGGCGGCGGACGGCAAGGAGAAGGAGGCGTACGCCGGCCTCAAGGACGCCCTCGCCAAGTACCCGCAGTACGAGGTGAAGAACCAGGCCGACTTCAAGCAGCAGCTCAAGGACCAGATCGGCCAGCTGCTGAACATCGTCTACGGCCTGCTGGCGCTCGCGATCATCGTCGCCGTGCTCGGTGTGGTGAACACCCTGGCCCTGTCGGTGGTCGAACGCACCCGGGAGATCGGCCTGATGCGCGCCATCGGTCTCTCCCGCCGCCAGCTGCGCCGGATGATCCGCCTGGAGTCGGTGGTCATCGCGGTCTTCGGAGCCCTGCTCGGCCTCGGCCTCGGCATGGGCTGGGGCACGGCGGCCCAGAAGCTGCTGGCCCTGGAGGGCCTCGGCGTCCTGGAGATCCCGTGGCCGACGATCCTCACGGTCTTCGTCGCCTCGGCCTTCGTCGGACTGTTCGCGGCCCTGGTCCCGGCGTTCCGGGCGGGCCGGATGAATGTCCTGAACGCGATCGCCACCGATTAGCGCGGGCGGCGGCCGACGTAGGATGACCTGATCCGGCCCCGGGGTGTTCCTCCAAACACCCCGGGGCCGGATTCGTGTGCCCGGGACGCAGCTCGGGACGCCCCGCCGTGGCAGCCGCGTCCGAACACCCCGCCGGGCCGGATTGCGGGCGCGGCTGTCACACCGGAGTCGTACGCTGGGAAACCCCCGGTACGTGCGACGTGTCGGGCGCTTCGCGTTGCCCTGCGCGTTGCTCTTCGTGTCGCCGGCAGCACCCAGCTGTCGCCCTGGCAGCAGCCGGCTGCCGGACCTCGCCCTAGTTACCCGGACGGAAGCCCTTCATGAGCCTGCACGGTCTGCTGGATGTCGTCGTACGTGACCCGGCACTCGCCGAGGCGGTGAAGGCCGCCGGCGACGGCCACCGGATGCACGTCGACCTCGTCGGCCCGCCCGCCGCCCGCCCCTTCGCCGTCGCCGCACTGGCCCGCGAGACCGGGCGGACCGTGCTCGCCGTCACCGCGACCGGCCGGGAGGCCGAGGACCTGGCGGCCGCGCTGCGCACCCTGCTGCCGCCGGACACGATCGCCGAGTTCCCGTCCTGGGAGACCCTGCCGCACGAGCGGCTCTCGCCCCGCTCGGACACCGTGGGCCGCCGCCTCGCCGTGCTGCGCCGCCTGGCGCACCCGAGGGCGGACGACCCGGAGACCGGGCCGGTCTCGGTCGTCGTCGCGCCGATCCGTTCCGTGCTCCAGCCGCAGGTCAAGGGGCTCGGCGACCTGGAACCCGTGGCGCTGCGCATCGGCGAGAGCGCCGATCTCGGCAAGACGGTCGAGGCACTGGCGGCGGCCGCGTACTCCCGGGTCGAACTGGTCGAGAAGCGCGGCGAGTTCGCCGTACGCGGCGGCATCCTGGACGTGTTCCCGCCGACCGAGGAGCACCCCCTTCGGGTGGAGTTCTGGGGCGACGACGTCGAGGAGATCCGGTACTTCAAGATCGCCGACCAGCGGTCGCTGGAGATCGCCGAGCACGGCCTGTGGGCGCCGCCCTGCCGCGAGCTGCTGCTCACCGACGAGGTGCGGGAGCGGGCCGCCGCGCTCGCCGAGGCCCACCCCGAGCTGGGCGAACTCCTCAACAAGATCGCCGAGGGGATCGCGGTGGAGGGCATGGAGTCCCTCGCCCCGGTCCTGGTCGACGACATGGAGCTGCTGCTCGACGTGTTGCCGAAGGGCTCGATGGCGCTGGTCTGCGACCCGGAGCGGGTCCGTACCAGGGCCGCCGACCTGGTCGCCACCAGCCAGGAGTTCCTCCAGGCGTCCTGGGCGGCCACCGCGGGCGGCGGCGAGGCCCCGATCGACGTGGGCGCGGCCTCGTTGTGGGGCATCGCGGACGTCCGGGACCGGGCCCGAGAGCTGGGGATGATGTGGTGGTCGGTCTCCCCGTTCGCCGCCGACGACGAGCTCGACGAGGACACCCTCAAGTTCACGATGCACGCCCCGGAGTCGTACCGCGGCGACACCGCCCGCGCGCTCGCCGACACCAAGGGCTGGATCGCCGACGGCTGGCGCACGGTGTACGTCACCGAGGGCCAGGGCCTCGCCTCCCGCACCGTCGAGGTGCTGAGCGGCGAGGGCATCGCCGCCCGCCTCGACCCGGACCTGGCGGAGATCTCCCCGTCCGTCGTCCACGTCTCCTGCGGCGCGATCGACCACGGCTTCGTCGACCCGGCGCTGAAGCTCGCCGTGCTCACCGAGACGGACCTCACCGGCCAGCGCACCGCCACCAAGGACCTGGGCCGGATGCCGGCCCGCCGCCGCAAGACGATCGACCCGCTGACGCTGGAGACCGGCGACTACATCGTCCACGAACAGCACGGCGTGGGCCGCTACATCGAGATGGTGCAGCGCACCGTGCAGGGCGCCACCCGCGAGTACCTCCTCGTCGAGTACGCCCCCGCCAAGCGCGGCCAGCCCGGCGACCGCCTGTACATCCCGACCGACCAGCTGGAACAGGTCACCAAGTACGTCGGCGGCGAGGCGCCCACCCTGCACCGGCTCGGCGGCGCCGACTGGACGAAGACCAAGGCGCGCGCCAAGAAGGCCGTCAAGGAGATCGCCGCCGACCTGATCAAGCTGTACTCGGCCCGGATGGCGGCCCCCGGCCACACCTTCGGCCCCGACACGCCCTGGCAGCGCGAGCTGGAGGACGCCTTCCCGTACGCGGAGACGCCCGACCAGCTCTCCACCATCGCCGAGGTCAAGGAGGACATGGAGAAGTCCGTCCCGATGGACCGGCTGATCTGCGGCGACGTCGGCTACGGCAAGACGGAGATCGCGGTCCGGGCGGCGTTCAAGGCGGTCCAGGACGGCAAGCAGGTCGCCGTCCTCGTACCCACGACCCTCCTGGTCCAGCAGCACTACGGCACGTTCACCGAGCGCTACTCCCAGTTCCCCGTCAACGTGCGCGCGCTCAGCCGCTTCCAGTCCGAGTCCGACTCCAAGGCGACCCTCGAAGGGCTCCGCGAGGGCTCCGTCGACCTGGTCATCGGCACCCACCGCCTGTTCTCCTCCGAGACCAGGTTCAAGGACCTGGGCCTGGTCATCGTCGACGAGGAGCAGCGCTTCGGCGTCGAGCACAAGGAGCAGCTGAAGAAGCTCCGCGCCAACGTGGACGTCCTCACCATGTCCGCGACGCCCATCCCCCGTACGCTCGAAATGGCCGTGACCGGCATCCGCGAGATGTCGACGATCACCACGCCGCCCGAGGAGCGCCACCCGGTCCTCACCTTCGTCGGCCCGTACGAGGAGAAGCAGATCGGCGCGGCCATCCGCCGTGAACTGCTCCGCGAGGGGCAGGCGTTCTACATCCACAACCGGGTCGAGTCGATCGACCGCGCCGCCGCCCGCCTCCGTGAGATCGTCCCGGAGGCCCGGATCGCGACGGCCCACGGCCAGATGTCCGAACAGGCCCTGGAGCAGGTGGTGGTGGACTTCTGGGAGAAGAAGTTCGACGTCCTGGTCTCCACGACGATCGTCGAGTCCGGCATCGACATCTCCAACGCCAACACCCTGATCGTGGAGCGCGGCGACAACTTCGGCCTCTCCCAGCTCCACCAGCTGCGCGGCCGTGTCGGCCGTGGCCGCGAGCGCGGCTACGCGTACTTCCTCTACCCCCCGGAGAAGCCGCTCACCGAGACGGCCCACGAGCGCCTCGCCACGATCGCCCAGCACACCGAGATGGGTGCGGGCATGTACGTGGCGATGAAGGACCTGGAGATCCGGGGCGCCGGAAACCTCCTGGGCGGCGAGCAGTCCGGCCACATCGCGGGCGTCGGCTTCGACCTGTACGTACGCATGGTGGGCGAGGCGGTCGCCGACTACCGGGCCTCCCTCGAAGGCGGTGTGGAGGAGGAGCCGCCGCTGGAGGTCAAGATCGAGCTCCCGGTCGACGCCCACGTCCCCCACGACTACGCCCCCGGCGAGCGGCTGCGCCTCCAGGCGTACCGCGCCATCGCCTCCGCCAACACCGAGGACGACATCAGGGCCGTCCGCGAGGAACTCACCGACCGCTACGGCAAGCTGCCCGAGCCGGTCGAGAACCTCCTCCTGGTCGCCGGCCTGCGCATGCTGGCCCGAGCCTGCGGCGTCGGCGAGATCGTCCTCCAGGGCCCGAACATCCGGTTCGCCCCGGTCGAGCTGCGCGAATCGCAGGAGCTGCGCCTCAAGCGCCTGTACCCGAAGACGGTCATCAAGCCGGCCGTCCACCAGATCCTGGTCCCCCGCCCCACCACCGCGAGGGTGGGCGGCAAGCCGGTCGTGGGGCGCGAACTGCTGGCGTGGACGGGGGAGTTCCTGACCACGATCCTGGGTTCGTAGTCCCGGAACGTCTGCTGCCTCGGCCCCGTCGGATGTCCGGCGGGGCCGAGGCTCCTTCGTGGGGCGAACGAAGTGGCAGCCGCTTGAACCGGCTGCTGGTCAACTGCCGCCGCCTTCCGTTCCGTCTGAGCCGTTTCCTGGAGTGGTTCCGGACGGTGGGCCTGATCCGGGTGACCGGTGCCGCCTACCAGTTCCGGCACCGCGAGTTCCAGGAGTGGCTCACGCGCCACCCCGTTCCGGCCCGCCCGACGCCGACCGCTCATCCGCCGGCCGCTCATCCGTCGGCGCGAACAACAACTCCGTGACCGACCGGAACACCGCCTCCGGGTCCCGGCCGCCCACCGCCCCCTCCAGGTTGCCGCTCAGCAGCAGCGTGGCGAAGCCGTGGGCCAGCGACCAGGCGGCCACACCCGCGAGGCGGGCGTCGTCGCCGCGCCCGGCGGGGGAGAGGCCGTTGACGCCCGCGCGCAGCTCGGCCGAGGCGCGGTCCTTCGCGGCGAGCAGGCCGGGGTCGTCGGTGCGGTAGAGGTCCGGCTGGAACATCACCTGGAAGTGCGCCGGGTGTTCGGTGGCGAACCGTACGTATCGCACGCCTCGTTCTCGCAGGTCCGGGGCGTCGGCCAAGGCGTCGGCGAACCGCTCGTACCCCTCCGTCGCGATGGCGGTGAGCAGGCCCGTGCGGTCCTTGAAGTGGTGAGCGGGGGCCGCGTGGGAGACACCGGCCCGGCGTGCCAGGTCGCGCAGGCTCAGTGCGCCGGGCCCCTCGGTGCGGATGACGTCGAGTGCGGCGGTGAGGACGGCCCGCCGCAGGTCGCCGTGGTGGTAGGTGCGCTCGCTGGTCATGGGCAGGAGATTACGCGGAATCTAGTCGTTGACAAGTTCGAGCGTAGGGCGGCAGTCTGGGGATCTCGATATCTAGTCAGTGGCTAGATGGGTGACGTCGTGGAGGGCGGAGACATGTCCGAGGAACTGGGGCGAGTGCGACGGATGTGGCATCTGCTGGAGCCGTTGCACGCTGTTCTGTACTACGCGCCGGAGGCCGTCGCGGAGGCCGCCGCGCTCGGATACCGGACCGACGAGCGGTGGCCCGGCTACTTCGCCTGGCGCGCGGCGCCGCTCGGGGAGGCCGATGCGGGGCGGGTGGCCGACGCGTTCTACAGCTTCAGTCCGGCGATGGTGAGCGAGTACGTGCCCGCCGTCTGGTCCGTCGCCTCGCCCGGTGCGGTGCTCGCGGCCCGGACCCGGGCGGTCGACCGTACCTACCGGAAGCTGCTGGGAGACGTGGTCGACGGTGCGGAGTTGGGCGAAGCCGCCGCACTGGTGCGGCGCGTCGCGGAGGCCGTGGACGCCGTCGGCCGGCCGCTCGCCGCGGCCAACGCGGCCCTGCCCTGGCCCAAGGAGCCGCACCTCGTGCTCTGGCAGGCGGCGACGGTCCTGCGTGAGCACCGGGGCGACGGTCATCTCGCGGCGCTCGTCGAGGCGGGGCTCGACCCGGTCGAGTCGCTGGTCTCCTTCGCCGCCGTCGGGGCGGCGCGGCCGGAGGTGTTCGCGAGCCGGGGATGGGGCGAGGCGGAGTGGCGGGCGGCCCGGCAACGGCTCGTGGAGCGGGGGCTGTTGGATGGGGACGGTGCGGCGACCGAGGCCGGGCGGGCGTTGCGCGCCGGGGTCGAGCGGCGTACGGACGAGGCGGCGGCGGAGCCGTGGCGGGTGCTCGGGGAGGTGGAGCGGGAGCGGCTCGTCGAGCTGCTGGGGCCGCTCTGGGTGGCGGCGATCGGTTCCGGGATGCTGCCGTCCGAGACGACGCTGGGGATCGGGAAGGTGTGAGCGGTACGGGTGACCGGACGGTGTGCGGGTGCGCGGAGGGGCCGGAGCGGGGACACCGCCCGCACCTCTCACGCGCCCCAGGCGGCCAGCAGATCCGCAGGGGTGAGGGTCAGGTCCGGGTGCACGCCGTCCTCGACCCCTGCCGGGCACACCGCCAGCAGCGGGGCCGCCGACGCGCCCGGTACGACGGTCCGGGCCTCGGCGAGGTGGGAGAGGTCGCGGTCGCTGAAGCGCTTGGCCTCACGCCACTTGACCGAACCGAGGAGCAGTGTGCGCTTCCCCGAGGCGGCGGGCACGACGATGTCGTACTCCTGGCTGTTGTCACGGTTCCACCAGCTCCCCACCCGCCCGGCGCCCGCCAGCCCCGGCAGTTCCGGACTCAGCCGGTACACCGCCTCCTGGACGAGTGGCTCGACGGCGCGGCCCCGCCAGCTCGGCCAGCCCCGGTCGAAGGCGGCGCGGGCGATGTCCGGCCGGCCGCGGGCGATGTGGGCCTGCTGTTCCTCGACGAAGCGGAACCAGAAGCGCAGGTACGGGTCGTCGATGCGGTAGCGCCGCAGCCTGCTGTTGGTGGGCGCACCCACCGGTACGTCGACGCTGACCACCCCTTTGTCGGCGAGCACCTTTATGGCCCTGGTGACCGCTGTGTGCGCCGTACCCCCTTCCTCGGGAAGTCTTCCGACGACTTGGCTGAAGGTGCTGACTCCGATGTCGGCACCCCCCATCGCGGACAGGACGCGTCGCGCCTGCTGTGCGTCGGGGAATTCGGCGTCGAGGGACCGCTGCCCCATGACGGCCAGATCGCTGTTCTCGTCACCGAGCTGTTCGTGCACGAACGCCCGGGTGCTGCGCGCGCGGGCGCGGTCCAGCACGAGGCGTGGGTAACCCCCGGTGATGAGCACGGTGTCGAAAGCGGCCAGCGGGTCCCCTCCGCCGCCCAGGGCCTCGGCGCATTCGGCGGGGTCGAAGGGGGCGACGGTGGTGCTCCTGGCCCGGCCGTAGAGCGGCCTGTCGTGCTCGGTGAGCCGCTCCATCATTCCGACATCGGAGCCGATCAATACAAAGAGAACGGGGGTGTTCTCCAGTTGGCGGTCCCAGGCGTTCTGGAGCTGTCCCTCCAGGGTCGGATCCGCCGCTGCGGCCCACGGGAACTCGTCGATGACGACGACGGACGGGGTGCTGCGGCAGGCGACGGCGATCCTGCCCAGTGTGTCCCGCCAGTCGCCGGGGGGAGCGGAGAAGAGGGAATCGGCGTCGGCGAGCGGGGTCGTCGAGGTGTGCAGCTCGGCGGTGAGGGCCTGGAGCTGAGTGGCGGGCGGTGCGTTCTTCACCGCGGAGAAGTAGAGGTATGGCAGTCCCGACTGCTCGACGAAGCGTGTGAAGAGCCGGGATTTCCCCACCTGCCGACGGCCGCGTACGGCGAGCAGCTGTCCCGTCCCGGACTCCCGGATGCGCAGTGTGCGGCGCTCCAGGTCGGCGAGCGTGCGTTGACGGCCGTAGAAGCCCATGCGTCTGACCTTCCGGGGGCGGAGGAGTGCCTGTGGAGGAATCATACGTCTACGTAACATACATGGATGTACGTTAAGTGCCCCGGCGGTCCGGCGTGCCAGCGGTCGGCGGCCGGGCGGCTCGGTCGATGTGTGATTCAGGTCGCAATTGCCTGGCCCATCGGCATGTGCATGCTCGCCGGGAGAAGGGCTTCGTAGGATTCCCGGGTTCGGCTTTCTCCCCGTCAGGACGGTTCCGAGTGATATCTCCCCGCGCTTATCGAGTGATGCTGCCCGCCCTCGGCGCGGCGGCGGTGCTGGCCCTGGCCGGCTGCGACCCCGAGCAGCCTTCGCGCTCCGAGGGGGAGGGCGGCGGGCGGGCCGTCACCGGATTCGGGGCCAGTCCGCTCGACAACGCCGACGGTACGAAGCCGGGGCTCGCGCCGCTCACGTCCGAGGCGGACCGGGCGGCCGGGCGGAAGGTCATCGAGAAGGTGGCGACCAGGGGACGGGGGCCGAAGACCGGGTACGCGCGGGACGAGTTCGGCTACGCGTGGAAGGACTCGGTCGACGGGATACCGCTCGCGAGGAACGGCTGCGACACCCGCAACGACCTCCTCGCCAGGGACGGCAAGGACCTGAAGTTCCGGTCCGGTTCGGACTGTGTGGTCGTGTCGATGACGCTCAAGGACCCGTACACCGGCTCGACCATCGACTGGCGCAAGCAGCAGGCCACCAAGGTCCAGATCGACCATGTGATGCCGCTCTCGTACGACTGGCAGATGGGTGCCTCGCGCTGGAACGAGGCCAAGCGGCAGCAGATCGCCAACGATCCGCTCAACCTCATCCCGGTGGACGGGCCGGCCAACAACGCCAAGCGCGACTCGGGGCCGGCCTCCTGGCTGCCGCCGTACAAGCCGGTCCGCTGCTCGTACGCGGTGCGGTTCGCGCAGGTGTCCCTGAAGTACGGACTGCCGGTCACCACCGCCGACAAGGCGGCGATGCTGGCGCAGTGCGGCGGGTGACCAGGGAGTCCAGGGTGCACGGAAACCCGCCCTGGGGTGGGGCGGGTTCTGTGGTCCGGGGCGTTCAGGGGGGCGGGAGTTCAGGTCTTCGGGCTGGTTGCCTTGAACGGCTTGTCGAATTCGGAGAATGCGACTGCGGCGGGGGCGGTGCGGGCGGTGTCGTGTTCCGGTGTGCCCTGCGGGTGTGACGGGGGCAGGTTCAGCTTGAGCAGGAAGGGTTTGCCCTCGGTGGCGATGTCCGCCGTCCACTTCCCGGCGTCCGTCTCGCCGGTGACGGTCAGGGCGGGGGTGCCGGAGCCGGGTGCGCTCGTCCATTTCTTGCGGGCCGTTCCGGTCCTCGGCGCGAGGCGGCCGAGGAACGTCTCCCGGTCGCAGTAGCGTTCGGCCAGCTTCGCGTACCGGTCGGAGGTGGCGGGCCTCACCCAGTGGCCGGTGAGGCTCTTGGCCTGTGGCGGGGAGGCCGACCGCAGCATCGCGGCGTCGGAGCGGGTGCGGACCTTGCCGCCCGTCCGTGCCAGCTCCATCGTGCCCGCCGCGCCCATGGAGAGGGTGACCGTGCACTCGCCCCTGACGTCCGTCGCCACGTACGCCTCCACCGGGCCCTCGGGCGTCGTCGTCCGCACCGTCATGCGCAGCGACTTGGCGGCGCGGGTCGCCGCGAGGGCCTTGTTGGTGACCTCGGGGGCGGTCAGCCCGGCGTAGGGGGCGGTGTCGTCGGGTGCCTCGTCCGGGAGCATGTTGCAGGCCGTCGCGAGGGTGAGGGCGGTCGCGGCACTCAGGGCGGCTGCCGAGGCGCGGGCGGGAAGACGCATGGTGTCGGCTCCGGTCTCGGAAGGACGGTCAGAGCTTCAGGTCCCACTGCGAGGCGTCGTACGTAAAGCCGGGGTTGACCTCGACCGTCAGGTTCTTGGCGTCCGCCGGGGTGTCGAAGGCGAACTGGACCGTGACCTTCTTGCCCGGCAGGACCGTGCCGCTGAAGCCCGTGCCGACCTTGTTGTCGAAGATCTGCTCGGCGTCCACGCCGTCCTGGCCGGCCCGCGCCGAGACGCTGACGAGCGCGGCGTCGAACTTCTCCTTGCCCGCGTTCTCGATGACGACGGCGACCCGGTAGGCCTTCTGGCCCTTGGTGTGTCCGGCGGCGTACGCGTCCGGGGTGTACGAGGTGGCGTCGCCGACCGTGACCGTCAGATCGTCGTCGTACACGGCCGAATCACCGGCCTCCAGCGCCTCGCCGGTCTCCTTCTTCTTGTCCGCGTCGCCCTTCTTGTCCGCGGCCCCGCCCTTGGCGCCGTCGTCGCCGGGCTTCGGCTTCGCGGAGGCCGTCGTGTCGGAGACCGCCTTGTTGAGGTCGTTCACGGCGTCGTCCACGGCCTTGAACGTGATCACCGCGCCCACCACCGCGAGGATCAGCGAGATCAGACCGAGTACGGCGCCGAAAGTCGCCATTCCCTTGTTGGTGGCCTCGCCGCGCTTCGCCCGGCCCCGGCCGGCCAGGCCCAGGATGAGGGCGATGAGGCCGAGGATGCCCGCCAGCCAGAACAGGAACGGGATCAGGCCGGACACGGCGCCGATGACGCCCAGGATGAGGGCGGCGATGCCCAGTCCGTTGCGGGCCGGGCGCATGCCCGGCGTCTGGCCCGGGGCGTACGGCTGCTGGGGCTGCGGGGACTGCGGCGGCTGCGTGAACTGGGACATGGCTGTGCCCTCCGGCGAAAGCAGAAATGGGTGGTGAGCGGTTCCGTGCATCGCTCCGGTGCATCGCCCTGTGCGGCGATGGGTTAATCACAGCAGAGCTTGTGAACCGAGTCAACACGGTTCACAAAGAATGAGTCGATGCACGCTGTGAATCGGTGTCGCGTGAACCGGGTCGGTATGCTCGCCGACAACCAGTACCGGGACGAGTGCCAGGACCAGCCAGGGAGACAGCCAGTGCCGGAGAACTCGACAGAGGTGACCGCGGCCGGGATCGCACGGCTGGCGGGGGTGGGCCGCGCCGCGGTCAGCAACTGGCGCCGCCGCCACGCCGACTTCCCCAAGCCCGTCGGCGGCACCGAGACGAGCCCGTCCTTCGCGCTGCCCGAGGTCGAGCAATGGCTCCGCGACCAGGGGAAACTCGCCGAGGTCCCGCTGCGCGAACGGGTCTGGCAGCAGGTCGCCGGGCACCCGGCCGGAGCGGTACCCGCCCTGGTCCACGCGGGCTGCGCCCTGCTGCTCCTGCGGACCAGCCCCAAGGCCTGGACGGAGATCGCCGCCGTGTCGGACGAAGGGATGGCCGGCGTGCTCTCCCTCGCCGTCGACAAGGTGCTCACCACCCGCTTCGGACCGGCGGCGGAAGGCGGGAGGGCCGTTCACACCCCGAGCCCCGCCGAACTGCTCCCGTCCGTTCCGCTGCTCCGCGCCGCCGCCGAACTCGCCGCCGGGACCGGGGCCCGGGAGACCTTCGAGTTCCTGCTCGGCCGCCAGCTGGACGCCAACCCGCGCCAGTACACACTCACTCCGCCCGGACTCGCCGAACTGATGGCCGCCCTGGTGGAGACGGGCGAGCGGCCCGCCCGTACGGTCCTCGACCCGGCCGCGGGCACCGGCGCCCTGCTGCGCGCCGTCAGCGATCCCGCCGCCCTGTACGCCCAGGAGACCGACCCCGACCTCGCCGCGCTCACCGCGCTGCGGCTCGCCCTGCACACCGGCCCCGGCTGCGTCCTGGCGGCACGCAACGCCGACACCCTGCGCGCCGACGCCTTCCCGCAGCTCGCCGCCGACGCCGTGCTCTGCCACCCGCCGTTCAACGAACGCAACTGGGGCCACGACGAACTCGCCTACGACCCGCGCTGGGAGTACGGCTTCCCGGCCCGTACCGAGTCCGAACTCGCCTGGGTCCAGCACGCCCTGGCCCATCTGCGCGAGGGCGGCACCGCCGTACTGCTGATGCCCCCGGCCGCTGCCTCGCGCCGCTCCGGCCGCCGGATCCGCGCCGATCTGCTGCGCCGCGGCGCCCTGCGCGCCGTCATCGCGCTCCCGGCCGGCGCCGCACCCCCGTACGGCATCCCGCTCCACCTCTGGGTGCTCCGCAAGCCCGGCAGCGCCTCGCCCGCCTCGCCCGAACTGCTGCTCGTCGACACCGCCGAGCCCGCCGAACCGGCTCCGGGAGGGCAGGCATCCGCGACCGGTGGGCGCGACCGGCTCGACTGGCAGGCGGTGCACGGCGCCGTCCTCGACGCCTGGCAGGCCTTCGAAGGCGCCGCCCCGGCCGGGGCCCGCCCCGGTGCCGGCCGCGCCGTCCCCGTCATCGAACTCCTCGACGACGACGTGGACCTGGCCCCCGCCCGCCACCTGCCACCGCCGGCCGCCGCGGGCGGACCCGGCGAACTGACCCGGCTACGGGAACGGCTCGCCGAGACGCTCGGCCGCACCGGCACCCTCACCCCGCCCGCCGTCACCCTCACCGACCCGGCCCACTGGCCCCTCACCACCGTCGGCGAACTCGCCCGCGCCGGAGCCCTCCAGCTCCGCACCGGCGGCTCCGGCACCGGCCAGGGGCCCGTGCTCACCGAACACGACGTCCTCGGCTCCACCGCCCCTTCGGGAAGCCTGCCCGCCGACGGCCCCGCCGAGGAGCCGGTCCTCGTCGAACCGGGCGATGTCGTCGTCCCGGTGCTCGGCGGCGGCTCCGCCGCCCGCGTCATCGACGACGCCACCGCGGGTGCCGCGCTGGGCCGCAACCTCCAGCTGCTGCGCCCCGATCCGGCCGCCCTCGACCCCTGGTTCCTGGCCGGCTTCCTGCGTGGCACCGCCAACAACCGCCAGGCCAGCAGCTACGCCTCCACCGCCACCCGGCTGGACGCCCGCCGCCTCCAACTGCCCAGGCTGCCGCTCGCGGAGCAGCAGCGGTACGGGGAACGGTTCCGTGCCCTGGCCGAGTTCGAGGACGCCCTCAGGCTGGCCGGCCGGCTCGGCGGTCAGCTCGTACAGGGGATGTACGACGGACTGACGGACGGCACGGTCGCGCCGAAGTGAGCTGAACCGGAGTGAACTCAATCGGTGTGAGTTCAACCGAAGTGAGCTGAACCACAGCGGTTCCGTACAACCCGAGGCCAGTTGTCGGTGTCGCCCTTTACGCTCGGATCTGCGTGCACGGAGCGTGTGCGCGGATGTTCAAACGACCAGGTCTCCAGGAGCAGCCATGTACGCCCCGGGTCATCCGCCGACGCCGCCGCGCCGGGTTCCCAGCCGGGCCTGGATCGTCTCGATGCGGGTGCTGTTCGGCGTGCTCTCGGTGGGCTCGCTCGGGATCCTGCTGTGGACTCCGCTGCTCCGGCTCGCGATCGTGCGCCGCAAGGCGTACGACTGGTGGCTGACCGGCGCCGGGTTCGTGTTCGTCTGCGTGCTCCTGCCGGTCCTCGGCAGGGACGGCAGCGACGAGCCGACCGGCATCGACTTCGTCCTCATCCCGCTGCTGCTGGTGACGATGCTGGGCTCGTTCGCGTACTACCTGGTCGCGGACGTCCGCCATTACGAACGGCTGAGCAGGCAGCAGCCGGTGACCGGCCACGGCTACGGACACGGGTACGGCTACGGGTACCAGTACGCGCCCACGGTGCCGATGCGGGGGGCCGCACCTGCTCCCGCGCCCCTGCCCATGGCCGCTCCCACGCCGCCCGTGGCGCCGCCGCCCATGCCCGTACAGCAGCAGCCCGCCGCGCCCCAAATCCAACTCCAGCCACAGCCGTCACCCCGGCCACAGCCGAACCCCGCGCCCCAACCCCAACCCGCGCCCCAACCCCAACCCGGGTCCCACCGCATCGACCAGGTCCGCGCCGAGCTCGACGAACTGAGCGACTACCTCCGCAAGGAGGAAGGCCGGTGAGCGGGCGTCTCATCGGCGGGCGGTACCAACTGGCGACCATCCTCGGCCAGGGCGGCATGGGCCAGGTCTGGACCGCCTACGACCAGCGCCTGGACCGCCGCGTCGCGGTGAAGCTGCTCCGCCCCGACCGGGTCACCGGCCCCATCGACAGCGAGGCCGCGGGCGAGCTGCGCCGCCGCTTTGTCCGTGAGTGCCGGGTCACCGCCCAGGTCGACCACCCGGGCCTGGTCACCGTCCACGACGCGGGCAGCGACGGCGACGACCTGTTCCTCGTCATGCAGTACGTCGAGGGCGCCGACCTCGCCGACCACCTCGCCGAGCACGAGCCGTACCCCTGGCAGTGGTCCGTCGCGGTCGCCGCCCAGCTCTGCGCCGTCCTGTGTGCCGTGCACGCGGTGCCGATCGTCCACCGCGACCTCAAGCCCCGCAACGTGATGGTGCGTCCGGACGGCACCGTCACCGTTCTCGATCTGGGCGTCGCCTCCGTCCTGGACACCGACACCACCCGGCTCACCCACACCGGCTCACCGATCGGCTCCCCGGCCTACATGGCCCCCGAGCAGGCGATGGGCGGCGCCGTGGGCCCGTACACCGATCTGTACGCCCTCGGTGTGCTCCTCCACGAACTGCTCAGCGGAGAAGTCCCGTTCGCCGGATCCACCGCCCTCGGCGTGCTCCACCGCCACCTCTACGAGCCGCCGGTCCCGGTCCGCCGGATCCGGCCCGAGATCCCCGAGCCGCTCGAAGTGCTGGTGCTGCGGCTGCTCGCCAAGGACCCGCAGCACCGCCCCGCCGGCGCCCAGGAGGTGTACGAACACCTCGCTCCGCTGCTCCCCGCGCCCGGCACCGCGCTCTCCGTCGGACCACTCGACCCGACCCGCCCCTTCCTGCGCCCGCACGCCCCGTGGCCCGACCGCACCGCCGTCGGGCCCCGTCCCGCGTCACCGGCCCCGCCCGCCACCGCCGCCCGGCCCGATGTGGCCGCCGCCGTCGACGACGTCAAGAAGCTGCTCGGCGAGGGCCGGATCACCCAGGCCGTGGACATCCTCGGCTCGATCCTCCCCGTCGCCGCCGAACAGCACGGCGAGGACTCCGCCGTGGTCCGCATCCTGCGCAAGCAGTACGCGGCGACGCTGATGGACGACGGCCAGTACCGCCGCGCCCTGCCCGAGCTGCGCCGGCTCGCCGACGACCGCGCGGCGGAGGCCGGCCCGGCCGACCCGCAGACGCTCCAGTTCCGCTACGACGCGGCCCAGTGCCTGGAACAGCTCGGCGAACCGGCCGCCGCCCTCGCCGAGTACCGTGCGGTCCTCCCGTACTTCGAGAACCACCGCACCACGGGCGGCGACCCGGCCCGCGCCTTCGAGGTCCGCAACCGCGTCGCGCACCTGCTGCTGGCGCTCGGCGACCACGTGACGGCGCGCGTCCAGCTCCAGGCGCTGCTGTACGACGCCGAGCGGGCCTACGGACCCCATCACCCGCTGCCGGTGGAACTGCGCCGCCGGCTCGACCGCCAGGTGGAGGTGCGGGGCGGCTGACCGGCCGCGCTCCGCGACCCGCCCCGGTCAGACCTCCACGGGCTCCGGGGCCCCGGCGGGCCGCGGCGCGCGGTCGGGGCCGGGCCGCCCGCCCTCCGACCGCCGCCGTCGGCGGTACGCGAGGAACGGCCCGCCGAGTACGAGCACGGCCAGCGCGCCCGCCCCGGCCACCGCACCCGCCCGCAGGCCCGGGGGCCGGAACGTGCAGTCGACGGCCCCGCCCCCGGCCGGGGCCGGGGTGGCGACCAGGCCCAGGTAGCTGTCGGCGGGGCGGCCCTGGCAGCTCCAGCCCGCGATCCGGGGCGCCGCGAGCACGACCGTTCCGGTGGTGCCGGGCGGCAGTTCGGCCCGGACGCCGTGGCCGGTGACATGGACGGCCCTCGCGCCGGTGCGCTTCAGTCCGGCGACCGCCGAGGCCAGCCGGGCCCGGTCCAGACAGCCGACCGCCCCGTGCGGCACGGTCCCGGCGCGCACCGGGGTCAGCGCGACCCGCACGCTCCCGCCCCCGCCGACCGTGCCCAGGCGCTGCATCGCGGCCCGTCTGGCCGGCAGCTGCCCCTTGAACTCGACCTCCGGGCCGTCGCCGAGCCGCGCCCGGCCGAACATGTCGGGCGACCACAGGTACGCCTCGCTGCCCGCCGGGCAGGCGGCGGTCAGCGTGTACGTGCCGCGCCCCACCCGGTAGTCGTACGCCCCCCTGTCCGCCACCGCGCCGCCGTCCGCCGCACGCAGCGCCGTCCTCGGGACCGTGTAGACCCGCGAGCCGAGCAGCCGCTCCTGGTTGCGGAACGGCGAACGGCCATACGGCACGGGCCCGGCAGGCCCGCCCGTCCCGCCAGGCCCGCGCACCGTCACCAGCGGCGGCACCTCGGCACGGCTCACCGTCACCGGCCGGTCGTCCGGGACGTTCGACCCCTGGTGCGGATCGCGCGGCCCGCGCACCCGGGCGCCGACCGAGAAGACCGCGTCCGTGACCGGGTTGTCCAGGCTCTGCACGGCCCGGCCGTTCGACGTCCACCCGCCGCCGAGCGCCCGCATCGTGCGGGTCAGCACGGCGGGCGTGTGGCTGCTGTAGTACGCGCCGCCCTGCCCGCCCACCAGCAGCGGATCGTTCGTGGTGGTCTGCTCCCGGCCGGGGTCCGTGCGGTAGCCCGGCCAGCCCTCGGCGCCCGCGACCACGGCCGCCCAGGTCCGCTGCCGTTCGCCCCAGGGCGCGTAGTCGTCGAGCCGGTTCAGCCGCTGCCGGTCGAAGTACGCGGTGGCCGCGGCGGCCTGCCCGGCCTGTGCGCCGATCAGCAGCACGGCGGCCAGCGCCGCGAGCCTGCGGCCCCGCCCCACCAGTACCAGGGCGCAGGCCGCGGCCACCAGGCCCACCGCGAACAGCGGATACGTCCACCCGGTGACCAGGTCGCTGAAACCGGCCCCGGCCGCGAGCAGCACCAGGACCGCGGCCCCGCCGAGCAGCGCCCGCCGCTCCGGCCATCCGTACGAGACCGGGATCCAGGCGGCTATCACCACCAGCCCGGCCAGCACGAACGTCTGCCGGTACGGGCTGCCGTTGGGCGTCGCGAAGGCGTGCCACAGCAGATGGGTCGGCTCCCACTGCAGCGACAGCGCGACCCCGGCCACCAGCCCCGTCCACGCCCACCGCTCGCGCCCCGGCACCGACCGCTGGAAGGCCGGTGCGACGGCCAGCAGCAGGGTGCCGGTGCCGAGGAAGAGGGCCGGGGTGAAGAAGCTGTACGTGGCCGGCAGCAGCCGGGCGAGCACATCGGGCCAGTCGGCGGGCGCGAACGGGCGGTCCCAGCCCGGGTAGGCGTGCTTGGTCCCCAGGTAGACCGGGAGCAGGACGGGCGCCGAGAGCCCGACCCCCACCCCGACCGTGCAGACGGCCCGCACCAGCCCCCGGACCACCGCCCGCCGGTCGTCCCGCTCGGTGAACAGCCGGACGGCCAGCACCAGAGCGGCACCGAGCGTCGCCATGTACGCCGTGTAGAAGTTGGCCGCCCACACCACCGCCACCAGCAGCGGCCCGGCGATCCGGTGCCGTCCCGTACGGGCCCACTCGGCGACCAGGCAGAGCAGCGGCAGCGCGATCAGACCGTCCAGCCACATCGGGTTGTACGACGCCTCGGCGACCGACCAGCCGCACAGCGCGTACGAACCGCCGAGCACGCCGGCCACCCACCAGCGCCCGCCGCGCAGCGTCAGCAGGAACAGGGCCATCAGCGCCGCCGCCGAGGCCATCTTCAGGACCGTCACCACATAGACCGCGAGATCGATCCGGTCACGTGGAAAGACCCCGACGAGCAGGGCGAACGGACTGGTCAGATAGGTGCCGAGATCCGGCAGGAAACTCGTCCCGTACCCGGAGGACCAGTTGAGCAGCAGCCCGCCGTCGGCGTTCCCGTGCAACAGGTCCCACAGCCGGGCGTGGAACGGCACGAACTGATTGCCCAGGTCGTTGACGCTGCGCGTGTGCGGCCCGAACGGGAAGACGCGCGCCACGGCGTCACCCGCGCAGACCGCGACGACGGTGAGCAGCGCGGCGAGCGAGCCCGCGCGCGGGCTGGGACGGAAAGTCGGCATACGCAGGAATATGCCAGCTTCGAACGTACAACCCCCGGCCGAATTGGGTCAGTTCACGCAATGGACGCCCACCGGCCACGTGGTGCATCGGGTTCCGACATCTGGCCGGGCTGATGTACTTCCGTGCTGATCTCGCTGGTGGTGCCTTGTTTCAACGAGGAGGAGATCCTCGAACGCTTCCATGAACGCGTCACGGAAGAAATGACCGGGCTGGGACATGAATTCCAGCTGGTGTTCGTCGACGACGGCAGCGCGGACCGGACCCTGGTGATCCTCCAGGAACTGGCCGCCGCCGATCCACGGGTCCGCTATGTCTCCTTCAGTCGTAACTTCGGCAAGGAGGCCGCGATGCTGGCCGGTCTCCAGCACGCCGAGGGCGACGCCGTGGTCGTCATGGACGCCGACCTCCAGCACCCGCCCGAGCTCGTGGGCCGGATGCTCCAGGAGTACGAGCAGGGCCACGACCAGGTGATCGCCCGCCGCACCCGCAAGGGCGACCGGGTCACCCGCACCCTCAGCGCCCGCGCCTACTACTGGCTGATCAACCGCCTGGTGGACGTGGAGCTGGTGGACGGCGTCGGGGACTTCAGGCTGCTCTCCCGCCGCACCGTCGACGCGGTACTGGAACTCACCGAATACAACCGGTTCTCCAAGGGCCTTTTCGCCTGGGTGGGATTCCGCACGACGACCTTCTCCTACGAGAATGCCGTCCGTGAACAGGGAAGTTCCGCCTGGACCTTCGGAAAGCTGCTCAATTACGGTCTCGACGGTCTGCTCTCCTTCAACAACAAACCGCTGCGCGCCGCGCTCTACCTCGGCATGCTGCTGCTTTCGGTGGCCTTCGCCTATGCTGCGTGGATCGTCGGCGTCGCCCTGGTGAAGGGAGTGGAAACTCCCGGCTATGTCACGCTCGTCGTCGTGGTCACCGCACTCGCCGGGGTCCAGATGGTGATGGTCGGGGTGGTCGGCGAGTACGTCGGCCGCATCTACTACGAGGTGAAGCGACGCCCGCACTTCCTGGTGAAGGCCACCAACACCGAGGCACCGCGACCGGCGCCGCAGACACAACAGATACGGGAACCCCAGGAGTTCGTACGCCGATGACGGTCACCGCGCAGATGGCTCGATTCTCCCTCGTGGGAGTGGTGAACACCGGCACGTACTACGGCTGCTATCTCGTCCTGCTGATGTGGCTGCCCTACATCGCCGCCCATGTGATCGCCTTCGCGCTGAGCATGACCGGCTCCTTCCTCCTGAACTCCTGGTTCACCTACCGGACCCGGCCCACCTGGCGGAAGTTCCTGCTCTTCCCGCTCACCAATGCCGCCAACTTCGTCATCACGACCGGCGGTGTCTATCTGCTGGTCGACCTCGCCGGGTTCAGCAGCCGGTACGCGCCGTTGGTCGCGGCCGTGGCGGCCATCCCGATCACCTTCGTCGTCTCGCGCACGATCATGCTGCGGCCGGACACCCCGGTGCCGGCGGCCGAACGCCTGCCCTGAGCCGTCCCGGCCGGGCCCACATCCCCAACTCCTCCCGAATCGTTGGTCGAATCGGTGGCCCCAGCCGTGTCCACTGCCTAACATCGATCACCGCAAGGTCTTGTGCACTGATGCACAAACTCTCCCCGGGAGGTTCCTTTGCACCGCCGCCGTCGCACCGCGCTCACCGTCTCCGCCGCCCTGCTCGCCGGCGCCCCACTCCTGACCGCCTGTGGCAGCGAGGCCCACCCGGGTGCCGCGGCCGTCGTCGGCGGGGACCGGATCGAGGTCTCCACGCTGCAGAGCCAGGTGGCCGCCGTACGCGAGGCGCAGCGCGATTCGAAGGACGCCTCCCAGCTCATCGACAAGTCCGGGCAGCTCGGCCGGGCCAAGCTGCACGGCATGATCTTCGACCGGGTCCTGGACCGGGCCGCACAGGACGCGGGCGTGACCGTCAGCCGCAGCGAGATCCAGCAGATGCGCAAGGCGGCGGCCGCCCAGTCCGGCGGGGAGGAGCGGCTGCGGACGGCGATGCTCCAGCAGAGCTGGGTCGCCCCCGGCCAGATCGACGCGGTGCTGCGCGAGCAGGTCCAGCTGACCAAGCTGGCCCAGGCGCTCGGCGCCGACCTCCAGCAGCCCGCCGGTCAGCAGGCCGTCGGCGAGGCGCTCGGCAAGGCGTCGAAGGCCCTGCGGGTCGACGTCAATCCGCGCTACGGCACCTGGGACGACAAGCAGACCCAGCTCGCCGACTACAAGGCCCCCTGGCTCAACCCGGTCACCAAGCCGGCCGGTGCGGGCGCCGAGGCCGGGGCCTGACCGGCCGCGGAAGGGGCGGCGGGAGCGACCGGAGTAGATTCGAACGGTGAATGCTGAAGACCCCGGCCGTATCGTTCTGCTCACCGCCAGCCACCGCGTCGCGCCCGGACTGCTGTCCTGGCCCGCCTGGCAGGCACTGCACGCCGCCGACCGGGTGCTCTGCGCCGAGCCGGACCACCCGCAGCTGCCGTATCTGCGCGAGGCGGGCGTCACCGTCGAGCATGCCGCGCCCACCGCGCAGGAGCTCGTCGACTCCTGTGCGGGCGGCCGGTCGGTCGTCGTCCTCGCGGGCGGCGAGGGCGACCAGCCGCTGACCGACGGGCTCGCCCGGCTCGCCGGTTCGGGCCGGGTGCGGATGCCGGACCTGGAGCTGCTGCCCGGTTCGTACGACCTGCCGGGCGCCCGGCTCCTCGATCTGGTCCAGGTCATGGACCGGATCAGGGCCGAATGCCCGTGGACCTCGCAGAAGACGCACAAGGGCCTCGCCAAGTACGCCATCGAGGAGGCGTACGAGCTCGTCGAGGCGATCGAGGACGGCGACCGCGACGAACTGCGCGAGGAACTCGGCGACGTGCTCCTCCAGGTCGTCTTCCACGCCAGGATCGCCGAGGAGGACGAGCAGGAGCCGTTCTCCGTCGACGACGTGGCCGCGACCCTCGTCGAGAAGCTGATCCACCGCCACCCGCACGTCTTCGGCGACGAGAGCGCCGAGACCCCGGAGGACGTCCACGCGCACTGGCTGCGCACCAAGGCCATCGAGAAGCAGCGCGACTCGGTCACCGACGGCGTCCCGCTCGGCCAGCCCGGCCTGGCGCTGGCCGCGAAGCTGGCCGGCCGGGTCCGTACCGCGAAGCTCGACGTGCCGCTCCCCACCGGCGACGGCATCGGCTACGAGCTCCTCGCCCTCGCCGTACGCGCCGAGCGGGACGGCATCGACCCCGAGGCCGCCCTGCGGGCCGCGGGCCGCGCCTACCGGGACGCCATCAGGGCGGCGGAGGGCCACGCGTAGCGCCGGGCAACGGGAACCGCCGGCGGAGGGCCACGAGTGACGCCGGAGGGCGGGGGACGACCACCAGGGGCGGCGGATAACGTCGGGGGGTGAACCACAGCCCCGCCGACAGCCCCGCGGATCAGCCCGCCGACAGTCCCTCCGATGCGTCCGCCGCCTGCCCCGCCGGTGGGGCGGACGGCGGCCCCGAACTCTTCACCTGGGAGTTCGCCACCGACCCGTACCCGGCCTACGCCTGGCTGCGCGAGCACAGCCCCGTGCACCGGACCGCGCTGCCCAGCGGCGTCGAGGCGTGGCTCGTGACCAGGTACGCGGACGCGCGGCAGGCGCTCGCCGACACCCGGCTCTCCAAGAACCCGGCGCACCACGCCGAGCCGGCGCACGCCAAGGGGAAGACGGGCATCCCGGGCGAGCGCAAGGCGGAGCTGATGACGCATCTGCTGAACATCGACCCGCCGGACCACACCCGGCTGCGCCGCCTCGTGTCCAAGGCGTTCACCCCGCGCCGGGTCGCCGAGTTCGCACCGCGCGTACAGGAACTGACGGACCGCCTCATCGACCGCTTCATCGCGGAGGGGAAGGCGGACCTCATCCACGACTTCGCCTTCCCGCTCCCCATCTACGCGATCTGCGACCTGCTCGGTGTCCCGCGCGAGGACCAGGACGACTTCCGGGACTGGGCGGGCATGATGATCCGCCACGGCGGCGGCCCGCGCGGCGGGGTGGCCAGGTCGGTGAAGAAGATGCGCGGCTACCTCGCCGAGCTGATCCACCGCAAGCGGGAGAACCCCGGGGACGATCTGATCTCCGGGCTGATCCGGGCCAGCGACCACGGCGAGCACCTCACCGAGAACGAGGCCGCGGCCATGGCCTTCATCCTGCTCTTCGCCGGATTCGAGACCACGGTCAATCTCATCGGCAACGGGGTCTACGCCCTGCTGCGCAATCCCGCGCAGCGCGAACGGCTCCAGCTCTCCCTCGACGCGGGGGAGAGCGGGCTGCTGGAGACCGGCATCGAGGAGCTGCTGCGGTACGACGGCCCGGTGGAACTGGCCACCTGGCGGTTCGCCACCGAACCGCTGACGCTCGGCGGACAGGACATCGCGGCCGGGGACCCGGTACTCGTGGTGCTCGCCGCGGCCGACCGCGACCCGGAGCGCTTCGAGGACCCCGACACGCTCGACCTCGCCCGGCGTGACAATCAGCACCTCGGATACGGGCACGGCATCCACTACTGCCTGGGCGCGCCGCTCGCCCGACTGGAGGGACAGACCGCGCTCGCCACGCTCCTGAACCGCCTTCCGGACCTGCGGCTTGCGGTGGAACCTACCGATTTGCGGTGGCGCGGCGGGCTCATCATGCGCGGACTCCGCACGCTTCCCGTGGAGTTCACCCCGGGGTCCGCCCACGCTGAAAGTGACACACCGTCAACTCTGTGACTTTCACGTGATCTGTGCTGCATCGACTTGTGACTCCCGTTCGAACCCGGCTAGGTTCACCGTTCGACTCACCAGTCACACGTCAGCTACCCGGAAGGCAACCCCATGGGCTCCGCGAACGGCAAACACCGTCGCCCCCGTCAGGCACCCGCCATCGTCGTCGCCGCGGGCGTGACCGGATCGGCCATCGCCATCCCGCTGCTCGGCGCGTCCGGTGCCCACGCGGCCGACGCCACGACCTGGGACCGGGTGGCCGAGTGCGAGAGCGGCGGCGCATGGAGCGCCGACTTCCAGAACGGCTACTACGGCGGCCTCCAGTTCTCGCAGGAGACCTGGAAGGCGTACGGCGGTGAGTCGTACGCGGAGCGCGCCGACCTCGCCAGCCGCGCGCAGCAGATAGAGGTGGCCGAGAAGGTGCTGGACGACCGGGGCCCGCGCGCCTGGCCCAGCTGCGCGGTCATCTCCGGCCTGGCCGTGGACGGGACGCTGCCGGGGGTGGACCCGGGCTCGGTGCCCGCCGAGGACCCGGCCGGGAACGGGAAGCCGGCTGACGACGCGTCGGCGGACCCGTCCGGCGACGCCACGCCGTCCGGGAGTGCCTCGGACGGTACGGACGGCTCGGACGCCGTCGACGGCGCGGACGGCTCGGAGGGGTCCGGCAAGCCGTCGGGGAAGACCAAGTCGTCCCCGAAGCCCTCGGCCTCGACCACCCCGTCCCCCGAGGCGCCCGCCTCGCCCGACGCGGCCGGCGGCCAGGGCGGCAAGCACCGCGGCGCGCCGGCCGCCGAGAAGGGCGGCACCGCGGACGCCGACGGCCGCGAGTCGGGCCGTCACGCCTCGCGCGGCGGCAAGGACGCGCGCGACACGCCCGACCCGGCCGCCGACGGCACGTACACCGTCCGCGCCGGCGACAACCTCTGGTCGATTGCTGACGCACAGAAGGTTCCCGGCGGCTGGCCCGCGCTCTACGAGGCCAACAAGGCCGCCGTCGGCGCCGACCCGGACCTCATCCTCGCTGGCCAGAGCCTCGATCTCGATGTGAAGGCCAAGTGAGGGAAGTCTGATAATCGACTAAAAGCGCCCCTAAAACTGGGCTAGTTCAGGGACCTATGTCCGCTTATGCGTAAGTGAGACATGGGTCTCTTTGCGTCAACTGGCGTGTCGCGTCCGGGGACCCCTTCCGCATCGTGCCCCACCTGCGGAAACAACAGTTCTTCAGATGCAAGTAAGGGCTGATTGTCCGATGTGTCCATCTTTGAAAGTGGGGGTTGCGTATGTTTACGGTCGGAACCGCTCGCACCGCGGGCCCCGTCGACCGTCACGCCGAATCCTGCCGTCGGTCGAAGGGAACAGACGCGTAAAGCGCCGTAGGCAGGAGCGGGGGACCCAGGTAAGCGCCGGGCCCGATCGTCGAAAGACGCATCAGGACCGGCTTGGGGTGAAGTCGCGTGCTAGGACGTGCGACCGGGCAACTCACTTGGCCCGAACCCGACAGCTCACCTCGTAGGCGTCGGTGAGGAGAAGTTCCATGCTGCTTTCCAGCAAGGGCAAGCACCGCCGCCCGTCCAAGGCCGTCCGCATCGCCACGCTCGCCGGTGTCGCCGGTGCCGCAGTCGCCGTGCCCCTGATGGGCGCGACCGGCGCCTCCGCCGCCTCCGTCGCCACCTGGGACGCCGTCGCCCAGTGCGAGTCCGGTGGCAACTGGTCCATCAACACCGGCAACGGCTACTACGGCGGTCTGCAGTTCTCGCAGTCCAGCTGGGCCGCCGCCGGCGGTACGCAGTACGCTCCCCGCGCCGACCTGGCCACCAAGGCCCAGCAGATCGCCACCGCCGAGCGGCTCCTCGACATGCAGGGCCCCGGTGCCTGGGGCTGTGCCGGTGCCGGCAACCTGACCAACGACGGCGTCGACCCGGGCGTCGACACCGGCTCCTCGAACTCCTCCTCCAACTCCACCGCGAGCTCCGGCGCCTCCGAGCAGCAGAGCGCCCCGGCCGCCCCGAAGCAGCAGGCCGCGCCGAAGCCGGCCGAGCGCACCGAGGCCCCCGCCGCCTCCCGCTCGGACCGCACCACCGCCCCGCAGGCCGAGTCGAAGAAGACCGTCACCACGCCGACCGGCGAGAAGGTCAAGAAGGGCGACGGCGAGTACAAGGTCGTCTCCGGCGACTCGCTGAGCAAGATCGCCGCCGACCACAAGGTCAAGGGCGGCTGGCAGAAGCTGTTCGAGCTGAACAAGGACATCGTCAAGAACGCCGACCTGATCTACCCGGGTCAGCAGCTTCACCTGACGAAGTAGTCGCGGCTCGCTCCTCCCCGAGTACCACCCCGGCCCGGCGCGCATTCCCCCGTATGCGCCCGGCCGGGGTGCTGCCGTTCGTGCACGGGAGAGCGCCGGACCGTTCAACTGTTGTAGTTACTGACCAGTAAATATCTGACTGTTTGTCCGGGAATCTGTGCTCTCGGGTCCTTTTTCGTCCCAGGGGCCGGGCGGTCGGCCGACTGACCGGGCCGGGCCGGTTAGGCTCTTGGCGCAAGGCCAAAGCGACCCTGCACAACCAGCGTCATATCCCAGAAGGAGATGCCTCGTGCCGTCCATCGACGTCGTCGTAGCCCGGGAAATCCTCGACTCCCGCGGAAACCCCACGGTCGAGGTAGAGGTCGGCCTCGACGACGGCAGCACGGGCCGTGCTGCCGTTCCGTCCGGCGCCTCCACCGGTGCGTTCGAGGCCATTGAGCTTCGCGACGGTGACCCCAACCGCTACCAGGGCAAGGGCGTCGAGAAGGCCGTCCTCGCCGTGATCGAGCAGATCGGCCCGGAGCTCGTCGGCTACGACGCCACCGAGCAGCGCCTGATCGACCAGGCGATGTTCGACCTGGACGCCACCGAGAACAAGGGCTCGCTCGGCGCCAACGCCATCCTCGGCGTCTCGCTGGCCGTCGCCCACGCCGCGTCCGAGGCCTCGGACCTGCCGCTCTTCCGCTACCTCGGCGGCCCGAACGCGCACCTGCTGCCCGTTCCGATGATGAACATCCTCAACGGCGGTTCGCACGCCGACTCCAACGTGGACATCCAGGAGTTCATGATCGCGCCGATCGGCGCGGAGTCCTTCTCCGAGGCGCTGCGCTGGGGTGCCGAGGTCTACCACACGCTGAAGAAGGTCCTGAAGACCAAGGGCCTGTCGACCGGTCTCGGCGACGAGGGCGGCTTCGCGCCGAACCTGGAGTCGAACCGCGCCGCCCTCGACCTCATCATCGAGGCCATCAAGGAAGCCGGCTACGCACCGGGCAAGGACATCGCGCTCGCGCTCGACGTCGCCGCGTCCGAGTTCTACAAGGACGGCAAGTACGAGTTCGAGGGCAAGGCCCGCTCGGCCGCCGAGATGACCGAGTACTACGAGGAGCTCGTCTCCGCGTACCCGCTGGTCTCCATCGAGGACCCGCTGTACGAGGACGACTGGGCCGGCTGGAAGGTCATCACCGACAAGCTCGGCGCCAAGGTGCAGATCGTCGGCGACGACCTCTTCGTCACCAACCCGGAGCGCCTGGCCCGCGGCATCGAGGAGGGCTCCGCCAACGCCCTGCTCGTCAAGGTCAACCAGATCGGCTCGCTGACCGAGACCCTGGACGCCGTCGAGCTGGCCCAGCGCAACGGCTTCAAGTGCATGATGTCCCACCGCTCCGGCGAGACCGAGGACGTCACCATCGCCGACCTCGCGGTCGCGGTGAACTGCGGCCAGATCAAGACCGGCGCCCCGGCCCGCTCGGACCGTGTCGCCAAGTACAACCAGCTGCTGCGCATCGAGGAGATCCTCGATGACGCCGCGGTGTACGCGGGCCGCTCGGCGTTCCCGCGGTTCAAGGGCTGATCATCCCTTCGGCCCGCCGGGGGCCGAAGGTCATGGCCTCCGTCCGTCCCCGCACTCGGTCCCGTACCGTGTGCGGGGACGGACGTGCGTAGTGGGGAGGCGGAGACATGGCCGCGAAGGACCGGGACCGGTTCTCCACCGCGACCCGGCTGCGACTGCTCGGCGAGCAGACCGCGGCCCGCGTCTACCGGTCCCAGAACCGCCGCCAGGCCCGCCGCTCACGGCTCACCGGCCGGGCGGCCTTCCTCGCGCTCGTCGTCTGCTCGCTGGTGGTCGCGCTCGCGTACCCGATGCGGCAGTACGTCTCGCAGCGGGACGAGATCGCCGACCAGGAGCGCCTCGCGCAGGAGGCCAGGGCCCGTACCGAGGAGCTGCGCGACGAGAAGGCGCGCCTCCAGGACGACGCGTACATCCGGCAGCTGGCCCGTACGCACCTGCACTACCTTCTTCCCGGGGAGACCGGTTACACCGTGATCGACCCCGACGCGGTCAAGGAGCGCGAGGGCAGGACGGACGAGTCCGGCCGGCCGTGGCACTCCAACCTCTGGGACGGCGTGGACAGCGCCGACCGCGACTGACTTTCCTCATCCATCTGCAGAACCGCAGTTCGAGCAGCCCGATCAGAACCTAGGCAGGCATGGAAACGCCCCCTCCCCAGACCGAGTCCACCGCGCCCACCGAGGCGGACATCGCCGCGTTCCAGCAGCAGCTGGGCCGTCCGCCGCGCGGTCTGCGCGCGATCGCGCACCGCTGCCCGTGCGGCAACCCGGACGTGGTCGAGACGCAGCCCCGGCTGGAGGACGGTACGCCGTTCCCGACGACGTACTACCTGACGTGCCCGCGTGCCGCGTCCGCGATCGGCACGCTGGAGGCGAACGGGGTCATGAAGGAGATGACCGAGCGCCTCGGTACGGACCCCGAGCTGGCCGCCGCGTACCGGGCCGCGCACGAGGACTACATCGCGCGGCGCGACGCGATCGAGGTGCTGGAGGGCTTTCCGAGCGCGGGTGGCATGCCGGACCGGGTGAAGTGCCTGCACGTCCTGGTGGGGCACTCGCTGGCCGCGGGTCCCGGGGTGAATCCGCTCGGCGACGAGGCCATCGCGATGCTGCCGGAGTGGTGGCGCAAGGGGCCGTGCGTTTCGCCGTGCGGCGCGCCGGACGAGGACTGACCGTTCGTCCCCCGGGGGCTCTGCCCCCGGACCCCCGCTCCTCGAACGCCGGAGGGGCCGAGTTGCTCCCCCCGGGTTCCGGAGGGGCTTGAACTGGGAGTGCTTCATGACTCGCGTGGCCGCCATCGACTGCGGTACCAACTCCATCCGTCTGCTCGTCGCCGACGCCGATCCGTCCACCGGTGAGCTCGTCGAGCTCGACCGGCGGATGGAGATCGTCCGGCTCGGGCAGGGCGTCGACCGTACCGGCCGGCTCGCCCCCGAGGCGCTGGAGCGGACGTTCGCGGCCTGCCGGCAGTACGCGACGGTGATCAAGGAGCACGGGGCGCAGCGGATCCGCTTCGTGGCCACCTCCGCCTCCCGCGACGCGGAGAACCGGGACGACTTCGTCCGCGGGGTGCTGGACATCCTGGGCGTCGAGCCCGAGGTGATCAGCGGTGACCAGGAGGCGGAGTTCTCCTTCACCGGAGCCACCAAGGAGCTCGCGGGCCGCGACCACCTCGCCAAGCCGTATCTCGTCGTGGACATCGGCGGCGGCTCCACCGAGTTCGTCGTCGGCGACGACCACGTACGGGCCGCGCGCTCCGTGGACATCGGCTGCGTACGGATGACCGAGCGGCACCTGGTGCACGACGGTGTCGTCACCGACCCGCCGACCGACGCCCAGGTCGCCGCGATCCGGGCCGACATCGAGGCCGCCCTCGACCTCGCCGAGGAGAGCGTGCCGCTGGCCGGGGCCGCCACCCTCGTCGGCCTCGCCGGGACGGTCACCACGGTCGCCGCGATCGCCCTGGGGCTCGACGCGTACGACTCCGAGGCGATCCACCACTCCCGGATCTCCTTCGAGCAGGTCCAGGAGATCACCGGACGGCTCCTCGGCTCCACCCACGCCGAGCGGGCCGCGCTCGGCGCGATGCACCCGGGACGGGTCGATGTGATCACGTCCGGGGCGCTGATCCTGCTCGCCGTGATGGAGCGGACCGGGGCCCGTGAGGTCGTCGTCAGCGAGCACGACATCCTCGACGGGATCGGCTGGTCGAT
This sequence comes from Streptomyces sp. NPDC001890, assembly GCF_042891445.1. Taxonomy (NCBI): domain Bacteria; kingdom Bacillati; phylum Actinomycetota; class Actinomycetes; order Kitasatosporales; family Streptomycetaceae; genus Streptomyces; species Streptomyces sp. NPDC001890. The sequence goes on along the minus strand of NZ_JBIATE010000004.1, from coordinate 85,147 downwards.
CGCCTAGGGGCGGGGGCCGGCAGGGCCTGTCCAGCCCTGCCGCGGGCGCTCCGCGAGGGGCGCTCACGCGTACCTTGGCCTGCACCTTTGAGCTCTCATGGGCCACCCGGGGGGTGGTTCCCGGGACACGGCGCGACGAAGTTCGTGAACTTCTTCACAAGGAATTCGGCTCTGTGGAGGGCGGTTCTGCTCCGGATGGGCATCCAGGGCCGCCCGCAAGGCCGTTGCGAGGTCGTGCGGGAGTGTTCCGGACGTGTTGCCGAGAGGTGAACCGGAGCGGTGGTCCGGTCCGTCCGGAGGGCCAAGGGCCAGCTCACAAGCGGTGAACAACGTTCGTCGTCACACCGTGGTTCCCCTGCGTCGCCATGACCTCGGTCACGTGGGCGGCGAAGTGTAGCAGAAGGCGGGTACATGCTTGTGAAGGGGCTCACGAGCATGCCCTCCGAGGGGGGTGGATACTCGATGGCATGAGCACCACGGAGCGTCCCAGGATCCTCGTAGTAGGCGGTGGGTACGTAGGCCTGTACGCAGCTCGGCGCATCCTCAAGAAGATGCGCTACGGCGAGGCGACCGTCACGGTCGTCGACCCCCGGTCGTACATGACCTACCAGCCCTTCCTCCCCGAAGCTGCTGCCGGCAGCATCTCGCCTCGGCATGTCGTCGTCCCGCTGCGACGCGTACTGCCGAAGGCCGAGGTCCTCACCGGCCGCGTCACGACCATCGATCAGGACCGCAAGGTCGCCACGGTCGCGCCGCTCGTCGGCGAGGCCTACGAGCTGCCCTTCGACTACCTGGTCATCGCGATGGGCGCGGTCTCCCGCACCTTCCCGATCCCCGGCCTCGCCGAACAGGGCATCGGCATGAAGGGCATCGAGGAGGCCATCGGCCTGCGCAACCACGTCCTCGAACAGCTGGACAAGGCCGACTCGACGACCGATGAGGACGTCCGCCGCAGGGCGTTGACGTTCGTCTTCGTGGGTGGCGGTTTCGCCGGCGCGGAGACCATCGGCGAGGTCGAGGACATGGCCCGCGACGCGGCGAAGTACTACACGAACGTGAAGCGCGAGGACATGCGCTTCATCCTCGTCGACGCCGCCGACAAGATCCTTCCCGAGGTCGGCCCGAAGCTCGGCACCTGGGGCCGGGAGCACCTGGAGTCCCGTGGCGTCGAGGTCTTCCTCTCGACCTCCATGGACTCCTGCGTCGACGGTCACGTCGTCCTGAAGAACGGCCTTGAGGTCGACTCCAACACCATCGTGTGGACGGCCGGCGTGAAGCCGAACCCGGCGCTGGCCCGCTTCGGCCTGCCGCTCGGTCCGCGCGGTCACGTGGACACCTCCGAGAAGCTCCAGGTGCAGGGCACCGACTACATCTGGGCCGCGGGCGACAACGCCCAGGTCCCGGACATGATCGGCCGCCGGGCCGGCAACCCGAACGCCTGGTGCCCGCCCAACGCCCAGCACGCGCTGCGGCAGGCCAAGGTCCTCGGCGACAACGTGATCTCCGGCATGCGGGGCTTCCCGCAGAAGGAGTACAGCCACGCCAACAAGGGTGCCGTCGCCGGTCTGGGGCTGCACAAGGGCGTCGCGATGATCGTCATGGGCAAGATGAAGATCAAGCTCAAGGGACGCCTCGCCTGGTACATGCACCGTGGCTACCACGGCATGGCGATGCCGACCTGGAACCGCAAGATCCGGATCTTCGCCGACTGGACCCTCGCGATGTTCCTCAAGCGCGAGGTCGTCTCGCTCGGCGCCATGGAGACGCCGCGCGAGGAGTTCTACGAGGCCGCCAAGCCGGCCCCGGCACCGGCCGCCGCCAAGGCCGAGGGCGAGAAGGCCAAGGCCTCCTAGTCCGCCCGCGGGCCCACTCGCCCGCGCAGTACACGCACGACGCCCGAAGGGGCCGTCCGCCATCCGTGGTGCGGGCGGCCCCTTCGGCGTATCCGGCTCCGAATGCATGTGCCGTACAGGTATTTTGCTCTTCCATTGCGCTGTAGCGGGATGGCGGGCGCTTCGCGGACTGTTGACGGGTACGTACCTCGTCGTGGCGCACGGGTGCCCGGCGTGGTTGCAGGCATGTTCGACCATGTTTGGGCACATTGGGAACACCATCACGGAGGTGTGCGCCATGGCAGACGCCGCGTTGCGGCTGACCGCTCTCGCCGAGGAGTTGCTGGGAGAAAAGCCGCCGGTCCGTATCAGGGCCTGGGACGGCAGCGAATCCGGACCGCCCGGTGCCCCCGTACTTGTGATCCGGAACCGCCGCGCGCTGCGCCGGCTGCTCTGGAAGCCGGGCGAACTGGGCCTGGCCCGCGCCTGGGTCGCGGGCGACATCGACATCGAGGGCGATCTCTACGAGGCCCTGGACCTGATGGCCTCGCTGATCTGGGAGCGCGGGTCCGACACCAGGGGCAGCGTCCACCCGGTCCGCGACCCCGGGGTACGGGCCTTCGCCAAGGGGCTGCTGCGACTGGCCGGCCCCCTGCCCCCGCCGCCCCCGCCGCCCGAGGAGGTGCGCCGCCGGGCCGGCACCCTCCACACCAGGCGCCGGGACAAGGAGGCCATCAGCCACCACTACGACGTGGGCAACGACTTCTACGAACTGGTCCTCGGCCCGTCCATGGTCTACTCCTGCGCCTACTGGGAGGACGGCGGAAGCCTGGAGGACGCCCAGCGCGACAAGCTCGACCTGGTCTGCCGCAAGCTCGCGCTGAAGGAGGGCGACCGCCTCCTCGACGTCGGCTGCGGCTGGGGCTCCATGGCCATCCACGCCGCCCGCGAGTACGGCGCCCGGGTCACCGGAGTCACCCTCTCCGTGGAACAGGCCGCCTTCGCCAGGAAGCGCATCGCGCAGGAGGGCCTGACCGACCGGATCGAGATCCGGGTCCAGGACTACCGGGACGTCAGGGACGGCCCCTACGACGCCATTTCGTCCATCGGCATGGCGGAACACGTCGGCTCGGTCCGGTTCCGTGAGTACGCCGACGACCTCTACGCACTCCTCAAGCCCGGCGGCCGGCTGCTCAACCACCAGATCGCCCGCCGCCCCGAGAAGGACGAATCCGCGTACCACGTGGACGAGTTCATCGACGCCTACGTCTTCCCCGACGGCGAACTGGCCCCGGTGGGCCGGACCGTGGCCACCCTCGAAGAGGCCGGCTTCGAGGCCCGCGACGTCGAGTCGATCCGCGAGCACTACGCGCTGACCCTGCGCCGCTGGGTCGCCAACCTGGAGAAGCAGTGGGACCGGGCGGTCCGGATGACCTCGGCCGGACGGGCCAGGGTCTGGCGGCTCTACATGGCCGCCTCCGCGCTCTCCTTCGAGCACAACAAGATCGGCGTCAACCAGATCCTCGCGGTGCGTCCGGCGGAGGGCGGGGCCTCCCGCATGCCGCTGCGGGCCCGCGACTGGACGGCGTCCGCGACCGGCTGATCCGCCGGAAGCGGACCGAGGGCCGGAAGTACGGACCGAGGGCCGGTGCGCGCAGCCCCTTCGCTGCGTGCACCGGCCCTCGGGCGGTCTCGGCGGGATCCCGTCCCGCCCGGTCCGCTACTCCGTCTTGATCGCCGTCAGCATGTTCAGCTTCGCGGCGCTGCGGGCCGGCCAGAGCGCGGCCAGCACACCCACGATCCCGGCCAGCACCAGGAAGACCGCGATCCGGTCCCACGGGATGACCAGCGCGTAGTCCGGGATCTCCGACGACAGGGTCTGCCCGATCGCCCAGCCGAGGAACGTGCCGAGCACGACACCGACCACCGCGCCGAAGAGCGAGATGACCACGGCCTCCAGCCGGATCATGCGCTTCACCCGGCGTCGGTCCAGGCCGATCGCCCGCAGCATGCCGATCTCCTGCTGGCGCTCGAAGACCGACATCGCCAGGGTGTTGACGACCCCGAGCACCGCGATGATCAGGGCCATCGCCAGCAGCCCGTACATGATGTTCAGCGCGAGGTTGACCGAGCCGCCGAACATGTCACGGATGTCCTGACGGTCCATGATGCTCATCCCCGGGTTGTCACCCAGGGCCTTCACCAGGGCCTGCTCGTTGGCGTCGGTCGCGCCGCCGTCCGTCTTCAGCCAGATCTCACGGATGTACGACATGCCGCCGTGCGCGTCGGCGACGTTCTTCGGGACCAGGACCGGGGAGAGCATCTCGTTGCCCTCGAAGACCGCCCCGACCTTCAGCTCGCCCTTCTTCTCGTTCTCGAACTTCACCGTGAGGGTGTCGCCGGTCTTCCAGCCGTTCGACTTCGCCGTCTTCTCGTCGACGGCGATCTCGCCCTTCTCCAGCGCGTCGAGCGAGCCGGAGACGGCCGGCAGCGTGAAGAGCCGCTGCACGTCGCCGGGGGTGACGGCGGACGCGGAGTGGTACTCGCCCTTGACCTCCAGCGAGGTGGCCTGCTGCGGCGAGATGGCCGAGACCCCGTCGGCCTTCTGCAGGGCGGCGAGCGCCGACTCGTCGAGCGGGCCGCCGCTCGCCATCGTCACCATGTAGTCGGCCTTGATGTTGTCCGTGGTCATCCGGTCGACCGCCTGGCCGAGGGTGACGCCGAGGACCGAGATGCCGGTGACCAGGGTGAGGCCGATCGCCAGCGCGGAGGCGGTGGCGCCGGTACGGCGCGGGTTGCGGACCGCGTTCTGCGCGGCCAGCTTGCCGGAGACCCCGAACAGCCGCTTCAGCAGCGGGCGGACCAGCGCGATCACCGGCCGCGACAGCAGCGGGATCAGCACGATGACGCCGATCAGGGTGAGGAAGGCGCCCGCGGCGATGACGGTCCGGCCGGTCGATCCGGACTTGGACGCGCCCGCCACGATCGCCGCCCCGCCCAGCAGGGTGAGGACCGCGCCGATCGAGTTGCGGACCACCAGGGACTTGACCGTGGCGGTCGCGTGCACGCTGCTCATCGCCGCGACCGGCGGGATCTTGGCGGCCCGGCGGGCGGGCAGCCAGGCGGCCAGCACGGTGATCAGGACACCGACGGCGAACGCGGCGACGACCGCGGTGGGCGAGACGATCAGGGGTCCGGCCGGGATCTTCCCGCCGAACAGGCCCATCGCGGAGCGCAGCCCGACGGCGAGGCCGAGACCGATGGCGAAACCGATGACCGAGGCGATCACACCGACGACGGCCGCTTCGAGGAGCACCGAGCGCTTGACCTGGCGGCGCGAGGCGCCGACGGCGCGCATCAGCGCCAGCTCCTTGGTGCGCTGGGCCACCAGCATGGTGAAGGTGTTGGCGATCAGGAAGACACCGACGAACAGGGCGATGCCGGCGAAGGCGAGCAGCATCCCGTTGAGACCGCTCAGACCGTTCTCGATGTCCTTGGCCTGCTGGTCCGCGAGCGCCTGGCCGGTCTTGGCCTCGGCGTCCTTCGGCAGCAGCGGCTTCACCTCGGCCAGCAGCTTCTCCGCGGAGGCGCCGGGCGCGGCGGACACATTGGCGTCCTGGAACACGCCGGGCTTGAGGTAGAGCTTCTGGGCGACCTCGGTGTCGAAGAGGACCAGGCTGCCGCCCGCGTTGACCGCGCCGTCCTCGGTGGTGAAGACGCCGGAGAGGACGTACTCCTTCACCGGCCCGTTCGTGGCGACCCGGACCCGGTCACCGACCTTGTACTCGCCCTTCTTCGCGGTCTCCCGGTCGAGCGCGATCCGGTCGGCCGCGACCGGGCCCGTACCGTCGACGAAGGTGTACGCGGAGTCCTTGCCGTTCTTGCCGGGGAAGTAGTTCCCGCCGGTGTTCGACCAGCCGTTGCCGATCAGCTTGCCGTCGGGGTCGGCGACCCCGGCGAAGCCGGAGACCCGGCCGGTGGCGGTGTCGACGCCCTCCAGGCCCTGGATCTTCTTCAGGGTGGCGGCGGTGATGCCGGAGGTCTTCTCGTCGCGCTGGTCGGCGTAGGTGGTGACGGCGACGGCGACGTCGTCGTAGCTCTTGGCCGACTGGTTGCGAAGCGCGTTGCCGAGGGTGTCGGTGAAGACCAGCGTGCCGGAGACGAAGGCCACGCCGAGCATCACGGCGAGGACGGTCATCAGCAGCCTGGCCTTGTGCGCGAGCACATTGCGCAGGGCGGTACGGAACATGTCTGTCAGTCCTGGGATGGTGAGGGGTTCCGGAGAAGGACGCGGGGGAGGGCGGGACTCAGCTGGTGCGGCCCTTGGCGTCGAACGCCTTCATCCGGTCGAGGACCCGGTCCGCGGTGGGGTTGATCATCTGGTCGACGATCCGGCCGTCCGCGAGGAAGATGACCCGGTCCGCGTAGGAGGCGGCCGCCGGGTCGTGGGTCACGATCACCACGGTCTGGCCCAGCTCGCGCACCGAGTTGCGCAGGAAGCCGAGGACCTCGGCGCCGGAGCGGGAGTCCAGGTTCCCGGTCGGCTCGTCGCCGAAGATGATCTCCGGCCGGGAGGCCAGGGCGCGGGCGACCGCGACGCGCTGCTGCTGACCGCCGGAGAGCTCGGTCGGCCGGTGGTTCAGCCGGTCGGAGAGGCCCACCATGTCGATGACCTGGCGCACCCACTCGGCGTCGGGCTTGCGGCCCGCGATGTCCATGGGGAGCGTGATGTTCTCGTACGCCGTCAGCGTCGGCAGCAGGTTGAACGCCTGGAAGATGAAGCCGATCTTGTCCCGGCGGAGCTGGGTGAGCTGCTTGTCCTTGAGGGAGCCCAGCTCCGTGTCGCCGATCCGTACCGAACCGCCGCTGAAGCTGTCGAGACCGGCCACGCAGTGCATCAGCGTGGACTTGCCGGAGCCGGACGGGCCCATGATCGCGGTGAACTCGCCCCGGGGGAAGTCCACGGAGACCTGGTCCAGAGCGGTCACCCTGGTCTCGCCCTCCCCGTAGACCTTCGACAGATCCGTGGCGCGGGCGGCCACCGTGGTGACGCGGGGTGCGGTGGAAATGGTGGTCACGGGAATCTCCTGTTTTCGGGCTCCGGCCGAGGGCTCGTCCGGGTTTTGAGCGGGACCCCTCAATCCTCATCGCCGTCGCGCCGCCGGTCGTCCGTCCGCGTGCCCGTTCCTGGGGCCGCCTTGAGTCGCACCGGGAGGGCCCCGGGTCCTCCTGCGGTATGACACCGACCCTGAGCCGCCGGTCCGGGGACCACCGCCCGGCCGGGCACTTCGCGGCCCCGCGCCCGGCCTGCTGCCCCGCCCGGTCGCGCGCCCGTGGCGGCCACCGGCGCGCACCCGGTGAATGCGCCGTCCGAGTGCGGCGACTTTACGTCAATCCGGATTACCGGCCGCCGTGCCCGCTACCCCGCCCAGGCATGTGGCGATGCCCTTGAAGGAGTGCTGACGACCCCTCAAGCGGTCAATAAAATAAGACAACATCGCGTCACTGATCCGCTGTTCGGGGGAAGTCCCCGGATAGGGTCATGTGCCAACGCGGAGCCGCGCGCCAGGCCTGGATGGTGGAATGCAGACACGGCGAGCTTAAACCTCGCTGCCCCTCGGGGGCGTACCGGTTCGAGTCCGGTTCCAGGCACCACTTCTCACTTGGCGGCCGAGCCGGCGGCAGATCCGCCCGCCATCGATCGCGACCGGTTTCCGGCTGGTTTCGGGGTCGTCTTCGTACGGGTTTCCAGAAAGATCCTCCCCAAGCACTAGTCTGATTCTTTTGCCTACCCATTACTCTTGTGGGAAGGCCACGCAGGGTGGCCATGGAGGAGTGAGATGAGGAGCAGCAACCCGGTCTTCTCGCGACGGGGCTTCAGCCGCGACAACGGATACGCGGGCTTCAACACGGCGCCGCAGGCCGGGGCCCCCGCAGCGGGTGCCAACCCGTACGCGCAGGGCACCGCCGCGAACCCGTACGCCACCAACCCCTACGCCCAGCCGGACGCCCAGTACGGCGCCCCGCAGGCACCGGCGCGCACCGGCGCGATGACGATCGACGACGTCGTCACGCGCACATCGATCACGCTGGGCACCGTGGTGCTCGGCGCCGTGCTCGCCTGGGCACTGCTGCCGGTCGACGAGGCGAACCTCGGCAAGTCGTACGGCATCGCGATCGGCGCCGCCCTGGTGGCGTTCGTCCTGTCGCTCGTCCAGTCCTTCAAGCGCAGGCCGGTGCCGGCGCTGATCGTCTCGTACGCGGCCTTCGAGGGCGTCTTCCTCGGAGTGATCTCCAGCGCGGTCAGCACGTACATCGGCCCCGGCGTCGTGATGCAGGCGGTGATGGGCACCATGTGTGTCTTCGCCGGTGTGCTGATCGCGTACAAGATGCGCTGGATCCGTGTCACCCGGCGCTTCTACGGCTTCGTGATGGCCGCCGCCATGGGCTTCATGCTCCTGATGGTGGTCAACCTGCTGTTCGCCGTCTTCGGCGGCGGTGACGGCCTGGGCTTCCGCAGCGGTGGCCTCGGCATCCTCTTCGGCGTCATCGGGATCATCCTCGGTGCGTGCTTCCTGGCCCTGGACTTCAAGCAGGTCGAGGACGGCATCACTTACGGCGCGCCCCGCGAGGAGTCCTGGCTGGCGGCCTTCGGCCTCACCATGACCCTGGTGTGGATCTACCTGGAGATGCTGCGTCTGCTCTCCATCCTCAGCGGCGACGACTGATCGTCCGCACCCGCACGACGGGACGGCCCGCAGGCACTGTGCCTGCGGGCCGTCCCCGTTTCCGCGGGCGCCCCCGCGGGCGTTTTCGCGCGTGCCGCCGGGGCATCGGCCCGTTGGCGGCCGTCCTGCCGGGGCGCGTAGGGTCGCGGAGTGCTCGATACGACCCCCCTGATCATCGCCGTGGACCGATTCGCCGACCGGCTGCGCGCCGCCCCGCAGAGCCGCCTGCAGCGCGGAGCCGCCGCCGAGGGACTCGCCGCGGCGCGGGAGCTGGCGCTGCGCGCCCAGCGGATCGAGGCGCCGGACCGGGAGCCGCGCCCCCTGCCGGACGCCGGGCTCTTCTCGGTCGGTGACCAGCTCGCCGTGGCGGGGCGCGATCTGGCGGTGGCACTGGAAAAGGCCCCGTCGGCGGAGCTCGACGAGGCCGTGCGATTCGTGGAGGAGGCCGCCGCGCGCGCGTTCGCGTAGCGGCGGGTGGTGCGGCGCTTCGGGGACCGGGCCGGGGGCGGCGGCCGGCGAGGGCCGCGGTGTCCGGACGCCGGGGTGTCAGAACGAGGCGATGACGCGGTCGGCGAGGATGTAGACGTTCTCCTTGCCGCAGGAGAAGGTCAGGGCGTACGCGCCGGAGACGCCGGAACCGCCCAGCAGCACCGGGTGCTCGCCGTCGCGCAGCGAACCGGCCAGGCGCTCGGCCGTCTCGCGGTGCCCGGGGGTCATGCAGAGCGTGGTGCCGTCGGCGAAGACGTAGACGTCGAGCGTGCCGAGCGGGCCGGGGCGCACGTCGGCGAGCTCCGTACGGCTGTCGGCGAGCTCTTCGAGACGGTTCACGGTGCGCTCGTGGTCGGTGACGACCGGGGTCTGCACCGGTACGAAGTCGGGGTGCGAGGGGTGCCGGCGACGGGCGGCGGCCAGCTCGGGGGAGTCCTCGGCGAACTCCGCCGGTCCGGGCAGCTCGGTCAGGTCGGCCGACTCCGTCAGTTCCACCAGTTCGTCGAGGGCCTCGGTGGCGTCGAGGTCCATCGCGTCCAGGCCCGTGAAGTCGGCCTGGCGGGGCATGAAGAACGGCGCGTCCTCGCCCATCCCGGTCAGGCCGCCCAGCAGGGACGGGGCGTCGGCGGCGTCACGCGCTTCCTGGGTGGCCCAGAAGGCGCGGGCCTCGGCGAGCTCGCGCTCGCGCTCCTCGGCCAGCGCTTCGGCGACGGCCGCGCGTATCTCGGCGACCGGGGTGACGGTGCTGCGGCTCTGCGTGGGCACGGTGATGCCGTGCGCACGGGCGTCGGACAGATCGGTACGAAGGGCCGTGACCTGCTTGCGCAGCCCGTGAGCAGCGTGCAGAGCAGCGGCGCCCACGGCCGTGGCGGCGGCGGTGGTCAGCAACAGGGCAAGAGACATGGCGCTCACTGACATACTCCCGGTTTCAATCGATCCCCCGACTTCCTACATCAGCTTGTCCCCTACCTGCGCCCTGTGTCAGTGCATTACGTCACGAATTGGACAGGTCTTTGGGCCTGGGGTTTAACCCTGATGCGGGTGTGACCTGCGGGAATGACTCTCCCCCAGGAGATAGGTCACATCCTGGGGGAGATTCGGTCACGGTCGGGGCTCGGAACCGGCCGCCGTATGGAGTGCGGGTCCGCTGGCGGCTATGTCGGGTCCGTCCTGTTCGCGGCCCGGTTCAGCCGCGGTCCGATTCAGCCGCGGTCCGGTTCAGCCGCGGCTCGGCTCGGCCCGGCGCGGACGCGGCCCGGCTCAGCTCAGCCGCTCGATGACCATCGCCATGCCCTGGCCGCCGCCCACGCACATGGTCTCCAGGCCGAACTGCTTGTCGTGGAACTGCAGGCTGTTGATCAGCGTGCCGGTGATCCGGGCGCCGGTCATGCCGAAGGGGTGGCCGACGGCGATCGCGCCGCCGTTGACGTTGACCTTCTCCAGCGGCAGGCCGAGGTCGCGGTAGGAGGGGATCACCTGGGCGGCGAACGCCTCGTTGATCTCGGCCAGGTCGATGTCGTCGACGGTCAGCCCGGCCCGCTTCAGCGCCTGCCTGCTGGCCTCCACCGGTCCGTATCCCATGATCTCGGGGGAGAGGCCGGAGACGCCGGTCGAGACGATCCGGGCCAGCGGGGTCAGGCCCAGCTCGCGCGCCTTGGTGTCGGACATGATCACGAGGGCGGCGGCACCGTCGTTGAGCGGGCAGCAGTTGCCCGCGGTGACCAGGCCGTCGGGGCGGAACACCGGCTTCAGGCCCTGCACGCCCTCCAGGGTGACGCCCGCGCGCGGGCCGTCGTCCTTCGAGACGACCGTGCCGTCCGGGGTGGTGACCGGGGTGATCTCGCGCTCCCAGAAGCCGTTCTTGAGGGCTTCCTCGGCGAGGTTCTGCGAGCGGACGCCGAACTCGTCCATGTCCTGGCGGGTGACGCCCTTGAGTCGGGCCAGGTTCTCCGCGGTCTGCCCCATCGCGATGTACGCGTCCGGGACCAGGCCGTCCTCGCGCGGGTCGTGCCAGTCGTCGCCGCCCTGCTCGGCGCGGGCCGCGGTGCGGGCCTCGGCGTCGGCGAACAGCGGGTTGTGCGTGTCGGGCCAGCTGTCGGAGTTGCCCTTCGAGAAGCGGGACACCATCTCGACACCGGCCGAGATGAAGACGTCGCCCTCGCCGGCCTTGATGGCGTGCAGCGCCATCCGGCTGGTCTGGAGGGAGGACGAGCAGTAGCGGGTGATCGTGCAGCCGGGAAGGTGGTCCATGCCCATCTGCACGGCGATGATGCGGCCCAGGTTGTTGCCCTGCTCGCCGCCGGGGAGGCCGCAGCCGAGCATCAGGTCGTCGATGTCCTTCGGGTCCAGCTCGGGAACCTTGGCCAGCGCGGTCTGGATGATCGTGGCGGTCAGGTCGTCCGCGCGCAGGTCCTTGAGCGAGCCCTTGAAGGCCCGGCCGATGGGGGAACGGGCTGCAGAGACGATCACGGCTTCGGGCATCACGCGGCTCCATGAGGGCTGGAAGGCGGGTTCGGGCAGGTGCTGACTTGGAAGTTACCTGTACGTAGACGCTGGGTCACCGGGCTGCGCATGTGACGCCGACCTCTTTTCTAAGCGACCGCTCAGTCGACTGGTGGCGGGTCGGCCGGCTGCTCGGCCTGCCGTTCGACAAGCCGCTCGGCAGACCGCTCGACGGGCCGGGGACCGGCCGGTGAACCGGCCGGGGGGCCGGTCGGTGAACCGGCCTGCGGACCGCGTGGCTCTTCCCGCGGCTCCGGCTGCGGGTGGGGCTCCGTGGCCGCGGGCAGACGCCGCCGCCTGCGCTGCTTGAGGAGCGCCCACGGTGCCCGGGCCCCGGTGACCTCCGTACCGGCCTCCTTGGCCGCCTGGGAGGCCGCCTTGGCCACTGGCAGCATGTCCGCGCGCCGGGCCCCGTCCAGCCGCTCGGACTCCGGCCACAGCCCCAGCGCCGCGCAGAGCGTGGGCAGCACCGCCATCGCCGCCGTGGCGTACCCCTCGGCCGACGGGTGGTAGTTGTCCGGCCCGAACAGCTCCCGCGGGTTCGCCTCGAACTCCGGCCCGAGCAGATCGCCCAGCGACACCGTGCGCCCGCCCTGCTCCACCGAGCCGATCGTCTGCGCCGCCGCCAGCTGCCGGCTCACCCGCCGGGCCAGCCAGCGCAGCGGCTGGTAGACCGGCTCGATCGTGCCCAGGTCCGGGCAGGTGCCGACCACCACCTCCGCGCCCGCCGTACGCAGCCTGCGCACGGCGGTGGTCAGACAGCGCACCGACTGGGTGGCCGGGATCCGGTGCGTCACGTCGTTCGCGCCGATCATGATCACGCAGACGTCCGGGGTACGGGAGGTGTCGGCGAGCAGCAGCGAGACCTGCCGCTCCAGATCGTCCGACCGGGCGCCCGGCTGCGCCACATTGCGCAGATCCACCGGCCGTTCCGACACCGCCGCGAGCCCCGAGGCGAGCAGCGCCCCCGGGGTCTGCCCGGACCGGCGCACCCCCTGCCCGGCCGCCGTCGAGTCACCCAGCAACCCCAGCCGCAACGGTTCCGCGGGGCCGGCGAACGCCACCCCGTACCGCCCGTCCGCGCTGGGCGGAACCGGTGCGATCCCGCCGCCCACCTGCCGTTTCGCCAGCTGGACCTCCGCCAGCAGGACGCCTACCGCCGCCGCACCGAGCAATCCGATGCTGCCACCGCCATAGGCCGCGCCCGCCGCGATCCGCCGTGCCACCCTTGCCCTTGACACAGTCCGGTCCACCTCCTCGTCGCCGTACCGCCGTACATACAGCTAACTGCCCCGCAGTGACCGTTGCTCAATCGCTTCGCCCATTCCCGTCCCCGTACGCATACCCTTGCCGCACCATCTCGGAGACCCCGGAGTACACGGTGCAATTCCACGATTCGATGATCAGTCTCGTAGGCAATACCCCGCTGGTGAGGCTGCGCAGTGTGACGGCCGGCATCCAGGCGACGGTCCTGGCCAAGGTCGAGTACTTCAACCCCGGCGGTTCGGTCAAGGACCGCATCGCCCTGCGGATGATCGAGGCCGCGGAGCAGAGCGGCGAGCTCCAGCCCGGCGGCACGATCGTCGAGCCGACCAGTGGCAACACCGGCGTCGGCCTGGCGATCGTCGCCCAGCAGAAGGGGTACAAGTGCATCTTCGTCTGCCCGGACAAGGTGTCCCTTGACAAGATCAATGTGCTGCGCGCCTACGGTGCCGAGGTCGTCGTCTGCCCGACGGCCGTCGACCCCGAGCACCCGGACTCCTATTACAACGTCTCCGACCGCCTGGTCCGCGAGACGCCGGGGGCCTGGAAGCCGGACCAGTACTCCAACCCCAACAACCCGCGTTCCCACTACGAGACCACCGGTCCCGAGCTGTGGGAGCAGACGGACGGGAGGATCACCCACTTCGTCGCGGGCGTCGGCACCGGCGGCACGATCAGCGGCACCGGCCGCTATCTGAAGGAGATCAGCGGCGGATCGGTGAAGGTGGTCGGCGCGGACCCGGAGGGCTCGGTCTACTCCGGCGGCTCCGGGCGCCCCTACCTCGTCGAGGGCGTCGGTGAGGACTTCTGGCCGAGTGCCTACGACCGTACGGTCACGGACGAGATCGTCGCCGTGTCCGACAAGGACTCCTTCCAGATGACCCGCCGCCTCGCCAAGGAGGAGGGACTGCTGGTCGGCGGCTCCTGCGGCATGGCGGTCGTCGCCGCCCTGGAGGTCGCGAGCCGCCTGGGCCCGGACGACGTGGTCGTCGTCCTGCTGCCCGACAGCGGCCGCGGCTACCTCAGCAAGATCTTCAACGACGAGTGGATGGCGGACTACGGCTTCCTGGAGGACACCGGCCCGTCCGCGCGCGTCGCCGATGTGCTCGACCACAAGGCCGGCCCCATCCCGACGCTCGTCCACATGCACCCGGAGGAGACCGTCGGCGAGGCGATCGACGTGCTGCGCGAGTACGGCGTCTCGCAGATGCCGATCGTGAAGCCGGGCGCCGGCCACCCGGACGTGATGGCCGCCGAGGTCATCGGTTCGGTGGTGGAGCGGGAGCTGCTCAACGCGCTGTTCGCCCAGCGCGCCTCGCTCTCCGACCCGCTGGAGAAGCACATGTCGCCGCCGCTGCCGCAGGTCGGCTCCGGCGAACCGGTCGAGGACCTGATGGCGGTCCTCGGCGGCACGAACACCGCGGACGCGGCGATCGTGCTGGTGGAGGGCAAGCCGAAGGGCGTGGTCAGCCGCCAGGACCTGCTGGCGTTCCTCGCCAAGGACGCGACGGCCGGCAAGGCGTAGCACCCCCGCGGCGCTCCGCTTCGCGAAAACGGTACGAGCGCGACACGTCCGCGCAGCACCGGCTTAACACGCGTCCGGCAGATTGACGGGTGTCGGCGGGGAGACCCGCCGGCACCCGATACGGCGACACGGACTACGGAGCGGCTCCCGGACCTCCATCGTCGCCAGGACGCGGTGACCGGAACTGACCCGGACCGTGTCCCTCGCGGGGACCGCCGTCGTCCCGCCCCCCGGGCGACCGGGGGTGCGGCGGTCCCCGCGATACATCCGTCAGTGCGGGCGCGTGGCTTCGTCCGTCCACGTCCCTGGCTCCGTCCGTCCACGTCCGTGGCTTCGTCCGTCCACGCGCGTGGCTTCGTCCGTCCACGCGCGCGGCTTCGTCCGTCCACGCGCGTGGCTTCGTCCGTCCACGTCCGTGGCTTCGTCCGTCCACGCGTGCGGCCCCTGGACGCGTCTCAGCCGGCCGGTGCCGGTGCGGCCGCCCAGCTCGCCAGCAGGGCGAGGCGTTCGGCCGTCTCGCTGCCGGGCTCCGGGGTGTAGACCACCAGGGACTGACCGGGATCGCCGGCCGCGGCGAGCGTCTCGTACGGCAGGACCAGCTCACCCGCGACCGCGTGGTTGATGCGCTTGACGCCACCGGTCTTCGACTTCACCTGATGGTCCGCCCACAGCCGGCGGAAGTCCTCGCTCTTCAGTGACAACTCACCCACCAGTGTGGCCAGTTGCCGGTCATTGGGGTGCAGCCCCGCGTCCAGCCGCAGATACGCGACCGTCTCTGCCGCCACCGCCGCCCAGTCCGGGTACAGCTCCCGCGCCGCCGGTTCCAGGAACACCTGGCGCGGCATGTTGCGCTCGGCGGCGGGCATCCGGGAGAAGCCGACGACGGCGTCCCCCAGCGCGTTCCAGGCCAGCACGTCCATCCGGCGCCCCAGGACGAACGCCGGGGCACCGGCCAGCGAGTCCAGCACCAGGCGCAGCCCCGGACGTACCCGCTGGGCGGAGGCCGGAGCCGAGGCACCCGCCCCGGGGCGCGCCACCGTACGCAGGTACGTGTGCTCCGTCTCGTCCAGCCGCAGCACCCGGGCTATCGCGTCGAGCACCGCGTCCGAGACGCTCCGGCCGCGCCCCTGCTCCAGCCGGATGTAGTAGTCGACGCTCACCCCCGCGAGCTGCGCCACCTCCTCGCGCCGCAGTCCCGGTACGCGCCGTCGGCCGTACGCCTGGAGCCCCACGTCCTCGGGCTGGATACGGGCGCGGCGTGAGCGGAGGAAATCCCCCAGGTCGGCTTCCATGGCGTCGATCGTAGAAGAAGCGTGATCGCCCAGCCTGGTACTGGCGGACCCAGGAACAGCGTCCCCCTGGGTAACCCGTCGGCGCCCCCGCAGAGTGGAACCAGGCCCGGGGAAACACCCCGGCAGCCGGAGCGCACAAGGAGCACGGACATGACGTACACGACTCTCGCCGGCCGCACCGCCGTCATCACCGGAGCCGCCAGCGGCATGGGCAGCGCGACCGCCCGGCTGCTCGCCGCCCAGGGAGTCAGGGTCGCCCTGCTGGCCCGGCGCGCGGAGCGGCTTCAGGAGCTGGCCGCCGCGATCGAGGAGGCGGGCGGCGAGGCGCTCGCCGTCGCCACCGACGTCACCGACCAGGCGTCCGTCGACGCCGCGGCCGAGCTGGTGCACAGCACCTTCGGCCGGGTGGACCTGGTGGTCAACGCGGCCGGTGTGATGCTGCCGAACCCGGTGGACGAGGGCCGGACCGACGAGTGGCAGCGGATGATCGACACCAATGTGACGGGCGCCCTGCGGATCATCCGGGCCTTCACGGCCGACCTGGTGGCGGCGGCCGCCGAGGGCCGCACCGCGGACCTGGTCAACATCTCGTCCATCGGCGCGCACATCATGTTCCCCAACTACGCCGTGTACGGGGCGACGAAAGCCGCGCTGACGTACCTCTCCACGTCGCTGCGCACCGAGTTCGGGCCGCGTGACGTCCGCGTCACGAACATCGAGCCGGGCCTCACCGACACGGAGCTGGCGGGCCACGTCGACAACGTCGAGCTGAGCAGCCAGCTCGACGGCATGTTCGACGCGCTCGGCGGGCTCGCCGGCGAAGAGATCGCCGACCTGATCGCCTACGCCACCAGCCGGGCGCGCCACATCAACCTGCGCCAGCTGATCGTGCAGCCCACCCGCCAGGCGTAGGGCGGTTCTCGGTGCTCGGCCGTCAGTCCTCCCAGGCGGAGCCCGCACGGCCGGGGCGGCGCGAGAACCACGGCCAGTTGCGGGCCGCGTGCACGGCATTGACCGCGACGATCCCGAGCCAGGCGACGATCAGACCTCCGGTGCGGGCGGTCCCGGCAGCGATCGCCGACAGGGGGACGGCCAGGATCAGCGAGATGATCCCGAAGCCGTAGCGCTCGCCGAAGTTGCCCAGGTACTGCGACGGGCGCGTACTCCTGGCCTCGTTCACCCGCTGTTCGGCGAGATGGCGCCGGACCTGGCGGTCGAGAGTGCTGTCGAGCTGCTGCTCGACCTTCTCCAGAAAGGACTCCACGAGCGCGGGCTCGTACTCCGAACCCAGCTCACTACGGGCGTGCAGGGCGGCATCGAGCTCGTTCCTGAGCTCGGGGTCACGGGCTTTCATGACCTTTACGGTACGAATCGCGGGCCTCGCGGTCAGTGGGGCTAACCCCCCTCTTTGGGCCGGGCTTCGGGGTGGACCTCAGGTCGGGCTTCGGGGCAGCAGGGTCGTCGGACCCGGTGTTCCGCACGGCCGGCCGCCCCGGCTGCATATGGACATGCAGACGCCTTGCTGGCTGAATGGATTTGTCGGCGCCGGATCGCGGTGCGCCGGAATCTACCGAGGGGACAGCATGAGCGGGAGCAGCCCGGCCGCGCGGTTGCAGCAGCTCTTCGAGGGGCGCCGGCTCACACCCACCCAGCGGCGTATCGCGCACTCGATGGTGCGCAGGGCCGGGGACGTCCCGTTCCTGTCGAGCGTGGAGCTGGCCGAGCTCGCCGGGGTCAGCCAGCCGTCCGTCACCCGCTTCGCCGTGGCCCTCGGCTTCGACGGCTACCCGGCGCTCCGCAAGCACCTGCGGGAGGTCGCACCCGCCGAGCCCGTGTCCGCGGCCGGGGGCGGGGGCGGGGCCGGGAACGGGAACGACGTGCACAACGAGTACCAGCAGGCGGTGCTCGGCGAGATCGAGAATCTGCGGCACCTGGCCGAGCTGCTCGCCGACCCCGGGCCCGTCGAGCGGGCGGGCAGGCTGCTGGCGGCCTCGCGGCCGCTGCTGGTGCTCGGGCTGCGGGCCGCCTCCTCGCAGGCGCGCGGCTTCGGATACTTCGCGGCGAAGGTCCACCCCGATGTCCGGGTGCTCGACGAGGGCGGCAGCATGCTGCGCGACCGGATCGACGCCGCGCGCCGGGCGGGCGCCTCCGCGCTGATCTGCTTCGCGCTGCCCCGGCACCCGAAGGAGGTCGTGGACGCGCTCGCGTACGCGCAGGAGCAGGGGATGACCGTCGTGTCGGTGGCGGACTCCGCGTTCGCGCCGGTCGCCAAGCACAGTGATCTGCTGATCCCGGCCGCCGTCGGCACCGGGCTCGCCTTCGACACGGCGTGCGCGCCGATGCTGCTGGGGCGGGTGCTGCTGGAGGCGATGTGCGACGACCTGCCCGACGCGCAGGCATGGCTGGAGGAGTTCGACGCGAGGGCGGCGCGGGGACTGTTCGTGGAGTGACGGGCCCGGCGCTGCCGTCCGGTCCGGGCCGGGGACAATGGCACGATGCTGGAACTGCTGCCGGGAATCGGTGTGGCGCTGCCGGGCGGGGCCGGGGTGCTGCGGTTCGGAACGAGTGCCGATGCCGCCCGTGACCTGCTGACCGCGTCCGCGGACCGGGTCCACCTGGGGCGGCAGTGCGCGTCGCTGACGATCAAGGACTACTCCGAACTCCGCCATGCCCACGACGCGTGGCTCGACGGCTACCTCTTCCAGCCCGGCTGGAACACCGTGGCCGAGTTCGACGGGATCCGGCTGACCCTGGCCGCCGGTGGCCCGGACGCGGCCGACGGGCTCGCACGGGTCGAGGTGGAGCGTGTGCGCCCTGCGTCGGGGCCGGACGCGGCCGCTGCCGTGTGGGACGGGGTCGATCTGTTCGAGCACCCTGCCGACGAGGTGCTCCTGGTGCTCCCGGAGACGGTGCGGCTGCCGGAACCGGCCTCGGGCGTGGCCGTGCCCGCGCTCGGGCTGCGGCTGGGCGGGAATGCTCCGGCGGGCGACAGATGGGAGCGACTGGCCCTGACCGACACGGAGTCCGACGGCTGGGCGCGCTGCTGCGCCGGCCGGTTCCACTGTGCCGGGGGCGGCAACGGACTGGTGGGGATCATGAGCTGAGGGGTGTCCGGCGGGGCGGCTGCCGCGATTTCGCCGCCGCCCGGCGGGGGTGGCTCCCGCGATTTCGCCGGGTGTCCGGCGGGGCGGCTCCCGTGGCTTCACCGATTCTCAGGCACCGCTCATCTACGGCCACTAACCTCCGGGCCGGAAGGCTCAGCAGGAGCTGACGGTTCAGCAGACGCTGACGGCTCACCAGGGGCCGTGGAGAGGGGTACGGACGTGGGACGCGGAGCGCAGTCGTTGGCGAGGGTGGCCGTGATCGTACGGGCCGGTGCCGCACCGCTGTGGTGGCCGGGGCTGCTGGCCGCGGCGATCGGCGCGCTGGTGCCGGGGCTCACCGGGCGCCGGATCGGCCTGCTGTCCGGGGCCGCGCTCTTCCTGATCACCGCGGCGGTGGTGGCGTTCGCACGTGGTGGCCGGTACGCGGAGCTGGCCGGGGGCGCCACGCGTGCCGGGCGGTCCGACTTCCTCCAGGACCGGGCCGTGACCGTACGCGAGTGGCGGCGCGGGCACCGGTGGTGGCTGCTCGGCGCGTTCCTCGCGGCGGTGGCCAGTGCGTTCCTGCTGCCCGGGGCCGGTGGGCTGGTGCTCGCCGGGGCGGGCGCCGGGCTCTGGCTCAAGGCCGTCCGGATCGGGCGGCGCGAGGAGCGGGACGACGCCCTGTACTGGGTGCGGACCGACTGGGTGGAGCGCGGGCGGCCCGCGGGCAAGCAGGTCAAGGGGTACCGGACGACCGGGCCGATGGCGGGGGACGCCGCGCCCGGCGGGGCGCGGCGCCGGCGCTGAATCCGCCCGCCCTCAGGAGCGGGGCGGCTGTGGGCCGGGGTGCGGCTGGGAGGTGAGGGACGGGGATGCCGGGCGGGCGGCGCGGCGCGATGCGGCGTCGATCAGCTCGCCGATGCGGGCGCCCGCGCGGCGGCCCTCGATGTGGAGCGCCCCGACGTCGACCCGGTCCTCGGTCAGCAGCGTCAGGACGGCCGAGGGCCCCGCCGCGTACGACGCCACGCAGCCGGACTCGCCCCGTACGAGAAGTTCGCCGAAGCCGCCCCGGCCGGTGGCCTCCGCCATCCGCGTCGCGACGCCGAGCGCGGCCGCGGTCAGCGCGCCGACGCGCTCCGGCTCCACGTCCGGGGTGTCGTGGGCCAGGACGAGCCCGTCGGTGCCGGCGACCAGGGCGCCGGACAGGAGCGGCACCCGGGTCCGTAATCGCCGGAGCTCGGCCAGCACATCCCGCGCCTGCGCCTCGGCTTCGGCCTCGGCTTCGGGCGCCATCGGCGGTTTCGTCCCGGCGCGCAGCCTGAGTGCTCGGATCACAGGGGCCTCCCATGCGTCTGTGAGCCGGTGCGGCGCAGCGGCCGCGGGCATACGGACTACCCTCCCGGCCCGGTGTGCGAATGTGACCACGAGGCTACGCAACGTGCTTTCCCCGGACAGGGATTCAGGCATTTCCCAGGGGCACATGCCCTGGTGCATGGAGGCGTACGGAGGGCGCGTGCCGGGGGTGCCGGGCGACCCGTGTGCGGGGTGAGCGCCGGGCGTCCGTCCCCGTGCGACGGCGCGGGGCTGTTGACTACGAGTATTCAGGCCATCAGGATGTGAATAGAGGACTTACAGTCGCGAGGAGGCATTGCCATGGCAGGACCCCGCCCCGTTCGGGCACCGCGCGGTACGGAACTCAGTGCCCTGGGATGGCAGCAGGAGGCCGCCCTGCGCATGCTCCAGAACAACCTCGACCCCGAGGTCGCCGAGCACCCCGACAAGCTCGTCGTCTACGGCGGCACCGGCAAGGCGGCCCGCGACTGGCGCTCCTTCGATGCGATGGTGCGCACACTGAGGACGCTCAAGCAGGACGAGACGATGCTCGTCCAGTCCGGCCGCCCGGTCGGCGTCATGCAGACGCACGAGTGGGCGCCGCGCGTCCTGATCGCCAACTCCAACCTGGTCGGCGACTGGGCGAACTGGGAGGAGTTCCGCCGCCTGGAGGCGCTCGGGCTCACCATGTACGGCCAGATGACCGCCGGATCGTGGATCTACATCGGCACACAGGGCATCCTCCAGGGCACGTACGAGACGTTCGCGGCGGTGGCGGCCAAGAAGTTCGGCGGCACCCTCGCCGGCACGATCACCCTGACCGCCGGACTCGGTGGCATGGGCGGTGCCCAGCCGCTCGCCGTGACCATGAACGACGGCGTCGCGATCTGTATCGACTGCGACCCGCGCGCCATCGAGCGCCGGATCGAGCACCGCTACCTGGACGTGCGCGCCGACTCCCTGGAGCACGCGCTCCAGCTGGCCACCGAGGCGCGGGACGCCCGCCGCCCGCTCTCCATCGGCCTGCTCGGCAACGCGGCGGAGCTGCTGCCCCGGATGCTCGCCGAGGGCGCCCCGATCGACATCGTCACCGACCAGACCAGCGCGCACGACCCGCTGTCGTACCTCCCGCTCGGGATCGGCTTCGACGAGATGGCCGCGTACGCCGCCGAGAAGCCCGCCGACTTCACGCAGCGCGCCCGGGAGTCGATGGCCAGGCACGTCGAGGCGATGGTCGGCTTCATGGACGCCGGTGCCGAGGTCTTCGACTACGGCAACTCCATCCGCGGCGAGGCCCGGCTCGCGGGCTACGACCGGGCGTTCGACTTCCCCGGCTTCGTGCCCGCGTACATCCGGCCGCTGTTCTGCGAGGGCAAGGGCCCGTTCCGCTGGGCGGCCCTGTCGGGTGAGGCCTCCGACATCCACCGGACCGACAAGGCGATGCTGGAGCTCTTCCCGGAGAACGAGTCGCTGCACCGCTGGATCAAGATGGCCGGCGAGCGCGTCCACTTCCAGGGACTGCCCGCCCGGATCTGCTGGCTCGGCTACGGCGAGCGCGACCGGGCCGGTGAGCGGTTCAACGACATGGTGGCGAGCGGTGAGCTGGCCGCCCCGCTGGCCATCGGGCGGGACCACCTGGACTGCGGCTCCGTGGCCTCCCCGTACCGGGAGACCGAGGCCATGCTCGACGGGTCCGACGCGATCGCCGACTGGCCGCTGCTGAACGCCATGGTCAACGTGGCGTCCGGCGCCTCGTGGGTCTCCCTCCACCACGGCGGCGGCGTGGGCATGGGCCGCTCCATCCACGCCGGGCAGGTGACCGTCGCCGACGGTACGGAGCTGGCGGGCGAGAAGATCCGCCGGGTGCTCACCAACGACCCGGGCATGGGCGTCATCCGGCACGTCGACGCCGGGTACGACATCGCGGAGTCCGTCGCCGCGGACAAGGGCGTGCGCGTTCCGATGACGGAGGACGACCAGTGAGCCTTCCGACCGGGGACGGGACCAGGGCCGGTTCCGGGAACACGACCGGATCCGGGAGCACGACCGGTTCCGGGAGCACGGCCGGTGCCGGCGGCCACAGCTGGTCGTCAGCCGGCGGCCACAGCGGCTCGTCCTCGTTCCAGACCATGTGGCGAGAGCTCCTGCCCATCGGCCGGAACCGGAGCAGCGGGGGCTACCGGCGCTACGCCTGGACCGGGGCCGACGTCGACTGCCGTGCCTGGTTCCGGGCGCAGGCCGAGGCGCGCGGGCTCACCTACGAGGTGGACCGGAACGGCAACCAGTGGGCCTGGCTCGGTGACCCCCTGGCCGGGGACGCCGTCGTCACCGGATCGCATCTCGACTCCGTACCGGACGGCGGTGCCTTCGACGGGCCGCTCGGCGTGGTCTCCGCCTTCGCTGCGCTCGACGAACTCCGCCGCAGGGGAGTGGAGTTCACCCGGCCGCTGGCCATCAGCAACTTCGGCGACGAGGAGGGGGCCCGCTTCGGGCTCGCCTGTGTCGGCTCCCGGCTCGCCGCCGGACGGCTGACCGTCGAGGCTGCGCACCGGCTCCGCGACGACCGGGGCATCACGCTGCCGCAGGCCATGGAGGCGGCCGGGTACGACCCCGGCACCATCGGCCCGGACCCCGAACGGCTCGCCCGCATCGGCGCGTTCATCGAGCTCCACGTCGAACAGGGGCGCGCCCTCGACCTCAGCAGCGACCCGGTGGGCATCGCCTCCGCGATCTGGCCGCACGGACGCTGGCGGTTCGACTTCCGGGGCGAGGCCAACCACGCGGGCACCACCCGGCTCGCCGACCGCCGCGACCCGATGCTCACGTACGCCGAGACCGTGCTCGCCGCCCGCCGGGAGGCGGAGCTGGCCGGCGCCCTCGCCACCTTCGGCAAGGTCGCCGTCGAGCCCAACGGGGTCAACGCCATCCCCTCCCTCGTCCGGGGCTGGCTCGACTCCCGCGCCGCCGACCAGGACCGCCTGGACGCCGTGGTCACCGGCATCGAACGGGCCGCCCGGGAACACGCCGAGCGGGCCGGCATCGACGTCGATGTCGTACGGGAGTCCTTCTCGCCCGTCGTGGAGTTCGAGCACGCCCTGCGCGACGAGCTCGGCAAGATCCTCGCGGGCCGGGGCGACGCCGGTCGTGCCGTACCCGTCCTCGGGACCGGCGCCGGACACGACGCGGGTATTTTGTCCGCTTCGGTGCCGACCGCCATGCTGTTCGTCCGGAACCCCACCGGGGTCTCGCACTCGCCGGCCGAACACGCGGCCGAGGACGACTGCGTGGCCGGGGTGGTCGCACTCGCCGACGCACTGGAGGGTCTCGCGTGCAGCTGACGACGGAACCGGCGGGCAGGCCCGCCACCGTGACGTACTGGTTGTCCCACGCCTGGCTCGGCACCCATGTCGAGCCGGGCGTCGCCCTGGACGTCTCCGGCGGACTGATCGCGGGCGTCCGCACCGGTGTCGCCACCCCGCCGCCGGGCGCCACCGTGCTGCGCGGGCTCACCGTCCCCGGGCTCGCCAACACCCACTCGCACGCCTTCCACCGCGCCCTGCGCTCCACCGTCCAGGTGGGCTCCGGCACCTTCTGGACCTGGCGCGAGACCATGTACCAGGTCGCCTCCCGGCTCACCCCCGACTCGTACTACGAACTCGCCCGTGCCGTGTACGCCGAAATGGCGCTGGCGGGCATCACCGCGGTCGGCGAATTCCACTATCTGCACCACGCGCCGGGCGGCACCCCGTACGACAACCCGAACGCGATGGGCGAGGCCCTGATCGCGGCTGCGGGCCAGGCCGGGATCCGGATCACGCTGCTGGACACCGCCTATCTCTCCGCCGGATTCGGCAAGCGCCCCACCCAGTACCAGCAGCCCGACCGGCACCAGCTGCGCTTCTCCGACACCACCGCGGACGCCTGGGCCGAACGCGCCTCCCTCCTCAAGGGCTCCGACCACGCCCTGATCGGCGCCGCCATCCACTCCGTGCGCGCCGTGCCCGCCGCGCAGCTCGCCACCGTGGCCGCCTGGGCCGAGGAGCGGCAGGCCCCGCTCCATGTCCACCTCTCCGAGCAGACCGCGGAGAACGACGCCTGCCTCGCCGCCCACGGCCGCACCCCCACCCGGCTCCTCGCCGACCACGGCGTCCTCGGCCCGCGCACCACCAGCATCCACAACACCCACCTCACGGCCGAGGACATCGCACTCCTCGGCTCCTCGGTGACCGGCACCTGCATGTGCCCCACCACCGAACGCGACCTCGCCGACGGAATCGGCCCCGCCGTCGCCCTCCAGCGGGCCGGCTCGCCGCTCTCCCTCGGCAGCGACAGCCACGCCGTGATCGACCTCTTCGAGGAGGCCCGCGCGATGGAGCTCGACGAGCGCCTGCGCACCCGGGCGCGCGGCCACTGGACGGCGGCCGCCCTGCTGCGCGCCGCCACCGTCGACGGCCACGGGGCGCTCGGCCGGCCCGGGGCGGGCGTCATCGAACCCGGCGCCCCCGCGGACCTGGCGACCGTCGCCCTGGACTCCGTCAGAACAGCGGGGCCGGTGCCCCGACTGGCTGCCGAAGCAGTCGTATTCGCCGCCTCCGCCGCCGATGTGCGGCACACGGTCGTGGCGGGCCGACACATCGTCCGCGACGGGCAGCACGCACTCGTCGAGGACGTACCCGCAGCACTCGCCTCGGCCATCGCCGCCCTGCACGGCTGACGCCGTACCCCCGTAAGGAGAACAACCCCCCGATGACGACGACCGCCATCATCAACATCGCCAGTCTGGTCACCAACGACCCCTCCCTGTGCGCGGATTCCCCCCTGGGCACGATCCGGGACGCGGCCGTCGTCATCGAGGGCGACCGGATCGTCTGGACCGGTGAATCAAGCAAAGCACCCGCCACTGACAACGCCGTCGACGCGGGCGGCCGGGCGATGATCCCCGGCTTCGTCGACTCCCACTCCCACCTCGTGTTCGCGGGCGACCGCACCGAGGAGTTCAACGCCCGGATGTCCGGCCACGCCTACAGCGCGGGCGGCATCAGGACCACGGTCGCCGCCACCCGCGCGGCCACCGACGAAGAGCTCTCCGCCAACGTCGCCCGCTACCTCGCCGAGGCGCTGCGCCAGGGCACCACCACCTTCGAGACCAAGTCCGGCTACGGCCTCACCGTCGAGGACGAGGCCCGCGCCCTGCGCATCGCCGCCCGGCACACCGAGGAGGTCACCTACCTCGGCGCCCACGTCGTCTCCCCGGACTACGCCGACGACCCGGCCGGCTACGTCGACCTGGTCACCGGGCCGATGCTCGACGCCTGTGCCCCGTACGCCCGTTGGGTCGACGTCTTCTGCGAGAAGGGCGCCTTCGACGGCGACCAGGCCCGCGCGATCCTGACCGCGGGCATGGCGAAGGGGCTGCTCCCCCGCGTCCACGCCAACCAGCTCGGCCACGGCCCCGGCGTCCAGCTGGCCGTCGAACTCGACGCCGCGTCCGCCGACCACTGCACCCACCTCACCGACGCCGACGTGGACGCCCTGGCCCAGGGGAACACCGTCGCCACCCTGCTCCCCGGCGCCGAGTTCTCCACCCGCGCCACCTGGCCGGACGCCCGCCGCATCCTCGACGCGGGCGCCACCGTCGCCCTCTCCACGGACTGCAACCCGGGCTCGTCGTTCACGTCCTCCATGCCCTTCTGCATCGCCCTCGCCGTACGGGACATGGGCATGACGCCGGACGAGGCCCTCTGGTCCGCCACCGCGGGCGGCGCCGCGGCCCTGCGCCGTACGGACATCGGCCGCATCGCCCCCGGCGCCCGCGCCGACCTGGCCCTCCTCGACGCCCCCAGCCACGTCCACCTCGCCTACCGGCCGGGCGTCCCGCTGGTCCACACGGTCTGGCGGCGGGGCGAACGCGTCGCAGGGGAGCCGCAGCCGCTGTCGTAGCCGCGGTTGCGGTTGCGGTTGCGCGGCATTCATAGCGCCGTGGGCACGCCCGAACACGTGGAAGGACCCGCCTCCTGACGAGGCGGGTCCTTCCACGAGGCGGCGTGGCCGCTCACTCCTCCAGGGTCAGCCCCTTGCGCAGCTTGACCAGGGTGCGGGAGAGCAGCCTCGACACATGCATCTGGGAGATGCCCAGTTCCTCGCCGATCTCCGACTGCGTCATGTTGGCGACGAACCGGAGCGAGAGGATCGTGCGGTCGCGGCGCGGCAGCGAGGCGATCAGCGGCTTCAGGGACTCGACGTACTCGATGCCTTCGAGGCCGTGGTCCTCGTAGCCGATGCGGTCCGCCAGCGCGCCTTCGTGCTCGTCCTCCTCGGGCTTGGCGTCCAGCGAGCTCGCGGTGTACGCGTTGCTCGCGGCCATGCCCTCGACGACCTCGTCGCGGGTGATGCCGAGGCGGTCGGCGAGCTCGCCCACGGTGGGCGATCGGTCCAGTCGCTGGGCGAGCTCGTCGCCCGCCTTGGCCAGGTCGAGCCGCAACTCCTGGAGCCGGCGCGGGACGCGCACGGACCAGCTGGTGTCGCGGAAGAAGCGCTTTATCTCGCCGACGATGGTCGGCATCGCGAACGTGGGGAACTCCACGCCCCGGCTGAGCTCGAAGCGGTCGATCGCCTTGATCAGGCCGATGGTGCCGACCTGGATGATGTCCTCCATCGGCTCGCTGCGGGAGCGGAACCGGGAGGCGGCGAACCTGACCAGGGCCAGGTTCAGTTCGACGAGCGTGTTGCGGACGTACGAGTACTCGTGGGTGCCCTCTTCGAGGGATTCGAGCCGCTCGAAGAGCGTCTTCGACAGTGCCCTGGCGTCCAGCGGCCCCACTTCGTCATAGGGCGGGATCTCGGGAAGTCCTTCGAGACCATCACTCGCGCCGTGGCCGGAGCCGTCGGTGCGGTCGGTGTCGCTGATGGTGCTCGTGGCGATGGTGCTCGTGCTGGTGGTGCTCGTGGTGGTGCTGGTACCGCTGTCGGTAGCGGTGCTGCTGCGGGTGCCGTTCTCGGCGCTCGCGGCAGGGGAGTCTGAGTGGGTCAGTCCCTGAGGACATGCTGACGTCGCGTTGTGGGGACGCGGGCCGTCGAGCCGGGGTGACATGGTCTCCTCCATCGTTCTCGGCATATGGCTGCCGATGCCCATACGTGTTCCTGCGGTGAAGCGGCGCCTCCGAAGCCGGCCGTGTTTTGGGTGTCCTCCTACCCTTACCCGCTTCGGACGGACAGTTACAAGCGCCAATTGACGCTATATGTCCGGTTTGTTGAGGTCTTCGGGTATCGCGTGGCCCACAGACCGCGTACTGTTTCAAGAACGTCAGAGGAAGCACATACGCATCTGCGCACGCGAAGGCGCAGGCAGTGACGAACGGCGAAGAGGGACGGGCATGGACCGCGGGACGGTCGGCAGCGCGAACCGGGGTCGACTTCATGTCGAGGTCCGGACCGAAGGGCGCAGCGAGGTGGTGACGCCGGTGGGTGAGCTGGATCACCACACGGCGGATCTGCTGCGGGAGCCCCTGGAGCACGCGGTCGAGCAGGGGCGGGTGCGCCTGGTGGTCGACTGCTCGGGACTCGAGTTCTGCGATTCCACCGGGCTCAATGTGCTGCTCGGTGCCCGCCTGAAGGCGGAGGCGGCCGGGGGAGGGGTCCATTTGGCCGGAATGCTGCCGGTGGTGGCGAGGGTCTTCGAGATCACCGGGGCCGAGGCGGTCTTCACCGTCCATGACTCCCTCGAAGCGGCCCTGGACGTGTGACCGCGACGCGTTTCGCGGTCCCGGGCGCCCCTGGTGTTGCCCGTGTCACGCGATCCGCGTAGACGAAGTGGGTGTTGTCACGATTCGGCCGGGCAGGAGTCATCCGGCGGAGCCGTGGGCGACCACCAGAATCTGAATCCGTACGTGCAAACTATTCGATCTTGCAACTGTTCGATCTTGTAGCTGTTCGATGCAATTGTTCGATGGCGACATGGTGAATCGGTGAGGTGAAGCGCTGATGAGCACCACCCGGCAGCATCCGCCGGGCGACCTCGGCCCCGAGCCGGAGGACGTCGGCGTTCAGCCGCACCCGGACGCGGGTGCCGGTGCGGTCTCCTCCGGGCCGGCCGAGCGGCAGTGGCTCACCCTGTCGCTGCGCGGGATCAGCGGCATCGTGCCGACCGCCCGCGACTTCGCCCGCCAGGCGCTTCACGAATGGGGCTGGCTGCCCGCGTCGAGCGCCGACGGCCGGGCCGCCGCCGAGGACGTCCTGCTGGTCGTCTCCGAGCTGGTCACCAACGCCTGTCTGCATGCCGACGGGCCCGAGGAGATGCGTATCGCCTGCACGGCGAAGGTGCTGCGGGTGGAGGTCGTCGACTCGGGTGCGGGACAGCCCGCGCCGCGCACCCCGCACCGGGCCGGGCGGCCCGGCGGGCACGGCATGTTCATCGTGCAGCGGCTCTGCCTGGACTGGGGCGTCCTGCGGGTGCCCGGCCGGTCCGGGAAAACCGTCTGGGCGGAGCTGGCCGCCCCCGCGTAGGCCGGCCGCACCCCCCGGGGGTGTACGGCCCCGTTGTTCGCAGCACCGAGGAGCGCGCCGGATCGGCGCGCTCTTTGTCTTCCCTCCACAAGGCACCGGGCGTACCTTGAGCGCCCGATCTGATGTGTCGTCAGGAAAATGCGTCGGTGTGAACCGGCGTGCGGCGACTTCCGGCATGAGGGGAACTCAGGTGTCCTACCAGAAGCGAACAGCTCTCGCGCTGGCGTCCGCGCTGGCGGGCACGGTGGTGCTGATGGCCGCGCCCGCCGCCCACGCCACGGTCGTGGACGTCGACTACAACTGCAAGACCCCGATCGGCGACAAGAGCGCCGTGTCTCCCATCGACATCAAGAGCGTCAAGAGCGGGGGTGGCTACCGGCTCACGATGTCCTTCCAGAAGGGCGTCTCCTCCAGCCCCGTCGAACTGGGCAAGGGGGCGATGAACCCCAGCGCGGTCATCCAGGTGGGCGGCGCCG
Source organism: Streptomyces sp. NPDC001890 (assembly GCF_042891445.1). NCBI lineage: Bacteria > Bacillati > Actinomycetota > Actinomycetes > Kitasatosporales > Streptomycetaceae > Streptomyces > Streptomyces sp. NPDC001890. The sequence continues at coordinate 56,123 of NZ_JBIATE010000004.1, read as the reverse complement.
ACTCCGGCCAGGTCCAGGTCTCCGGCGCGCCGAACTCCACCGCGATACCCGCCAACAGCCCCATCAAGATCAGTGACCTGTCGGGTACGTACACCCCGAAGAAGAGCGGCAAGGTCGACTTCACCGCCGGAGTGCTCACCATCAAGGCGCTCGGTACGACCACGACCTGCACCCCCACCAACAAGCCGGGCCCGTCGCTCCAGCTCGACGTGAAGGCCGCGGGCAACGCGCAGAGCGCCCCGGACGACGGCGACGGGCAGCTGCCGAAGACCGGTCCGCTCGACTCGGCCGTGGCGCTCGGCACGCTGGGCGGCACGGTGCTGCTGACCGGTGCGGCCGGGGTGCTCTGGCTGACCAGGCGGGGGCAGGGGGTCGCGGGCCGATAGGGGCCGTTCCTGCCGGACCGGGCCGGAACCGGAGCGGCCCGGGGCCCGGGATCCAGCCGCCGCCGTCACGCACCAGGGAGCCGCCCATGCCGTCGCCGACCGGTCACGCCGCCCGACTCGCCCTTGCCGTACTGCTGTGCGCCCTCGCCATGACACCGGTGGCCGGTGCCGCGCCGCGGACGCCGCCGCACACGGGCGCCGCCTCGTGGACGGCGCAGCCCGCGGTGAGCGGTTCCGGTACGGGCGGCAGACCGTACGTCTACCTGGAGGGCCCGCCCGGCACCGTTCTCCAGGACCGGATCTCCGTCACCAACTCCGGGCGGGACCCGGTCACCGTGCGGCTGAGCGGTGCCGACACGTACGACGCGAAAGGCGGCGGCTCCGGTGGCGGGAGCGTCACCGGGACCGGGCGCTGGCTGCGGACCGCCGCCGCCGAGGTGACCGTCCCGGCCCGCACCCGCGCCGATGTGCCGTTCACCGTCACGGTGCCGACGGGCGCGACGCCCGGCGACCGCCCCGCCGCGATCGTCGTACGCGGTGGCGACCGCACGGTGGGCGTACCGGTCCGGCTGCGGGTGGGCGGGCCGACGCTGGCCGCGCTCACCGTCGAGGACGTCACCGTGTCCGGGCGGACCATCCACTACACGCTGGTCAACCGGGGCAACGCGGTCCTCGCCCCCCGGCTCGCGGTCCGGGTCGACGGGGTGTTCGGGACGCTGCTGCGGCGCGGGGCCCGCACCCTGCCGGTGGAGGTGCGGCCCGGACAGCGGCTGCGGCTCACCGAGCCATGGGACGTCCCCGCGTTCGACTCGGCGACCGTACGGCTGCGCGTCACGGCGGCGGGCGGCGCGCACGGCGAGGCGACGGCCCGCGCGGTCTTCGTCCCGTGGGCGCCGCTGACCGCCGGTGCGCTGCTGGTCCTGGCCGGTGCGGGTGCGGGGGCGTACGTGTACCGGCGCAGGCGATCGCGCCGCGGGCACCGGCGAGCCGACACCGACACCGGCACCGATGCCGACATCGGTGCCGGAGAACGGCCCGGAGGGTCACCGGGCGGTCAACAGCACTCAGGGAGCAGGGACTTGGCGAAGGCGGGAGCGGAATCGTGACTGGACAGGCCGGACCGGCAGCACCCCGCAGCGGCGGTCACCGAGGGGCCGGGAGCCCGTTCGCCGCGCCGTTCGTGGCATTGCTCGTGGCCCTGCTGCCCGCCCTGCTGATGCTCTCCGCGACCGGGGCCGGGGCGGCGGACACGAGGGCCGCGGACGCGAAGCCCGTGGTCACCCTCTCCAAGCAGCAGGCGGGCAAGGGCGGTGAGATCACCGTGAAGGGCAGCGGCTGGCGCCCGAACGCACTGCTGATGATGTTGATCTGCGGACGGTCCACGCAGGAGAGGGGCGTGATCGGCGGCACCAACTCCTGCGCCAACGCCGAGGGCAGGGCCGTCACCACCGATGCCAAGGGCGCCTTCCGCAAGAAGATGCCGGTCGCCGAACCGCCCGTGCCCTGCCCCTGCGTGGTGCACGTCGCCACCGTCACCGGGGAACAGGCCGCCGCCGACGCCGTGTTCGTCGTCGCGGGCCACCCGCTCGCCGCGCTGCCGAAGGAGACCGGGGGCGGCAGGCTCGCGGTGCTCGCCACCACCCGGCTGGAGGGCGACAGCGGGATCCTCACCTGGTTCGGTGCCCCGCCCGCCCGGCAGCTCGTCCTCACCGTGGGCAACCTCGGTTCCGCCCCCGTCAAGGACCCGGTCTTCGAGGTCGGCACCGCGCACGGCGTCTTCGCCCCGCAGTGGGAGGAGCAGCAGTGGCGCGGCACCATCGCCTCCGGCCGCAAGGCGCAGATCAGGCTCCCGGTGGAACTGACGGCGGGCGCCCACGGCGACTACCAGATCTCGCTCAGGTACGGCGGCAAGGTGCTGGCCGAACAGCCGTGGGGGGTCGGCCGCCCCTGGGGGGTCACGCTCTTCTGGATCCTGCTGTGCCTCGTCGTGCCCGCCGCCGTGTTCCGGATCGGCATGGCGGTCGTCGACAAGGTACGGCCCCGCTCCTCGCGCGCCCCGGGCCGCGCCCGGCGCCACCGCCCCCGGAAGGGGGCCGCAGGCAAGTCCACGAAGACCCCGAAGCCGCGCCGTACGCCGGGCCCCGCCGGGGACCCCGCGGCCGCGCCCACCGACGGCCCGGCCGCCACCACGGCCGCGCTGCCGTGGTTCACACCCGATTCCGCACCGTCAGAGAACAGACCGACGACGAAGGGACATTCGTGAGTACGCAACGCAGGACGGTCGCGGCGGGAGTCGCGATGATGCTCGGCGGCGCGGGCATGCTGCTGGCCGCGAGTCCGGCACAGGCCGCCGACGTCTCGTACGCGACGGAGTGCATTCCGCCGCCCATCTCCGGGCTGCCCGCCGTGCAGGGCACCACCAAGGTGCAGCTGACCGCGCCCGCCGAGGCCAAGGTCGGGGACACCGTCGAGGTGGTGTGGAAGACGGTCGAGGCCGCTTCCAAGAACCCCGACATGCTCGACCTCGGCAAGGACACGGTCAAGCCGACCGGCACCCTCAAGGTGGGCGGCGCCGCCACCGGCACCGTGCAGATGGAAGGGCCCCGGCAGAACCCGCCGATCCCCAAGAACAGCGCCATGGTGCTGCCCGACATGAAGGGCACGCTGAAGCTGGAGAAGGCCGGTGAGATCACGCTGACGCCGGACGCGTACAACATCAACGTCTCCAAGCCGATCTCCACGGACACCAAGTGCACCCCGACGGAGGCCGTGCAGCCGGGCGCGACCATCAAGGTCACGGACGGCGGCGGATCCACCACCTCGGGCGGCACGACGAGCGGCTCCACGAGCGGCTCCACCACCGCGGGCGGGACCACCTCCGGCTCCACGACCTCGGGCGGCACCACTGCGGGAGGCACCACCTCGGGAGGCACGACCGCAGGCGGTACGACCGCGGGCGGTACGACCTCCGGTGGCGACTCCGGCGGCTCCACCTCGGGCTCGGGCGGCGGCAGCGGACAGACCGACTTCCCCGGCAAGGAGGTCGCGGTCCACTTCACCTGTACGTCCCCGGGACCGGCCGACATCGCCTCCAAGGTCACGATCAACGCCAAGAAGAGCGGCGGGAGCTACGCCCTCACGGTCAAGACGGCCAAGGGCGTGATGGACAGCCCGGCCGCACTGCCGGCCGGTGCCCTCAAGCCGTCCATGGACGTCACCCTCGGCGGCGCGGACAAGGGCTCGGTGAAGGTCACCGGACCCGCCAACGCCGAACCGCTGGAGCAGGGCAAGCCGGTCGACCTGGCCGACATGACCGGCACGTACAAGCCCGGCGCGTCCGGCAAGTCCACACTCAGCCCCGGCACCCTGACGATCGACGTCACCCTGGGCGGCCAGAAGATCAGCATCCCGTGCAAGGTGAAGGGCTCGGCACCCGTGTCGCTGGAGCTCGACACCGCGGCCCAGGAGGGCGGCGCCTCCGGCTCCGCCACCTCGGGCTCCGCCGGCTCCACGGCCGGCGGCACCGCCTCCGGCGGGCTGGCCGCCACCGGGGCCGAGGACAACGGCACCCTGCGCGCCCTCGGCCTGGTCGCCGGCACGGCGATCCTGCTGGGCGGCGCCGTGTTCACCTTCACCCCGTGGCGCAGGCTGCGAGGCACCAGGTGAGCCGGCTCCCGTAACCACGGCGGCCGTAACAACGGCACAAGGGCCTCCGCACCGGTCGACGGTGCGGAGGCCCTTGTGCACGGGCGTACGGGCAGAAAGCGATCAGCGCGTCAGCGCACGTCGCCCATGAGCGCGCTGACCTTCTTGCGGTACATCCAGATCGCGAACCCGGCGACGATCGCGAGCGCCGCCTCCAGGCCCACCATGCCGGTCTTGTTCAGGTCGACACCCGCCAGCGACAGCAGGCTGGTGGTGCAGTCGCCCGCGGTGACCGCGAGGAACCAGACACCCATCATCTGGCTGCCGTACTTCGCGGGCGCCATCTTCGTGGTGACCGAGAGGCCGACGGGGGAGAGGCAGAGCTCACCGACGGTCTGCAGGAAGTAGATCGACACCAGCCACATCGGGCTGACCTTGTCGCCGTCCGTCGTCATGGTCAGCGGCAGCATGAAGACGAGGAAGGAGACACCGACCAGGAAGAGGCCCGAGCCGAACTTGACGACCGTGCTCGGCTCCTTGCCGCGCCGGTTCAGCGCCAGCCATATCCAGGCGACGACCGGGGCCAGCGCCATGATGAAGACCGGGTTGACCGACTGGTACCAGGAGGTCGGGAAGTCCAGGCCGAACACGCTGTTGGTGGTGGAGGACTCACCGAAGAGCGACAGCGTCGAGCCGCCCTGGTCGTAGATCATCCAGAACACGGCCGCGGCGACGAAGAACCAGATGTAGCCGGACATCTTCGACTGCTCGGTCTTCGAGAGGTCCCGGTCCCGCTTGATCCGGACCAGCACCGCGATCGGGATGATCAGACCGGCGACGGTGATCGGGACGAGCGCCCAGTTCAGCGTGTAGACGTCGGTGGCGACGAGGACGCCGTAGAAGACGACGGCCACTATCAGCCACAGCAGACCCTTGCGCAGGGTCGTACGGCGCTCCTCGGCCGACAGCGGCTTCGGGACGACGCTGCTGCGCGCGCTGAGGTGGCGGGTACCGATGAGGAACTGGGCCAGACCCAGCGCCATGCCGGCCGCGGCGATGGCGAAGCCGAGGTGCCAGTTCACCTTCTCGCCGACGGTGCCGATGATCAGCGGCGCGGCGAAGGCACCGAGGTTGATGCCCATGTAGAAGACGGTGAAGCCACCGTCGCGACGGGCATCGTCCGGACCGTTGTAGAGGTGGCCGACCATCGTCGAGATGTTGGCCTTCAGCAGTCCGGAGCCCAGAGCCACCAGCGCCAGACCGGCGAAGAAGGTGCCGGAGCCCGGCAGCGCGAGCGTCAGGTGGCCCAGCATGATGATCGCGGCCGAGATGGTGACCGTCTTGCGCGGCCCCCAGACCCGGTCGCCGAACCAGCCGCCGGGCATGGCCAGCAGGTACACCATCGCCATGTAGATGGAGTAGATCGCGGTGGCCGTGGCCGCGTTCATGTGCAGGCCGGAACTGGAGACCAGGTAGAGCGGAAGCAGGGCCCGCATGCCGTAGAAGCTGAAGCGCTCCCACATCTCCGTCATGAAGAGAGTGGCCAGGCCGCGGGGGTGGCCGAAGAAGGTCTTCTCGGTACCAGAAGTACTGGCCGGGTCCTTCGTCAGGCTGGACGCCATGGTCGATCCTTGTGTGCTCGGGACGCGACGCCTTGTGAGCGTGGTGCGCCCGGTGGGGGGAGGCCGGCACCGGCACGGGCACGTCCCACCCCTCACGCCCGGGAGGGGATTCGCCCCGACCGCCCGGCTCATCGGGGAGCCGGCCGAAGGAGAGCGGGGACCGACCGCGTCGGGATCCACGCCCGGCGCGCATCCTCGCGCTCCGGGCCCGGCCACAGGTCATTCACTGATTTCACGACTGGCGGGTACCAGTCGGCCAACAAAAGGGACCCTTGGCGCTAAAAGCTGCCCAAAGGTCCTTGAGTAGTGCAACAGGCGTCGAGCCACCATACGCCACGACAGAGCCCGATTTGAATGGACTTGAGAGATGGATCACAGGTTCCGATGGAGCCGGGATCCCATATTCAAAGGTGCACGCTCGTTTATTTCGCAGACCCGCAGGGCTTTTGGATCACCTCACGGCATCCGCTCCGCGCGGACTACCATCACTCCATGACCCGTGTACTGCTCGCCGAGGACGATGCATCCATCTCGGAGCCGCTGGCCCGTGCCCTGCGTCGGGAGGGTTACGAGGTCGAGGTCCGCGAGGACGGTCCGACCGCGCTCGACGCCGGCCTCCAGGGCGGAATCGACCTGGTCGTGCTCGACCTGGGGCTGCCCGGGATGGACGGACTGGAAGTGGCCCGCAGGCTCCGTGCCGAGGGTCACACGGTGCCGATCCTGGTGCTGACCGCCCGCGCCGACGAGGTGGACACCGTCGTCGGGCTCGACGCGGGCGCCGACGACTACGTCACCAAGCCCTTCCGCCTCGCCGAACTGCTCGCCCGCGTCCGGGCCCTGCTGCGCCGCGGCGCCACCGAGCCCGCGCCGCAGCCCGCGACGCACGGCGTCCGGATCGACGTCGAGTCGCACCGCGCCTGGATGGGCGAGGAGGAACTCCAGCTCACCGCCAAGGAGTTCGACCTGCTGCGGGTCCTGGTCCGGGACGCCGGCCGGGTCGTCACCCGCGACCAGCTGATGCGCGAGGTCTGGGACACCACCTGGTGGTCGTCCACGAAGACCCTCGACATGCACATCTCCTGGCTCCGCAAGAAGCTCGGCGACGACGCCGCCAACCCCCGCTACATCGCGACCGTACGGGGCGTCGGCTTCCGCTTCGAGAAGAGCTGACGTTCCGAGGGGGGCCACCGTTCCGGGAAGAGCCGACGAGCAGAAGTATTCATGCGCCGCAGACTGATCAACTCCACGCTCGCCGTGGTGCTCGTGGTGATCGCCGTCTTCGGCGTCTCCCTCGTCATCGTCGAGACCCGCACCATCAGCAACAGCGCCCAGGAGAGCGTCGACTCCGAGGCGCTGCGGCTGATCAGCGTCGTCGAGAGCCGGCTGCTGGAGGACGAGCAGATCACCACCGTGCTGCTGTCCCAGCAGATCGACGGCAAGCGCTACGCGCTGGTCGAGATGCCCGGACGCGCCCCGCTCGAAGTCGGCAAGCGCCCCACGGGCAGGGTGATCCGCAGCACCGCCGAGGGGGAGCACGGCGAGAAGGTCACCGTCGAGGAGTCCAGCTCCGAGGTCACCCGCGAGGTCGGCCGCACCCTGATGATCATCGGCGCGGTGGCGCTGCTGGCCATCGTCTCCGCCGTGCTCCTGGCCGTACGCCAGGCCAACAAGCTGACCTCGCCGCTGACCGACCTGGCCGAGACCGCCGAACGCCTGGGCTCCGGTGACCCGCGCCCGCGCCACAAGCGGTACGGGGTGCCGGAGCTGGACCGCGTCGCCGACGTCCTGGACGCCTCCGCCGAACGGATCGCCCGGATGCTCACCGCGGAACGCCGGCTGGCCGCCGACGCCTCGCACCAGCTCCGCACGCCGCTCACCGCGCTCTCCATGCGGATCGAGGAGATCTCGGTCACCGACGACCCGGAAACGGTGAAGGAGGAGGCGAACATCGCCCTCACCCAGGTCGAGCGGCTCACCGACGTGGTGGAGCGGCTGCTGACCAACGCCCGCGATCCGCGTACCGGCTCCGCCGTCGTCTTCGACCTCGACGAGGTCGTCAAGCAGCAGATCGAGGAGTGGCGTCCCGCCTACCGGAGCGCGGGCCGGGCCATCGTCCGCTCCGGCAAGCAGGGCCTGCGGGCGGTCGGCACGCCGGGCGCCGTCGCCCAGGTGCTGGCCGCGCTGATCGAGAACTCGCTGATGCACGGCGGCGGCACGGTCGCGCTGCGCACCCGGGTCACCGGCAATCAGGCGGTCATCGAGGTCACGGACGAGGGCCCGGGGGTTCCCCCGGACCTGGGCGCCCGGATCTTCGAGCGGACGATCAGCGGCCGCAACTCCACGGGCATCGGCCTCGCGGTGGCCAGGGACCTCGCGGAGGCGGACGGCGGCCGCCTGGAGCTGCTCCAGCAGCAGCCCGCGGTCTTCGCCCTGTTCCTCAGCCGGGTGGCCCTGAAACGGCAGGAGCCGGAACGCCCGGTGCGGTGAACGGCGAGCGGTGTGCGACCGGCGTGCGGTGGTGAGCGGCGCGGGGTGCGCGCTATCGCCGTACGGGATTCACGCCGATCCGGGGTATCGGCTCCGTGCGTCCCTGCTTCAGGAACCCCTCGGCCCCACCGGCCACGGGGTTCTCGACGCCCGGCGCGGGGTCCACGTCGGCCGACGCGGGGTTCTCGACTGCGGGTGCGGGCTTCTCCACGGGCAGCGCCTTGAACACCCACGTCCGGTAGGACCAGAAGCGGAACAGGGTCGCGATGCCGATCCCGAGGATCTTGAAGACATTGCTCTGGATCGGGCTGTTCCATCCGAAGCCGTACGTCGCCGTGTACAGCACACCGGTCTCGATGACCGCGCCCACCGCGCTGAACAGCAGGAACAGCGTCAGCTCACGGGTCCGTCCGCTCTTGTCGCGGTCCCGGTACGTCCAGTAGCGGAAGCCCAGGTAGTTGCCGAGGATGGCGACGAGGGTGGCCAGCAGACCGGCCCGTACCGTCGGGATGGCGGTGTAGCGCCACAGCAGGTTGGACACCGCGATGTTGACCACCAGGCCGACTGCGCCGACCACGCCGAACTTGGCGACTTCCCGGGCCAGCAGCTCCAGCCGCGCCCGCAGTGCGCCCCGTTCGTTCATGGTGATCGCTCAGCCCGTCCGTCGGTTACGTCAACCCGGCCATGCTAACCAGCCCGTCCAGGGGCCGCCCGGGGGAACCGTGAGTGGTGTGGCGATGCTGTGACACGACCGCCCGGCCAGGACGGCCGGAGGGCGCCGTCCGGAGCTTCCCGGGGCGACGGATACCCTGGAGGAGTGACGTTCCCGGTAGTCGGCATGGTCGGTGGCGGTCAGCTCGCCAGAATGACCCACGAGGCGGGCATCCCCCTCGGTATCAAGTTCAAGCTCCTCAGCGACACCCCTCAGGACTCTGCGGCCCAGGTGGTGAGCGAAGTCGTCGTCGGCGACTATCGCGACCTGGACACGCTGCGCGCCTTCGCGCGCGGCTGTGACGTGATCACCTTCGATCACGAGCACGTGCCGACCGAGCACCTGCGGGCCCTGGAGGCGGACGGCATCCCCGTGCGCCCCGGCCCCGACGCTCTGGTGCACGCCCAGGACAAGGGGGTGATGCGCGCGAAGCTCACCGAGATCGGCGCGCCCTGCCCCCGCCACCGCATCGTGACGGACCCGGCCGACGCCGCGGCCTTCGCGGACGAGGTCGGCGGCTTCCCCGTCATCCTCAAGACGGTCCGCGGCGGGTACGACGGCAAGGGCGTCTGGGTGGTCCGCTCCGAGGCGGACGCGGCCGACCCGTTCCGGGCCGGTGTCGCGGTCCTGGCCGAGGAGAAGGTCGACTTCGTACGGGAGCTGGCGGCCAACATCGTCCGCTCGCCGCACGGCCAGGCGGTCGCCTACCCGGTCGTCGAGTCGATCCAGGTCGACGGGGTCTGCGACACGGTGATCGCCCCGGCCCCCGAGCTGGACGAGCACCTCGCCGGCGAGGCCCAGCAGCTCGCGCTCAGGATCGCCGCCGAGCTCGGTGTCGTGGGCCACCTCGCCGTCGAGCTCTTCGAGACGAGCGACGGACGCATCCTGGTCAACGAGCTGGCGATGCGTCCGCACAACTCCGGCCACTGGACCCAGGACGGCGCGATCACCTCGCAGTTCGCCAACCACGTCCGGGCCGTGCTCGACCTGCCGCTCGGCGACCCCCGCCCGCGCGCCACCTGGACGGTCATGTCCAACGTCCTCGGCGGCGACTTCCCGGACATGTACCAGGCGTACCTGCACTGCATGGCCCGCGACCCGCAGCTCAAGATCCACATGTACGGCAAGGACGTGAAGCCGGGCCGCAAGGTCGGACACGTCAACACCTACGGCGACGATCTGGCGGACGTGCGTGAGCGCGCCCGGCACGCGGCCGACTACCTGCGAGGAACGATCACCGAATGACCTCCCCCGCCACCACCGCGCCCGTCGTCGGCATCGTCATGGGCTCGGACTCCGACTGGCCCGTCATGGAGGCAGCGGCCAAGGCCCTCGACGAGTTCGAGATCCCCTACGAGGTCGACGTCATCTCCGCCCACCGCATGCCGCACGAGATGATCGCGTACGGCGAGCAGGCGGCCGGCCGCGGCCTGAAGGCGATCATCGCGGGCGCGGGCGGTGCCGCCCACCTCCCCGGCATGCTCGCCTCCGTGACCCCGCTGCCGGTCATCGGCGTACCGGTCCCGCTGAAGTACCTGGACGGCATGGACAGCCTGCTCTCCATCGTGCAGATGCCCGCCGGTGTGCCGGTCGCGACCGTGTCGGTCGGCGGCGCGCGCAACGCCGGTCTGCTCGCCGCCCGGATCCTCGCCGCTCATGACGCCGAGCTGCTGGCCCGGATGCGGGAGTTCCAGCAGGACCTCAACGACCAGGCGACGGAGAAGGGAAAGCGGCTCCGCAGCAAGGTCCAGGGCGCCGACTCCTTCGGCTTCGGGAAGTAGGCGCGACGGTGGAGCAGAGGGAGCAGGTACAGCAGGGACAGCAGGCGGAGTGGCTGGGGTGGGCCGGTGAGCTCCTCGCCGAGTACCCCGTCGTCGACGGCCACAACGACCTGCCGTGGGCGCTGCGCGAACAGGTCGGCTACGACCTCGACGCCCGCGACATCGCCACCGACCAGTCCGCCCATCTGCACACCGACATCCCGCGGCTGCGCGCGGGCGGCGTCGGCGCCCAGTTCTGGTCCGTCTACGTACGGTCGGACATGGCGGGCGACGAGGCCGTCAGTGCCACCCTGGAACAGATCGACGTGGTCGCCGAGCTGATCGGCCGCCATCCCGCCGACCTGCGGCGCGCGCTGACCGCCGACGACATGGAGACGGCCCGCGCCGAGGGCCGCATCGCCTCCCTGATGGGCGCCGAGGGCGGCCACTCCATCAACAACTCGCTGGGCACCCTGCGTGCCCTGCACGCCCTGGGCGTCCGCTACATGACGCTCACGCACAACGACAACATCGCGTGGGCGGACTCGGCGACCGACAAGCCCGGCGTCGGCGGCCTCTCGCCGTTCGGCCACGAGGTCGTACGGGAGATGAACCGCACCGGCATGCTGGTCGACCTCTCCCACGTGGCGGCCACCACGATGCGCGACGCGCTCGACACCTCCACGGCGCCGGTGATCTTCTCGCACTCCTCCTCGCGGGCGATCTGCGACCACCCGCGCAACATCCCCGACGACGTCCTCGGCCGGCTCCCGGGCAACGGCGGCATCGCCATGGCGACCTTCGTGCCGAAGTTCGTCCTGCCCGAGGCGGTCGCCTGGACCCTGGCCGCGGACCAGAACATGCGCGCGCACGGCCTCCACCACCTCGACACCACCGCGCAGGCCATGCGGGTCCACGCCGACTTCGAGGCGGCCAACCCGCGCCCGATGGCCACCGTGGCGACCATCGCCGACCACCTCGACCACATGCGCGAGGTCGCCGGCATCGACCACATCGGCATCGGCGGCGACTACGACGGAACCGCCTTCCTCCCCCAGGGCCTCCAGGACGTCGCCGGCTACCCGAACCTGATCGCGGAGCTGATCGGCCGCGGCTGGTCCGCCGCCGACCTCGCCAAGCTCACCTGGCGCAACGCCGTACGGGTGCTGCGCGACGCCGAGGACGTGGCGCGCGAACTGCGCACCCGCCGCGGCCCCTCGCACGCCACGATCGAGCAGCTGGACGGCCCGGCCGTCTGAGCCGCGGCACGCGTGGGGCGGCCCCGCGGGGCGCCCCACGCGCCGTCCGTCATCCCGCACAGAGGCAGAACGGATGCCCCGCGGGATCCGCGTACACCCGGAAACTCCGCTCCCGGTCCGCCGCCTCCAGCACGGTGGCGCCCAGCGCGAGCGCCTCCTTCTCCGCCGCGTCCAGATCCGGCACGGTCAGATCCAGGTGGACCTGCTGCGACGCTTCCGCACTCGGCCACCGCGGCGGTACGAAGCCGGGCGCGGCCTGGAACGCGAGAACTGTGCCCCCGGTCCCGGTCAGCTCCACCCAGTCGTCCCCGCCGGGCACGATCTCCCCGCCGAGCAGCCCCGCGTAGAAACCGGCGAGCGCGGCGGGGTCGGGGCAGTCCAGGACGACGGCACCCAGTGTGGCGACAGCCATGACAATTCCTCCTCCGGGCAGACGGATACGACCGGTTACCGCTTCACGGGCTCAACCGGTAACCGTTACTGCATGCTGCCGCACAGGAGGTAACGTCGCAACCATGAGGTCGCAATCGTGAGGTCGCAGCCATGACTGAGAAGGAACCCGCGCCCGGGGCACTCGCACTGATCGAGGCCCTGGTCAACACACTGGACGTCGAGACGGGCGCGGACACCCTCGACACGGCGGACGGACGCGCCGCCTTCGGCCTCACCGAACGGGACGTCCCCGAAGCCCGGGACCTGCGCGAGGCGCTCCGTACCGCCTGCCTCGCCCACGCCGGCCACCGCCCGCCGGACGACGCGGCGTCCCCGCTCGACCGGCTCCTCGCCGCAGCACCCCTGCGCGTCACCGTGGACGCGGCGGGCACCGCCGCACTGCGCCCCGCCATCGAACCGGCCGGGCTGACCGCCCGCGTCGCCGCGGCCATCGCCACCGCGGCGGCCGAGGGCACCTGGGCCCGGCTCAAGGCGTGCGAGGCGGAGGACTGCCGCTGGGCGTACTACGACCGCAGCCCGGCGGGGCGCCGCCGCTGGTGCTCGATGTCGGTGTGCGGCGCCCGCGCCAAGATGCGCACCTACCGCGCGAAGCGCGCGTGACGCACGGGCTCAGGCCGTCGGACGCCCCATCGCCCGGTACGTCCAGCCGGCCCCGCGCCACAGCTCGCTGTCGAGCGCGTTGCGGCCGTCCAGGATGATCCGGCGGGCCACGACCTCGCCGAGCGCCGCCGGGTCCAGCTCGCGGAACTCCCGCCACTCCGTCAGATGCAGCACCACATCGGCGCCGCGCACCGCGTCCAGCGCCGTGTCCGCGTAACCGAGGGTCGGGAAGAGCCGCCGGGCGTTGTCCATGCCCTTCGGGTCGAAGACGGTGACCTGGCCGCCCTGGAGGTGGATCTGCCCGGCCACGTTCAGCGCCGGCGAGTCCCGTACGTCGTCCGAGTCCGGCTTGAACGTCGCGCCCAGCACCGCCACCCGCTTGCCGAGGAACGAATCGCCGCCCACGGCCTCCCGGGCCAGCTCCACCATGTGGCCGCGGCGCCGCATGTTGATCGAGTCGACCTCGCGGAGGAAGGTCAGGGCCTGGTCCGCGCCCAGCTCGCCGGCGCGCGCCATGAAGGCCCGGATGTCCTTCGGCAGACAGCCGCCGCCGAAGCCGATCCCGGCCCGCAGGAACTTCGAGCCGATCCGCTCGTCGTGCCCGATCGCCTCGGCCAGCTTCTTCACGTCGCCGTCGGAGGCCTCGCAGACCTCCGCCATGGCGTTGATGAACGAGATCTTCGTGGCCAGGAAGGAGTTGGCCGCGGTCTTCACCAGCTCGGCGGTCGGGAAGTCCGTCACCACGAACGGCGATCCCTCGGCGACCGGCACCGCGTACACCTCGCGCAGCAGCTTCTCGGCCCGCTCGCTCGCCACCCCGACGACGATCCGGTCCGGGTGCAGGGTGTCGTTCACGGCGAAGCCCTCGCGCAGGAACTCCGGGTTCCAGGCCAGCTCCGCGTCGGCGCCCGCGGGCGCCAGCTCCGCCAGCCGCGCCGCGAGCCGGGCCGCCGAGCCCACCGGGACGGTCGACTTCCCGACGACCAGCGCGGGGCGGGTCAGGTGGGGCGCCAGCGACTCGAAGGCGGCGTCCACGTAACTCATGTCGCAGGCGTACTCACCGTGCTTCTGCGGAGTGTTCACACAGACGAAGTGCACATCACCGAAGGCCGCCACCTCTTCCGGGGAGGTGGTGAACCGCAGCCGCCCCGTGGACCCCTCGATGCCCTCGACGTGCTTGCGCAGCAGCTCCTCCAGGCCCGGTTCGTACATCGGGACCTTGCCGGTGGCCAGCAGCTCGATCTTCTCGGGCACGACATCGAGGCCGAGCACTTCGAAGCCCAGCTCCGCCATGGCCGCGGCGTGGGTGGCGCCGAGGTAGCCGGTGCCGATCACAGTGATCCTGAGGGCCATGGAACGCTCCTGGGAGATGCGGACAGACGTGCGGTGAACGAGCATAGTCGTGCTCCCGAAGGCCCGGTTTCCGGCCGCCCGCACAGCCTCACCCACCCCTTTGCGACCCCTGTCGTGAAGCTCACGCGGGCTTTGCATAGGCCATCGCGGGCGCAGCGCTCTAAAATTGGGTTACTTAACGGTAGTTAGCGTCTTGGGGAGTGAGCGTCTTGGCGGGTTCGACCGATTTCGACCTGTACCGTCCGGCCGAGGAGCACGAGATGCTCCGGGAGACGGTGCGTGCGCTCGCCGAGGCGAAGATCGCCCCGCACGCGGCGGCGGTCGACGAGGAGGCGCGCTTCCCGCAGGAGGCGCTGGACGCCCTGACCGCGGCGGACCTGCACGCGGTGCACGTACCCGAGCAGTACGGCGGCGCGGGCGCCGACGCCCTCGCCACGGTCATCGTGATCGAGGAGGTGGCCCGCGTCTGCGCCTCCTCCTCCCTCATCCCGGCCGTGAACAAGCTCGGTTCCCTCCCGGTGATCCTCTCCGGCTCCGAGGACCTGAAGAAGAAGTACCTGGGCCCGCTCGCCAAGGGCGACGGCATGTTCTCGTACTGCCTCTCCGAGCCCGACGCGGGCTCGGACGCGGCCGGCATGAAGACCCGCGCGGTCCGTGACGGCGACTTCTGGGTCCTCAACGGCGTGAAGCGCTGGATCACCAACGCGGGCGTCTCCGAGTACTACACGGTCATGGCCGTCACCGACCCGACCAAGCGCTCCAAGGGCATCTCGGCCTTCGTCGTCGAGAAGTCGGACGAGGGCGTCTCCTTCGGCGCCCCGGAGAAGAAGCTCGGCATCAAGGGGTCCCCGACCCGCGAGGTCTACTTCGACAACGTCCGCATCCCCGCCGACCGCATGATCGGCGAGGAGGGCACCGGCTTCGCCACCGCGATGAAGACCCTGGACCACACCCGCATCACCATCGCGGCCCAGGCCCTCGGCATCGCCCAGGGCGCCCTCGACTACGCCAAGGGCTACGTCCAGGAGCGCAAGCAGTTCGGCAAGCCGATCGCCGACTTCCAGGGCATCCAGTTCATGCTGGCCGACATGGCCATGAAGCTGGAGGCGGCCCGCCAGCTCACCTACTCCGCCGCCGCCAAGTCCGAACGCCTCGACGGCGACCTCACCTTCTTCGGCGCCGCGGCCAAGTGCTTCGCCTCCGACGTCGCGATGGAGATCACCACGGACGCGGTCCAGCTGCTCGGCGGCTACGGCTACACGCGGGACTACCCGGTGGAGCGGATGATGCGCGACGCGAAGATCACCCAGATTTATGAGGGAACGAATCAGGTTCAGCGCATCGTCATGGCGAGGAACCTGCCGTAGCGGTCATTGCTTCATGCGTCCGGCCCCCGATGTGCGCATCGGGGGCCGGACGCGTCTGTGCGGTGGGGGAGCCGGGGTTGGATCACTCCCCGGTGAAGACATCCTCAATGGTGGCGGCGGTGGCGGCGCGGTTCAGCCACTGGCGCAGGAGCTGGGGGTCGTCGCAGCTGGTGATCTTCTCGCGGGTCTCGTCGGTAAGGGCGATACCACGTACTTCGAGGACGAGCAGGAGGCCTTCCGCCCGGCCTTGTGCCCGGCCTTGTGCCCGGCCTTCGTCCCGGATTTCCTCCGACATGAAGGACTTGTAGAAAGACGTGTCCACGGCCACCAGATTCCTCCACTGTTGTGCGGCCGGGCGGTTGCCCAGGCCCTGTGCGGTGAGTTCGGCGATGGGGTCGGCGATTGCTTCCGGTGTGTCCCGCAGCGCGGCTGACAGGGTTTTCAGTATGGCACCGACGTCCGGATTGTCGGCGTGTGTGATGGCGGCCAGTGTGGCGAGTGCGAGGTCCTTGCGGGCTTCGGCCACATCGGTGATGACCGGCATGTTGTGCGGACCCGCGACGAGGGGGTGCATGGCGAGCGTCTGCCATTGACGGACGCCGATGGAGATGGGGCGTGCGGCCCATTCGGCGGTGGTGTGGTCCTGGCAGACGACCAGTAACAGGACGGGCAGCCCGTACCTGTTGTGGAGATAGCTGACGTAGTACGGCCAGCTGGCGGTCTTGCGTGGATCCTTCTTGCCCTGGGCTTCGATGGCGAGGAGGAAGGGTCCGTCGTGCTCCGTGTCGATGCGTAGGAGGGTGTCCACGCGGCGTTCGACGGGGCGGGCTTCTGTGAGGTCGGTGGGCAGGGTGGTGGCCGATGTGGGTGGTGGGATGTCGACCCCGAGCACTTCGGAGACGCGGGAGAAGAGGCCGGGGTACTCCTGGAAGATGCGGTGCATTGCCTCGTGGGGCGAGCTGACCATTGAGGTCCGTTCGGGTTGAGTGGCGTTTCGGTCAGGCGGCCGTGCGGAGGTCTGTCCGGCAGTCGCGGCAGTGGCCTGGGTGGCGGGAGCGGAAGGCGCGGTCGCAGTGGTCGCAGTTCTGGAGCGGGATGACGATGACGCCGGGGCGTGCCTGTGCGGCAACGTCTTGGGGTCCCGGGAGCGGTGGTGGCAGGAGTGCCGTGATCCGGTGGCGGAGGAGCTTGGCCGGGTGTTTCAGGGGGACGGGGAGGTCGGTGGTGAGGGTGTGGCGGATGGTGTCGGGGTGGGCGTCGCGTTCGAGCCAGGTGGCGACGCCGGGCGCGAGGGTGCGGATGTCGTGCTCGGAGAGGACGAGTTGAGGCGCGTGGCGGCGTAGGTCGGCGAGGAGGGCGGTGGCCGCGCGCTGGAGTTCCGGCGTGAGTTCCTGGGGCTGGGGGAGCGGTGGTGGCGGCGTGGTGCGTGCGGTGGGGGCCGGTACGAGGACGGGGGTGGGTTGCGGTTGCGGTGTGGGTGCCGGGGGTGGTGCGGGGGCCGGAGCGGGGCGCGGTTCGGGAGTGGTTACGCGTGGCGGTGGTGTGGGCTGCGGGGTCGGCTTGCTGGGGGCCGTCCGGGGGTGGGGAGTTGCGGCGGGGTGGGCGGCCGTGCCGGGCTGGTTGTACGAGACGGTGCGGGTGATGATGCGGCCGTCGGCGAGGCGTACGCGGCTGCGGTGGAGGTAGCCGTGGGCTTCGAGCTCGCGCAGGGCGGCGGCGATGCGGGTCTCGCTCTCGGGGAAGCGTTCGGCGAGGCGCTTGATGCCGATCCTGGCTCCGGCGGGGAGCGACTGGATGTGGGCGGCGAGCCCGATCGCGGCGAGGGAGAGGCCGCGGTGCTGGGCGAGGTGGTTGCCGATGACGGTGAAGCCTGCGGCATGCCGGAAGTTGATGTGGACGACGCCGGATGACGGTGTGGCGTCTCCGGGTACGGGGGACGGGGCGCACGGGGGCGCGGTAATCTGCGGGGTACCCATCGGGAAGCCTCTACTTCCTCGGTGGTCAGGCCCCCGGTTGAGACTGTGAATCTCGGTCGGGGGCCGTCGCATGTTCTGGAGTTGTCGCGGCGAGCATATGCCAGCCAACCCGTATGAAATCCAGCCCAGTTGCCCCATGTCACCCGAGTGAGTGACGGCGACGGGACCGGGGTCGGGTTTGGGTGGGGAGGGTGATTTCTCCAGGTTCTTAAAAGCTTTATGCGTCGTGGAACGCCGGGACGTGGTCGACCGGATCGTGGATGTCCGCGACCCGGTGGAGCGGTCACGGTACGAGGTCGAGTTCGGCCCAGATCGTCTTGCGCGGGACGGGCCCGACGTCGATGCCCCAGCGGTCGGCGAGCGCCTCGACGATCAGCAGGCCGCGCCCGCTCTCCGCGTGCTGGTCGGGAGTGGATGCGCCGTGGCCAGGAGGCGGGCGAGCCTGGCGCCTCGGCGGGTGGGGGAGAGCAACACGGTGAACTGCCGGGCCGGAGCGGAATGTTCGGTTCGGGTGATGTGTTGGTTCACGCCGCTCAGCGTGGCCGGGGCGTGCGTACCGTGAACAGCAACGAGCCCCTTGCGTACGGTGATTGTCCCGTGCTTGTCCGGTGCTGTCCCGGCTGTCCGGGGTGACGTGTTGGGGACACAGGGGTTGAGCCAAGAACGGCAAGCGCGTCGGAAGTGGGGCACGGATGAGCGTGGATGAGACCGGTACGGAACACGGCGACGCCGGGGCGGACGAGCCGGGCTGGGACGTCGATCCCGATGACGAGTCGGGGGCGGCCGTGGTCGCGGCGGTGGGTCGCCAGATCAAGGCGTGGCGGGAGGCGGCGGGGCTGCGGGCCGGCGAGTTCGGGGCCGCGATCGGGTACGGGGAGGACCAGATCTACAAGGTGGAGGGCGGCCGTCGTATCCCTCGCCCGGAGCTCCTGGACAGGGCGGACGAGGTGCTCGGGGCGCGCGGGAAGATCGCGGCGATGAAGCAGGACGTGGCGGAGGTCCGGTACCCGAAGAAGGTACGGGACCTGGCGAAGCTGGAGGCGCGGGCCGTCGAGCTGTCGGCGTACGGCAATCACAACATCCATGGCCTGTTGCAGACCGAGGCGTACATGGGCGCGCTACTCGCTACGCGTCGGCCTGCGTACTCGCAGGCAGAGCTTCAGCGGATGGTTGACGCGCGCATGGCCCGGCGCTCCGTCTTCGCGCGGGAGCCCGCCCCGGAGCTCAGCTTTGTCCAGGAAGAGGTGACGCTGCGCCGCCCCATCGGGGGGACAATGGTGATGCGCGAACAGCTTGAACACCTTTTGGAGGTGGGGAAGTTGCGAAACGTGGAGATTCAGGTGATGCCGACGCGCTGCGGGGATCACCCTGGAACAGGCGGGCGGATCCAGGTGTTGAAGTTCGGCGACGGCTCGGCGGTGGGGCGCACCGACAATGAGTTCGCCGGCCGGCCCGTCTCCGATCCGAAGCAGCTCCGGATTCTCGAACTGCGGTATGGCATCATCCGGGCTCGGGCTCTCTCGCCAAGAGAGTCACTGGCCTTCATCGAGCAAGTGCTGGGAGAGACATGATCCGCAAGAGCTCTGCAGGGGACGCCTCCGGGTTGGAGTGGTTCAAGAGCAGCTTCAGTGACAGCAGCGACGGCAATGACTGTGTCGAGGTCGCCGCTGCCCCCGGCACGGTTCACGTCCGGGACTCCAAGAAAGCCCAAGGCCCACGCCTCTCCTTCGGCCCCAACGCCTGGGTGGGCTTCGTCTCCTACGCTGCCGGACGCTGATCCCCCGGCGCGCTCGCGCCCTCCCGCACCCCCCTCCGCGCAACGTGACACATCTCCCCCCAGCCGTCACGTTCGCGTCGACCCTCACCGCCTCCCCACGCCGCGCGTGGGCGGGAAGGCCCCTGCCGCGCTCGGCGCAGGAGCACCGACGGATCACCTCGTCATCAACGTGCAGCACCGGGACGAGTACGCGGCAGGGCCCGGACGGGTTGCCGTCCGGGCCCCGCTGTCAGGCGTCGTCACTTCTCGGTGACGGTGACCTTCTCGTCGTTCTTGAGCTGCTCCACCAACTGCTTCACCTTGGCCTTGTCCCAGACCACGTTGCCACCGGAGAAGCCCGACATCGGCATGTTCATCGACCTGCCGTCGCCGCCCGTGACGTCCTTCATGGCGAAGAACATCTGGCTCAGGGACCAGAGCGACATGTCCTTGTCGACGATCAGGGTGTCCAGGCCCGCGCCCATCGTCGGGTACAGCTTGAACGGGTTGAGGATCGTGGACGGCGTCGCCGTCTGGCTCGCCAGGGCCGCGAGGAACTTCTGCTGGTTCTTCGTACGGGCCAGGTCCGCCTCGGCGAAGGCGTACCTGGTGCGGACGAAGGCCAGCGACTGCTCGCCGTTCAGCGTCTGCTTGCCCGCCTGGAAGTCCGCGCCGGACTTCTTGTCCTTGAAGGCCTTGGGGATGTCCAGCTCCACGCCGCCGATCGCGTCCACGATCTTGGCGAAGCCGCCGAAGCCGATCTCGCAGTAGTGGTCGATGCGCAGCCCGGTGTTGAACTCGACGGTACGGACGAGGAGTTCGGGACCGTCCATGGCATACGCGGCGTTCAGCTTGGTGAAGCGGCCGCGGCCCGGGTAGAGCTTGCCGGAGTCGGAGCCCTTGAACGAGGGGATCTCGACGTTCGAGTCACGGGGCAGGGAGATCAGCGTCGGCCCGTTGGAGCCGTCGTGCAGGATCATCATCGAGTCGGTCCGCTTGCCCGCGGCGGAGCCCGTGTGGAGCTTCTTCTTGTCCTCGGCCGTCATGCCCTCGCGGCTGTCGGAACCGACGATCAGGTAGTTGGTGCCGTCGCCGCCCTCCGGCCGCTCGATGACCTTGGAGAGGTCCACCTCGCGCTTGAGCTTGGAATCGGCCCAGAAGTACGTGCCTATGGAGACCCCGAGGACCACGACCACCAGGGTCAGCGCGCCTATCTTGATCCGGCGGCGCCAGTCGGGCGCCGGCCGGCCCTGCGTGTAACCGCCGCCGCCCTGACCGCCGCCGTGGCCGTTGCCCCGGCCGCCGGCGTTGCCGCCGCCGTAGACCTGGCCGGTGTTGTACCCGCTGTCGTACTGCGGGCCGCCGTTGTCGTAGCCGCCCGGCTGCTGGGGGATCGGCCGCTGCCTCGGCGGTGCGGGGCGCCGCTGCTGCGGGGCGGGGCGCCGCTGGACGTGCGGCATCGAGCGGGCGCCCTCCGGCTGCTCACCGGAGCTGCCCTGCCCGTAGCGGTTGCCGCCGCGGTTGTCGTCGGACCATCCCTCGGGCCAATCGTTCATGCGGTCCAGTGTGCAGGCCGGGTACGCCGGTATTACAGGGGGTGCGGGAAATCGCACCAGGGCTGTTGCGAAGCTGATGCATTGCCGCCGGGCGGAAGCCCCCGCATAAGGTGGACGGTATGACAGATCAGGCCCCGCGCCCGGAGGGCGACATCCCGGGCAAGCCGACCGCCGCCTCCCGGACCACCCTCAGCCACATCATGACCGGCAACGACACCAATCTTCTGGGCACCGTGCACGGTGGCGTGATCATGAAACTGGTCGACGACGCGGCGGGCGCCGTGGCCGGCCGGCACTCCGGCGGCCCCGCCGTGACGGCCTCGATGGACGAGATGGCCTTCCTGGAGCCGGTCCGCGTAGGTGATCTCGTTCACGTCCGTGCCCAGGTGAACTGGACCGGCCGCTCCTCGATGGAGGTCGGCGTCCGGGTCATGGCCGAGCGATGGAACGAATCCACCCCCGCCCAGCAGGTCGGCAGCGCCTATCTGGTGTTCGCCGCGGTCGACGCGGACGGCAAGCCGCGCCCCGTACCGCAGGTGATCCCGGAGACGGAGCGCGACAAGCGGCGCTACCAGGAGGCGCAGATCCGGCGCACCCACCGCCTCGCCCGCCGCCGGGCGATCCGGGAGCTGCGCGAGAAGCGCGCGGCGGAGGGCATCGAGGACTGAGCCCCGGGGGGCTGGGCCCGGCAGCAGGCCTCGCGGCGTCGCGGGGCTGCCTGCCGCCCGGCGCCCCCACCGTCACGGGCAGGCCACCTGGTCGCCCGTCACCGTGCCGAACCCGCCGGCGTCCGTCTCCTCGGCCCGTACCCGCCGCACCGTCTCGAAGTCCGCGCCCGCCGTCACCCGCATCGTGGCCCCCTGCCCCCGTACCGGCCGCAGCTCGGCCCCGGGCAGTGCGGCCGCCAGTGACCTCGCGGACCGGTCCCAGCGCGGGTCGTAGCTGATCAGGGTGCGCTTGAGGGCGTGCAGCTCACCGTTGAGCGGGGCGCGTGTGGTGTCGAAGCCGGTGGCGCGCAGCCCGTCGTCGACCGTCTTGCCGAGGCCGTCCTTCGGAGTCCCGTTGTAGACCTGGACCCGGACCTGCCGGGGGGCGACGTCGACCGTCTGCGCCTTCGGCTCCTTGGGCCGCGCGGGGGCGAGCGGCTTGTCCTCGCGCAGTGCCCGGAAGAGCTTCTTCGACTTCGCCTCGTCCCATCTGACCGTCGAGCCGATGCCCTTCACCGGGTAGGAGACGTTCCCCACCGGTACGGAGGTGAACTCGGACGAGGCCGGGGAGAAACCGCGCATCGCCTGGGCGAGCTCCAGCATCTGCTCCGTGCCGAACCCCTTGTCGGCCCGGACCGAGCTCAGCATCGTCGAGGCGACGTCCCGGAACTTCACCGGGTTCAGCAGCACACCGCTGCTGGTCGCCCGCGCGATCAGCGACGCGAGGAACTGCTGCTGGCGCTGCATCCGGCCCAGGTCGGCGGCCCCGTCGATGTGCCGGGAGCGTACGTACTGCAGGGCCTGCCCGCCGTCCAGCTCATGGGTGCCCGCGGCGAGATCGAGACCGGTGTACGAGTCCTTCATCGGCCGGGCCGTGCAGATCTTCACGCCGCCCAGGGTGTCCACGGTCTTCATGAAGCTGGTGAAGTCGACCTCCAGATAGTGGTCGACCTTGATGCCCGTCATGTGCTCGACGGTCCGTACGGTCAGATTCGGCCCGCCCTCGGCATAGGCCGCGTTCAGCTTGAGCGGGTGCGCGGAGTGCTGCTTCCCCGAGTTCCGGTCGGTGTGCTCGGGGACCTCGGCGTAGCTGTCACGGGGCAGCGAGACGATGCTCGCGCGCTTCTTGTCCGCCGACAGATGCACCAGCATGACCGTGTCGGTGCAGTGGCAGGGCGCACCGCCCAGCCGGTACTTCCGCTTCTCCTCCGGGCTGATCCGGTCGCGGCCGTCGGTGCCCACGAGCAGCAGGTTCATACCGGTCCCGGCGCGTGGCCGGTTCTTCATGTCCTTGAACGGATCGATCCGGTCGATCCCGGTCTCCAGATTGGCCACCACCGCGTGACCGACCCCGCCGGCCCCCAGCACCAGCACGGAGAGACCGGTCGCCATCCGCATGCCCCAGCGTGGGCGCTCGTCCTGCTTTCTGGACCTGGGCCGGGGCGGAACCGCGCGGGAACGCGAGGGACTGGGGGAGCGGCGGGGTGTGGGCACGGGGGAGACCTCCGCGGTGCGAGGGGACCGTTCGCACAGTAGGTCCATATGATCAAAGGCCCGGTGCGCGACCCGGCGGGGCGCGTTGGTGTCCCCCATTCGCGGTAACGTGGCGGCCGAATGACGCCGCCCGGTGAGGTGCGAACCCCCGGCGCCACCCGAGGACCACCCGAGGACCACCATGCCTGCCGCGCAGTTCCCCGCCGTCTCCGTGATCATGCCGGTGCTCAACGAGGAACGTCACCTCAGGAACTCCGTCCGGCACATCCTGGAGCAGGAGTACGCGGGTGAGATGGAGGTGGTCATCGCACTGGGCCCCTCCACGGACCGCACCGACGAGATCGCCGCGGAGCTGGTGCGCGAGGACCCCCGGGTCCACACCGTCCCCAACCCGACCGGCCGCACCCCGGCCGCCCTCAACGCCGCGATCAAGGCATCCCGCCACCCCGTAGTGGTGCGGGTCGACGGCCACGGCATGCTCTCGCCGAACTACATCGCGACCGCCGTCCGCCTCCTGGAGGAGACCGGCGCGCAGAACGTGGGCGGCATCATGCACGCCGAGGGCGAGAACGCCTGGGAGGACGCCGTCGCCGCGGCCATGACGTCGAAGATCGGCGTCGGCAACGCGGCCTTCCACACCGGGGGCCAGGCCGGTCCGGCGGAGACCGTCTATCTCGGGGTCTTCCGCCGCGAGGCGCTGGAGAAGGCGGACGGCTACAACGTGGAGTTCATCCGGGCCCAGGACTGGGAGCTGAACTTCCGCATCCGCGAGGCCGGCGGGCTGATCTGGTTCTCGCCCGAGCTGAAGGTGCAGTACCGGCCGCGCCCCTCCGTGCGGGCGCTCGCCAAGCAGTACAAGGACTACGGCCGCTGGCGCCACGTCGTCGCCCGCTACCACTCCGGCTCGATCAACCTGCGCTACCTGGCGCCGCCCACCGCCGTCTGTGCGATCGCGGCGGGCATCGTGGTCGGCGCGGCCGTCACCCCCTGGGCGTTCGTCGTCCCCGCCGGGTACGCCGCGGCGATCGTCGCCGGATCCGTACCGGCGGGCAAGGGCCTATCGCTGAAGGCGCGGGCCCGGATCCCGGTGGCCCTCGCGACCATGCACATGTCGTGGGGGTACGGCTTCCTGACCAGCCCCCGCTCGCTCGCGAAGAAGGTCATCGCCAGCCGCCGGCCGGCCGTCACCGTGTGAGACCCGACGACACCGCGGGGGCCTTCCGACGTGCCGGAAGGCCCCCGCGGTGCGTGGTGCGCTGTCAGCCGAGGCGTGCTACCAGCCGAAGCCCGGCTGGATGTCCATGCAGGCCGCCTTGTCGTCTCCGTTGAGCGCCCGTGCGCTGTCCGGGGTCTTCTCCTCGGCTGAGGGCGCGTGGTAGTCGCCGTCCTCGCGCCAGTCGGCCCCCACGGTCAGCGTGATGCCGGAGACGTCGGTCGACTTCTTCACCGCCGTCAGGGGGATGCCGAGCGCCTTGGCGACCGCCTGGGCGTTGCCCTCCATGTCCACGCTGGGGAAGAGGATCCCGGTCCGCTTCGCCGGCTCGGTGTTCTGCGAATCGATCGTGGACTGGGTGTAGCCCTTCCCGACCAGCAGGTCCTTGACCGCCGTCGCCCGGCCCTTGACCGGATAGTCGACCTCGGTACGCGTTCCGTTGCGGACGGCCACCGGGGTCTCGGCGGGGGACGCGGTGGGCTTCTTCGCGGCGGCCGGCTTCTTGCGCTTGGACGCCTTGCCGTCGAGCGGGATGTCGTCGCGGACCATCTGGAAGAGCTGGTCGGCGTCGCCGGGCTTGGGAAGCACCCGCTCCTTGAGCGTGCCCGTCCCGTAGACGTTCGGCATCGTCGTCATGGTGATGCGCTTGGTGGGAACCTTCTTGAGCTCCTCCGCGAGGTCGTACAGCTTGTTGACCGAGCCGAGGCCGTTGTCGCCCTTGTCGACCGTCAGCGCGTCCGTCGCCGCCTCGGCGAGGCTCATCAGCTTGCCCGGGTCGGTGAGCTTGGTGCCCTCGCGCAGCTCACGGACCATCGAGTTCATGTACATGTGCTGGGCGTGGGTACGGCCGAGGTCGGTGCCGTCCTCGAAGCCGTAGCGGGTGCGCAGCCACTGGAGGGCCTGCTTGCCCTTGATCTTCGTGGTGCCCTTCTCCAGCTTCAGCCCGGAGCCCTTGCCGGTGCTGGTGTGCGAGTAGACGTTGCCCTTGACGCAGACCGGGACGCCGCCGATCGCGTCCGCCATCGAGACCACACCGGAGAAGTCGATCATCATGAAGTGGTCGATGGTGATGCCGGTGAGCTCGTACCAGGTGGCCACCGTGCAACCGGGACCGCCACGGCCCAGCGTCTCGTTGGTCATCTCCAGACCGGTGGTCGCGGGGTAGACGTGCTTCGTCTCCGGGTCGGTGCACTTCGGGATCTTCAGCATCGTGTCGCGCGGCATGCTGATCACCGACATGTTGCTGCGGTCGGCGGAGAGGTGGAGCAGCATCTGCACGTCGGCCAGGGGCGGTGCGCCGAAGGTGTTCTTGGCCCCGCCGAGCTTCTGGTTCTCCTTGGAGTCCCGCGCGTCCGAGCCTATGAGCAGGATGTTCATCGGGGTCTGACCGGCTGCGTTGGCCTTGTGATCGGCCATCTTCTTGTCGCCGAGGGTCAGATCGGCCTTCTTGAGATTGCCGTTCAGGTGCTGGACGTAGAGGTAACCGGCGCCGGCGCCGCCGATTATGAGCAGCGCGGTCACCGACGCGACCCAGCGCAGCACCCGGCGCTTGCCCTTCTTGCCGTGCCGCTTCGGGCCACCGCGCCGGTGCCCGCCCTCCGCCGGAGCGGCCCGGCGGCCATCTCCGCCGGAGTCCGTCTCCTGCTCCGGCGCCTCCTCGTGGAGACCGCCGTCCCGGCCGGGTCGACCGGCCTGCCGGACGCGTGGCCGCGTCCCCTCCTCGGGTATACCGCTCCGTGCCACCAGGACCCCCCTGCTGCTCAGACTCGTGGTTCCGCGCAGTGACCCGGTGTCACTTGGCGCACTCTGCCTTGTCGGCGTTTGCCTGCTGAATGTCGGTCGGCACCTTCGCCGGCCCGGTGATGGGTGTGCCCGCGCCCTTGAAGTCGTCCCCCAGCGTCAGCACCATCGCCTGGAGCCCTTCGGCGTCCGTGGTGCCCTGCTTCATGGCCGAGCCGGGCAGGCCCATCATGGCGGCCAGGGCGCGGGCCTGGTCCGCCTGGTTCGGCGCGTACTCCAGCGTCGTCCTCGCGGCCTTCGCCGGGGCGTTGGCCTTGTTGGTGGACTTGAGCACACCCTGCTCGTTCTGGAGCCAGGTGACCGTCGCCTGCGCGGCGCCGGGCACCTTGCCGCCGTTGTACACATCGACGCGTACGTCGGCGGCGGCGGCCTTGGAGCCCTTGAGGAGCGCGTCCTGCTTGCTCTTCGCGTTCTTCTTCTTCGACTTCACCTCGGTCAGCGAGGTGTCGTCGCGCATCATGGCGAACAGCTGCTCGGCCTTGGCCTCGTTCAGCACGACGGTGGCCTTGACCTTCTCGGCCGGGTTGTCGAGCACCGGCACCGTGGTGAAGGTGATGTTCTTGGTGTTGACCTTGCTGAGTTCCGTGGCCAGCGAGGCCAGCTTCTTCCCTGTGCCGATGCCGGTGTCGACGGTGAGCGCCTTGGTCGCCGCGTCCGCCAGTTTGAAGAGCTTGGTCGGGCTGGTCAGGGTGTCGTCCGACTGCATCTGCCGGATCATCGAGGCGATGAACTGCTGCTGGATCTTGATCCGGTCCAGGTCGCCCTTGTTGCCGAAGCTGTGCCGGGTCCGTACGAACGCCAGGGCGTCCTCGCCCTGGATGCGGTGCTCACCGGCCGGCAGGTCCAGGTGCGAGTCCGGGTCCTTGACCGGCTTGGCCAGGCAGATCTCGACCCCGCCGACCGCCGTGGACAGCTCCTTCACCGCGTTGAAGTCGACCATCATGAAGTGGTCGACCTTCAGGCCGGTGATCTCCTTGACCGTTTCCATGGTGCAGCCGGCGTTACGGCCCTCCTGGCCGAGGCTCTGGTTGAAGCGGACGCTCGGCGTGCCCGGGATGACCTTCTCCGAACCGTCCGGCTGCTTGGTCTCGCAGTCCGGGATGTCGGTGATCAGGTCGCGGGGGATGCTCAGCGCCGTCGCGTTGGTGCGGTCCTCGGAGACGTGGAAGAGGATGTTGGTGTCGGCGTGGCCCACGCTGCCCTTGTCGCCGTAGCCCTCGTTGCCCTTGCCGGTGCGCTTGTCGGTGCCGATGATCAGGATGTTGATCGGGGCGTCGTTGTCGAAGACGTTCTTGTTGCCGGACCCGCCCACGTCGACCGTGTTCAGGTTGCCGTTGAAGCGCTGGTACAGCGCGTACCCGCCCACCGACAGACCGACGAGCACGAACGCCATCGTGCCGCCCGTCCACAACAGCGCCTTCTTGCGGCGGGCCTTGGGGGCCTTGCGGCTGCGGCGGCCCGCCGGACCGGAACTCTCCTGGCCGCGCGTGCCGCCCGCCGAACGGCGGCCGCGCTGCCCCGGTACCTCGCGCGCCGAACCCGTCTCCTGGCCGTCGCGGGCCGGATTCCGGCGCTCGCCCCTGCCGTCGCGGGATGCGCTTCTGCGTCCGCCGCCACTGTCCCGGGCCGGCCTTCTCCCGGCCGACCCTCTGCTATTGGGGACACGCGGGCCGGAAGTACGGGAAGACTCTCCCGAATCCCCTCCGGAATGATTCAGTCGCAGTTCGTAATCGCCGGTTTGCGGGTTGAGTACCCACTGGTCTGCGGGGTCGATTCCGTCCGCCCGCCCACGGCTTTGCGCATCCACGGTTGCTTGAGTCCTCCGTCGGTGCCACGCGAGGCGCCTCCCCCGATCAGGCGCTCGATCTTTCGCTCCAGAAGTGCGCGGCCAGGAGGCCGGCAGCACCGGATCGCGTCACACTATCGGCCCAGTTCGACGTCGAGCGACGTGCGTGACAAATTCCACGGTCCTTACAACTGGTCATACTGCTCATTACACGCCGATCACCGGCTTCTGTTTGGGAATTGCTTTACTGCTTGCACAGGTCCGCCGCCG
This sequence comes from Streptomyces sp. NPDC001890, assembly GCF_042891445.1. Lineage (NCBI taxonomy): Bacteria > Bacillati > Actinomycetota > Actinomycetes > Kitasatosporales > Streptomycetaceae > Streptomyces > Streptomyces sp. NPDC001890. The sequence goes on along the minus strand of NZ_JBIATE010000004.1, from coordinate 27,921 downwards.
CGTTGTTGCCCGAATAGGTCGGCGTGGGAGTGGGGCCGGAGGCGTCCGGGGTATCGGTCGCGGCATTGTTTTTCCTGTTGTTCTTCTCGTCGTCATGCTTGAGCCGGTCCGCCGGGACCACGGCGACCGGATCGTCGTCGCGCAGTCGCTTGAAGAGCCGGTTCGCATCGGGCTGTACGAGTTCGTCCCGGTTCCGGTTGGCGGCGTACGGCTGCCGGGGCACCGTCAGGAACTGCACCTTGTCGGTCGGTACGTCGCGCATGCCGCGCACCAGTTCGTACATGTCCTTGAGGCTGTCCAGCCCGGGATCGGTGGTCAGCGCCTTGGTGGCCGCGTCCAGCACCGGGTAGAGGCGGGTCGGGTTGAGCAGGACGCCGTCGCTCTGCACCTTGTTCACCAGCGCGCCCAGGAACTGCTGCTGGCGATCCATTCGTTCGGTGTCACTGCCGTTGCCGATTGACTTCCGGGCCCGTACGTACCCCAGCGCCTGCTCGCCGTCGAGTGTCTGACGCCCGGAGGGGAGCTTCAGATGGGCGTCGGGGTCGTCGACCGGCTTCTTCAGGCAGACCTCGACCCCGTCCACGGCGTCCACCATGTCCTTGAAGCCGTTGAAGTCGACGACCATGTGGTGGTCGATCCGGATGCCGGTCATCTTCTCGACCGTACGGATCGTGCAGGCGGTGCCGCCGAACTCGAAGGCCCAGTTGAACTGGGCGAATTGCTTCTTCGTGGCCGTGCCGTCCGCCCGGTGGCAGACCGGGATCCACACCATCAGATCGCGCGGCAGGGACATCGCGGTGGCGCTCTTCCGGTCCGCCGCGAGGTGGAGCAGGATCGTGGTGTCCGATCGCTGGCTGCCGCCGTCGTCACGGCCGTACTTGCGGTTGTCGCCGGCCCGGCTGTCCGAGCCGATGAGCAGGATGTTCTCCGCGTCGCGCACCACGGAGGCGGGCCGCTCCCGCTCGTACATCTTGAGTTCGGCGGCCGCGGAGGTGTCGGTCCTGATGTTGCCGTCGAGCTTCTTGTACAGCCACCAGCCGACGCCCGCCGCGACCAGGACGACGAACGAGGCGCCGAGCGCGGTCCAGCGCAGCCAGTGGCGCCGGTGACCGGCCGCGGCTGCCGGGGTGGCGCCGGTTCCGTCCCCGGAGCGCGATTCGTTCCCGGACCGCGATCCGGTCCCGCCCGCCGCCGAGTCGTCGGAGTCGTCCGGCGGGCCGGCGCTTTCGCTCACGTCTGCGTCCATCCTTCACGTTCGGCGGCGCGTCGGGCCGCCGGTCGCAGAAGTAGACGGCTGAACCTCACGCTTGGTTGTGTCTCCGGTGGTCAGTACCGCCGATCATGTACCGGAGTTGACGTGAAGCCCCGAGGACTCGGCCCGGCTTGCGCCGGACGAGTGGTCCTCAGCGTGCTTGTCATACCGCGCTGTTGGTGACCCGTTCGCTCTCGACGCGCTTGGCCAGTTCCGCTTCGCCCAGCTGGTCCAGGTGCCGGCACAGGACCACGGAGCCCCCGGCGGCCAGCGGCGCGAACAGCCCCGCGGCCAGCCCCTCCCAGGTGTCGTACGAGCGCCCCGTGAGCAGCCGCGATCCGGCGGTCAGGCCGAGCGCGTCCGCGTCCTCGCGGGCCCGCGCCACCACCTGCGCCGACGCCAGCTCGACGCCGCCCACCGCCAGCGCGGGGGCGTCCGGGTCCACGGGAGCGAACGGCGCGAACCGGTCGCCCTGGCTCGGCACCTCCACCGCGTAGTCCGCGAAGCCCTCGGGCGTCCGCGGGAACCTGCCGCCCAGCGGGCGCAGCGCCAGGGCGACCCGCTCGCCGCGGCAGGCCCGCGCGGCCTCCAGTGTGTCCGGGCCGCTGACCACGAGGTCGGCGCCGGCCGGGTCGCCCTGCACATCGGCGATCACGCCGACCGAGGAACAGGCGAGCAGCCAGACCGCGGACTGCCAGTGCGCGGGCAGCAGCAGGGCCAGCCGGTCGCCGGGCTCCGCGGCGAGATCGCCCTGGAGGAGATTGGCGGTCTTGGCCACCCAATTGGCGAAGGTGGCCACCGACAGTTCGACGCGTTCTCCGGTGGCGTCGTCGTAGAAAGTGACCAAGGGGCGGGCCGGGTCCGCGGCGAGCGCGGAACGCAGCAGGTCGGCAGGGGTTCGGTCGGTGGCGTTCATCCGCGCAAGATTACGCGGCGGTGGCGGGCCCGGCGGGACGGAGGAGCGGCTGCTGCACCGGATCGGCAGACGGACCGTCAATTGCACGGAGCCGTCCAGGTGGCCGTAGTTGCGTGTGTATGCCCAGGATTATTCGTATGCGTCCCTTCATTGCATCCTCGATCGGTGTCACCTGTGCGGCCGTACTCGCGCTGCCGCTGGCCGTGCCCGCGGGCGCCGCCCCCGACACCAGCACCGTCCCCGCCGAATCCGCCGAGCCCGCCGAGCCCGTCGACGTGCCGGGCTCGACGCAGTCCCTGCCGATGCGGACCCTGCCGGCGCCGTCCGACCGGTCCACCGGCGAACCCACCCGCGCGGCCGCCCCCGAACAGGGGCTGCCCGAGCGCGAGGTCCACCCCTTCTCCCTGGTCGGCGTCGTCTGGGACGACGCGGACACCGAACTCCACGGCACCGTCCAGGTCCGCACCCGCGCGACCGGCACCGGCGAGTGGTCCGACTGGCAGGACCTGGAGACGCACAACGCCGAGCACTCCGCCGACCCCGGCACCGCCGAGCGCGATTCCGGGGCCGTACGGGGCTCCACCGCCCCGCTCTGGGTCGGCGACTCGGACGCCGTCGCGGTCCGGGTACGCCCCGAGGCCCCGGACCCGCAGGACCGGACCGGCTCCGCCGTACCGCTGCCCGGCGGGCTGCGCCTCGAACTCGTCGACCCCGGCGAGGACCCGCAGCAGTCCGCCGCGACCGGCGACGAGAACGAGCCGGGTGTCCAGGCCGGACCGGGCGCCCAGGCCAGGCCGGGTGTCCAGGCCGAGCCGGGCGCCCAGGCCAGGCCGGGTGTCCGGACCGAGCCGGGCGCCCAGGAAGTCGCCACCGACGACACCGCGGACGGACGCACCGCACCCCTCTCCCCAAGCGTGCTCCCCGCCCTGAGCAAGGCTCAGTCCGAGGCGCAGGGCGAGGCAGAGGCCGGCCTCGCGCCCGGCACCCGGCCGTACATCGGCCCCCGCCCGCGCATCGTCACCCGCAAGGGCTGGGGCGCCGACGAGAAGCTCAGGGAGAGCAAGTTCGTCTACACCAGCACGGTCAAGGCCGCCTTCATCCACCACAGCGCCACGGGCAACAACTACAAGTGCTCCCAGGCGCCCTCGGTCCTGCGCGGCATCTACCGCTACCACGTCAAGAGCAGCGGCTGGCGCGACATCGGCTACAACTTCGCCGTCGACAAGTGCGGAAACATCTACGAAGGACGGGCAGGGGGCGTCACCAGGGCCGTCCTGGGAGCACACACGCTCGGCTTCAACACCGACAGCATGGGCATCGCGGTGCTCGGCACCTTCACCCAGTCCAACCCACCCGCCGCCGTGGTGAACGCCGTCGCGAAGCTCACCGCCTGGAAGCTCGGGCTGTTCGGCGCCGACCCGCGCGGCAAGGCCACCCTCGTATCGGGTGGCGGGAACAAGTACAAGAAGGGCAAGAAGGTCAAACTCAACGTCATCTCCGGTCACCGGGACGGCTTCGCAACCGATTGCCCCGGAGCGCGTCTCTACAAGAAACTCGGCTCGGCCCGGACCAGCTCCGCCAAGCTCCAGGGCCGCTGAACGGAACGGGAAGCCGCTGCGGACCGCTGCGGGCCGCTGACCGGGGACGACCGAACCGGTCTGCATACACTGGCCAGCCGAAACCAGGCCAGGCCCCAGCAGGAAGCAGAGTCAGTGCTGTGACAGAGGCAAAAGAAGCGATCCTCCTGGTCGGCGGGAAAGGAACCCGGCTGCGCCCGCTCACGGTGCACACGCCCAAGCCCATGGTTCCGGCAGCGGGCGTTCCGTTCCTCACCCACCAGTTGGCGCGCGCCCGTGCCGCCGGGGTCGAGCACATCGTGCTCGCGACGTCGTACCTGGCAGAGGTCTTCGAACCGTACTTCGGCGACGGCTCGTCGCTCGGCCTGCACATCGAGTACGTCACCGAACGCGAACCGCTCGGCACCGGCGGGGCGATACGCAACGTCGCGTCCCGACTGACCTCGGGCCCGGACGACCCGGTCCTCATCTTCAACGGTGACATCCTCACCGGCCTGGACATCCGGGCCCTGGTCGCCTCGCACACCGAATCCGGAGCGGACGTCTCCCTCCACCTCACCCGCGTCGACGACCCGCGCGCCTTCGGCCTCGTACCGACGGACGGCAGCGGCAGGGTCACCGCCTTCCTGGAGAAGCCCGAGACGCCCGAGGAGATCGTCACCGACCAGATCAACGCGGGGGCGTACATCTTCCGCCGCTCGGTCATCGACACCATCCCGGCCGGCCGCCCGGTCTCCGTCGAGCGCGAGACCTTCCCCGGACTGCTCGCCTCCGGAGCGCACCTCCAGGGCATGGTCGACTCCACGTACTGGCTGGACCTCGGCACCCCGCAGGCCTTCGTACGCGGCTCCGCCGATCTGGTCCTGGGCCGCGCCCCGTCCCCGGCCGTCCCCGGCAGGTGCGGCGAGGCACTCGTGCTGCCGACGGCCTCCGTCGCCGACGACGCCAAGATCAGCGGCGGCACGGTGGTCGCGGAGGGCGCCCTGATCGGCGCGGAAGCCCGGATCGACGGCTCCGCGATACTGGCCGGCGCGGTCGTCGAACCAGGGGCCGTGATCAAGGACTCGCTGGTCGGAGCGGGTGCCCGGATCGGCAGCCGTACGGTGCTCACGGGCGCGGTGATCGGGGACCGGGCCCGGGTCGGCGCCGACAACGAACTCCGCGACGGCATCCGGGTCTGGTGCGGGGCGGTCCTCCCGGACGCGGCGGTGCGCTTCTCCTCCGACGAATAGGACGAATAGACGGTGCGCTTCTCCTGCGACGAAGAGAAGGTGCCCTTCTCCCGCGGCGGATGGCCCGATCCCCTGCGACGCACCGCCGACGCACCGCCGACGCACAGCCCGGCGCCGCCCGACGGGCAGCCGGTCACCGGCCGCAGCGCTTACCCTCGACAGGCAACCCGACGACCGAGGACCTCACCGTGGCAGGACGATTCGCACCCCGCAGCGCCCCCCGCGCGGCCGTCCCGCACCAGGCGGCGGCCCCGGCGGCGGACGCGCTGACCCGTGAGTGGACCCCGCCCGGCCCCTTCGACCTGCGCCTCGTCGTCGGCCCACTGCGCCGCGGCCCCGCCGACCCCACGTACCGGATGACCGGGGACGGCACGGCCTGGCGGGCCAGTCGCACACCCGCCGGCCCCGGCACCCTCCGCCTCACCGCCCGGGGCGGCCGGATCGAGGCGGTGGCCTGGGGCCCCGGCGCACCGTGGCTGCTGGACCGGCTCCCGACGCTGCTCGGTGCGACGGACGACCCGGACGCCTTCCGCCCGCGCCACCGCCTGCTCGCCCTGACCCGGCACCGCCGCCCCGGCCTGCGCCTGCTGCGCACCGGCCTGGTCATGGAGTCCCTGATCCCCTCGATCCTGGAACAGAAGGTCACCACCGACGAGGCCTACCGCGCCTGGCGGCTCCTGGTCCGGAAGTACGGCACCCCGGCTCCCGGCCCCACGGACCACGCCGCGTTCACCGCGCTGGGTCTGCACGTCATGCCCGATGCCCGCACCTGGGCCCTGATCCCGTCCTGGGAATGGCACCGCGCGGGCGTCGACGCCAAACGCTCGGGCACGATCCTGCGCGCGGTACGTGTGGCCCGCCGCCTGGAGGAGGCGGCGGGCATGGAACTCCCGGAGGCCATGGCCCGTCTGGAGCTGGTCCCCGGCATCGGCCCCTGGACCTCGGCCGAGACGCTCCAGCGCTCGAACGGCGCCCCGGACGCGGTCACCGTCGGCGACCTCCACCTTCCCGGCATCGTCGGCCACGCCCTGGCGGGCAACCGGGACGCCGACGACGAGGAGATGCTGGCCCTGCTCGCCCCGTACGAGGGCCAGCGCCACCGGGCGACCCGCCTCATCCTGCTCTCGGGCCACACCCCGGCCCGCCGCGCCCCGCGCATGCCCCGGGGCGACATCGCCCGCCTGTAGAACCCGCCGGGCCACGCCCACGAAGCCCCCCCAGCGCGCCTCGACGAACCCGCCGGGCCACGCCCACGAAGCCCCCCCAGCGCGCCTCGACGAACCCGCCGGGCCACGCCCGCGAAGCCCCCCAGCGCACCTCGACGGACCCGCCCGCACCGGTGCAGCCCCGCCCAACGCACCTCGGTGGCCCCCTCAGCGCACCTCGATGAACCCCTCCGCGTCCCGCCCCGGCCGCGCCGCCGGGTCGGCCGCCGCGCGACCCACCGCCACCGCACCCAGCGGATCCCAGCTCTCCGGCAGCTCCAGCACCTCACGCACCACGGAGCGGCAGAACATCGTCGACGACACCCACGCCGAGCCCAGCCGCTCGCCCGCCAGTGCCACCAGGAAGTTCTGGATGCCGGCCCCCGCGGCGACCACGAACATCTCGCGCTCCGCCGTGTCCCGCCGCTCGTCCCCGTACGTGTGGGAGCCGTCCATCACCAGGCACGGCACCACCAGATACGGCGCCCGGCGCAGCACATCGCCCCGCCGCACCCGCTTGGCGATCGACTCCTCGTTCTTCCCGTCGCGCCGCAGATCCGCGATCCACGCGTCCCGCATCGCGTCGAGCAGCCGGGTCCGCGACTCCTCGGACTCCAGCAGCACGAACCGCCACGGCGTCGTGTGATGCGGCGCGGGCGCCGTCACCGCCGCGGCCACGGCCCGCCGCACCGCCCCCGGGTCCACCGGATCGTCGGTGAACTCGCGGACCGTGCGCCGCAGGGTCACCGCCTCCCGCACCGCCTCCGACGTACCGAGCCGGAACATGTCGTCGGCCGCGACCCGCACCAACGCGCGGGCGCCGCCGGCCTCCGCCGGGTCCACCACATGGCCGAGGCCCCGCACCACCGCGACGGGCAGCCCGTCCGCCTTGCCCTTGACCAGGTCACCGGCCGAGGCCAGCTCGTCGGCGGTGGCGACCACGGTGGCGCTCAGCGGATTGCCGTACGCGTCCGTGCCGCCGCGCAGGTCGTCCAGCACCCGGACCCCGGCCGCCCCGATCGCCACATCGGTCAGCCCGCTGCGCCACGGGCGCCCGAAGGTGTCCGTGACGACGACCCCGACCTCCACGCCGAGCGTGTCCCGCAGCCCGTCACGGATCGCCCGCGCCGAGGCGTCCGGATCCTCGGGCAGCAACAGCACCGTCCCGGCGGGGGTGTTCGAGGCATCGACCCCGGCCGCGGCCATGACCAGGCCCTGCCGGTTCTCCACGATCCGCAGCATGCCGCGACGCGCCACCACCCGCACCGTCTCGGCGTCGATCGCCGCCTCGCGGTCGGTGGCCTCGACGATCCGGCCCTCCGCCTTGGAGACGATCTTCGAGGTGACCAGCAGGACGTCGCCGTCGACCAGACCCGGCCCGGTCGCGGCGATCAGCTTCGCCAGATCGTCCCCGGCCCGCACCTCGGGCATCCCGGGCAGCGCCCAGACCCGGTACGAGGGCGCCCCGTCGGCGCTCACGCCCGTACCTCCTCGGCCAGCGCCAGGGCCTGCCGGGCCATTTCGGCCGTCGCGTCGGCATCGGTCATCATCAGCGGCACGGAACGGCAGCGGATGCCCGCGGCCTCCACCTCGCCGACCGCCCCGGCGTCCACCGTGTCGACGAGCCAGCCGTCGAGCAGCCCGGAGCCGTAGTGCGTGGCCACGGCCGAGGCCGTCGACTCGACGCCCACCGCGGCGAGCACCTTGTCCGCCATGCCGCGCACGGGCGCGTCGCCGACGATGGGGGAGAGGCCGACGACCGGCACCCCGGCCTCGGCGATGGCCTCCCGGATCCCGGGCACGGCGAGGATCGTCCCCACCGACACGACGGGGTTGGACGGCGGGAAGAGGATCACGTCCGCCCCGGCGATGGCCTCCAGCACCCCCGGAGCCGGCTTGGCCTGGTCGGCGCCGACCGGCACGATGGCCTGCGCCTCGACCGAGGCACGCAGCTTCACCCAGTACTCCTGGAAGTGGATCGCCCGGCGCTCGCCGTCCATGTCGACCGCGACATGCGTCTCGACCCGGTCGTCGGACATCGGCAGCAGCCGGACCCCCGGCTTCCAGCGCGCGCAGAGCGCCTCGGTGACGGCGCTCAGCGGATAGCCCGCGCCCAGCATCTGCGTGCGGACGATGTGCGTCGCGAAGTCACGGTCGCCGAGGCCGAACCACTCCGGCCCCACGCCGTACGCCGCGAGCTCCTCCTTGACGTGGAAGCTCTCGTCCGTACGCCCCCAGCCCTGCTCCTCGTTGATGCCACCGCCGAGGGTGTACATCACGGTGTCGAGGTCGGGGCAGACCTTCAGCCCGAACAGATGGATGTCGTCACCGGTGTTGCCGATCACCGTGATGTCCGCGTCGGGCGCGGCCTGCTTGAGGCCACGCAGAAAACGAGCACCACCGATACCGCCGGCCAGAACCACAATGCGCATGCACAGCAGTTTGTCAGGCGGGTACGACATCCACGGCCGCCGGGGCGCACTGCGCCGCGTGCATCGGCATCTCGGTCAGCCCCGGGTAGTAGATGTGCAGACTGACGGCCGGTTCGAAGGAGTCGTTGACCACTTCGTGCGCATAACCGGGCGCGAAGACCCGCTGGGCGCCGGAGTCCAGCGCCCGGGTGGCGCGCTCGGTGCGCTCGGTCAACCGGCCTTCCAGCACCGTCAGTACGCCGGAGGACGGACCGTGGTCGTGGAGCCCGCTGCCCTGACCGGGCACCCAGCTGAGCAGCCAGACCTCGTAGCCGAGTGGGGCCTCCCCTGTTCGCGCGGAGCCGAGAGCTCGGGGAACGCTGCGCAGGCGGTGGTACCAGCGGGTGGTGGTGTCGTACCGGACGAGCGGTTCCCACTGTGCGCGGTCGGCCGCGATGGTGCGGGCGAGCCCGACGAACTCGGCCACGGTGGCGGGGTGCTCGCGAGCGGGCTGGAGGAGGTGCTGGACTTCGAGGATGTCGCCGGCGATCTGGAGGTCGCTGTTGCTGTTCATGGATGAGGTGGTTCCTCGGCATGGGGGGTGCATGTGCGGGGTGTCACGGAGACCGGAGAACCTCGGCCACGCGGAGACGAAGAAGCGGGGAGGAGAAGAATCCCGCTGACAGCGCTGCGGAGAGGTTCTGCGAGAGGAGCGGGGTCGGAGCCGGCGCCCTGGGGGCATCAACAGCTGTGACAGCTGGAACAGCAACAGCGGGCCTGGACAGCGGTGCGGAACCCACGGACGTGGGTGGCGTACATCGCGGCGGTCGCTGGCATGAAGTCAAGGAGACCGGCTGAGTACTCCGCTGTCAACCTGATGGCCGATTGGGGGGCAATGTTTCACCTCATCCGGTTGCCGGGAGTGGAGAAAGGTTTATGCACCCATCGCGCCGGTGATGTGGCGCATCAACCGTGCCCTCAAACGTCATTGAGGCGTCGTGACCCGAATGTGATCTTGGTCGCTTCGGTGGTCGAATCGCAACATCGGGGCGATTCCGGTCGTCTCACTCAGCGAGAAGCGGGGGCGCGGCGGGACTTATGGCATATGTCAGGTTTTTGGTGATTTGCACACTTTCCGCATAGGCTTGGTTCCGCAGGGTGAATCCCTGGGCCGATAGCAGATCCCCGCTTGACTGGCCTGGAGCTACACACTTGTAATTTCACTCGTGTCGTTCGGCCGCAATCAGTAACGGCCGCATCACGGGACGCAAGAGACAGACGAGGGGCGCACATGACCGAGCTGTTCCATCAACTGCTGGTCGAGGACGCGGACGAGGAACTCGGCTGGCAGGAGCGCGCACTGTGCGCCCAGACCGATCCCGAGTCCTTCTTCCCCGAGAAGGGCGGATCCACCCGCGAGGCCAAGAAGGTCTGTCTCGCCTGTGAGGTCCGGTCCGAATGCCTTGAATATGCCCTTTCCAATGACGAGCGCTTCGGTATCTGGGGCGGCCTCTCCGAACGCGAACGACGCCGGCTGAAGAAGGCCGCCATCTGAATCCGAGGCCGCTGCCCGGCAACCCGGAGGCAGCCGCCCGACAACCGGACATCCGGACCACGAACGCCATGTCCGGACCACGAACGACCATGGCCCGCCGCCTGCATCCGACCCGCAGACGACGGGCCATCGCCGTACCCGCCGCGGCTCCACCCCCGCCCGGCCGCGGCCCCGTTCGAGCGCTCGGCGCCATCGCGGTTATCCGTACCGTTAGTGTGGGGCCCCGTCCGAGACGCGCCAACGCCCCGACAGGGCGCGCGTGTACACCGATGCAGCCCCCGGGGTGACGCCCCCCGGACCCGGCCGGAGGGCCCGTACCTCGATGTCCGTGCACAGCCAACCGGCGGCGCCGTACGCGGCCGCCGCCACCCCAGAGTTCCCCCGGCACGTCGTCACCGCCGTGCTCGTCTCCCACGACGGCGCACGCTGGCTGCCCGACGCGCTCGCCGGGCTGCTCGGGCAGGAACGCCCCGTACAGAACATCGTCGCCGCCGACACCGGCAGCGCCGACGACTCCGCGCGGCTGGTCACCGAGGCGCTCGGCGCCGAACGGGTCCTGCACCTCGCGCGCCGGACGAGCTTCGGCACCGCCGTCGACGAGGCGACCCGCACGGCCCGTGTCCTCACTCCCGAGGACCTGCCGTACCTGAAGCGTCCCAGCAGCTGGGACCCCGTCAGCAGGAGCTGGCGCGACGACGCCTACGACCTGCCCGAACTGCCGCACGGCGAACCGGTGCAGTGGCTCTGGCTGCTCCACGACGACTGCGCCCCCGAGCCCGACGCGCTCGCCGAACTGCTGCGCGTCGTCGACACCGACCCGCACGCCGCGATCGTCGGCCCCAAGCTCCGCGGCTGGTACGACCGCAAGCAGCTGCTGGAGGTCGGTGTCTCCATCGCCAACAGCGGACGCCGCTGGACCGGGCTCGACCGCCGCGAGCAGGACCAGGGTCAGCACGACCAGGTCCGTACCGTGCTCTCCGTCTCCACCGCCGGAATGCTGATCCGCCGTGACATCTGGGAGGAGCTCGGCGGGTTCGACCGCAGGCTCCCCCTGATGCGTGACGACGTCGACCTGTGCTGGCGCGCGCACGTCGCCGGACACCGGGTGCTCGTCGCCCCCGACGCCGTCCTCAGGCACGCCGAGGCGGCCGCCCGCGAGCGCCGTCCCATCGACTGCGCGGGGCGCTCCGTCGCCTCCCCGCACCGCGTCGACAAGGCCGGCGCCGTCTACGCGATGCTGGTCAACGCCCGCGCCAAGGTGCTGCCCTGGGTGATGCTCCGGCTCGTCGTCGGCACCCTGCTGCGCACCCTCGCCTATCTCGTCGGCAAGGTGCCCGGCCAGGCACTCGACGAGGTCGCCGGGTTCTTCGGCACCCTGCTGCGGCCCGGCCGGATCCTCTCGGCCCGGCGCAGCCGCGGCAAGGGCGCCGTGGACCAGGCCGAACTGCGCGGCCTCTTCCCGCCGCCCGGCGCCACCGTCCGCGCCACCGTGGACCAGGTCGCCGGGAACTTCGGCAGCTCCGACGCCGATTCGGGCGGCTCCCGGCACGGCGCCGTGGAGTCCGGCCCCGGCGGCGACGACGCCGACTTCCTGGAGATCGAGCAGTTCGCGCGGCTCAAGCGGATCGGGCGCAAGCCCGGCCCGATACTCTTCGCCCTGCTGCTCCTCGTCTCGCTGGTCGCCTGCCGCGACCTCCTCGGCGGCGGAGCGCTGGCCGGCGGCGCCCTGCTGCCCGCCCCCGCCGACGTCGCCGACCTGTGGAGCAAGTACGCGGACGGCTGGCACACGGTCGGCACCGGCGGCACACAGACCGCGCCGCCCTACCTCGCCGTGATCTCGGCCCTGTCCGCGCTGTTCCTCGGCTCGACCGGCTTCGCGCTCACGCTCCTGCTGGTCTGCTCGGTCCCGCTCGCCGGACTCACCGCCTACTTCGTCTCCCGGCCGCTGCTCGAATCGAGGCTGCTGCGGGCCTGGGCGAGCGTCGCGTACGCCTTCCTGCCCGCCGCGACCGGCGCCCTGGCGACCGGCCGCCTCGGCACCGCCGTACTGGCCGTGCTGCTCCCGCTGATCGCCCGCGCCGCCGTCTCCGCGCACGGCATGCGCGCCGCCGGTGACGCCCGCGGCAGCTGGCGCGCCACCTGGGCGTACACCCTGCTCCTCACCTTCGCGATGGCGTTCACGCCGATCGTGTGGCCGCTCGCCGTGGTCCTCGGCATCGGCGTGCTCGTCCTGCGGCGCGACGACATCACCGCCTACGGGCTCCGCTTCCTCGCCGCGATCGGCACCCCGCTGCTCGTCCTCGCGCCCTGGTCGCTCTCGCTGCTGACCAGCCCGTCCGGCTTCCTGAAGGAGGCGGGCCTGGACATCGGTACGGGCACGGCCTCCGCACTCGACCTGCTCGGCATCAGCCCCGGCGGCCCCAAGGCCGCGGGCGGCGTGCTGCTGCTCGGCGTCGTGCTGGCCGCGCTGGCCGCGCTGCTGCGCGGGGAGCGGCAGTTCGCGGTACGCACCGCGTGGGCGGTCGCGCTCGTGGCCCTGGTCTTCGCCGGGCTGGCCAACGGCTCGGGCTGGGCCGGACCCGCCACCCTCGTCTACGGCATCGCGCTGATCGCCGCCGCACTGGTCGGCGCGGACGGCGCCCGCATCCGCGTCGCCGAGCTCAGCTTCGGCTGGCGGCAGCCCGTCGCCGCACTCATCGCCCTCGCCGCCGGGCTCGCCCCGGCGCTGGCCGCCGCGAGCTGGATGATCGGCGGCGCGTCGGGCCCGCTGGAGCGCCGCGACCCGGTGCAGGTGCCCGCGTTCGTGGCGGAGGAGAGCACCACCCGCGACCAGCCGCGCACCCTGATCCTCGGCGGCACCTCGCCCGCCACCGTCTCGTACACCCTGGTCCGTGGCTCCGGCGCGCGGCTCGGTGACGCCGAACTGACCGAGGCGGGCGGCAGCAACAGCCACCTCGACAAGGTCGTCGCCAACCTGGTGGCGGGCTCCGGAGCCGACCAGGGCAGTCAGCTCAGCGGCTTCGCGATCCGTTACGTGCTGGTCCGCGACGGCGCCCCGAAGCAGATGAGCCGGATCCTCGACGCGACCCCGGGGCTCAGCCGGCTGAGCCAGCTGGACGGCAGCGCGCTGTGGCGGGTCGACCGCCAGGTCGCCCGAGTGATGATCATGCCGTCCGGTACCGACGGGGAACCGCTGCCCGTCGGCTCCCTCCCCGTCGAGGCGCACACCGAGGTTCCGGCGGGCGGCTCCGGCCGCGTGCTGCGGATCGCGGACGCCGCCGACCCCGGCTGGCAGGCCACGCTCGACGGCCGGGCGCTGACCCCGAAGACCGTCGACGGCTGGGCCCAGGGCTTCGAACTCCCTGCCGAGGGCGGCACGCTGGACCTCACGTACGACACCCCGTTCACCCACACCGCCTGGATCTGGACGCAGTCGGCCCTGGCCGTCGTCCTGCTCGTCCTCGCACTGCCCGGCCGCCGCCGGGAGATCGACGACGACCTGCCCGAGGAGACCGTGACGGTCCCCGCGGAGCCGGTCGCCGGCGAGGGACGCCGGGCCCGCAGGCTCCGCGCGGCCGCCCAGGCGGAAGCGGAGGCGGGAACGGAGGCCGGCCCGGACGGGGAGGTGCCGGACGCGCCGGGGCAGTACATCCCGGAGCAGCAGCCGGGGGAGTACGACCCCGCCCGACAGGCCCCCGCCCGACAGGCCCCCGCCCAACAGGCCCCCGCCCAACAGGCCCCCGCCCATCAGGTTCCGGCCCATCAGGTTCCGGTCCAGCAGATCCCCGAGCAGCAGGCGCACCGGGGCGACGGCCAGGACGCCTTCGCCCCGCAGACCGACGACGGCCAGTACGCGGCCGTGCCGCAGCAGCAGTACGGCGAGCAGCAGCAGTACGGCGAATGGGACGCACAGCAGTACCAGGACGCCGGCTACCAGCAGTACCAGGGCGAGCAGTACCAGGACGGTCAGGACGGCCAGTACGGGACGCAGCAGGACCACCTCGCCGCCGACCCGTACCAGCAGAACGCCTACGACCCGTACGGCTACGCCCAGCAGCAGTACGACCCCCAGGGCCACTACGGCGGGCAGGGCCAGTACGACCCGCAGGGCCAGTACGACCCGCACAGCCCCCACAACCCCGACGAGAACCCCGCCCCGGGCCAGAACCCGTGGCCGACCGGTAACGCATCGCGAGGCGAGTCCGAGTGAAGTCCACCAGCCTGTCCCTCATCGCGGGCACCGTCGCCCTCGCCGCAGTCACCGGATTCGCCGCGCTCACCGCGCCCGGCGACGGGGGCGGGGCAGAGGCGAAGACCGCCGCACGGCTGCCGGTGGAACGGTCCAGCCTGCTCTGCCCGTCCCCCGGTCTCGCGGACCTCGCGGAGACGACCTACACCTCCTTCACCCCGGCGGGCGGCGGCGGCAGCGGCGGCGAGGCCGGCCAGGCCGAACTGCAGAAGGCCACCTCCACCACGGCCGACGGCGAGAAGAAGGAAGAGAAGAAGAAGGACGAGAAGAGCGAGAAGAAGAAGGCGGATCCCGGAAAGCCGGTCGTCTCGCTCAAGGAGCCCGGCAAACCGGCCGTCGCCGAGGAGTCCGGCTCCGGCACCCCCGCACTGGTCGGCACCGCCACCGGCCGGCTGGCCCCCGGCTGGACCACCCAGCAGACCACCATGGTCGAGGCGGGCGGCTCCCGCGGCCTGCTCGGCGTCAGCTGCACCAGCCCTGACACGGACTTCTGGTTCCCGGCCGCGAGCACCGCGAAGTCCCGCGACGACTACGTCCACCTGACCAACCCGGACGACACCGCGGCCGTCGCCGACATCGAGCTGTACGGTCCTGACGGCTCGCTCAAGTCCGATGCCGGCGAGGGCACCACGGTGCCCCCCCGGTCCAGCGTCCCGGTCCTGATCTCCACGCTCACCAGCGAGGCGACCGAGGACGTCACCGTCCACGTCACCACCCGTACCGGACGCGTCGGCGCGGTCGTCAGGACCGCGGACGAGAAGACCGGCAGCGACTGGCTGGCCGCCTCCGCCGACCCGTCGGGCACCCTGGTGCTCCCCGGTATCCCCGCGGATGCCACCTCGGTCCGTCTCGTGGCCTTCGCGACAGGCGACGACGACGCCGATCTGACGGTGAAACTGGTCGGCAGGACCGGCGCGATCTCCCCGGTCGGGAACGAGGCCATCCACGTCAAGTCCCGGATGACCGCGGGCGTCGACCTGAAGGACATCACCAAGGGCGAGGCCGGCTCTCTGCTCTTGACCCCGGCCAAGGCAGGGAAGAACCCCCGGGTGGTCGCCGCACTGCGCGTGGTCCGCGGCACCGGCGACAAGCAGGAGGTCGGCTACATCCCGGCGACCGGCCCGGTGGGCGCGCGGGCGACCGTGGCCGACAACCGGGACAAGGGCTCGGTCCTCTCGCTCACCGCGCCGGGAGCCACCGCCACGGTCAAGGTCACCGCGTCGGCGGGCAGTGGGGGCGGCGAACAGACCGTCAAGAAGTACACGGTCAAGGGCGGTACGACGCTGGCGGTCACCCCGCCCGTCCCGTCCGGGCTCAAGGGCGGCTACGCCCTGACGGTCGAGACGGAGTCGGGCGGTCCGGTCCACGCCTCGCGCACGCTCACCGTCACACAGGGCGGCATCCAGATGTTCACCGTGCAGACCCTGCCGGACGACAACGGAACCGTGGAGGTGCCCACGGCCGAGCAGGACCTGTCGGTCCTCGACGACTGAGCGGGACGGGCGGGCGGGGACCGGACAACACACGGCCCCCGCCCGCCCGTACCGTCCACCGAGCGTCCGCTACTCCTGCCCGTACCGCGGGTCCACGGACTCCGGAGCGAGCCCGAGCAGGTCCGCGACCTGCTCCACCACGACCTCGTGCACCAACAGGGCGCGCTCGTCGCGGTTCTTCGTACGGATCTCGACGGGCCGCCGGTAGACCACGATCTGCGCGGGCCGGCCCTTCTCCGCCGAGACGGCCCGCCCCAGCGGCACGGTCTCCTCCTGCGTCCCCGGCACGTCGAGCACCATGAAGTCGACATCGGCCAGCTGCGGCCAGCGCCGCTCCAGCCGTTCCACCGAGTCCTGCACGAGATCGCGGAAGTTCTCCGCCCGGCTGACCGAGAGCGGCACCTGCGGCGGGGCGACGGGCCCCCGCATGCCGCGGCCATGACGGTCACGACGGCGTGGGCGCGGCTCGGACGGGTGCGGAGGTACGGGACTGTCCATCACTGACGCAGCGTAACCCTCGGCGGGGCAGACGGATCGTCGCCGGCCGACGAGGCATCGTCGAAATCACCGTCCAAGGCATCGGCATGTCCAATCCTGAACAATCCGGCCACCCAGGGGCACGTTTCAGGCCCCGCACCTGACCGTTGATCTCCTGCTGTATGACAGCTTTTGTACCGAGTGGTGACCGGAATCGTTGCCGATACGACCCGTACTTGCCCGTTCTCCCGCAGGTCAGAAGGAGGGTCCGGAAGGCGCTCGTACCGGTGGACACAGGGCGACACGGTGGGGTGAGCTGAGGGAGAGTCGTCGCAGCCCGCTCAAGAGTGCGGTACCGTCCAACATCGTGAGCCCTGTACGTCGCTGTTCGCGCACCGCGTGCGGCCGCCCTGCCGTCGCGACACTGACGTACGTCTATGCCGACTCGACTGCGGTCCTCGGCCCGCTCGCCACCTACGCCGAGCCCCACTGCTACGACCTCTGCGCCGAGCACAGTGAGCGGCTGACGGCCCCACGCGGCTGGGAGGTCGTCCGGCTCTCCGACCCCTCCGCGCCCACCCGCCCCAGCGGTGACGACCTCGAAGCGCTCGCCAACGCCGTACGGGAAGCGGCACGGCCGCAGGACCGCGGGGCGGACGGCCGGAACGGCGGTCCGCACGCCGCCGACCCGATGGAGGTCGCGCGCCGCGGCCACCTGCGGGTGCTGCGCTCACCGGACTCCTGAGCCCGGGTACGAGCCCTCCGGGTAGTTTGGGCGGTCCGCAGAAATCTCAGGAGGACCGGCCCGTGGCTGCTGATCTGTCGCAGATCGTGAAGGCGTACGACGTGCGCGGAGTGGTGCCCGATCAGTGGGACGAGGCGCTGGCCGAGCAGTTCGGGGCGGCGTTCGTCGAGGTGACGGAAGCGGACGCCGTCGTGATCGGCCACGACATGCGGCCCTCGTCGCCCGGCCTCTCGGGAGCCTTCGCACGCGGAGCCGCGTCGCGCGGCGCGGACGTCACACTCATCGGCCTCTGCTCGACCGACCAGCTGTACTTCGCCTCGGGCAGCCTGGACCTCCCCGGCGCGATGTTCACCGCGTCGCACAACCCCGCGCAGTACAACGGCATCAAGCTCTGCCGGGCGGGCGCCGCACCCGTGGGCCAGGACACCGGGCTCCTGGAGATCCGGGCCCTGATCGAGAAGTGGTCCGGGACCGGTGCCCCGCAGCCGGTCGCCGCCCCCGGCACCGTCACCGAGCGCGACACGCTGGCCGACTACGCGGCCCACCTGCTGTCCCTGGTCGACCTGACGGCCATCCGGCCGCTGAAGGTCGTCGTCGACGCGGGCAACGGCATGGGCGGCCACACCGTCCCCACCGTCTTCGCGGACCTGCCCGTCGACCTCGTACCGATGTACTTCGAACTCGACGGCACGTTCCCCAACCACGAGGCCAACCCCCTCGACCCGAAGAACCTCGTCGACCTCCAGGCCCGGGTCGTGGCCGAGGGCGCCGACCTGGGCCTCGCCTTCGACGGCGACGCGGACCGCTGCTTCGTCGTCGACGAGCGCGGCGAGGGCATCTCGCCGTCCGCGATCACCGCACTGGTCGCGGCCCGGGAACTCGCCCGCAACGGCGGCAAGGGCACCGTCATCCACAACCTGATCACCTCCCTCTCGGTCCCCGAGGTCGTCCGCGAGAACGGCGGCACCCCGGTCCGTACCCGAGTGGGCCACTCCTTCATCAAGGCGGAGATGGCCGAGCACGGCGCCATCTTCGGCGGCGAACACTCCGCGCACTACTACTTCCGCGACTTCTGGAACGCCGATACGGGCATGCTCGCCGCGCTCCACGTCCTGGCCGCGCTGGGCGGTCAGCCGGGCCCCCTGTCCGAACTGGTCGCCCGCTACGACCGCTACTCCGGCTCCGGCGAGATCAACTCCACGGTCGCCGACCAGAAGGCCCGCACAGCAGCGGTACGCGCATCCTTCGAGGCCCGCACCGGGGTCACGACCGACGACCTGGACGGCCTGACGGTCACGACCCCCGACTGGTGGTTCAACCTCCGGGCCTCCAACACGGAACCCTTGCTGCGCCTGAACGTGGAAGCCCGCGACGAACGGACGATGACAGCGGTACGGGACGAGGTCCTGACCTTGATCCGAACCCCGGACCTCCCCTGACACACATCCCCCAGGGCACCTGCCCCAGCCAGTCCGGCGCGCTTTCCGGTCCTGGGGCGCCTGCTCCAGCCCGTCCGGCGCGCTTTCCGGTCCTGGGGCACCCGCCCCAGCCCGTCCGGCATGCCTTCCGGCCCCAGGAGCCCGCCTCAGCCCGTCCGGCACGGCTTCTGCCCCCCCCCGGGAGCCCGCCCTGGCCCTGCCCGTACCCGCCCCAGCCAGCCCTGCCAGTACCAGCCCCAGCCGCTGCCAGCGCCCATCCCAGCCCTCCCAGCACGCATCCCAGCCCCTCCGGCGCTTGAGGAGCGGGTCCGGGGCAGCGCCCCGGTCACGGGAAGGGGCGGGTAGGGGAACAGGCCCGCCGCAGGCGCAACCCCCCCCCGCACTCCACCCGCACCCACCCCGTACCCACCTCCGCACACCCGCCCCCCCCCGCACCCACCTCCGCACGCCCGACCCCCGCACCCCACCCCTGACCGCACCCGGGCCCCCTCCGCCCCCGGACCCCCTCCGCCCCCCGGACCCCCCGGGCCCGCCCCGCCCCCCGGCGGTAGGCTGACGTCGCCTGATCCGTAGCCCGAAGGGACCCACCCCATGCCGCTCGAAGCCGGCCTCCTGGAGATCCTCGCCTGCCCGGCCTGCCACTCCCCGCTCGAAGACCGGTCGGCGGCCGACACCCCCGAACTGGTCTGCACCGGCGAGGACTGCGCCCTGGCCTACCCGGTACGGGACGGCATCCCCGTCCTGCTCGTCGACGAGGCCCGCCGCCCCGAGTAACGGCGCACGGGCGCACGAACGCCCACCGCCCGCACCCCGCACGGTGATCAGCACGTGATCGGAGGACCGTCCCCATGCTCGACGAGTCGCTGCTCGACGCCCCGGAAGCCCTGGCCCGAGCCGACCGCCGCGGCCTGCTCCGCGGCGCCGCCGAGGCCGGGGCCCGGGTCCGTACCGCCGCGCGCCACGCCGCCGAGGCGGGCATCGCCGAACTGAACCCGGAGGGCCGCCCCCGCGCCGTGCTGGTCGCCGGCTCCGGCACCGCCGCGTCCGGCGTCGCCGACCTGATCACCGCACTGGCGGGCGCCTCCGCACCGGTCACCCGCATCCTCCCCACCGGGGTCGCCCCCGCCGCGGGCGCGATGCGCTGGGCCCTGCCCGGCTGGGCCGGCTCCGTGGACCTGCTGCTGATCGTCACGGCCGACGGCTCCGAGCCGGGTCTCGCCCTCCTCGCCGAACAGGCGTACCGCCGAGGCTGCAGCATCGTCGCCGTCGCCCCCCGCCAGTCACCGCTGCGCGAGGCGATCGACGGGGCGCACGGGCTCGTCGTACCGATGGCCTCCGCCCCGCACGGCGAGTACGACGCCGAGACCTCGGCCGCGGGCCCCGGCACGCTCTGGGCCCTGTTCACCCCGCTGCTCGCGCTACTGGACCGGGTCGGCCTGCTCACCGCGTCCGCCGAGGCACTGCAGAGCGTCGCCGACCGCCTGGACCGCACCGCGGAACGCTGTGGCCCGGCCATCGCCACGTACAGCAACCCCGCCAAGACCCTCGCGGCCGAACTCGCCGAGAGCCTGCCCCTCATCTGGACGGAGGGCGACGCCGCCGCCCCGGTCGGCCGCAGATTCGCCGCCGTCCTGGCCGAGCTGTCCGGCCGCCCCGCCCTCGCCGCCGAACTGCCCGAGGCACTCCCCGCCCACGGCACACTCCTGGCGGGCACCTTCGCCGCCGGGGCCGACCCCGACGACTTCTTCCGCGACCGGGTCGACGAGCCGGAGCCGCTGCACGCCCGCGTCGTACTGCTCCGCGACCGTCCCACCGGCGGCCTGAGCGCGGCCCCCGCCGCCCGCGAACTGGCCCTGGGCCACGACACGGCGATCAGCGAACTCGAACCGGAGGAGGGCACCGAACTCGAAGCCCTCGCCGAACTGCTCGCGGTCACCGACTTCGCCGCCGTCTACCTGGCGCTGGCATCGGCAACCGGCGCCTGACCCAAGGCCCCACCGCGCCCCGAGGCACCCCACCGCACCCCCCGATCCACGCATCTCATCTCACAAGGACGAACACCATGGACCGGCTCTCCAACACCGTGCGCCCTTACGCCTGGGGCTCCACCACCGCCATACCCGAACTGCTCGGCATCGCCCCCACCGGCGAACCCCAGGCCGAGATGTGGATGGGCGCCCACCCCGGCGCCCCCTCCCTCCTCACCCGCACAGTCAGCACCGCCACCAGCGCCCCCACCACCACCGGCGAGGGCGCCCCGCAACCCCTCACCGACGTCATCGCCGCAGACCCCGAGCGCGAACTGGGCCGGGCCACCGTCGAGAAGTTCGGCCCCCGCCTCCCCTTCCTCCTCAAACTGCTCGCCGCCGGCGCCCCCCTCTCCCTCCAGGTCCACCCCGACCGCGCGCAGGCCGAGCGGGGTTACGAGGACGAGGAGCGCCGGTCCGTCCCGATCGACGCGCCCCACCGCACGTACAAGGACGCCAACCACAAGCCCGAACTGATCTGCGCGCTCACCCCCTTCGCCGGCCTGTGCGGCTTCCGCCCGCCCACCGAGGCGGCCGAAGCGATGGCTGCGCTCGACGTCGACGCGCTCAAGCCGTACGTCGACCTGCTCGGCGCCCACCCCGAAGAGGCCGCCCTGCGCGAGGTCCTCACCGCGGTCCTCGGCGCCGACCCCGCGGAGATGGCCGAAACGGTGCACCTGGCCGCGGCCGCCGCCGAACGCCTCGGCGGCGCCCACGCCCCGTACGCCCGGATCGCCCACCACTTCCCCGGCGACCCCGGCGTCATCGCGGCGATGCTGCTGAACTACGTGGAACTCCAGCCCGGTGAGGCCCTGTTCCTCGGCGCGGGCGTCCCGCACGCCTACCTGGACGGCCTCGGTGTGGAGATCATGGCCAACTCGGACAACGTGCTGCGCTGCGGACTCACGCCCAAACACATCGACATACCCGAACTGCTGCGCATCGTCCGCTTCGAGGCGACCGAGCCCGGCGTCCTGCGCCCCGAGGCCGCACCGTCCGGCGAGGAGCTGTACGAGACGCCCGTGGACGAATTCCGGCTCTCCCGCTTCGACCTCTCGCCCGGCGCCGCCCCCGTCGACCTGACCAGGGACACCCCGCAGATCCTGCTCTGCACCGGCGGAGCCCCGAAGGCGGGCGAACTCGGTCTCACCCCCGGCGCCTCCGTGTTCGTACCCTCCGGAGAAAAGGTCGAAGTGTCCGGTACCGGCACTCTGTTCCGCGCCACAGTGGTGGCCTGACGTACCGTTCGCGCCAGCGACTGCAACAATGTCCGGCCGTACCGCGGCGCCAGGGCCGCAGCACCGAAGAAGGGACACCAGGCACCCATGAGTGCGTCAGGCGGAACCAAGGCGATCGTGGCGGCACTCGCCGCCAACCTCGCGATCGCAGTGGCCAAATTCGTGGCGTTCCTGTTCAGTGGCTCGTCGTCGATGCTCGCGGAGAGCGTCCACTCGGTCGCCGACTCGGGCAACCAGGGACTGCTGCTGCTCGGCGGCAAGAAGGCCCAGCGCGAAGCCACCCCCCAGCACCCCTTCGGCTACGGCCGCGAGCGCTACATCTACGCGTTCCTCGTCTCCATCGTCCTCTTCTCGGTCGGTGGCATGTTCGCGGTGTACGAGGGCTACGAGAAGGTCAAGCACCCGCACGAGATCGAGGCCTGGTACTGGCCGGTCGGTGTGCTGGTCTTCGCGATCATCGCCGAGGGCTTCTCCTTCCGTACGGCCATCAAGGAGTCCAACCAGACCCGCGGTTCGCTCTCCTGGAAGGAGTTCGTCCGCCGGGCGAAGGCCCCCGAACTCCCCGTCGTCCTGCTGGAGGACCTCGGCGCACTGATCGGCCTGGTCCTCGCCCTCGCGGGCGTCGGCCTGGCCCTCGCGACCGGCAACGGGGTCTGGGACGGCATCGGCACCCTCTGCATCGGCACCCTGCTGATCATCATCGCGATCGTGCTCGCCGCCGAGACGAAGTCCCTCCTGCTCGGCGAGGCCGCCGGCACCGACCAGGTCGAGAAGATCAAGGCCGCGGTCGTCGACGGCGACACGGTCACCGGCGTCATCCACATGCGTACGCTCCACCTCGGCCCGGAGGAACTGCTCGTCGCCGCCAAGATCGCGGTGCAGCACGACGACACGGCCACCGAGGTCGCCAACGCCATCAACGCCGCCGAGAGCCGGATCCGCGCGGCCGTCCCGATCGCCCGGGTGATCTACCTGGAACCGGACATCTACAGCGAGGCCGCCGCCGCAGCGGGCACCAACCCCGGCAAGGCCCCGGGCGGAGCCCCCGGCGATACCCCGGACTCCCCGGACTCCCCGGACTCCCCGACGGAATCCGGCCACTGACCACCCCCTCCACCCGCCCTCCCTCCCGCTCCCGGCACATCATCCGACCGCGCCCCAACAGCGCCCCGACCGTTTCCCGACCGCGCCCCTGCCACGTTCCGGCTCGGGGCGGACTGGGAGCGACTGGGCCGATCGGTGTAGATTCGACGGCAGTGTCAGACGTCGCTGCTGATGGCGGTCGATCGGTCCGTACGCGCGGACCGGCCGAGGGAGAGAGGGCCTCCGACGGACTGCGCTGCGAGCGTCCGGGCATTCGTGTGCCCGCCGCCGCAGCAGAGCCATCCGTGCCCCACCTCGACCCCATTACGAGGAGCAGCCCGTTATGACGACGGTCGCCAATCGACAGGACTTCAAGGTCGCCGACCTCTCCCTCGCGGTGTTCGGCCGCAAGGAGATCACCCTCGCCGAGCACGAGATGCCCGGCCTGATGTCGATCCGCAAGGAGTACGCCGCCGCGCAGCCGCTGGCCGGCGCCCGCATCACCGGTTCGCTGCACATGACCGTGCAGACGGCCGTGCTGATCGAGACCCTGGTCGCCCTCGGTGCCGAGGTCCGCTGGGCCTCCTGCAACATCTTCTCCACCCAGGACCACGCCGCCGCGGCCATCGCCGTCGGCCCGAACGGCACCCCGGACGCCCCGGCGGGCGTCCCGGTCTTCGCCTGGAAGGGCGAGACGCTGGAGGAATACTGGTGGTGCACGGAGCAGGCCCTGACCTGGCCGAACACCCCCACCGGCGGCCCGAACATGATCCTCGACGACGGTGGTGACGCCACCCTCCTCGTCCACAAGGGCGTCGAGTTCGAGAAGGCCGGTGCGGCCCCGGACCCGTCGACCGCGGACAGCGAGGAGTACGCCCACATCCTCACCCTGCTGAACCGCACCCTCGGCGAGTCCCCGCAGAAGTGGACCCAGCTGGCGTCCGAGATCCGCGGTGTCACCGAGGAGACCACGACCGGTGTGCACCGGCTGTACGAGATGCACCGCGACGGCACCCTCCTCTTCCCGGCGATCAACGTCAACGACGCGGTCACCAAGTCCAAGTTCGACAACAAGTACGGCTGCCGCCACTCGCTGATCGACGGCATCAACCGCGCCACCGACGTCCTGATCGGCGGCAAGACCGCCGTCGTCTGCGGCTACGGCGACGTGGGCAAGGGCTGCGCGGAGTCCCTGCGCGGCCAGGGCGCCCGGGTCATCGTCACGGAGATCGACCCAATCTGTGCCCTGCAGGCGGCGATGGACGGCTACCAGGTCGCCACCCTCGACGACGTCGTCGGCCAGGCCGACATCTTCGTCACCACGACGGGCAACAAGGACATCATCATGGCCGCCGACATGGCCAAGATGAAGCACCAGGCCATCGTCGGGAACATCGGCCACTTCGACAACGAGATCGACATGGCCGGCCTGGCGCAGATCGACGGCATCGTCAAGGACGAGGTCAAGCCGCAGGTCCACACCTGGACGTTCCCCGACGGCAAGGTCCTCATCGTGCTCTCCGAGGGCCGCCTGCTGAACCTGGGCAACGCCACCGGTCACCCCTCGTTCGTCATGTCCAACTCCTTCGCGGACCAGACCCTGGCCCAGATCGAGCTGTTCACCAAGCCCGAGGAGTACCCGACCGACGTCTACGTGCTGCCCAAGCACCTGGACGAGAAGGTCGCCCGTCTCCACCTCGACGCACTCGGCGTGAAGCTCACGACGCTCCGCCCCGAGCAGGCCGCGTACATCGGTGTCGAGGTCGACGGCCCGTACAAGCCCGACCACTACCGCTACTGATCCCGTACTGATCCCGCCCGTCAGCGACCGCGCACGTCACCACCGGTCAGTGACGACCGGCCGCTGACAGACGGAACAGACGGAACAGCTTCAGCAGCAGCTACGAGCGCAGGCCCCCGCACCCCCGTGTCGGGGGCCTGCGCTCGTAGCACGCCGCCCGCTCAGCCCGAGGAACCCCGAAGGACCCCATGCCCCGCGGCCGATATTCGCTCCACGATCCCCACGATCACACCCCCCTCGGCGAAGAACACTTCCAATGCGCCCCCGGCCCCTCCGGCTGGCGCTACCTCTCCCGGACCACCACCCCCTCCGGTGACCACCTCGGCTCCATCGACCTCACCCTCGACGAACTGGGCCGACCCATCCGCCTCGAACTCCACGCCGCGAGCTGGCAGGTCCGCGGCGCCGCCCTCGAAGGCGTCACCTGGGTCCGTACCGATCCGACCGGCACGCATGCCACCGAAGGCAATGTCCGCGCCCACGCCTTCACCGGCACATCCCCCGCATTCCTCATCGCGACCGCACGACTGCTGCGCCTCACCCCCGATTCCCCCGCGGCCCGCGTCCGCCTCGTCGCCTTCACGGACCCGGTCCTCGCCCCCCGCACCGTCGACCAGTCCTGGGCCCTGGTGAACAGTGAAGCGCACGCCACTGACAACGGCCCCCTGACGGTGGACGAATACCAGGTCAGCGCCCTGGACACCGGCGAGCAGCACACCGTTCACATCGCCGGCGACGTGGTCCTCGCCGCCCCGGGCATCGAGCTCGAAGACCTGGACTCCCCGCCCTCACCGCTCTAGGCAGGCGGCGCGAACCCCGTGGCAGCAGGCGGCACCCGACCACCCTCCGCCCCCGGGTCCGGCGAAGGCGCACCCGCCTCGGCAGCCCCCACGAAAGGCACAGCCCCCACCGGTGCCCGGACGCCCGCATCCCCACCCACCGGACCACCGCGAGCAGCCCCGTCCTGAGCGGCAACGAACACCCGCCGCGCATCCCGCGCCTGCCGCTCGTTCACCACCGCCGCCAGATACGCCCCGGCCGGCACCCCCTCCGGCACCGGGACTCCGGTCCGCTCCGCCAGCTCCGAGGCCAGCCGCTCCGCCATCGACCACCCCACCTGCGCATCGAGCTGATGCATACGGGTCAGGTACTGCCGTACCGCCGACCAGAGGGACTCCGGCACCGCCGACAGATCCAGCCCCGCGAACCGCCCGACCAACCACGGCGGCGGAGGTGGCACGGCAGCCGCCCGCCCCGCGGGCACCCGCTCCCGTACGACGAGCGTTCCCGCGAACACATCCCCGAGCCGACGACCCCGGGCCGATACCAGCGAGGCGATGCACGCGACGACCCCGAACGTCATCAGGATCTCGACGACCCCCATGGCCCCACGCACCAGTGCATGCCGGAACCGGATCGGCCCCCCGTCGTCCCGCACCACCCGCAGCCCGCACACCAGCTTCCCCAGCGAACGCCCATGGCTGAGCGTCTCCACCGCGACGGGCCCACCCACCAGCACCAGCAGGAAGGCCGCCACGGACACCGCCGCGAGTGCCGCTTCGTCCAGCGTCGCCGTCGCGATGGCCAGCCCGATCGACACCAGAACGAACGCCGCCCCCACCACGGCAAGATCGATGGCCAACGCCAGCGCCCGACTCGGAAGCTTCGCCGGCCGCAGTCCCAGCACGACCGCGTCCCCGGTCACGAGATCACTCATCGCCACCCCACCCTTCGCCGATCATCCCTGCCCCTCGGGGCCTCAGTCTGCCAAGCTGACCGGCAGCGCGCCGCCGTAGTACGAACCCGTACGCACCCATGCCTGGAGCAGCAGCCGACCATGGATCTCGATGTCTTCGTGACCGCCCATCGCACCGAGTGGGACCGCCTGGACCATCTCCTGCACCGAGGGCGCCGGCTCACCGGCACGGAAGCCGACGAACTCGTCGAGCTCTACCAGCGCACGGCCACCCATCTCTCGCTCCTCCAATCAGGAACCCCGGACCCGATGCTCACGGCACGCCTCACCCAACTCGTGGCCCGTGCCCGAGCCACGGTCACCGGCACCCGCCGAGCCTCCTGGCGCGACGCCACCCGTTTCCTCACCGCCGGCTTTCCCGCCGCCGTCTACCGGTCCAGGCACTGGTGGATACCCACCGCGGTTCTCTCCACATTGCTGGCGGCAGTCATCGGCTGGTGGATCGGCACGCATCCGGAAGTCCAGTCGGCCATCGCGGCCCCGGAGGACCTCCGCCGCATGACCAGCCCGGGCGGGGAGTACGAGACGTACTACTCCAGCCACCCGGCCGCATCGTTCGCCGCCCAGGTATGGACGAACAATGCCCAGGCCGCAGCCATGTGCCTGGTCCTGGGAGCGTTCCTCTGCATCCCGGTGATCTGGATCCTGTTCGTCAACGTGCTCAACCTCGCGGTCGGCATCGGCCTGATGTCCTCAGCCGGCCGGCTCGACACCTTCCTGGGGCTGATCCTCCCGCACGGGCTGCTCGAACTCACCGCCGTCTTCGTCGCCGCGGGTACGGGCCTGCGCCTCGGCTGGACGGTCATCGACCCGGGCCCGACCAGCCGGCGCTCAGCTCTCGCACAACAGGGCCGCGCCGCGATCGGCATGGCCATCGGCCTCGCGCTGGTCCTGTTCGTCTCCGGCCTCATCGAAGGCTTCGTGACTCCGTCCGACCTCCCGACCTGGGGGCGCATCGCCATCGGCATCGCGGCGGAGCTGGTCTTCCTCGCCTACGTCTACATCCTGGGCGGCCGAGCCGCGCGAGCCGGAGACGCCGGCGATGTCGATCCCACGGAACGAAGCGCCGAACTCCCGGTTGCCGCCTGATGTGCGCGCGACCCCGCTGACCTGCTAGTCTCCTCCTCGCCCCAGAAAGCCATTGACACGGCCGACACGGGGAGGTAGATTTTAACGGTTGCCTCGGACTGGACATGTCCGGGCCCAGCAGCTAACATCTATCTCGCTCTCACCGGAAATTGAATTTCCGCAGAGCCATTGATTCCTTCCTCTGAATCACGAAGCCGATTTCACGGCCGAATGTTTCTGATAAAGTCGAATCAGCCGAAAGGCAAAGACCACTCCAACGGTCACCAGAATTGAGATTCGACCCGGAAACGGAACGAAAAAGAGTCTGGTAAGGTTGGAACCGCCGGAAAGGGAAACGCGAAAGCGAAGAACTGGAAAGCGAAAAGCAGGATCCCGC
>NZ_JBIATE010000003.1:543569-704423 GCF_042891445.1 Streptomyces sp. NPDC001890 | reverse complement strand
GACTCTATCAGACTCTTTCGTGTCCGATTCCCGGTCGAAGCGGGATCCTGCTTTTCGCTTTCCAGTTCTTCGCTTTCGCGTTTCCCTTTCCGGCGAGTCCGACTCTATCAGATCCTTTCGGGCCTGATTCCCAGTCAGCGGGGCTTGTCTTCCCGGCCGTTGGGCCGTTCCGACGAGTGAGACTTTAGCGGAATCCTGGGCCCCGACGCTAATCGGGGTTCACGCTCCTTCGAACGTGGATTCCTCATTCCGCAAATGCGCACAGAAAGTCCGGCGACAGATGTCGCTGGTCAGATGTGGTTACTGCGGGATGGCTGTCCGGGGACCGACCGGAGTCGGCGCTCACGTCGGACAACTCGGAGCACTTTACGGATGCGGGCAGGGCGTGTCAACCCCGGGCCGGGTCCGGTTGCCGGTGGAAGGCCAGGCGGTAGTCGCGGGGGCTGGTGGACAGGTGGGTGGCGAAGTGCTGGCGCATGGTGATCTCGCTGCCGAAGCCGGTGCGGCGGGCTACCTCGGGGAGGGGGAGGTCGGTGCGTTCCAGGAGCTTCTGGGCTGCGGCGATGCGTTGGGTGATCAGCCAGCGCAGCGGGGTCGTGCCGGTGGTGGCCTGGAAGTGGCGGGCGAAGGAGCGGGGGGACATTCCGGCGCGGGCGGAGAGGGAAGCGACCGTGTGCGGTTCGGCCAGATGGGCCAGGGCGAAGGCGCGTACCGCGGCAAGGGTGTCGGCGTCGCGGTCGGCGCGGGGGGTGGGGTGCTCGATGAACTGGGCCTGGGTGCCGGTGCGGAACGGGGCCGTGACCATCGAGCGGGCGATCGTGGCCGCGATCTCGGCCCCGTGCATCGTGCGCACGAGGTGGAGGCAGAGGTCGATGCCGGCCGCGGTGCCCGCCGAGGTCCAGATGTTGTCGTCGTGGAGGAAGAGGGCGTCCTGGGTCACCTTCACGTGGGGGTAGGTGGCGCGGAGGTTGTCGGTGAGGTGCCAGTGGGTGACCGCTAGGCGGCCGTCCAGGAGGCCGGCCTGGGCGAGGGGGAAGGCGCCGCCGCACAGGGACGCGATCGGGGTGGCTCGGGCGTGGGCGCGGCGGAGGGCCTCCAGGACCGGGGCGGGGGCCGGGGTCAGGTGGTCGTCGAGGCCGGGGACGACGATCAGGTCGGCGCGGGCGATCCAGGCGAGGGTGCGGTCCGGGGTGAGGGAGAGGCCGCCGCGCAGGGCGATGGGGGCCGGTTCGGCGGCGGCGCGGCGCAGCTCGAAGGGCGGGACGCCGCGGGCGGTGCGGTCGACGCCCCAGACCTCCGTGATGACCGAGACGTCGAAGGCGCGTACGCCGGGGAAGGAGACGAGCGCGATGCGGGTGGGATCGGAGGGGGTCGCCATCGTGGCAGTAAACCATCGGTCGATGACTTTTTGACCTCTGGGGCATGGCGGTGCCGGGCGGCAGGATCGTTCGCATGGAGATTGCAGAGAACGCGG
This sequence comes from Streptomyces sp. NPDC001890, assembly GCF_042891445.1. Classification (NCBI taxonomy): domain Bacteria; kingdom Bacillati; phylum Actinomycetota; class Actinomycetes; order Kitasatosporales; family Streptomycetaceae; genus Streptomyces; species Streptomyces sp. NPDC001890. The sequence goes on along the minus strand of NZ_JBIATE010000003.1, from coordinate 702,949 downwards.
CGCTGGTCGTGATCGACGTACAGAACGGCTTCGAGGACGAGGCGTACTGGGGGCCTCGGAACAACCCGGAGGCGGACCGGAACATCGCGGGGCTGATCGATGCCTGGCAGTCGAGCGGGCGGCCGGTGGTGTTCGTACGGCATGACTCGCCCAAGCCGGATTCGCCGTTGCGGGTGGGGCAGCCGGGGAACGATTTCAAGGGGTACGTGGAGGAGCGGCGCGGGAAGGGCGGTGGGCCCGAGCTGCTGCTGACGAAGAGCGTGAACTCCGCCTTCTACGGGACACCCGATCTCGCCGAGTGGCTGGAGCGGAGCGGGATCCGGCAGTTCGTGGTGGTCGGGATCCAGACCAATATGTGCGTCGAGACGACGGCGCGGATGGGCGGGAACCTCGGGTACGAGGTGTTCGTGCCGCTGGACGCGACGCACACCTTCGATCTGACCGGGCCGTGGGGGTGGACGCAGAGCGCGGACGAGTTGGCGCGGGCCACCGCCGTGTCGTTGCACGGCGGTGGGTTCGCGAAGGTGGTGCGCAGTGCGGAGCTGATCGCTGCCGCGGCGTAGGTCAGCCGTTGCCGGAGGCGAGTTCGCGGCTGCGGTCGCGGGCGGCTTCGAGGGCGGCGATGAGGGCGGCTCGTACGCCGTGGTTCTCCAGCTCGCGGATGGCGCTGATGGTGGTGCCGGCCGGGCTGGTGACGGCTTCGCGCAGCTTGACGGGGTGTTCGCCGCTGTCGCGGAGCATCACGGCGGCGCCGATGGCGGCCTGGACGATCAGGTCGTGTGCCTGGGCGCGGGGCAGGCCGAGCAGGATGCCGGCGTCGGTCATCGCCTCGACGAGGAAGTAGAAGTACGCGGGGCCCGATCCGGACAGGGCCGTTGCCGCGTCCTGCTGGGACTCGGGGACGCGGAGGGTCTTGCCGACGCCGCCGAAGATCGCCTCGGCGGAGGCGAGGTGGTCGGTGGTGGCGTGGCTGCCGGCCGAGATGACGGACATCCCCTCGTCGACGAGGACGGGGGTGTTCGGCATGACGCGTACGACCGGGGTGTTCGCGGCGAGGCGGCCCTCGATGAAGGCGGTCGTGATGCCCGCGGCGGCGCTGATGACCAGGCGGTCGGGGGTGATGTGCCCGGAGAGCTCGTCGAGGAGCCGTCCCATGTCCTGGGGCTTGACCGCGAGGATGAGGATGTCGGCGCGCTTGGCGGCCTCGGCGTTGCTGACGGAGTCGACGCCGTAGCGGTTGTGGAGTTCCTCGGCGCGCTCGGAGCGGCGTGTGGTGACCAGCAGGTTCGCCGGGCGCCAGCCCGCCCGGATCATGCCGCTGAGCAGGGCCTCGCCGATCTTGCCGGTGCCGAGGACTGCGACTGTCTGGGTCATGTGGTTCACCCTCCGGGCTGTGCTGACGGATCTCGGTGCTCGGTGCTCGTGTCCGTCATCCTCGCACCGGTCCGTCAGGCGGTGCGGCGGCGGAGGGTGGCGGCGCCGAGGGCGAGGACGAGGAGGGCGCAGCCCGCCACGACCAGTACGTCGCGGACGAAGTCGCCGGTGACGTCGGTGTGGCCGAGGACCTGGTTCATGCCGTCGACCGCGTACGACATGGGCAGCACGTTCGAGATCGCTTCGAGGAAGGGGGCCATCCGGTCGCGGGCGATGAACAGTCCGCAGAGCAGGAGCTGCGGGAAGATCACGGCGGGCATGAACTGGACGGCCTGGAACTCGGACGCGGCGAAGGCCGAGACGAACAGGCCCAGAGCCGTGCCGAGCAGCGCGTCGAGCAGGGCGACCAGGAGCAGCAGCCACGGGGAGCCGGTGACGTCCAGGCCCAGCGCCCAGACCGAGACCGCGGTGGCCAGGAGCGACTGGACGATCGCCACGGCGCCGAACGCGAGGGCGTAGCCGGCGATCAGATCGCCCTTGCCGAGCGGCATCGCGAGGAGGCGTTCGAGGGTGCCCGAGGTGCGTTCGCGCAGGGTGGCGATCGAGGTCACCAGGAACATCGTGATCAGCGGGAAGATGCCGAGGAGCGAGGCGCCGATGGCGTCGAAGGTGCGGGGGCTGCCGTCGAACACGTACCGGAGCAGGGTGATCAGCACGACCGGGACCAGGAGCAGCAGGGCGACGGTGCGGGCGTCGTGACCGAGCTGGCGCAGGACCCGGGCGGCGGTGGCGAGGGTGCGGGCCGGGCTCAGGAGCGGGGTGCCGGTCGCCGGGGCGGGTGCCGGGGGTGGTGTGGTGCTCATCGGGTGGGCTCCTGACGGGTGGCGGCCTGGTCGACCATGTGGAGGAACGCCGCTTCGACGGTGTCCGCGCGGGCGGCGGTGCGCAGCGCCTCGGGGGTGCCGTCGGCGAGGATCTCGCCCTCGCGCATGAGGAGCAGGCGGTGGCAGCGTTCGGCCTCGTCCATGACGTGCGAGGAGACCAGGAGCGTGGTGCCGCGGTCGGCGGCGAGGCGGTGGAAGAGGTTCCACAGGTCGCGGCGGAGCACGGGGTCCAGGCCCACGGTGGGTTCGTCGAGGACCAGGAGTTCCGGGGTGCCGAGCAGGGCCACGGCGAGGGAGGCGCGGGCGAGCTGGCCGCCGGAGAGGGTGCCGGCGAGCGCGTCGGCATGGCTGGTCAGGTCGACCTCGGTGATGGCGCGGGTGACGGCGGCGTGGCGGGCGTCGCGCTGTCGGCGGCCCGGCAGGAGGATCGCCGCGAAGTAGTCCAGGTTCTGCCGGACGGTCAGGTCGGTGTAGACGGACGGGTCCTGGGTGACGTATCCGATGCGCGGGCGGAGGGTGGGGTGGCCCGCGGGGCTGCCGAGCACGTCGAGGGTGCCGGTGACCTTGGCCTGGGTGCCCACGACGGACCGCATCAGGGTCGATTTCCCGCAGCCGGAGGGGCCGAGGAGGCCGGTGATCCTGCCGGGTTCGACGGTGAAGTCGATGGAGCGCAGGACCGTGCGGTCGCCTCGTACGACCGTGAGGCCGTGGGCCTCGATGGCGGCACCCCGGTTATTCATCATGTGATGAATATGGTCCCGGGGTGCCTGCCCGTCAAGAGGCGGGGCCGGGGCCGAAAGGGGCCGGAGCGAGGGCGACGGCCACGCTCAGGTCGACCGCGTAGCTCTCCTCGACCGTGCCGTCCGGGAAGAGTTCCGCGAGCCGGGCGCCCTCCTCGGTGAGGAAGCGGCGCGTGGGTTCCGCGCCGAGGACGAGGAAGGCGGAGTGGCTGCCGAGGTTGGCGAGGTGGGTGTCGAGGGGCACCCGCCGGGTCCAGGGAAGCCGGCGGTGCGCGAAGTCGAGCCCGGACGGCAGGTCGCGGGAGCGGACGGCCGAACCGTGGGCGGAGTCGCCGGCGCCGAAGAAGCGGCGCAGCCGGGCGTCCTGCTCGGCGATCCACGGGACGGAGTGGTCGAAGACGTTCCACCAGAGGGCGAGGGCGCCGCCGGGGCGAAGGACGCGCAGCGCCTCGGGGGCGGCGAGGGCCGGGTCCGTCCAGTGCCAGGACTGGGCGTACGTGATCAGGTCGGCCGATGCGGTGGCGAGGGGGAGGCGGTTGCCGTCGCCGCGTACGACGGGCAGGTGCGGGAGCGAACGGTGGAGTTCCGCCGCCATTCCGGCGCCGGGTTCGACGGCGGTGACCCGGGCGCCGCGCTCGTGGAGGAGCCGGGTGGAGATGCCCGTGCCGGCGCCGACGTCGACGGTGCGGGCGCCGCGCAGGGGGCGCTGGGCCAGTTCCTCGACGGCGTCGAAGAGGGCGGGCGGGTAGCCGGGGCGGGCCGCGGCGTACTGGGCGGCGGCGCGGTCGAAGGAGAGCGCGCGGGGCCGGGGCGGGGTGGCGCCCGGGGTGGCCGGGGTGCCCGGCGGTGAGGAGGTGGGTGCGGGTGCGGGTGCGGGGCGGTGGGGATCGGCGGGAACCATGGGTTCATCGTGGCTCGCGCCGGAGGCATGCGCCGGTGCTTCTGCCGGGGCGCGGCCGGCCGGTGCCTTTGCCCGGGCGCCTACTTGCGCTTGGGGCGCTTGCCCTTGGTGTTCTTGCGGGCCGCCGGGTTCCCGGTGCGGGCCGTGCGGCGCTTCTCGTAGCGGGCCACGGCCGTCTCGTACTCCGTGCGGTGCAGCTGCTCGCCCGGCGCCTCGCGGAACGTACGGAGGAAGTACGCGATCAGCGAGCCGACGAAGCCGATCGTCTTGAGACCGCGCAGATTGGCCTCGCGCACCGGGTCGGCGGGGCGGCGGCTGAACCCTTCCCAGGTCTTGCGGAAGGCGATGGCGCTGCAGATGGCGAACATCAGCACGACCAGGATGCCGACGAAGCCGCCGACGTCGGCGATCTGGAGCCCCTGGTAGGCGAACCGGAGCACGAAGCAGGCGGCGACCGCGGCGGCCAGCGAGCCGACCGCCGCCCCGGCGCGGCGCAGCCCGTAGCCCCCGCTGTGGTCGACCCAGGTCGTACCGAAGAAGCGCAGGGGCTCGGGCTGCGGGCCGGGCGTGCCGGAGCCGGGGGCTTCGCTGTTCTCGCTCACGAAGCCGATTATCCCCGGGCGGCTGCGGGCCCGGACGCGCCGGGCACCGCCCGGGTCAGTCGCAGCGCGGTGCGATGTAGCCGTCGCTGCCCGTGTGGACGTAGGCGTCCGCCACGAACTGGCCGTTGGCGATGTTGTCCCAGAGGTTCGAGGTGCCGTACGGGCCGGTGACCCGCTCCCCCGGCTTCTGGCAGTAGACCGGGACCCTCATCCCGTACGGGAGGGTCCTGACGATCCCGTACTGGGTGCCCGGTCCGGTGCGGACGTTGACGCGGTAGCCGGGCGCGATCGGGTACCTGGTGACGTCGTCGGAACCGGCGAGCGACGCCACGTCCTCGGTGCCGTCGGTGGTGCCGTCGGTCGTGATGCCGGTGTGCTCGTCCATGGCCATGAGGCCCTCCCCCGTTGAGAGTCGGTGTGTACGACGCGCAGGCTACTAAGCCCCGCTCCGATCGCACGCACCATCGACTAGGCTCCGTGCGTCGCGCTTGCGGACGAACACACGGGGGTGGGCGATGCCGCCGCTGCGAGGTATCGGAACCAATCCGGAAGCGGAGCATCCGGAGTACGCCGGGCAGTACCGTCTTGAGGCACGTCTCGGCGCGGGCGGCATGGGGGTCGTGCACCTGGCCCGATCCGCCTCCGGACTGCAGCTCGCCGTCAAGGTGGTGCACGAGCAGTACGCGGCGAACCCGGAGTTCAGAGCGCGTTTCCGGCAGGAGGTCGGGGCGGCCCGGCGGGTCAGCGGCGCCTTCACCGCGCCGGTCGTCGATGCCGATCCGGACGCCGGACGACCCTGGATGGCCACCCTGTACGTACCCGGCCCCACGCTCGCCGACCAGGTGAAGCGGAACGGGCCGATGGCCCCCGCCGGACTGCGCAGACTGACGGCCGGACTCGCCGAGGCGCTGCGGGACATCCACCGCGCCGGTGTCATCCACCGTGACCTCAAGCCGAGCAACGTGCTGCTCTCCGACTCCGGGCCCAAGGTCATCGACTTCGGGATCTCCCGCCCGTACGACAGCGATCTGCGCACCGAGACGGGCAAGCTGATCGGCTCGCCGCCGTACATGGCGCCCGAGCAGTTCCAGCGGCCGCGTGAGGTCGGGCCCGCCGCCGATGTGTTCGCCCTGGGGGCCGTGCTCGTCCACGCGGCGACCGGCCGGGGGCCCTTCGACTCGGACAGCCCGTACATCGTGGCCTACCAGGTGGTGCACGACGAGGCCGATCTGGCAGGGGTACCGGCGGATCTGGCTCCGCTGATCGGGCAGTGCCTGACGAAGGACCCCGCCGGGCGGCCCACCCCGGACGAGATCATGGCGACGCTGCGCCCGCCCTCGTACGAGGCCGCCGCGTTCATACCGTCGCAGCGGCGGCCGGTAACCGGTCCGGCGCCCGTCCCGGAAGCCGGGACCGGCGCCTCCTCCGGTGCGGACGCGGACACGCACGTGGGCGAGGGTGCGGCGGCGCGGGCCGGGAAGGCGGCTGCCGGAAGCGGCAAGCGGCGGTGGCTGGCGGCCACCGCGGCGCTGCTGGTCATGGGGGCCGGCGGGGTGTGGGCCGTCGGCGCGGGCGTCGATTCCGGCGGGGCCGGTGAGTCGGGCGGTACGGGCGGGACGAAGGACTCGGCGCAGGAGTTCACCCCGTGGCGGACGGCCCTGCGGACCACCGGCAAGGCGACGCCGGTCTGTTCCCCGGCGGACGGCGCCGGGGTGGCGGAGTCCGGTCCGCCCGCGCTGTACTGCGCGACGGGCGGCATCGGTGTCTCCCGGCTGGATCCCGCGGACGGCCGGGTGCTGTGGTCGCGCGACGCCGAGGCCGACGCCCCGGTGGTCGGCGTGGTGTCGGTCTCCGGTGGCCTGGTGCACACGGCGGTGCCGGGCGGGAAGCTCCGGGCGTACGACCCCGACCGGGGCGAACAGGTCTGGGCCGCGGACCTCTCCCCGTACCTGGGCATCCCCTTCGACGCGGGTGACGCGCTGCTGCTGGTCGCCGAGGACGGCACCACCGAGGCGCTCGACTCCGCGACCGGGGTGTCCCTGTGGCGGCATCGGCTCGCCGGGCACCAGCGCCCGGACTACGCGCTGTACGACGCCCGCACCGGGCTGGCCTACGCGTTCGAGCACTCGGCCTACGGATCGACCACGCTGGTCTCCGCCGTCCACGCCACGACGGGGCGCACGGCGTGGCAGCGGCGGCTGGACGGGATGCTGACCCCGGTGGGGACCTCCGACGGCGACCTCGTCATGACGGCCATGAACGGCGACGCCCAGACCGTCGGGCTGGTCCGCTACGAACCGGGGGCGCGGAACGTCGTACGGATGGCGCTGCCGTTCCGGATGAACGAGCCGGAGGTCGTACTGGGCGGGGACACCACCTACCTGCTGGCGCACGGCGGGACGCTGGTCGCCGTCGACACCCGCCCGCCCGGGGGCGGAAAGGCGGTGCGCTGGCAGCTGGAGACCGGTGCCGGACGGACCTCCGCTCCCGTCCTCGCCACCGGGAACCGGCTGTACTTCTCGGCGGCGGACGGGCGGCTGCTGGCCGTGGACACCGAGCACGGGAAGCTGCTGGGGCAGACGGGCCCACGGCTGCGGAACGGTCGGCTCACGTACTCCTCGGCGCTGCCCGCCCCGGTCGCAGCCGGGCGGACCGTCTTCGGGACCGCGCCCGACGGGTCCGTGTTCGCCGTGGACGGACAGGACCCCGCCCACTGGTGAGAGCGGGCGGGGTCCTGATCGGCCGGTGTGCCGGTCAGCCCAGCTTGGACACGTCGCGCACCGCGCCCCGGTCCGCGCTCGTCGCCATCGCCGCGTAGGCGCGCAGCGCGGCCGAGACCTTGCGCTCGCGGTTCTTCGGCGCGTACACGCCGTTCAGCGCCTCGCGGCGGGTGGCCAGCTCGGCCTCGGGGACGAGGAGCTCGATCGAACGGTTCGGGATGTCGATCCTGATCCGGTCGCCGTCCTCGACCAGCGCGATCGTGCCGCCCGACGCGGCCTCCGGCGACGCGTGGCCGATGGACAGGCCCGACGTACCGCCGGAGAAGCGGCCGTCGGTCACCAGGGCGCACGCCTTGCCCAGGCCACGGCCCTTCAGGTACGAGGTGGGGTAGAGCATTTCCTGCATGCCGGGGCCGCCCTTGGGACCCTCGTAGCGGATGACGACGACGTCGCCCTCCTGGACCTGCTTGAGGAGGATCTTCTCGACGGCCTCCTCCTGCGACTCGCAGACGACGGCCGGGCCCTCGAAGGTCCAGATCGACTCGTCGACGCCGGCGGTCTTCACGACGCAGCCGTCGACGGCGAGGTTGCCGTGCAGGACGGCGAGGCCGCCGTCCTTCGAGTACGCGTGGACCGCGTCACGGATGCAGCCGCCGGCGGCGTCCGTGTCCAGCGCCGCCCAGCGCTCGGACTGCGAGAAGGCGGTCGCCGAGCGGACGCAGCCGGGGGCCGCGTGGAACAGCTCGACGGCCTCCTCGGACGGGGAGCCGCCGCGCACGTCCCAGGCGTCCAGCCACTCCTTGATGGAGCGGGAGTGGACGGAGTGGACGTCCTCGTCGAGCAGCCCCGCGCGGTACAGCTCGCCGAGGAGGGCCGGGATGCCGCCCGCCCGGTGCACGTCCTCCATGTAGTACGTGCGGTCCTTGGCGACGTTCGGGGCGACCTTGGCCAGGCAGGGGACGCGGCGGGAGACCTCGTCCATGTCCGGCAGGCCGTAGTCGAGCTCGGCCTCCTGGGCGGCGGCCAGCAGGTGCAGGATCGTGTTGGTCGAGCCGCCCATGGAGATGTCGAGGGCCATGGCGTTCTCGAAGGCCCCGCGGGTCACGATCGAGCGCGGCAGGACGGAGGCGTCGTCCTCGTCGTAGTAGCGACGGGTGATGTCGACGACCGTGCGGGCCGCGTCCTCGTACAGCGCCTTGCGGGCGGTGTGGGTGGCGAGCAGCGAGCCGTTGCCGGGGAGGGAGAGACCGATGGCCTCGGTCAGGCAGTTCATCGAGTTGGCGGTGAACATGCCGGAACAGGACCCGCAGGTCGGGCAGGCGTTCTCCTCGATCCGGAGGATGTCCTCGTCCGAGATCTTGGGGTTCACGGCGTCGGACATCGCGTCGACCAGGTCGAGCGTGCGGACCGTGCCGTCGACGAGCGTGGCACGGCCGGCCTCCATCGGGCCGCCGGAGACGAAGACCGTCGGAATGTTGAGGCGCAGGGCGGCCATCAGCATGCCGGGGGTGATCTTGTCGCAGTTGGAGATGCAGATCAGGGCGTCGGCGCAGTGCGCCTCGACCATGTACTCCACGCTGTCCGCGATCAGGTCGCGGGAGGGGAGGGAGTAGAGCATGCCGCCGTGGCCCATGGCGATGCCGTCGTCGACGGCGATCGTGTTGAACTCGCGGGCGATGCCGCCGGCGGCGGTGATGGCCTCGGAGACGATCCGGCCGACCGGCTGGAGGTGGGTGTGGCCGGGGACGAACTCCGTGAAGGAGTTGGCCACGGCGATGATCGGCTTCCGGCCGATGTCCGCGCCGGGTACACCGGAGGCCCGCATAAGGGCGCGGGCGCCCGCCATGTTGCGGCCGTGGGTGACAGTGCGGGACCTCAGCTGGGGCATCGTCTCTCGCTCCTTCGACGGTTAAGACTGCCTCCGAGCGTACGCCTCCGGCTCCAAGATCTGGACACACTGTCCGAAATGCGGGACAAGGTGCTCGGTGGGTGGGCGGGGCGCGAGAGCGGGTTCAGGACTCCGTCAGATAGCGCTGGAGCGTCGGGGCGACCATCGCGACGATCTCCTCGGGGTCCGCCGAAGCCAGCGGCTCCGCCCGGATCACGTAGCGGAGCATCACGATCCCGAGCATCTGCGAGGCCGCCAGCTCCGCGCGGAACGTGGCGTCCGGTACGTCCAGCGCCTCCGCGATCCGCTCCAGGAGCCGGCGCAGCACGAAGCCCCGCAGGACCTTCGCCGCCGCCTCGTGGGTCAGGGCGGATCGCATGACGGCCAGCAGCGGGGCCCTGGTCGCCGGGTTCTCCCACACGGCGATGAAGTAGCGGGCCAGCCGCTCCCCCAGCCCGTCCGTGCCGTCGCCGAGGACGGCCGGGATCACCAGGGCCGGCTCGAAGGACAGCTCGATGGCGGCCGCGAAGACCTCTTCCTTCGTACCGAAGTAGTGGTGGACCAGGGCGGAGTCGACGCCCGCCGCCTTGGCGATGCCCCGGACCGACGTCTTGTCGTAGCCGCGCTCCGCGAATTCGTTGCGGGCCGCCTCCAGGATGCGGGTGCGCGCGTCGGGGCCGGTGGTCTCGGCGGTACGGGAGGGGCGGCCGCGGCGCTTGGGGGGCGTGGGGCTGGTGGGGTCCGTGGGGCCGTCGTCGGCGCCGTCCGTGGGGCCGCCCGTCATGGGCGCGGTGCCCGGGTCGGGGACGACGCCAGGTGGAGCCGGGTGAAGGCCAGCGCCTCCGCCAGATCGGCCTCGCGTTCGGCGGTGGACATGGCACGGCGGGTGTTGACCTCGATGACGACATGGCCGTCGAAGCCGGTGCGGGCCAGGTGCTCCAGGAGTTCGGCACAGGGCTGGTCGCCGCGGCCGGGCACCAGGTGCTCGTCCTTGTTGGAGCCCTTGCCGTCGGCGAGGTGGATGTGGGCGAGCCGGTCGCCCATCCGCTCGACCATCGCCATGCCGTCCGTGCGGGCCGTCGCGGTGTGCGAGAGGTCCACGGTGAAGTGGCGGTAGTCGTTGTTGGTGACGTCCCAGTCGGGGGCGTACGCGAGCATCTCGCGGTCCCGGTACCGCCAGGGGTACATGTTCTCCACGGCGAACCGCACATCGGTCTCGTCCGCCATGCGCCAGATCCCGGTGACGAAGTCGCGCGCGTAATTGCGCTGCCAACGGAACGGCGGATGGACGACCACGGTCGTCGCCCCGAGCTTCTCCGCGGCGGCGCGGGCCCGCTGGAGCTTCACCCACGGATCGGTGGACCAGACGCGCTGGGTGATCAGCAGACAGGGCGCGTGGACGGCGAGGATCGGCACCTGGTGGTAGTCGGAGAGCCGCCGCAGGGCCTCGATGTCCTGGCTGACCGGGTCGGTCCACACCATGACCTCGACACCGTCGTAACCGAGGCGCGCGGCGATCTCGAAGGCCGTCGCCGTCGACTCCGGGTAGACGGAAGCCGTCGACAGGGCGACCTTCGCATCCGGGATGCGCACCACTGGTTCTGCCACTGGGACAGCGTACGGGCAGTGGTACGCCCCACCGAGAGGTCCCGGCGGAAAGTGAGCAGGGCCATGGCCGGTTTCCGGCCGCACCGGGAGGCCCGGCGACACCCCGCGACGCCCGGCGCCCCCTTCGACGCCCGGCCCGGCGCGCTCAGCCGTCCAGCGCGGCCGGTTCCTCCGACGGCAGGTGGTCCAGGCGACGCAGGATGACGCCCTCGCGCAGCGCCCAGGGGCAGATCTCCAGCTCCTCGACCCCGAACAGGTCCATGGCGCCCTCCGCGACCAGCGCCCCGGCGAGCAGCTGCGCGGCGCGGCCCTCGGAGACGCCGGGCAGACCGACACGCTGCTCGGCCGTCATCGCCGCCAGCTTCGGCACCCACTCCTCCAGCGATTTGCGGGTGAGGGCGCGCTGCGCGTACAGGCCCTCGGTGGAGCGCGCGGCGCCCGCGATCCTGGCGAGCTGCTTGAAGGTCTTGGACGTGGCCACGACATGGTCCGGGCGGCCGAGGCGGGTGAACTCCCCGACGCTCCGGGCGATCCTGGCCCGGACATGGCGGCGCAGCGCCTTCACCTGTGCCGGGTCCGGCGGATCGCCCGGCAGCCACCCGGCGGTGAGCCGGCCGGCCCCGAGCGGCAGCGAGACCGCGGCGTCCGGCTCCTCGTCGATGCCGTACGCGATCTCCAGCGAACCGCCCCCGATGTCCAGGACCAGCAGCCGCCCCGCCGACCAGCCGTACCAGCGGCGCGCGGCGAGGAAGGTGAGCCGGGCCTCCTCCGCGCCGCTGAGGACGACGAGGTCGATGCCGGTCTCCTCGCGCACCCGGGCCAGCACCTGATCGGCGTTGCTCGCCTCCCGCACCGCGGACGTGGCGAACGGCAGGACGTCCTCGCACCCCTTGTCCTCGGCGGCCTGGAGCGCGTCGGAGACCGTCGCCACGAGCCGGTCCACACCTTCGGGGCCGATCGCCCCGTCCTCGTCGAGCAGTTCGGCCAGGCGCAGCTCCGCCTTGTGCGAGTGCGCGGGCAGCGGGCGTGCGCCGGGGTGCGCGTCCACCACCAGCAGATGCACCGTGTTCGAACCCACGTCGAGGACTCCGAGTCTCATGGCAGGAACGCTACCGGGACGACAGACTTACTCTTGGCGCGTGCCAAAGACGAAAAAGGCGAAGCCGGGCAAAAACACGAAGAAGCAGAGAACCAAGCAGGAGGCGCAGCAACAGGAAGTGAACGGACCGGTCCGGTCCGAGGACGAGATGGGGATCGATTTCGCGCGTGCCTGGGTCGAATTCCCGGACCCGGGGGACGACGAGCAGATCTTCCGCTGCGACCTGACCTGGCTGACCTCCAGGTGGACGTGCATCTTCGGCAGCGGCTGCCAGGGCATCCAGGCGGGCCGTGCGGACGACGGGTGCTGCACGCTGGGCGCGCACTTCTCGGACGAGGACGACGAGAAGCGGGTGGCGGGCCATGTGGAGCGGCTGACCCCGGAGCTGTGGCAGTTCCACGACGTCGGTACGGAGACGGGCTGGGTCCAGCTCGACGACGACGGGGAGCGCCAGACCCGGCGCTGGAAGGGTTCGTGCATCTTCCAGAACCGGCCCGGATTCGCGGCGGGTGCGGGCTGCGCCCTGCACATCCTGGCGCTGCGGGAGGGCAAGGAGCCCCTGGAGACCAAGCCGGACGTCTGCTGGCAGCTGCCGGTCCGGCGCACGTACGACTGGATCGACCGGCCCGACGACACCCGGGTGCTCCAGGTCTCGATCGGCGAGTACGACCGCAGGGGCTGGGGTCCCGGCGGCCACGATCTGCACTGGTGGTGCACCTCGGCGACCTCGGCGCACGGGGCCGGGGAGCCGGTGTACGTCTCGTACCGGCCCGAGCTCACCGAGATGATGGGCGAGAAGGCGTACGAGCGGCTCGTCGAACTGTGCGAGGAGCGGCTGTCCGCGCTGCTGCCGATGGCGCCGCACCCCGCGGATCCGGTCCCTCCGGCCGATCCGGCGTGACCGCCCGGGGGTGAGCCTCGGCCGGGCCGCCCCCTCGGTCCGTCGGGCCGCCCCCTCGGTCCGTCGAGTCGGTCCGTCGAGTCGGTCCGTCGGGGCGGCCTGCCCCTCAGCCCGTCGGGGTCGTGCCCGGTCCCGGCTCGTCGGTGGGTGTCGGGTCCGTGCTGGCCGTCGGGTCCGGTGACGGGGCGGTCGGGGTGGGCGTGGGGTCGCTCGGGCCGGGCGTCGGATCCGTCGACGGTGTGGGATCCGGCGAGGACGTGGGCGGGGCCGACGGTCCGGTGGTGACGGACGGGTCGGCGGGGAACGGGCGTCCCGGGCCGTCGGACGAAGGCGGCGCCCCGCGCCCCCGGATCACCACCGCCGAGCCCGACGGGGCGAGGGCGATGCGCGCGCTCCACGGGCCGGCCGGCTCCCGCCAGTGGTTCACCCGGACGTGGATCATGATGCTCTCGCCCGCGGCGAGCGTGCCCGAGTAGCGGCTCAGCCGCACCCAGGACGCGTCCGGGCGGGCCGACCAGGCGACCGGCGCGCCGCCCGACGCGGTCAGCCGGAGCAGGGTCCTGCCGCCGGACGAGCGGGCCTCGACGGTGAGTCCGGCGGCGCCGCCCCGGCCCGGACCCGCGCTGATCACCTCCGCCGAGACGTCCGGGGCGCGGTCGTCGGCGAAGCGGGCGCCGGGCTGGGGGCGGGCGTTGCCCGCGTTCTCGTAGTGGCCGTCCGCGGTGCCGTCGAGCTCGTGCCGGGCGTCGCTCTCGGTGGCGGTGACCGAGGAGCCCTCGTGGCCCTCGCCGGTCTGCGGTGCGCCCCGGTAGGCGGTCCAGAGCGCGATCACGGGGGCGGCGACGACCGTCGCCACCACCGTCGTCGTCACGACCCTGGCCCGCAGCCGGTCCCGGCGCGCGGCGTGGTCCTTCGGGTCCATGGGGAAGCCCGTGCGGTCGAAGCGCGGGCCGCCGGAGCGGTTGCGCTGGGCGTGGACCATCGCGACGTACGCCGATGGCCGGGGTGCCTCGACGACCGGCAGCGCGGCAGCCGCGGTGACCGCGGCGCCGGGCCAGGGGCCCTTGGCGCCGGCCCGCTCGGCGGCCCTGCGGCAGCGGGGGCAGTCGTCGACGTGGCGGACCAGCTCGCGGCGCAGGGCGGCGGAGAGCAGGACGCGGTGTTCGCCGGTGAGCCGGGCGACGGTGGGGCAGTTGCCGGTCTCGACGACGGCGAGGGCGGCGCGGGTGCGCTCCACCTCGCAGGCGGCGGCGGCCAGCAGCTCACGGGCGGTCGCCGGTTCGAGCCCCAGGACGGAGGCGACGGCGCGTGGCGGGAGGTGGTGGCGCACCGCGAGTTCGAGCGCCTCGCGCTGCTCGGGGGTGGTGCCCGCGGCCTCGGGCCAGGCCAGCTGGGCGAGTTCGCGGCGGTGCGCCTCGGCGGCGGCCTCGGTCTCGGTCTCGGGGGCGCGGGCAGGGCCTGCGGGGGCGCCGCCGGGCGCTGCCGCGGTCTTCGCGGCGACGACGGGGGGCGTACGGCGTCCGGCGCGCGCCCCCTGGGCGGCCGCGGTGCCCGGCTGTTTGCCCGGAGGCCCGCCCGCCCGCTTCGCCTCCTGCTTCGGGGAGAGCCTGCGCGGCTGCTTCCCCGCCTTGTGGCTGTGCGCCTGCCGGCCCTGTTTCTGCTCGGCGAGCTTGCGCAGACACATCCATCTGGCCAGCGCGTACAGCCAGGATTTACGTTCCTCCTCGCCCGCCGGGCACCGGCCGTCCTGCCGTTCCGCGATCGCGAGCACACCGCCGAGCGCCTCGGTGGCGGCGTCGTGGTCGCAGAGCACGGAGAGGCAGTAGGTGAACAGACCGTCGAGATGCGGTTCGTACCGGGCGGGCGGCCGGCGCGGCGAAGGGTGCGCCGGGAGGCGGGGCGCACCGCGTCGCGCCCGGTGTGCGCCGGTGGTGTGCGTGGGGGGCTCCAGACCGCTGCTCGTCACCTTGCGACCGTAGGCAGCAGAGGGCACACCTTTCGCTACCCTTCAGCACTTTTAATCCTTACGGGTGAACGTATCCCTCAAAAGGGGACAGGAATTCTCTATTCCACCGGAAGCGCCGCGCCTTTCCACCGGAAGCGCCCCGTCTTTCAGCCGGAAGCGCCGCGCCCCGGGAGCGGGCGCGCGCCGGCCTTTGGACCGTGCCGGGCGGCGTTGTCGTACCCCACCTATACGGTTGCGCCATGGCTGCCCGTACGAAAACCGCGAAGGACCGGCCGTCCTACCGCTGCTCCGAATGCGGCTGGACGACCGCCAAGTGGCTCGGCCGCTGCCCCGAATGCCAGGCGTGGGGGACGGTCGAGGAGTTCGGCGGCGCCCCCGCCGTGCGGACCACCGCGGCCGGCCGGGTCAGCACCGCCGCGCTCCCCATCGGCCAGGTCGACAGCCGGCAGGCCACCGCCCGGTCCACCGGCGTCGGCGAGCTGGACCGGGTGCTCGGCGGCGGTCTCGTGCCGGGTGCCGTGGTCCTCGTCGCGGGCGAGCCGGGCGTCGGCAAGTCGACGCTGCTGCTGGACGTCGCCGCCAAGGCCGCGAGCGATGAGCACCGCACGCTCTACGTCACCGCCGAGGAGTCCGCGAGCCAGGTGCGGCTGCGCGCCGACCGGATCCGGGCGATCAACGACCATCTGTACCTGGCCGCCGAGACCGACCTGTCCGCGGTCCTCGGCCATCTCGACGCCGTCAAGCCCTCGCTCCTCATCCTCGACTCCGTGCAGACGGTCGCCTCGCCGGAGATCGACGGGGCGCCGGGCGGCATGGCGCAGGTCCGGGAGGTCGCCGGGGCCCTCATCCGGGCCTCCAAGGAGCGCGGCATGTCGACGCTCCTGGTCGGCCACGTCACCAAGGAGGGGGCGATCGCGGGCCCCCGGCTGCTGGAGCACCTCGTCGACGTGGTGCTGTCCTTCGAGGGCGACCGCCACGCCCGCCTGCGGCTCGTACGGGGCGTCAAGAACAGGTACGGCGCGACCGACGAGGTGGGCTGCTTCGAGCTGCACGACGAGGGCATCACCGGCCTCGCCGACCCCTCCGGCCTGTTCCTCACCCGGCGCGACGAGCCCGTGCCCGGCACCTGCCTGACCGTCACCCTGGAGGGCAAGCGGCCGCTCGTCGCCGAAGTACAGGCGCTGACGGTCGATTCCCAGATCCCCTCGCCCCGGCGCACCACCTCCGGCCTGGAGACGTCCCGGGTGTCGATGATGCTCGCGGTCCTGGAGCAGCGCGGCCGGATCAGCTCGCTGGGCAAGCGGGACATCTACAGCGCGACGGTCGGCGGTGTGAAGCTCTCCGAGCCCGCCGCGGACCTCGCGGTCGCACTGGCGCTGGCCAGTGCCGCGAGCGACACCCCGCTGCCGAAGAACCTGGTGGCGATCGGCGAAGTGGGCCTCGCGGGCGAGGTCAGAAGGGTCACCGGGGTCCAGCGCAGGCTGGCCGAGGCGCACCGGCTGGGCTTCACACACGCGCTGGTCCCGACCGATCCGGGCAAGGTCCCGGCCGGTATGAAGGTCACAGAAGTCGCCAACATGGGCGACGCGCTGAGAGTCCTACCTCGCCGGTCTCGGGCACAGGCCCCCCAGGAGGAGGGCGCACGCCGGTAGACTTTGCCCTGGTCTCGCCCGTCCGTACGAACGGTACGAGGGACGTAAGGGCACCGCAAACCTGTGACCGGAGGAGTGCAGTGGCAGCCAACGACCGGGCAGCATCGCCCGGAAAGTCCGGCCAAGGCACCGGTAATGAGGCGCTCATGCGCGCCTCGCTGAGCGCCGTGGCGCCCGGAATGGCGCTGCGGGACGGCCTGGAGCGCATCCTCCGCGGCAACACCGGCGGACTGATCGTGCTCGGCATGGACAAGACCGTCGAGTCGATGTGCACCGGCGGATTCGTGCTGGACGTGGAGTTCACCGCGACGCGCCTGCGCGAGCTGGCCAAGCTCGACGGCGCGCTGATCCTCGACAAGGACATGACCAAGATCCTGCGCGCCGGCGTGCAGCTGGTGCCGGACGCCTCCATCCCCACCGAGGAGACGGGCACCCGCCACCGCACGGCGGACCGGGTCTCCAAGCAGTGCAACTTCCCGGTCGTCTCGGTCTCGCAGTCGATGCGCCTGATCGCGCTCTACGTGGACGGGGAGCGCCGGGTCCTGGAGGAGTCCGCCGCGATCCTCTCCCGCGCCAATCAGGCCCTCGCCACCCTGGAGCGGTACAAGCTCCGCCTCGACGAGGTCGCGGGCACGCTCTCCGCGCTGGAGATCGAGGACCTGGTGACGGTCCGGGACGTGACGGCGGTCGCGCAGCGGCTGGAGATGGTCCGCCGGATCGCGACCGAGATCGCGGAGTACGTGGTCGAGCTGGGCACCGACGGCCGGCTTCTCTCGCTCCAGCTCGACGAGTTGATCGCGGGCGTCGAGCCGGAGCGCGAGCTGGTCGTGCGCGACTATGTGCCGGAGCCGACCGCGAAGCGGTCCCGTACGGTCGCCGAGGCGTTGACGGAGCTCGACGCGCTCTCCCACACCGAGCTGCTCGAACTCGCGGTCGTGGCAAGGGCCCTGGGCTACAGCGGCTCGCCCGAGACGCTGGATTCGGCGGTCTCGCCGCGCGGCTTCCGGCTGCTGGCGAAGGTGCCGCGGCTGCCCGGGGCGATCATCGACCGGCTGGTGGAGCACTTCGGCGGTCTGCAGAAGCTGCTCGCCGCCAGCGTGGACGATCTCCAGACGGTGGACGGCGTCGGCGAGGCGCGGGCGCGCAGCGTGCGCGAGGGCCTGTCCCGGCTGGCCGAGTCGTCGATCCTCGAACGGTACGTGTAGAGCCGCTACGAGCGACGGCGCGCAGGGCGATCGGGGCCCGGGAGACCGGGCCCCGCGTCCTCCCGGTCGGTGTCAGTCCTTCGCGAGGACGAACGAGGCGCGCTGCACCGGCTCGCCCGGCGACTTCGCCTCGACCAGATACGTACCGGGCCCGGCCGTCCCCGCGGGCGGCGTCGCGCACCGCGCGGAGCTCTTCCTGCGGTCCCACTCCACGGTGTGGACGACGGTCTCGCCCGCCGGCACCTCCAGCAGCACGGCCGCGTCGCGCGGGCAGTCCTTGGAGGACCACACCTGGTTGTCGTCGCCGCCCGCCTCGGTGATGGTGAGCACCGCGCTCTTCGGCCCGAGGTCCGCCTTGCAGGTGGTGGCCGAGTTGTTCGTGACGACCAGTTTGAACTTCGGCTTCTCGCCGGGGCTGTAGCTGAGTTCGGTGCTCAGGCCCAACTGGAGTGCCGCGGGGGTGCAGTCGGGGAGCGAGGAGGAGGCCGGGACCCGCCGGCCCGCCGTACCGCCGCCCGCGCCGCCGGAGCCCGCGTCCGCGCCACCGGAGCCCGCCTCCGTACCGCCGGAGCCCGCCTCCGTGCCGGCGTCGCCCGAACCGCCGCCGGAGCCCGCGTCCGTACCGCCGTCGTCCGAGCCGGATCCGGCCGAGTCGTCCGACTCGTCGCGCCCGCCGGGCTGTTGGCTGATGGCCGGGCCCGAGCCGTCGGGTCCCGGCGTGATCTCCTGCGCGGGGCCCGAACCGGCGGGCCGGGAGTCGTCCTTGGTGGTCTTCCCGTCCCCGCCCGAGGTGACGACCCACACGATCAGCAGCGCGATCAGCGCAACGAGCGTCGCCGCTACGGCCCTCCGTCGCCAGTAGATGGTGGAGGGAAGCGGACCGATCGGATTACGCAAAGATCCCACGGCGCAAACTGTACGAGAGATCGGCGCCGACTCCCGCCCCACCCGCCGCCCCGGCCCGCAAGTTTTACGGATCATCATCATGGGCGGCCCGTTCCGGCCCCGCGACGCCGCCGAGTTGACCCCCGAGTTGGCCGCAGGGGAACACCCGGATGAACACCCGGTTTCATTGACTACCCTCTGTCACATGGATAGTTCAGTCACCGCGCCGCTCTACCGGGACATCACCGACTTCGCACATGACATGCCGTCATGGGTGCAACATCTGGCCGAGATATGGACGGAGCTCGGGCTCCTTCTCTTCGGCGTCCTGTTCATCACCGGGTGGTGGCGTGCCCGGCGCCGGGACGACGGCGCCCTGGCCCTGGCGGTGCTCGCGCCCGTCGCGACCGCCTTCGGCTATGTGGTCAGCGAGGTCCTCAAGTCGGTGGTGGACGAGGAACGCCCGTGCAGGGCGGTCGCCGGCGCGGCGGCCTCGCTGGTGAGCTGCCCGCCGCCGGGCGACTGGTCCTTCCCCAGCAACCACTCCGCGATCGCCGGCGCGGCGGCGATCGCCCTGGCGATCGCCCGCCCCCGGCTGGCCTGGCTCACCGTGCCGATGGCCCTGCTGATGGCCTTCTCCCGGGTCTTCGTCGGCGTGCACTACCCGCATGACGTGGCGGTCGGGCTGGTGCTGGGCGCCACCGTCTCGGCCCTGGTGGTCACCGTGCTGCGCCGCCCGGTGCGATCGCTCGCCCAGACGGTACGGAGCAGCGGGGCGCCGGTGGCGGCCTGGGCCTCGGGGCCCGGCGCGGTGACGGCCGGCCGCTCCCGGCACCGGGCCAAGCGGCACTGACGGCCCCGCGAGAGCCCGGCCGGGCCCCTTGGGCCGGTTGCCGGACCCCCGGGGCGCGGACGGGTGGCATTATCACCCCAAGGGCCCTCACGAGGCGCGACACCACCGTGCGCTGAACCATCGTCTGCCCTTCCGTGCCAGGATCGACGGTGCGATGACTGCCATGACTGCGACACAGACGCCCCCCGCCTCCCTCCACGCTCCCGTCATCGGGTGGTTCGACCAGCACGCCCGCGATCTGCCCTGGCGCCGCCCCGAAGCGGGCGCCTGGGGTGTGATGGTGAGCGAGTTCATGCTGCAGCAGACCCCCGTGAACCGGGTCCTCCCGGTCTACGAGCAGTGGCTGGCCCGCTGGCCCCGCCCCGCCGACCTGGCCGCCGAACCGCCCGGCGAGGCGGTCCGCGCCTGGGGCCGGCTCGGTTACCCCCGCCGGGCACTCCGCCTGCACGGCGCCGCGCAGGCCATAACGGAACGGCACGGCGGCGACGTACCGAGCGAGCACGGTCAGCTGCTCGCCCTGCCCGGGATCGGCGAGTACACCGCGGCGGCCGTGGCCTCGTTCGCGTACGGGCAGCGGCACGCCGTGCTCGACACCAACGTCCGCCGGGTGTTCGCCCGTGCCGCGACCGGGATCCAGTACCCGCCGAACGCGACCACCGCCGCCGAGCGCAAGCTCGCCCGCGCGCTGCTGCCCGACGAGGACGAGACGGCGGCCCGCTGGGCTGCCGCGACGATGGAGCTCGGCGCCCTCGTCTGCACCGCCAAGAACGAGGACTGCAACCGGTGCCCGATCTCCGGGCAGTGCGCCTGGCGGCTGGCCGGGAAGCCCGCCCATCAGGGGCCCCCGCGCCGCGGCCAGACCTACGCCGGCACCGACCGGCAGGTGCGCGGACGGCTGCTCGCCGTGTTGCGCGACGCCCTGACGCCGGTGCCGCAGTCGGCGCTGGACGCGGTGTGGGACGAACCGGTGCAGCGCGCCCGCGCGCTGGACGGCCTGGTCGCCGACGGCCTGGTCGAACCGCTGGCCGGCGGGCAGTACCGGCTGCCGCTGAGCTGAGCTCCGTACCCGTCCCGCTCCCCCGCTGTTACACAACCGATGGACAGCCGTGCGTCGGCGTATGGCTGCTCCGCACAACCCCGTGACAACAGCTCCGTAGCGTCTTCCCCGTCAGCCCGACCGAACGATGGCTGGCGGCGGTTATACGGGGATCCACGGGGACGGAGGCGGTTGGAATGGCGCACGGCGAGGTGCTCGAATTCGAGGACTACGTACGCACTCGGCACGACGCGCTGCTGCGCAGCGCGCGACGGCTGGTACCCGACCCGGTGGATGCGCAGGACCTGCTCCAGACCGCCCTGGCCCGTACGTACGGCCGCTGGGACGGCATCGCCGACAAGTCGCTGGCCGACGCCTATCTGCGCCGCGTCATGATCAACACCCGTACCGAGTGGTGGCGGGCGCGCAAGCTGGACGAGGTCCCCACCGAGCAGCTGCCCGACGCGAGCGTCGAGGACGGCACCGAGCAGCGCGCCGACCGCGCCCTGCTGATGGACATCCTGGGCGTGCTGGCTCCCAAGCAGCGCAGCGTCGTCGTGCTGCGACACTGGGAGCAGATGAGTACGGAGGAGACGGCCGCCGCGCTCGGCATGTCGGCCGGTACGGTGAAGAGCACGCTCCACCGTGCGCTGGCACGGCTGCGCCAGGAGCTGGAGAGCCGTGAGGCGGCGGGCCGGGAGACCGTGCTCGCCGAGCAGCGGCGTCCGGCGGCCGGCGGTGCTCCGGCACGTGCGCGGACGCGGGCGGGCAGGCAGATGGACGAACGGGGGCGGGAGCGTTGCGCGGCCTGACAGCCAGCGGCGACGGCGATCGTGGCGGTGGGAGAGACGACGGTGGCCGCGAGGCCACCGTCCGACGTGGCCGGGTCCTGACCGGCTGGGCGGCGAGCGCCACGACCTTGGTCGGCCTCGCCGCCTTCGGGCTGCTCACCGTCAGCTGCTCGACCGGCGGCACCGGCACCCGGGACGAGGGACCGGCCGGCACCCAGCCCGTCGCCCAGGTCACGCCCAGCGACGAGCCGTCCTCCTCCGCGCGGCCCTCCTCGCGGATCGACCCCGTGTCGCTGCTCAAGCACGACCCCAAGGTCAGCGAGCGGGTCAGGACGGACCTGAAGCCCTGCACCGGCTCCGAGTACCCGGTGGACACCTCGTACGGCACGATGACCGGCGGCCCGGCCGCCGATGTCGTGGTGAACGTGATGACCTGCGCCGATTCGGTGGGCGTCGGCACCTATGTGTACCGCCGGCAGGGCAGCGGCTCGTACGAGAACGTGTTCGCCATCGAGCAGCCCGCCGTCTACGGCACGATCGACCGCGGGGACCTGGTGGTGACGACCCAGGTGTACGAGAAGAGGGACTCGGTCGCGTACCCCTCCGGCGAGGAAGTGATCACCTACCGCTGGGCGGGCAACCGGTTCAGCGAGCACGACCGGGTGCACAACGACTTCAACCGAGCCGTCGGCAGCGGCGGGGCGGTCCTTCCGGCTCCGGACGCCGAGCCGCCGGGGAACTGAGAGCATTCCGATGGCCGAGACCCACGTCCTGTTCGTCGAGGACGACGACGTCATCCGCGAAGCCACCCAGCTGGCGCTGGAGCGCGACGGCTTCGCGGTCACCGCGATGCCCGACGGCCTGTCGGGCCTGGAGGCGTTCCGCGCCGACCGGCCCGACATCGCCCTGCTCGACGTGATGGTGCCGGGGCTCGACGGGGTCAGCCTCTGCCGCCGGATCCGCGACGAGTCGACCGTGCCCGTGATCATGCTGTCGGCCCGTGCGGACTCGATCGACGTGGTGCTCGGCCTGGAGGCCGGCGCGGACGACTACGTCACCAAGCCCTTCGACGGGGCGGTCCTGGTCGCCCGGATCCGTGCCGTGCTGCGCCGCTTCGGCCATGCCACGGGCGGGCGGCCGGGCGGGGAGCCGGAACCGCAGCCGGTCGGCGGGGTGCTGGTCTTCGGCGATCTGGAGGTCGACACCGAGGGCATGGCGGTCCACCGCGCCGGCGAGCAGGTGGCGCTGACCCCGACCGAGATGCGGCTGCTGCTGGAGTTCTCCGCGGCGCCCGGCACGGTGCTCTCCCGCGACAAGCTCCTGGAGCGGGTCTGGGACTACGGGTGGGGCGGCGACACCCGGGTCGTGGATGTCCATGTGCAGCGGCTGCGCACCAAGATCGGCCAGGACCGGATCGAGACGGTCCGCGGCTTCGGCTACAAACTCAGGCCATGAAGCGGCCCGATCTGCGGACCGGAGTCCGCTGGAAGATCAGCATCGCGATCGCGGCGGTCGGCGCGCTGACCGCGGTCGCGCTCAGCTTCGTCGTCCACAACGCCGCCCAGGTCTCGATGCTGGAGAACGCCCGCGAGGTCCAGCTGGAGCGGCTGACGTACGCCCAGCTGCTGTACGAGGCGACGAAGACGAAGAAGACCGACCCCCGGTTCGGTGCCAAGCTCAACGACCCGACGATGCCGCACAGCCTGCGCGCGGAGACCGGCCGGAACCGGCGCGCCACCCACGTCGAGGTGTCCGCCAAGGGGGTACCCGATGTGTGGGCGGCCGTGCCGGTCGGCAAGGGCGACGTGCTCTCGCTGCACACCCGGTTCGCGGGCCGCAACTCCACGATCATGCGCGATCTCGACCGGGCGCTGATCATCGGCTCGGTCTCGGTGGTGTTCGGCGGCTGTGCGCTGGGCGTGCTGATCGGCGGCCAGCTGTCGCGCCGGCTGCGCAAGGCGGCGGCCGCGGCGGGCCGGGTCGCGCAGGGCAATACGGAGGAACGGGTCAGGGAGGCCGTGGGCGGGGTCGTCCGGGACGAGACCGATGAGCTGGCCGGTGCGGTGGACGCGCTGACGGACGCGTTGAACGCGCGGATCGAGGCGGAGCGCCGGGTCACCGCGGACATCGCGCACGAGCTGCGTACGCCGGTGACCGGTCTGCTGACGGCGGCCGAGCTGCTGCCGCCGGGCCGCCCCACCGAACTGGTACGGGACCGGGCCCAGGCGATGCGCACGCTCGTCGAGGACGTGCTGGAGGTGGCCCGGCTGGACAGTGCCTCGGAGCGGGCCGAGCTCCAGGAGATCGCGCTGGGCGAGTTCGTCAGCCGGCGGATCGGGTTGCTGGACCCGGATGTGCGGGTGCGGGTCGTCCACGAGTCCTGGGTCAACACCGATCCGCGCCGGCTGGAGCGCATCCTCGGCAATCTGCTGGGCAACGCCGCCAAGCACGGCTCCACTCCGGTGGAGGTCACGGTCGAGGGCCGGGTGGTGCGGATCCGCGACCACGGTTCCGGGTTCCCGGCGGCGCTGCTGCGGGAGGGGCCGAGCCGGTTCCGTACCGGAAGCAGTGACCGGGCCGGGCGCGGGCACGGGCTCGGGCTGACCATCGCCGCCGGTCAGGCGCGGGTCCTCGGGGCCCGGCTGACCTTCCGCAACGCGGCGCCGGAAGGGGCGGCGCAGGGCACGGGCGGGGCGATCGCGGTGCTGTGGCTGCCCGAGCACGCGCCGACCAACACCGGCAGCTTCCCGCTCCTGCCGGTGTCCGAGCAGCGCGGCCCGGACGACGAGGCGGCGCGGACCGGCGCCTGAGCCCTTCCTCGGGACACGACGGGTACGAGGGAGGCTCCCGGGGCGCGCCCCGGGAGCCTCCCTCGTACCCCGCTCCGGATCAGACGCCGGCGGCCTCGGCCTGCTTGGTGGCCGGGCCCGCCCCGCGCAGCGGCACCTCCTTGACGAAGACCGAGGCGAACAGGGCGGCCAGCGCGACCACGGCGCCCACCAGGAACGCGATGTGCGTGCCGGACGACACCGCGAACTGGTACGCCTCACGCGCCGCCTCCGGCAGCTTCGCCAGGCTCGCCGCGTCCAGCTGCGCGGACTTCTCGGTGGCCGCCCCGCCGCCCCGGGCGGCCATCTCGTCCTGCACCCGGCCGGTGAACAGCGCGCCCATGATCGCGACGCCGAAGGAGCTGCCGAGCGTACGGAAGAGGGTCGTCGCGGAGGAGGCGACGCCCATGTCCTTCATCTCGACGCTGTTCTGCGCGACGAGCATCGTGATCTGCATCAGGAAGCCCATGCCCGCGCCGAGCACCGCCATGTAGACGCCGGAGGTGAACCGCGTGGTGTCGACGTCCATCCGCGAGAGCAGGAACAGGCCGGTCACCATCAGTACGGAGCCCACCACGGGGAAGACCTTGTACTTGCCGGTGCTGGTGGTGACCCGGCCCGCGACCAGCGAGACGACCATCATCGACAGCAGCATCGGCAGGAGCAGCAAGCCCGAGTTGGTCGCCGAGGCGCCCTGGACGGACTGCTGGTACAGGGGCAGGAAGAGCACCGCGCCGAACATCACGAAGCCCGACATGAAGCCGACCACGGACATCAGGGTGAAGTTGCGGTTGCGGAAGATGTGCAGCGGAATGATCGGTTCTGCTGCCTTGGTCTCGACGAAGAGGAAGCCGACGAGCGAGGCGACGCCGATCGCGGAGAGCTCCATGATCATGGCGGAGTCCCAGTCGTACTCCGTACCGCCCCAGGTGGTCACCAGCACGATCGCGGTGATGCCGAGGGTCAGCAGCCCCGCGCCGAGGTAGTCGACCCTGGCCCGTGCGCCCTCCCGCTTCGGCAGGTGCAGCACGACGGTGACCATGGCGAGGGCGACCGCGCCCAGCGGCAGGTTGATGTAGAAGCTCCAGCGCCAGCCGAGGTGGTCGGTGATGGTGCCGCCGACCAGCGGTCCGCCGATCATGGCGATGGCCATGACACCGGCCATCATCCCCTGGTACTTGCCGCGCTCGCGGGGCGGGACCAGGTCGCCGATGATCGCCATGACGCCGACCATCAGGCCGCCCGCACCGAGCCCCTGGACCGCCCGGAAGCCGATCAGCTGGCCCATGTCCTGGGCCATTCCGCTCAGCACCGAGCCGATCAGGAAGATCACGATGGACGTGAGGAAGATGCCCTTGCGCCCGTACATGTCGCCGAGCTTGCCCCAGATGGGGGTGGAGGCCGCGGTGGCCAGGGTGTACGCGGTGACGACCCAGGACAGATGCTCCAGGCCGCCGAGGTCACCGACGATGGTCGGCATGGCCGTACCGACGATCAGGTTGTCCAGCATGGCCAGCAGCATCGTGATCATCAGGGCGAGCATCACCACCCGGACGCTGCGCTGCGGTGTCTGCGGTATCCCGGCCGGCCGGTCGGCGACGGCCGCCTTCCCGCCGGCCGCCTTCTTCAGATCGGACATTGGTCCCCACTCCCCTGATCCCCGGTTGGTCCCCTGCGCGAGCCAGGCACTTACTTGCCGCCCGGCTAGTAACTACACTGGGGAAAGTAGACCCCCAACTAGCCGGGCGTCAAGTAAGTTTCCAGCAAAGGAGAGCTTCATGGGGAGCACGCCGCAGCAGCGCCGTGGCAACACGCGCCAGCGCATTCAGGACGTCGCTCTGGAGCTCTTCGCCGAACAGGGCTACGAGAAGACCTCGCTCCGCGAGATCTCCGAGCGCCTGGAGGTCACCAAGGCCGCGCTGTACTACCACTTCAAGACCAAGGAAGACATCCTGGTCAGCATCTTCGAGGACCTCAACCGCCCGGTCGAGGAGCTGCTCGCCTGGGGCAAGGAGCAGCCGCACACGCTGGAGACGAAGAAGGAGATCCTGCGCCGCTACAGCGAGGCCCTGACCGCCGCCGCCCCGCTGTTCCGCTTCATGCAGGAGAACCAGGCGGCCGTACGGGACCTGAGCATCGGGGTGACCATCAAGGAGCGCGTCGTCGCCCTGGTCGACCTGCTCCAGGAACCCGGCGCCCCACTGACCGACCAGGTGCGCTGCTTCACCGCGCTCTTCGCGACGCACGCGGGCATGTTCGCCCTGAAGGACCTCGAAGGCGACCCCGAGGAGAAGCGCAAGGCCGTCCTCGAAGTCGCCTTCGAACTGATCACCCGGGCACACGACCAGGGGGACGTGGAGTAACGCGGTCAGGTCAGGCCGGGTCAGACCGTGACGCCCTGCTTGTGCAGGAAGCCGACCGGGTTGACCGCGGAGCCGTAGTCGGCGGTGTGCCGGATCTCGAAGTGCAGGTGCGGGCCGCTGGAGTTGCCGGTGTTGCCGGAGAGCGCGATCCGCTCGCCCGTCTTCACGGCCTCGCCGATCCGCACCTCGACCTGCGACAGGTGGGCGTACTGCGAGTACGTACCGTCGGCGTGCTTGATCACGACGGCGTTGCCGTACGCGGGACCGTCGCCGCCGCCGTTGGGGCCGGCCTTCACGACGGTGCCGCTGTGCGCGGCCTCGACCTCGGTGCCGATCGGCACGGCGAAGTCCTGGCCGGAGTGCTTGTGGGCCCAGCGGCTGCCGTCGTTGCCGAAGCTCGCGCTCAGCTCGTAGCGGCTGACCGGGGTCTCCCAGCCGTGCGCCTTCTTCAGCGCGGCCTTCTTCGCCGCGGCGGCCTTCTTGGCCGCCGCCGCCTTCTTGGCAGCGGCCTTCTCGGCGACCTTGCCCTGTACGGCAGCCTGCTCGGCGACCGATTCGGCCGTGCCGCGGTCGATCAGCTTCACGGAGTCCGGGGCACCCGCCGAGCCGGCCGCGAACGCAGCG
This sequence comes from Streptomyces sp. NPDC001890, assembly GCF_042891445.1. Taxonomy (NCBI): domain Bacteria; kingdom Bacillati; phylum Actinomycetota; class Actinomycetes; order Kitasatosporales; family Streptomycetaceae; genus Streptomyces; species Streptomyces sp. NPDC001890. Next base: position 676,029 of record NZ_JBIATE010000003.1, on the reverse strand, counting down.
CCCGCACCGAGAACCATCGACGTCCCCAGGCCGGCTGCCACCACGGCGCCACGGACACGGGACACGGACGGGCGGCGGGAGTGCTGGAACGAAACGCGCTTCGACATAAGCGGAGAACCTCCGGAGATGACTGGACCCGGCGCTCCGGCCGGGCTGGCCATTCCTTGGTAACCCGCACCCCGGCCATTGCTCAAACACCCCATCTACGAACAAAAGCCGTAGCCGGCACTCCGGGAATTCACCGCCACAGGTTTGAAACGAGACGCGCCCGAACCCGTCAAAACTCTGGTTCCGGACAGGTTTAACCCCAGTTCCAAACCGCCCGAAACGGACAGATCGCAGCGATTCGAGCCTCTGCCCATCCGGCCGCGAAAGCCCCCTCCACCACAGGGCCGAAGGTCCCCGCCCCGATCACGGCACCCCCTCCTACCGTCGTTAGTGGACCCGGAACGGGCTGTGCGCCTTGTCACCGCCGGCGGGCCCGAAGGCTGTCCGTTTCGGGACCTTCGGCCTGCGCGCTGACTAAGGGCTGTCCCGTAATCCCTGGTGGATCAGCGTGCGGCGTCGGACGCGGTGCATCGCAAGGCGGAGGGACGCCCGAATACTGGATGTATTCGGGCGTTCCGACAACGCGGCGAGGTGCCGTGGCCGTCGTCGCACGCCCGCCAGGGATTACGGGACAGCCCTTAGGGTGATACGACGACCACGAGGCCGACCCCGGGGGGGCATGCCATGGCCAGTGACGCCGCGGACACCAGCGAGAGGGACGGCATCGAGCTCGCCGATGCCGTCGAGTCGATCCGCAACCAGCTCATCGACGCCGCGGGCCGCGCCACCGGCCGCCCCGTGGCCTTCGAGGTCGGCGACATCCAGATGGAATTCACCCTCGAACTCCGCAAGGAGATCAAGGGCGGGAGCAAGGTCAAGGCCTGGGTGGTCGAGGCGGGCGCCGACGCCTCCCGCACGACCGGCCGCACGCACAAGGTCGCGTTCACCTTGAAACCGCGCGACGCCACGACCGGCGGCCCCTGGCAGATCGGCAACGACGACCGGGGCAGCACGGCGGACTTCGGCGGCGGAACGGCACAGCCATGAGCCCCGCGCCGCCCGCCGCACCCCCCGCGCCCGCGGCCCGCACGGTCGTCGTCATCGGCGCCGGATCCGTCCAGGGCAGCGGCGCCCTGCTCACCGACCGGCTCGTGCTGACCTGCGCCCATGTGGTGAAGGGCGGCGGCCGGGCCACCATCGCCCACCCGGCGCGGGCGGACCACGCCACCGCGACGGTCGCCTGGATCGACCACGACCTCGACGCCGCCCTCCTGCTGGCCGCCGACCCGGTGCTCCCGTTCGCCCCCGTACGGCTCGGCGTCCTGCACTCCGGGCAGGCGCTCTCCGGCTGCGAGATCACCGGCTTCCCGGACATCCAGCGGTACGGCCCCGAGGGGCGTCTGGAGACCGACCAGTACACGGCCACCGCCCTGCCGACGGCCGGGCAGCTGCGCGGGCTGCTGGTCTGCGAGCTGGACGGCCCACCGCCCCCGGGAAACGAATCGGCTCCCCCGTCACTGCGCGGCATGTCCGGCGGCCCGGTCTTCGCCGGCAACGTCCTCATCGGCATCGCCCGGCAGATCCCCCGGCAGCGCGGCGGCCGGCGCGTGGAGTGCGTACCGGTCGCCCGGCTCCTCACCTCGCAGCCGTTCGGGCTGGTCTACCGGCAGACCGGCACTCCCCTGCACCACGAGCGGGTGCACGGCCACTTCCCCGGGGACGCGCGGTACGAGGAGGAGTACGCGGCGGCGCTCGGGGCCGCGTACCGCCGTACGAAGATCTTCGGCCTCGACGAGCTGGGCCGGCGCGACTCCGAATGGGACCTGGACACCGCGTACCTGAGTCTGGAGGCCCAGCAGATCGTCGGGGAAGCGGGTCCACCGCCGCAGCGGATCGACGCGCTGCTCCCCGGCCGCCCCCGGGTCCTGCTGCGCGGCGACGCGGGCGCCGGCAAGACCACGCTGCTGTGGTGGCTGGCCGCCCACGCCTCGGCCGGCACGCTCGGCCCGCAGCTGTCCCCGCTCAACGGCCTGGTCCCGTTCGTCGTGCCGCTGCGCACCCTGCGCGCCCAGGGCGGCACGTTCCCCGCCCCCGCGCAGCTGCCGGACGCGGCCCGGCTGGTGATCGACCGGGCCCCCGAGGGCTGGGTCGGCCGGGTACTGGAGTCCGGCCGGGCGCTGCTGCTGGTCGACGGCCTGGACGAGGTCCCGCGCGACGACCGCGAGCAGGCCCACGAGTGGCTGTCCCGTCTCCTGGACCGCTATCCGGACATCCGCTGCGTGGCCACGGTGCGCCCGCTGGCCGTCGAGCCGGGCTGGCTGAGGTCCCAGGACTTCGACGAGCTGCGGCTGCTGCCGATGCGGGACGAGGACATCGAGGCCTTCGTCGCCGCCTGGCACCGGGCCGCCCGGCTGGACGACGACGACCACGAGACGCTCGGCGCGCTGGAACGGGACCTGATCCAGCAGTTCGCCCAGAACCGGACCCTGCGCAATCTGGCCCGTACGCCGCTGCTCTGCGCGGTGATCTGCGCCCTGCACCGCCGCCGCCAGGGCATCCTGCCGGAGACCCGTTGGAGCCTGTACGACTCGGCGCTCACCATGCTGCTCGGCGACCGCGACAAGCAGCGCAGGATCGAGGCCCCCGAGGGCATCACGATGAGCGTGGAGGAGCAGGCCCAGCTGCTCCAGCGCATCGCGATCTGGCTGGTGCGGGGCGGCCAGTCGGAGCTGCACCGCTCCGCGGCACTGCACCAGCTGGAACGCGCCCTGCCCGGCATGGAACGGCTGCGCGCCCAGGGCACGGCCGGGGAGATCCTGACCCATCTGCTGAACCGCAGCGGCGTCCTCCAGGAACGTACCGACGACGTCTACCAGTTCGCCCACCGCACCTTCCAGGACTTCCTCGCCGCGAAGGAGTTCGTCGAGGGCGACCATCTGAACGAACTGCTCGGCCGGGCGGGCACGCAGCAGTGGTACGACGTCATCCGGCTGTCGGCCGGCCACTGCGGGCGCCGCGAACACCCCGTACTGGTCAATGGACTGCTGGATGCGCAGCCCGGCCCCAGCGACACCGTCACCCGGAACGAGATCGTCGTCCTGGCCGCGCTCTGCGCACAGCACGCGACCTGGCTGGACGAGACGACACGGGACAGGGTCCGCTCGGCCGTCGGGGCGCTGTTCCCGCCGGGGAACGACAAGGACGTACGGCTGCTCGCCCACCTCGGTCCGGCCGCTCTGGAGTTCCTGCCCGACCCGGCCCGCACACCCACCAAGGAGCAGGCCCGCCCCTGCGTCGACCTGATCAACGAGATCGGCGGGGCGGAGGCCGTACCGCACGCCCGCCGCTGGGCACTCGCCCACCCGGAGCTCAGCTACTTGTTCAGGGTGGACTGGGACAGGTATCCGGTGGAGAAGTACGCCCGGCAGGTCCTCGCCCAGCTGGATCACCACACCCTGAACATCGACTCCCCCGAGAAGCTGGCGGCACTGCGCCACCTGCCGTCCGCCGCGGACCTGCAGATCATCGGGTGCTTCGCCTCCGCCGAGTTGCACGCCGCCCTGCGCGACAGGCCCTGGAACGATCTGATCTTCCGGCAGAACCCCTGCATGACGGACCTGTCGTTCCTGGCGGACTGCGCCGAGAGGCTCAAGACCCTCTCCCTGACCATCTGCCCGGCCGTACGGGACCTCGGCCCGCTCGCCGGACTCCCTGCGCTGAAGATGGTCGCGCTGGACATGAGCCATGTCCCCGACGACGCGCTGGCCGCCACGGCTTCGAGAGAGCTGAGCCGCCTCAGGCTCAGCCACGTGACGGCGAAGCGGCTGACCCTGTTGCCCGCCCACCCCGGACTCCGCTCACTGGCCATCGACGGGACGGGCTCGCTGGAGGTCGACTCGCTCGACGGCTGGACGCGCCTGCGGCAGCTCGAACTGGAAACCCTCACGCCGGTCCGGCCGCTGCTCGCCGCTCTCCGCAGGGCACCACAGGTGTCCCACGTCGCCCTGGTCCTGGCGTCCCCGACGGAGTTCGGCGACGAACAGCCCGTCCCTTCCGTCAGGGATCTGCTGCTGCGCCCCGGCGCCGACGCGCTCGGGCTCGAATGGATCCCCCGGGTCTTCCCCGCGCTGGAGTGGCTGGTGCTCACCCCGCCCCTGCATGTCAGGCACGTCGACCTGTCCCCGTTGCAGGCGATGCCCGAGTGCCGGGTGACCGTCACGGGCCACGCGGCGATCACGGGCGGCGAAGGTCTCGACGTGAGCCGCTGACCACCATCCGCCGAAAGGGGCTGCCCCGGACCGTTTCGCACGGTTCCGGGGCAGCCCCTTCTGCTTCTGCTCAGGCGTTCAGCCGCGCCCTCACACGTCCTTCGACATGTTCGGACCCGCGCCGCCCGCCGCCTGCTCGATCGGAGGGACGTCGGGCAGCGCCGACTTCTCCTCGCCGCGGAAGGTGAAGGTCTTCTCCTCGCCCTCGCCCTCGGTGCCGACGACCACGATGTGACCGGGGCGCAGCTCACCGAAGAGGATCTTCTCGGAGAGGATGTCCTCGATCTCGCGCTGGATCGTCCGGCGCAGCGGCCGGGCGCCCATCACGGGGTCGTAGCCCTTCTTGGCGAGGAGCGTCTTGGCGTCACCGCTGAGCTCGATGCCCATGTCGCGGTCCTTCAGACGCTCGTCCACCTTGGCGATCATCAGGTCGACGATCTGGATGATGTCTTCCTGGCTGAGCTGGTGGAAGACGACCGTGTCGTCGACACGGTTGAGGAACTCGGGCCGGAAGTGCTGCTTGAGCTCCTCGTTGACCTTGTTCTTCATCCGCTCGTAGCCGGTCTTGACGTCGCCCTGGGCGGCGAAGCCCAGGTTGAAGCCCTTCGAGATGTCCCGGGTCCCGAGGTTGGTCGTCATGATGATGACCGTGTTCTTGAAGTCCACGACCCGGCCCTGGGAGTCGGTCAGACGACCGTCTTCCAGAATCTGGAGCAGGGAATTGAAGATATCGGGGTGGGCCTTCTCGACCTCGTCGAAGAGGACGACGGAGAACGGCTTGCGGCGCACCTTCTCGGTGAGCTGACCGCCCTCTTCGTAACCCACGTAACCGGGGGGAGAACCGAAGAGGCGGGAAACCGTGTGCTTCTCGCTGAACTCCGACATGTCGAGGGAAATCAGCGCGTCCTCGTCGCCGAAGAGGAATTCGGCGAGCGTCTTGGAGAGCTCCGTCTTACCGACACCGGACGGGCCGGCGAAGATGAACGAGCCACCGGGGCGCTTCGGGTCCTTCAGACCGGCTCGCGTACGGCGGATCGCCTGCGAGAGGGCCTTGATGGCGTCCTTCTGCCCGATGACGCGCTTGTGGAGCTCGTCCTCCATGCGCAGCAGACGGGAGGACTCCTCCTCCGTCAGCTTGAAGACCGGGATGCCGGTCGCGGTGGCCAGGACCTCGGCGATCAGCTCGCCGTCGACCTCGGCCACGACGTCCATGTCGCCGGCCTTCCACTCCTTCTCGCGCTTGGTCTTCGCGGCGAGGAGCTGCTTCTCCTTGTCGCGCAGGGACGCGGCCTTCTCGAAGTCCTGCGAGTCGATCGCGGACTCCTTGTCGCGGCGGACGCCCGCGATCTTCTCGTCGAACTCGCGGAGGTCCGGCGGCGCGGTCATCCGGCGGATGCGCATCCGGGATCCGGCCTCGTCGATCAGGTCGATCGCCTTGTCCGGCAGGAAGCGGTCCGAGATGTACCGGTCGGCCAGCGTCGCGGCCTGGACCAGCGCCTCGTCCGTGATGGAGACGCGGTGGTGGGCCTCGTAGCGGTCGCGCAGACCCTTGAGGATCTCGATGGTGTGCGGCAGCGACGGCTCCGCGACCTGGATGGGCTGGAAGCGGCGCTCCAGCGCGGCGTCCTTCTCCAGGTGCTTGCGGTACTCGTCGAGCGTCGTGGCACCGATGGTCTGGAGCTCACCGCGGGCCAGCATCGGCTTGAGGATGCTGGCGGCGTCGATCGCGCCCTCGGCGGCACCCGCACCCACGAGGGTGTGGAGCTCGTCGATGAACAGGATGATGTCGCCGCGGGTGCGGATCTCCTTGAGGACCTTCTTCAGGCGCTCCTCGAAGTCACCGCGGTAGCGGGAGCCGGCGACCAGTGCGCCGAGGTCCAGGGTGTAGAGGTGCTTGTCCTTGAGGGTCTCGGGCACCTCGCCCTTGACGATGGCCTGCGCCAGTCCCTCGACGACCGCCGTCTTGCCGACGCCGGGCTCGCCGATGAGGACCGGGTTGTTCTTGGTGCGGCGGGAAAGCACCTGCATGACCCGCTCGATCTCCTTCTCGCGCCCGATGACCGGGTCGAGCTTGGATTCGCGAGCGGCCTGGGTGAGATTCCGGCCGAACTGGTCGAGCACCAGGGACGTGGAGGGCGTGCCTTCAGCGGGGCCGCCCGCGGTCGCCGCCTCCTTGCTGCCCGAGTACCCGGAGAGCAGCTGGATGACCTGCTGCCGCACCCGGTTCAGGTCGGCGCCGAGCTTCACGAGGACCTGGGCGGCGACGCCCTCGCCCTCGCGGATCAGGCCGAGCAGGATGTGCTCGGTGCCGATGTAGTTGTGGCCGAGCTGAAGGGCCTCGCGGAGCGACAGCTCCAGGACCTTCTTGGCCCGGGGCGTGAAGGGGATGTGCCCGGACGGGGCCTGCTGGCCCTGGCCGATGATCTCCTCCACCTGCTGGCGGACCGCCTCGAGCGAAATCCCGAGGCTCTCCAGGGCCTTAGCGGCGACACCCTCACCCTCGTGGATAAGGCCCAGGAGGATGTGCTCGGTGCCGATGTAGTTGTGGTTGAGCATCCGGGCTTCTTCCTGAGCCAGGACGACAACCCGCCGCGCGCGGTCGGTGAACCTCTCGAACATCGTTAATCGCTCCTCAGAGCGGTCAGGCAGTAAGGGGTCGGTCCCCTCCCTGTCCTTCCGCAGCTTAGTCCCGCAAGCGGGGACCGCTCATTCCAACTGCCGACACCGTCCTTGGCCTCCTGCCCCGAACGCTGACAACTTCTCCAACCCGATGGTGCGAGACGATGTTCCCGCAGGCCAGGCAGATACCCCTTTCGCCAGTACGCCGACGGCGAACGTGAGACGCCCGAACCTGCGTGTCGCCCCTCCCCACTAGGGATGTCTTACCCGCAATTACAGACAGTCCATGCGGCGCGCGCCGGTTCCCTCCGCTACGGGCGAACATATTGGCGCTCGTGAATACGCCCCTACGCCCCCATCCCGGACACATTGCGCAACCGCTCGCGGACTCTGCGTAACCCCGGGGGTGTCCGCGCCGTTCTTCCGGGCATGGCCATCACCGTTCCGTACCCCGCGCCATCGGTCACCGGCGAGCGGGAGAGCGGCGACTGCGCCCGCTGGGCGCAGTGGTACGAACGCGAGCTCGGCTGGGCGACGGCGGGCACCGCACCGGTGCGGCTGCTGACCGGGCTGCGGTTCGACGTGCTCCAGGTTCCCGCGGCCGCCGGTCACGCGGCGCTGCGGCGGCTGGACCGCACCGGGCCCGTGGCGCTGTCGGGTGCGCGGATGAGCCTGCTGGTCGCGGTGGGGAGCGCGGACGAGCTGCCCGGACTGCTCGAATGGCTGGAGTGGGGAGGCGTCGCCCTCTCCCTGACCGCCATCGGCGCGGGCGGCCGGATCACCGCGCCGGTACCGCCGGGGCGGATGGCGGGCCGGCCGGGGACCGCTGCATGGCTGCGGCCCCCCGGGCTACGGCACGAGGAAGGGTCGGAGCTCCCGGCCCTCACCGGCCTCGGGAGCAGGGGTGGGGGTGCTCCCGATCTCGTACGGCTGGTGGACGCGGTGGCGACGGAATGCCACCGGGCCCGGTTGATGCGTGCCCGAACGGGGCCGTCGACGGGTGGGTCGACAGCTCAGCCGTTGGCCTTCTCGTAGGCTTCGCGGATCTCCGCGGGCACACGGCCACGGTCATTCACATTGTGGCCGTTCTCGCGGGCCCACTTACGGATCTCGGCAGTGTCCTTGTTGCCACCCGTAACGGCGCGGCCCTTGCCACGGCCGGACGCGGCGCGGCCACCCGTACGCCGGCCACCCTTGGTGTACGGCTCAAGAAGACCACGGAGCTTGTCCGCGTTGCTCGTCGTGAGGTCAATCTCGTACGTCTTGCCATCGAGAGCGAACGTGACCGTCTCGTCCGCCTCGCCGCCGTCGAGGTCATCGACAAGAAGGACCTGAACCTTCTGTGCCACTGGATTCCCTTTCATCGAAAATGCAGTACGCGGAAAGGAAACCGCTTTTCCCGGGAAAACACAAACCCCCGGGAGAGGTTCAGGATCGCGGGAAGACGGGAAACGTGCGCGATTCGGACATAGGGTTCCGGCTTCTTGTGGCGATCGCAGATGGCGCTCACAGATGCAGAAGCATCCGGCTGTTGCCCAAGGTGTTCGGCTTCACTCGTTCGAGACCCAGGAACTCTGCCACACCCTCGTCATAGGAACGCAGCAGCTCGCTGTAGACATCTCCGTCGACCGGTGTCTCTCCGATCTCCACGAAGCCGTGCTTCGCGAAGAAGTCGACTTCGAAGGTGAGACAGAAAACCCGCCGCACACCCAGCCATCGGGCGGTCTGCAGCAACTTGTCCAGCACTTGATGGCCGACTCCGGCGCCCCTGATGCTGTGGTCGACGGCGAGAGTACGCACTTCGGCGAGGTCTTCCCACATCACGTGCAGTGCGCCGCAGCCGATGACCCGGGCGTCCTCGTCGCGTTCCGCGATCCAGAACTCCTGGATGTCCTCGTAAAGCGTCACGGTCGCTTTGTCGAGCAGGATGCCTTCACGTACGTACCCGTCGAGGAGACGGCGGACCGATGCCACATCGCTGGTCCTGGCACGTCGGACTGTGATGGCCGTGTTTATGGCCGGCGGTTCGGTACGGGAATCGGCATGCCGAAGCTCTGAGGACATACCCCGACGCTATCGCCCGGCCTCCGGGCCCGCCCCATCGGCCGGATCTCCCGCCGCTTCACCGGCCCCTTCATGGGCCTCTTCGGCGGCTGCGGCATCCGCCTGTTCGCCGGCGGGTTCGCCGGACTGCGGTTCGGGGGTTCCGGAGAGGGTGGGCTGAACGATCCGCATGGCGTCCTTGAGCGCTTCGCGCTGCTCGGCGGACATCATGCCGAAGAAGGCGACAAGAGCGGCCGCGGGGTTGTCACTGCGCGACCATGCTTCGTTCATCAGTGCGGCCGAGTAGGCGGCGCGGGTGGAGACCGCCGTATATCTATATGCACGGCCGTCGACTTCCCTGCGCACCCAGCCCTTCTGATGGAGATTGTCCATTACCGTCATGACGGTGGTGTAGGCGATGGAGCGTTCCCGCTGAAGGTCCTCAAGGACTTCCCGCACGGTGACCGGACGGTTCCATTGCCAGACCCGTGTCATCACGGCGTCTTCCAGATCTCCCAATTGGCGGGGCACAATGTCACTTTAGTGCCAGGTGCCCGAAATGGCCGGTTTATCGGCCCGCCAAAAGGGCGCACGGCTCCGGAGGAGTCGTGCGCCCTTCGCGTGCTGGGATGACGGGATCAGGCGCCGTCGGTCCGCGGAGCCTGCTGGACGGACTCGGCGCGGCCGAGCGCCAGGTCCACGGCCGCGTCCTCCTTGGCCTTGTTGGGACCGCCCTGACTCTTGACGATCGTCACGACGAGGCCGATGAAGAAGACGGCCATCACCACGGGGGGCAGGAGCGCGGATACGTAGTCCATGCCGTCCAGAGTAACGAGGCCGGTACGGGCCTCCGCGCCACCCCTCCGTACCGCCCCTCCCGACGGGCCCTACCCCGCGGCGCGTTGCTGCGGCGGCGGAACCGGGCGGCGGCGGGGCGGGAAGACCTCCGAGGGCTTCGGCGCGGGACGCCCGGCCGGGCCGGTGGGCCGGGCGGGTTCCGCCGGGGCCTTGGGTCGTTCGGGTTCCGCGTCGGCGGCGGCCCGGCCGCCGGGCAGGGCGAGGAGCCGACTGCGCGGCGCGGGGGCCTTCGCCGACACGGCGCGTCCGGCGAGGCGGGCCCGTACCGACCGCTCCGCGAGCACCTGACAGCGCCCCAGGAGCGCCGCGGCCACCGGCCTGTGGCGCAGGGCGCGCAGCGCCGCGAGGTCGTCGGGGCGGGGGTCGTATCCACCCGCCAGGGCGTCCTGGAGCAGCTCCAGGTAGCCGCTGACGGAGCCGGGGAGGGCGTTGCGGTAGCGGACGAGGTCGGCGAGGAGGAACGTGCGCAGCCGTCCCGCCTCGCCGACCGCCTCGTCCACGGCACCGGCCAGCCGCAGACAGTCCTGGACGTCCTCGTCCGGCAGGGGCATGGGGTGGAGGGCGATGGCGAGGGCACGTCGGAGCACCCGCAGCTCGTCCGCGCTGAACGCCATGCCGCCGCGTGATCCGTATGGCGTGGGCATAGCGCGACAATACGTGCTAAATGGACAATATCGGCTTAGCTGGCCGTCGGCGGCGCGGCGGCGGCGCACCGCCACCGCGCGCCGTTCCCGCAGGTACGGCCGGTATCCGCTACATCCGGGACACGTTCCGCTCGTACACCAGGCGCAGGCCGATGAGGGTGAGCCAGGGCTCGTGCTCGTCGATGACGGAGGACTCGCCCAACACCATCGGCGCAAGGCCGCCCGTCGCGATGACGGTGACGTCCTCCGGGTCGGCCGCCAGCTCCTTCTTCATCCGCGCCACGACGCCGTCGACCTGGCCGGCGAAGCCGTAGATGATGCCCGACTGCATCGCCTCGACCGTGTTCTTGCCGATCACGCTGCGCGGCCTGGCCAGCTCGATCTTGCGGAGCTGGGCGCCCTTGACGCCGAGCGCCTCGACCGAGATCTCGATGCCGGGGGCGATGACACCGCCGGTGTACTCGCCCCGCGCGGAGACCGCGTCGAAGGTGGTGGCCGTGCCGAAGTCGACGACGATCGCCGGACCGCCGTACAGCTCGGCGGCGGCGGCCGCGTTGATGATGCGGTCCGTGCCGACCTCCTTCGGGTTGTCCATCAGGATCGGCACGCCGGTCTTGATGCCCGGCTCGACGAGCACGGCGGGGACGTCGCCGTAGTAGCGGCGGGTCACCTCGCGCAGCTCGTGCAGGACGGCCGGGACCGTGGAGCAGATCGCGATGCCCTCGATGCCGTCGCCCAGCTCCATGCCGAGCAGCGGGTGCATGCCCATCAGGCCCTGGAGCAGCACGGCGAGCTCGTCGGCGGTGCGGCGGGGGTCGGTGGAGATCCGCCAGTGCTCGACGATCTCGTCGCCGTCGAACAGGCCGAGGACGGTGTGGGTGTTGCCGACGTCGATGGTGAGCAGCATCAGACGTCGGCCCCGTCGGTGTCGCGGAAGTCCAGGCCGATGTCGAGGATCGGCGAGGAGTGGGTGAGCGCGCCGACGGCCAGGTAGTCGACGCCCGCGTCGGCGTAGGCGCGGGCCGTGTCCAGGGTGAGCCGGCCGGAGGACTCCAGGACCGCGCGGCCGCCGGTCAGGGCGACCGCCTCGGCCGTCTGGAGCGGGGTGAAGTTGTCCAGCAGGATCAGGTCGGCGCCCGCGTCGAGCACCTCGCGGACCTGCTGGAGGGTGTCGACCTCGACCTCGATCGGTACGTCGGGGAACTCGTCCCGTACCCGCTTGAAGGCCTCGGCGACGCCGCCCGCCGCGATGACGTGGTTGTCCTTGACCAGCGCCGCGTCCGACAGCGACATCCGGTGGTTGACGCCGCCGCCGCAGCGCACCGCGTACTTCTCCATGGCGCGCAGGCCCGGGGTGGTCTTGCGGGTGTCGCGGACCTTGGCCTTGGTGCCTTCGAGGACATCGGCCCAGGCGCGGGTGGCGGTCGCGATGCCGGAGAGCCGGCACAGCAGGTTGAGCGCGCTGCGCTCGCCGGTGAGCAGGTCGCGGGTGCGGGTGGTGACGGTCAGCAGCTTCTGGCCGGGGGCGACCCGGTCGCCGTCCTCGACGTGGCGCTCGACCGCGAACTCTTCCGTGCAGACGATGGACAGGACGGCCTCGGCGATGCGCAGACCGGCCACGACGCCCGCCTCACGGGCGGTGAAGTCACCGGTGGCCACGGCGTCCTCGGCGACGGTCGCGACGGTGGTGACGTCCACCCCGCCGTCCAGGTCCTCCTCGATGGCGACGTGCGCGACGTCCTCGACCTGGACCGGGTCCAGGCCCGCGTCGGCGAGGAGCTGGGCGAGGGCGGGGTCGAGGCCGCACTCCAGCGGGTCGAACTCGTCACCGCCGCAGCCGCAGCCGTCCCCGCAGCCGCCCGCGGACGGTGCGGGCGCCCCGATCCGGACCAGCGGTACGTCCACGGGTGTGGGGCGCGGATTCTCTTCGGGCGTGCTCACGGTTACGGCTCCTCGGTGACGTCGGCGGGGTGGGTGGGGGGTGCTGCTGCGCAGTCTGGTCCCTGCGCGGGGCGTACGGGCCCGAATGCCTCGGTCTCCGTCCGACGGAGGACCGGGCGGCGCTCCGGTGTGAGCCGGACGACGAGGTGGCGGCGCCAGTTCTCGTCGTCGCGCTCGGGCCGGTCCTCGCGCCAGTGGCAGCCGCGGGTCTCCTCGCGCTGCCGGGCGGCGGCGACCAGGACGCGCGAGACGAGCAGGAGGTTGGTGACCTCCCACGCCTCGACGCCGGGCACCGCGACCTTGGGCTCGTCCGCCGCCACGGCCAGGGCGGCGCTGTCGTGGAGGGCCTCCAGCTCCTCGGCGGCGGTGGCCAGGCTCTCGGCGGAGCGCAGCACTCCGGCGCCCCGGGTCATGATGCGCTGGATCGTGGACCGGGCCTCCGGGTCGATCAGCGGGGAGGGCGCGTGGCCGTCGCCCGTCTCCGGGGCGTCCGCGGCGGGCCGGTCCTCGATGATGTCCGCCGCGATGCGCTCGGCGAAGACGAGGCCCTCCAGGAGGGAGTTGGACGCCAGCCGGTTCGCGCCGTGCACGCCGGTGCAGGCGACCTCGCCGCAGGCGTACAGGCCCGGCACCGTGGTACGTCCCCGCAGGTCGGTGCGGATGCCGCCGGAGGCGTAGTGCGCGGCGGGGGCGACCGGGATCGGTTCGGTGACCGGGTCGATGCCGTGGGCGCGGCAGGCCGCCAGGATCGTCGGGAAGCGCTGCTCCCACATCTCGGCACCGAAGTGGCGGGCGTCGAGATACATGTGCTCGGTGCCGAGCTGCTCCATCCGGCGGGTGATGGCCTTGGCGACGATGTCGCGCGGGGCCAGCTCCGCCAGCTCGTGCTGTCCGAGCATGAAGCGGGTTCCGGACGCGTCGACGAGATGGGCGCCCTCGCCCCGTACCGCCTCGGAGACCAGCGGCTGCTGGCCCTCGGAGCCGGAGCCGAGGAAGAGAACCGTGGGGTGGAACTGGACGAACTCCAGGTCGGAGACCTCGGCGCCGGCCCGCAGCGCCAGTGCCACGCCGTCGCCGGTGGAGACGGCCGGGTTGGTGGTGGCGGAGAAGACCTGGCCCATGCCGCCGGTGGCGAGGACCACCGCGGGGGCGCGGACCGCTCCGACGCCGTCGTGCTGGCCCTCGCCCATGACGTGCAGCGTGACGCCCGCGGTACGGCCCTCGGCGTCGGTGAGGAGGTCCAGTACGAGCGCGTTCTCCACGGTGTGCAGGGCGGCCTCGCGGACCGCCTCGACCAGGGTGCGGGAGATCTCGGCGCCCGTGGCGTCGCCGCCCGCGTGGGCGATGCGGTGGCGGTGGTGGCCGCCCTCACGGGTCAGCGCGATGTCGCCGCTCTCCGTGGTGTCGAAGTGGGCACCCGTCCCGATCAGCCGGCGCACCGCGTCCGGGCCCTCGGTGACCAGCATCCGGACCGCCGCCTCGTCGCACAGGCCGACGCCCGCGACCAGGGTGTCGTCCAGGTGCTGCTCGGGGGTGTCGCCCTCGCCGAGGGCGGCCGCGATGCCGCCCTGCGCCCAGCGGGTGGAGCCGTCGTCCAGGCGGGCCTTGGTGACGACGACGGTGGCGAGACCCGCGGCCGCGCAGCGCAGCGCGGTGGTGAGACCGGCCACGCCGGAGCCGACCACCACGACGTCGGCGTCGATGGACCAGCCGGGGGCGGGGGCGGTCAGCCGTATTCCGGTCACGTGGTGGCTCCGAAGGTCAGCGGGATGTTGTCGATGAGCCGGGTCCTGCCGACCCGCGCGGCGACGGCGAGGATCGCCTCGCCGGTGGTGCGGTCGTCGGGGATCTCGGTGAAGTCGGCCGGGTCCACGAGCGCCAGGTAGTCCAGGGCGAGCGGGGGCTGCGCGGCCGCCGCGTCGTCGAGGATCAGGAGTGCGGCCGCCCGTACCGCGGAGGGGCCGTCGACCGGGCGGGCCAGGGCCACCGCGTGGGCGTCGGCGGCGGCGCGGGCCTCGCCGAGCGCGGTGAGCGCGGCGGCCCGGCCGGTGGTGGCCGAGGTGGCCTGCGCGCGGGCGTGCAGCGCCTGCTGGGCGGCGAGCCGGTCGCGGGCGGCGAACAGGGCCCGGGACAGGGCGAGGGCGGTGTGCCGTTCCTCCGCGTCCAGGAAGCGGTTGCGGCTGGAGAGCGCGAGGCCGTCCGGCTCGCGGACCGTCTCCACGCCGGTGATCTCCACGGGGAAGTTCAGATCGCGGACCATGCGGCGGATCAGCGCCAGCTGCTGGGCGTCCTTCTGCCCGAAGAACGCGACATCGGGACGGGTGAGGTGGAGGAGCTTGGCGACGACGGTGAGCATGCCGTCGAAGTGTCCGGGGCGCGAGGCCCCTTCGAGCCGCTCGCCCATGGGCCCCGCGGAGATCCGGACCTGCGGCTCGCCGCCGGGGTACACCTCGTCGACGGACGGCGCGAAGACCGCGTCCGCCCCGGCGGCGCCCGCCACGGCGAGGTCCGCGTCCAGCGTGCGGGGGTAGCGGTCCAGGTCGGCGGCCTCGCCGAACTGGAGCGGATTGACGAAGACGGTGACGACCACCTGGCCGTCGGGGCCCGCCGCCGCGCGTGCGGCGCGGATCAGGGTGGCGTGACCCTCGTGCAGGGCGCCCATGGTCATGACGACGGCCCGCACGCCCTTGAGCGGGGCGAACGCGCCGAGCTCGGCCGCGGTACGGAGCACGGGGGGCGTGGCGGAGGTACGGGAGGCGCCGGGGGCGCGCGTTGTGCCGGTCATCGGGGCTCCTGTGATCCGGTGCCGTCGGCCAGGACCCCGAGGAGGTCCTCGGCCAGCTCCGGCTTGAGCATGCCGTGGGCGAGCGCGCGGTCGGCGGTGGCGCGGGCCATCGCCACGTATCCGGCCACGGCCTGCGGGGCGTGCCTGCGCAGCTCGCCGATGTGCGCGGCGACCGTACCGGCGTCGCCGCGGGCCACCGGGCCGGTCAGCGCGGCGTCGCCGGAGCGCAGGGCGTTGTCGAGTGCGGCGCCGAGGAGGGGGCCGAGCATCCGGTCGGGGGCGGTGACCCCGGCCGTGCGCAGCAGCTCCATCGACTGGGCGACCAGGGTGACCAGGTGGTTCGCGCCGAGGGCGAGCGCCGCGTGGTAGAGCGGGCGGGACTCCTCCGCGATCCATTCGGGCTCGCCGCCCATCTCGATGACCAGGGCCTCGGCCGCGAGCCGCAGCTCCTCGGGGGCGGTCACGCCGAAGGAGCAGCCGGCCAGCCGCTGGACGTCGACGGAGGTGCCGGTGAACGTCATCGCCGGGTGCAGCGCGAGCGGCAGGGCGCCGGCCCGCAGCGCCGGGTCCAGGACGCCGGTCCCGTACCGCCCCGAGGTGTGGACGATCAGCTGTCCCGGCCGCACCGCGCCGGTCTCGGCGAGGCCCTCGACCAGGCCGGGCAGGGCGTCGTCGGGGACGGTCAGCAGCACCAGCTCGGCGCGCGCGAGGACCTCGGCGGGCGGCACCAGCGGTACGTCGGGCAGCAGTGCGGCCGCCCGGCGCACGGAGGCGTCGGAGACACCGGACACGGCGACCGGCCGGTGCCCGGCGAGCTGGAGCGACGCGGCGAGCGCGGGGCCGACACGGCCCGCGCCCACGACGCCGACCGTGAGGCGGGCGGGGCGGTCCCGGGCTTCGAGGGGGTCATTGGGGGCTGTTGCATTCACGCGGCGGTGGCCTTCCGTTCCAGTCCGCGGGGGGTACCGGACGATTTCTCTGCATGCTACGCCAGCGTTTCGTCCGGACTCCTGGCCGTCCACAGCCTGTGGGAAAAGTCCGGGCGGGGGTGCGCGGTCCCGGGCCGGGGGCGCCGGAAAATCGTGCGGGTCCGGGCCGCGCGCTGCGTGATGATCGTCCCATGACAGACACAGCGGACACGGACGAGCAGGGCATGGCGGACATGGACGGGCAGTCGCAGGACGGCCCGCGTGAGGAATCCCCGGGGTCCCCGGGGTCCCTGGAGTCCCCGGAGGACGCGCAGCGGCTGCGCAGGATCAATGCCTGGGCCAAGGCCGAACGGGTCCTGGTCCGGCCGCCCATGAACCTCTCGCTCGGGGAACGGCTGGCCGCGCTGGCGGCCGGGGCCGGGGCCGTCACCGACCTCGACCGCCCCGCGGACGTCTACGGCGACGGCGTCGTCGCCGAGCTGGAGGAGCGGATCGCGGACCTGCTGGGCACGGAGGCGGCGGCGTTCTTCCCGACCGGGACGATGGCGCAGCAGGTCGCGCTGCGGTGCTGGGCCGGGCGGACCGGCAACCCCGTGGTGGCGCTGCACCCGCTCGCCCATCCCGAGGTGCACGAGCGCGGCGCGCTGGCGGCGGTGAGCGGGCTGCGCACCGTCCACCCGACGTCCGCGCCCCGGCTGCCCACGGCGCGGGAGATCCGCGACTTCGACGAGCCGTTCGGCACGCTGATGCTGGAGCTGCCGTTGCGCGACGCCGGTTTCGTCCTGCCGACGTGGGAAGAGCTTCAGGACGTGGTGGAGGCCGCGCGGGAACGCGACGCGGTGGTGCACATCGACGGCGCGCGGCTCTGGGAGTGCGCCCCCCACTTCGGGCGTGAGCTGCCGGAGATCGCCGCGCTCGCCGACAGCGTGTACGTGTCGTTCTACAAGACCCTGGGCGGAATCTCCGGGGCCGCGCTGGCCGGTCCCGCCTCGCTGATCGAGGAGGCCCGCACCTGGCGCCACCGGTACGGCGGGCAGGTCTTCCAGCAGTTCCCGGCGGCGCTCGCGGCCCTGATCGGGCTCGATCAGGAGCTGCCGCAGCTGGCTTCGTACGTGGCGCGGGCGAAGGTGGTGGCCGGGGCGCTGGCCGAGGGCTTCCGGGCGGCCGGCACCCCGTGGTTCCGGGTGCATCCGGAGCCGCCGCACACGCACCAGTTCCAGGTGTGGCTGCCGTACGGGGCCGACGCCCTGACCGAGGCGGCGGTGCGGCAGGCGGAGGAGACGGGCGTGTCCCTCTTCCGAAAGTGGTACCCGGCGGCCGCCGGGCCGCCCGGACTGTCGTTCACCGAGGTGACGGTGGGCCGGGAGGGGCTGGAGTGGACCGCCGAGGACGTACGGGCCGCGGTACGGGAGTTCGTGGCGCGGCTGGTCTAGAGGCTCCCGCCGGACCGGCTCCTAGAGGGACCCCGCCGGGCCTGCGGAGGAACGGCCGGGAGCGCCGCATCCGCCGGTTCCACCAGTTCCGCCGGTTCCGCGGTTCCGGGCGAACAGCGCCCGCAGCGCCGCCCGCCGGCGGCCGCGCGCCGGACGGCCCGCGATCACCGCCTCGAAGCGGCGTCGGTCGCGGGCCTCGCGCACCACTCCCCAGTCGTGCCGGCCCGGCAGCGGCGGCGGCACCTCGCCCCGCTGGGCCGCGCGATAGCTGTCGATCATGTGCTGCTGAATGGCGTCCATGGCCTCAGCGTGGGCCGCTCCCGGCGCCGCCCGCCCGCCGATTGACGACCACCGTCAAATGGCGCGATGCCTTTCGCGGGCACCCCGCACCATGGAGGGGTGAGCGTGCACATCGACATCGCCGGGCTGGCGCCCGACCGCATCGTCTTCGAGACGTCCCCCCTCGCCGAGCTGGGGCTGGCCCTGCATGCCCTCTCCGAGCCGGGGCACCACCCCGGCCTGCACGGCTGGGCGACGGCGACCGCCAGCGCACTGGAGCCGGACCTCGCCGACCGGCTGCACGAGGCCGACTTCCTGTGGCGCCACACCTTCTCGGACGTCTTCATGCCGTTCGCCGGAGTCCGCGGCGGCGACGGCAGGACGGGGTCCTGCCTCGCCGAGGACCTCGACATCCTCGACCGGCTCGACGACGAGCGGTTCGTCGCCGCCGCCCTGGAGTTCACCTGCACCAGCCTGTACGGGCTCGGCGCGCCCTCCCCGCTCACCGATCCGACGATGCGCACCCGGACCCTGGACATGGCGGCGGCGCGCGGCCCCCGGCAGGTGGATTTCGCCCAGCGGCTGCTGGCCGACCCGGCCCCGGTGCGGGCCTGGATACGGCGCCTGTTCGAGGACTGCGAGCGGGCGTTCTTCGCGGACACCTGGCGCCGGGTCCAGGTCCAGCTGGCCGCCGACGCCCGGCACAAGAACGACCTGCTGCGGCGCAAGGGGCTCGGCGAGGCGATGGCCGCGGTGTCCACGGCGCTGACCGTCGACGAGGCCGGGACCAGGATCAGCGCCGACAAGCTCACCGAGGGCCGCACCAGCGCCGTCGGCCCCGGGCTCACGCTCATCCCGTCCACCTTCGGCTGGCCCCACCTCAACCTGCTGCACGCACCGGGCTGGCGCCCGGTGATCCACTACCCGGTGCACCATCCCGAGCTGCCCTCCCCCGCCTCCGTGGAACTGCTCCAGCTGCGCATGGAGGCGCTGGCCCACCCGATGCGGATGCGGCTCTGCCGCCATCTCGCCCGCTCCCCGCACACCACCGGCCAGCTCGCCGACACGCACGGCATCACCGCGCCCGAGGTCTCCCGGCATCTCGCGGTGCTGAAGAAGGCGGGCCTGGTCACCACCCGGCGGCGCGGCCGGTACGTACTGCACCAGCTGGACCTGACCTCGGTGGCACGGCTCGGCAGCGACTTCCTGGAAGGCATCCTGCGCTGACCCGCCGCCGGGCCGCCCGGCCAGGGCTCAGACCGGCCCGCCGCCGGCCCGGACCAGCCCCGTCTCGTACGCGAGGACCACGACCTGTACCCGGTCGCGCAGGCTCAGCTTGGTGAGGATGCGGCCCACGTGCGTCTTCACGGTCGCCTCGGAGAGCACCAGGCGCGCCGCGATCTCCCCGTTCGACAGCCCCTGGGCGACCAGCAGCATCACCTCGCGTTCGCGTTCGGTGAGCCTGGCGATGTCCTTGTGCTGCGGTTCGCTCGTGCCGCTCGGCAGCATCGGGGAGAAGCGGTCGAGCAGCCTGCGGGTGGTGGACGGTGCGACGACGGCGTCGCCGCTGTGCACGGAGCGGATGGCGGCGAGCAGCTCGCCGGGCGGCACGTCCTTGAGCATGAAGCCGCTGGCCCCGGCCTTCAGCCCGGAGAAGGCGTACTCGTCGAGGTCGAACGTGGTCAGGATCAGCACCTTGGGCGCGTCCGGCTGCGCGCAGATGCGCCGGGTGGCCTCGACCCCGTCCAGCCTCGGCATCCGTACGTCCATCAGCACCACGTCGACGGCGGTGGAGCGGAGGTTCTCGATCGCCTCCGCGCCATCGCCCGCCTCGGCCACGACCTCCATGTCCGGCTGGGCGGCGAGCACCATCCGGAAGCCGGTGCGCAGCAGCATCTGGTCGTCGACGAGCATCACGCGGATGGCCATGAAATGTCCTGTTCTCCTGTCTAATCCGAACTACTGTCCGATCCGAACGGTCTGATCCGAACGAAAGGCCCTAGTGGGCCGGCTTGAGCGGCAGCAGCGCGCTGATCCGGAAGCCGCCGCCGGGACGCGGCCCGGCGTCCAGCGTGCCGCCGACCATGCCGACCCGCTCACGCATCCCGATCATTCCGTGGCCCGCGCCGTCGGCGCCGCCGTCCTCGTACAGTTCGTGCGCCGCGCCCCGCCCGTCGTCCTCGATCAGCAGTCCGAGCCCGTCGTCGAAGTAGACCAGACGCACGCTGGCCCCCGCGTCCGGACCGCCGTGCTTGCGGGTGTTGGTCAGGGCCTCCTGCACGATGCGGTACGCGGTCAGCTCGACCCCGCTGGGCAGCGGGCGCGGGGTGCCCTCGATCTTGAAGTCGACGGCCAGGCCGGCCTGCCTGACCTGGTCGATCAGGTCCTCGATCTGGTCCACGTCCGGCTGCGGGACGTACTCCCCGCTCTCCTGCGCGTCGCCCGTCCGCAGCACCCCGAGCAGCCGCCGCATCTCGGCGAGCGCCTGCCTGCCGGTGCTGGAGATGGTCTCCAGGGCCTGCTTGGCCTGGTCGGGGGCGGCGTCCATGACGTACGCCGCACCGTCGGCCTGCACCACCATCACCGACACGTTGTGCGCGACGACATCGTGGAGTTCACGTGCGATCCGGGCCCGCTCGGCCGCCACGGCCACCTTCGACTGCGCCTCGCGCTCCCGCTCCAGCCGGGCGGCGCGCTCCTCCAGCTGACTGAAGTAGGCGCGCCTGGTCCGCATCGAGTCGCCCAGCACCCAGGCCAGCACGAACGGCACGGTCAGCACGATGACGACGAAGGTCTGCTGGGCCCAGCCGCCCTGCGGCGCCTCCTCCTGCCAGCGCAGCTTGGACAGACCCGCCGCGCCCAGGCTGCAGACCAGCGCGAGCCGGGACGCCCAGCGCTCCCCGACGGTGGCCACGGTGAAGACGATCACCAGCATGGCGAAGTTCATGACACCGGGGCCGACCCCGGTGACCAGTTGCGCCACGCCCATCGCGATGGCGAGCAGCAGCATCTTCTCCGGCACGCGCCGGCGCAGCGCGACGACGACGCAGAGGCCGAGGGCGATCGGAACAGCGGCGGCGCGCCCCGCCCCGATGCCCGGGGCACCCACCATGGACATGCCGGAGAGCCCGAGGAGGACGACGGCCCAGAAGCAGTCGACGCCCGTCGGGTGTCTGCGGATGAAGTCGTAGAGGCGCTGCACGTAACCCAGCGTAGGGACAGGCGAGGGTCGCCCGGGTCAGCCGAAGGGCCGATCCGGCTCCGGGGACCGTACTCCCCAAGGTGGAGACTTGGACAGGTGACGGATGAGTGGCGTGGGTGGCAGGTGGCGGCAGAGACCGCTTTGTACGGGGACGGGGGGTTCTACCGGAGCCCCGAGGGGCCGGCGGGCCACTTCCGTACCTCTGTCCACGCGTCCCCGCTGTTCGCCGCCGCCGTCGCCCGGCTGCTGGTCGAAACGGCCCGGGAGCTGGACACCGGCTCGGTCGACCTGGTGGACGTGGGCGCCGGCCGGGGCGAGTTGCTGACGGGAGTGCTGGCGGCGCTGCCGGCCGCGGGCGGCGACGGCCTCGCCGTACGGGCGTACGCCGTGGAGCTCGCCGCCCGTCCGCCCGGTCTGGATTCCCGGATCGAGTGGTGCGCCGAGCCGCCGCCGCGCACGTACGGCCTGCTGTTCGCCAACGAGTGGCTGGACAACGTACCGACCGATGTCGCCGAGACCGATGCGGACGGCGTCGACCGGTACGTCCTGGTCCGGGACCGGGACGGTGCGGAGCGGCTGGGCGAGCCGGTGAGCGGGGCGGACGCCGAGTGGCTGCGCCGCTGGTGGCCGTCGGCCGGTCCGGGCGGCCGCGCGGAGATCGGCCGCCCCCGCGACGATGCCTGGGCGCGGGCGGTGGCCACGCTGGCCGGGGGGCTCGCCGTGGCGGTGGACTACGCCCATGTGCGCGACGCACGGCCCCCGTTCGGCACCCTGACCGGCTTCCGGGAAGGCCGCGAGGTCCGGCCGGTGCCGGACGGCAGCTGCGACCTCACCTCGCACGTGGCGCTGGACTCCTGCGCGGTGGCCGGGTCCTTCGCCGGTGCGCCGCCGCCCGAGCTGCTGAGCCAGCGCGAGGCGCTGCACCGCCTCGGCGTCGGCGGCGAACGCCCGCCCCTGGCCCTGGCGTCGACCGACCCGGCCGGCTACGTACGGGCGCTCGCCTCGGCGGGCGAGGCGGCGGAGCTGACGGCCCGCGGCGGCCTCGGCGACTTCGGCTGGCTGATGCAGCGAAGAGGCTGAGAACCGGCCGCCGGGCGACCGGGGACGGGGCCCGTGGACAGCCCGCCTGGCGACCAGGGGCGGAGTCCGGGGACAGCCCGCCGGGCGACGGGAGCGGGGTCCGGGGCCGGGCCCTGGTGCGTTCGCGCGATACTGGCCGCATGACGGAGACGACGGTCGGCATCGGCGGCGCGGCGGAGAGCACCGACATGGTGCTCAACATCGGCCCGCAGCACCCCTCCACCCACGGCGTGCTCCGACTGCGCATCGTCCTGGACGGCGAACGCATCCAGCACGCCGAGCCGGTCATCGGCTACATGCACCGGGGCGCCGAGAAACTGTTCGAGGCCCGCGACTACCGGCAGATCGTGATGCTCGCCAACCGCCACGACTGGCTCTCGGCGTTCTCCAACGAGCTGGGCGTCGTGATGGCCGTGGAGCGCATGCTCGGCATGGAGGTGCCGGAGCGCGCGGTCTGGACCCGCACCCTGCTCGCCGAGCTGAACCGGGTCCTGAACCATCTGATGTTCCTCGGTTCGTACCCGCTCGAACTCGGCGGGATCACCCCGGTGTTCTACGCCTTCCGCGAGCGCGAGGAGCTCCAGGCCGTGATGGAGGAGGTCTCCGGCGGCCGGATGCACTACATGTTCAATCGCGTCGGCGGCCTCAAGGAGGACCTTCCGGCCGGATGGCTCGGACGGGCCCGGGACGCCATCGCCTCGGTCCGGTCCCGGATGGACGTCTACGACGACCTGGTGCTCGGCAACGAGATCTTCCGGGGCCGCACCCGCGGCGTGGGCGTGCTGTCCGCCGGGACCGTGCACGCGTACGGGGTGTCCGGGCCGATCGCCCGCGCCTCGGGCGTCGATTTCGATCTGCGGCGCGACGAGCCGTATCTCGCGTACGGGGAACTCCAGGACACCCTGAAGGTGGTCACCCGCACCGAGGGCGACTGCCTGGCCCGCTTCGAGTGCCTGCTGGAGCAGACGCACAACGCCCTGGACCTCGCGGACACCTGCCTGGACCGGATGGCCGGCCTGGCCCCCGGCCCGATCAACCAGCGGCTGCCCAAGGTCCTGAAGGCCCCCGAGGGCCACACCTACGCCTGGACCGAGAACCCGCTCGGCATCAACGGCTACTACCTGGTGTCCAAGGGCGAGAAGACCCCGTACCGGCTGAAGCTCCGCTCCGCCTCGTACAACAACATCCAGGCGCTCACCGAGCTGCTGCCGGGCACGCTGGTCGCCGACATGGTCGCGATCCTGGGCTCGCTCTTCTTCGTCGTCGGCGACATCGACAAGTAGCCGGCGGGCGGCCCCCGGGGGGCCCCGGGGGCCGCCGCCTGCCTACGAGATCGCGCTGCGCAGCTCCACCATGTCCAGCTGCTCGGTGTCGTCGTGCGCGGTCAGGTCGATGACCTCGCCGACGGCCCGGTTCTCGGCCTTGCCCGTGCGGTGCGCGGCCAGTGCCTCCTCGCCCACCACGTCGGCGAGGTCCTCGTTCTGCACGGACTCGATCGCGGCGCGCGCCGCCTTCTGCGTCCCGAAGAAGTCGAAACTGCCCTGCGGCACCGGTTGGCGGCGGGAGGCCGTGTACGGGGCGACGGCGGTGGCGGCCGGTGCGGTGCGTGCCGGGGGCAGCGCGGCGGACGGGCGGGGCGCGGGCAGCGGGGTCGGCGGGCGCAGGTGCTGCGCGCCGGTCCGGTCCTCGGCCGCGGCGTGCCTGCCCCGCTGGTCCTCCGCCTCCTGGGACCGCTCGGCGAGATCACGCTTCCTGGCCTGCTCGGCGGTGCGCCGCGCCTCCTGGAGCGCCCCGTTGCGGGAGAGGTCCTCCAGCGCCTGGGCGGCCCGCAGATAGGCGGCGGGCGTCGGGGTGCTGCGCGCGGCGGGCAGTTCCCGGGGTGTGGCGGCGGCTTCGAGCGCGAGCTGCCTGCGGCCCTCCAGCGCGCTGGCCCGCTCGGTCTCGGCGGTGGCGTACCGGCGCAGCAGCGCGGCGTGCTCGCCGCGCAGGTTGGCGAGCTCCACGCGCTTGCGGCGCAGCTTCGTCTCCAGCCGGGTGCGCAGCTCCCGCGACTCCTCCAGGTCGGACTCCAGCTCGGCGATCCGCTCCTCGGCCCGCCACTCGTCGCCGGCGCGGGCCCGTGTCAGCTCCGCGACCCGGCGGCCGGCTTCCCGGTCCCAGCTGCGCATCAGATACGCACCGGTCACGGCGGCGGCTGCCGCGGCGGCCGCCAGACCGCGCAGGACCAGGGGTTCGGCGAGCAGCCAGGTGCTTCCGGCACAGAGGACCGAGACTCCGACGACTGCCGACGGCGGAAGGATTCTGTGCAGAGGTGGCGAATGGCGATGACGTCCACGTGGCATGGCCTGAAATTTACCGTGTGTACGGGGCACTTGGGGGGCCGCCCGGCAATCTGTTCCCTCCCGGTTACCTGACGGCCCCCATTCCCCCCGATTCCTACTTCTCGATGAGGCTCTTCGAGCGCAGATAGTCCTTGGCCACATCCGCGGGCTTTGCGCGCTCCGCGTCGACCTTGCGGTTCAGTTCCGCCAGATCTTCGGTGGTGAGCGCCTTGGTGAGCTTGCCGAGCGCGTCGGCAATGTCCTGCGAACCGGCGTCCTCGGCATTGACGACCGGCAGCACGTTGTCGGCGTTCTGGAGCTTCTTGTCGTCCTCCAGGAACACCAGGCCATAGCTGTCCAGCACCGCGTCCGTGGTGGTGGTGAGGACCAGCTGGTCCTTGCCGTCCTTGACCGCCTGCTTGGACTGCGGCGTACCGACTCCCTTGGGGTCGATTCCGGTGACGTCGATGCCGTACGTCTTCTTCAGACCGGGTGCGCAGAACGGCCGCACCTCGCACTCGTCACCCGCCGCGATCTTCACCGCGACCTTCGACCTGCCGAGGTCCGAAAGGGTCTTGAGCTTGTTCTTCGCGGCGAATTCCTTCGTCACCGCGAAGGCGTTCTGGTCGACGGCCGCACCCGCCGGGAGCACCTTCAGTCCGCGCGGAGCGGCGAGCTTCTCCAGCGCGGCGACCGTGGCCGCCGCGTCACCGGAGGCGACCGGCGCCTTCTCGGCCTTCTTCGCGCCGTTCACCTTGGCATTGAGGAATTCGGCGATCGTCGCGGCGTATTCGGGGACGACATCGATCTCGCCCTTCTCCAGGGACGGCTCGTACAGTTCCCGGTTCGCCACCGTGGTGATCGAGGTGCGGTATCCGGCGTCGCCCAGGACCTGCGCGTACAGCTCCGCGAGCACCTTGGACTCGGTGAAGGAGGCCGCGCCGACGACGAGCGACCCCTTCTTGCCGGAGCCCGAGCCGCCGGCGGATGCCGAGCCCGCCCTGTCCTTGTCCTTCTCCAGGCTGTCGCCGCCGCAGGCGGCGAGCGAGCCGGCCAGCGCGACCATGCCGATGACCGCGCCGGCCATACGCGAGGTCTTGCTCATTGTTGTTCTCCGTCCACAGCAACAGGTCTGAAATCTGAATGGGATGGGATCCGGGAATCGGGGACCGGAGGCTCCGCCCGGCCGTCACGCGCCGTCAGGCCGTCCGGCGGCGGCGCAGCGGTGACAGCAGCCGGTCCAGGCCCACCAGCACCGCCTCCACCAGCAGCGCGAGCACGGCGACCAGCACCGCCCCCGCGACCACCTGCGGTGTGTCGTACGTGTTGAACCCGGCGGTGATGATCCGGCCGAGGCCGCCCTGGCCGACCATCGCGGCGATCGTCGCCGTGGCGACCACCTGGACCGCGGCGGAGCGCAGCCCGGTCATGATCATCGGGTAGGCCAGCGGCAGCTCGACCCGCACGAAGAGCTGCCGGCCGGACATCCCCATGCCGCGCGCCGCCTCCGTCACCGACCGGTCGACCTCCGTCATCCCGACGTAGGCGTTGGTCAGCAGCGGCGGCACGGCGAACAGCACCAGCGCGATGACCGTCGGCACGTATCCGGCGTTGCGCAGCGGCGAGACCATGAAGAGGGCCAGCACCGCGAAGACCGGGACCGCCCGCCCCACGTTGGAGAGGTTGACCGCCAGCGCGCCCCCCTTCCCGATGTGACCGAGGTACAGCGCGACCGGCAGCGCGATCGCGCACGCCAGGGCGAGCGCGACGCCGCTGACGTACAGATGCTCGGCCAGCCGGTGGGCCGCCCCGCTCTCCCCCGACCAGTTCGCGCCGGTGGTGAGCCAGGTCCAGGCCTCGCCGAGAACTCCCATGGGTCAGACCGCCTTCGCCACGGTGTCCACGCCCGGATGCGCGGCGCGTATGCGGGTCCAGGGGGTCAACAGCCGCTGCACACCGAGCAGCAGCAGATCCGCGACGACCGCGAGCAGCACGCACAGGACCGAGGCCGTGAGCACCTGGGCCTTGAAGAAGCTGGGGAGCGCGTCGCCTATGAGATTGCCGAGGCCGCCCCTGCCGATGATCGAGCCGACCGTCGTCAGCGCGATCGTCGACACCGTGGCGATCCGCACGCCCGCCATCAACGCGGGCATCGCCAGCGGCAGTTCGACCTCCCACAGCAGCCGGACCGGCCCGTACCCCATCCCCTTCGCGGCTTCCTTCGCCTCCCGGGGAACGGCTTCGAGGCCCGCCAGGATGTTCCGCACGAGGATGGTCAGCGAATACAGCACCAGACCGGTGACCACCAGCGCGGCGGAGAGCCCGAACAGCGGCAGCAGCAGCGAGAACATGGCGAGCGAGGGCACGGTGTAGAGCACCGTGGTCAGCCCGAGCACCGGCCCGGCGAACCGGCGGCCGCGGCGTGCGAGCAGCGCCAGCGGAAAGGCCACCAGGAGTCCGATCACCACCGATACCGCGGTGATCCAGATGTGCTGGACCGTCGCATCGGTCAACTCCTGGCTGCGGGAACGCAGATACTCCCCGCAGATCCAGTCGTTCGTCACCAGGCAGTTCTGTCCCGCGGCCATCCGTCCCCACCTCCCGGTCAGCGTCTCGTACGTATGTATGGGCGACCCTATCCTCGACCACTGACAATCGCGGGGGCCGTTGTATTTCAGCAACACGTCCTTCACAGAACACGCGTCACAATGGGGAACCATGATCCGTTTCGAGCACGTCACCAAGCGGTACGCGGACGGCACCACCGCCGTCGACGACCTTTCCTTCGAGGTCGCCGAGGGTGAACTGGTCACGCTCGTCGGACCGTCGGGGTGCGGCAAGACGACCACCATGAAGATGGTGAACCGGCTGATCGAACCGACCGAGGGGCGGATATTCCTCGACGGGGACGACATATCCGCCATCGACCCCGTCCGACTGCGCCGCCGTATCGGATATGTGATCCAGCAGGTGGGGCTCTTCCCGCACCGTACGGTCCTGGAGAACACCGCGACCGTTCCTCATCTCCTGGGCTGGAAACGGGGAAAGGGGCGTGAACGCGCGGCGGAACTCCTCGACCTTGTCGGACTTGATCCTTCCGTTTATGGCGACCGCTATCCGGAACAGCTCTCCGGCGGTCAGCGCCAACGCGTCGGGGTGGCAAGGGCACTTGCCGCGGACCCGCCGGTCCTGCTGATGGACGAGCCTTTCGGCGCGGTCGACCCGGTCGTCCGTGAACGGCTGCAGAACGAATTCCTGAAACTTCAGGAACAGGTCCGTAAAACCGTCCTGTTCGTCACGCACGACATCGAGGAGGCCGTCCGGCTCGGCGACCGGATCGCCGTCTACGGGCAGGGCTCCATCGAGCAGTTCGACTCCCCGGCCACCGTGCTCGGCGCGCCCGCCACCCCGTACGTCGCGGACTTCGTCGGCGCCGACCGCGGCCTCAAGCGGCTCTCCGTCACCCCCGTCGAGGAGGGCGACCTCGACCAGCCGCCCGTCGTCCACCTCGACGACTCCCTGGCCGCGGCGACCGAGCGGCTGCGGGCCGAAGGCGCGCGCTGGGCCGTCGTGCTGGACGGCCAGGACAATCTGCACGGCTGGATCCCGGCCGGCGGATCCGGAGCCGGAGCCGAGGCCGGATCCGGAGCCCGCGCCGGCGGCACGGTGCGCGCGCACGCCCGCCGGATGGAGGCGTGGCTGCCCGTCGGCGCCCCGCTCAAGCAGGCGTTCGCCACCATGCTCCAGCACGACGCGGGCTGGATCGCCGTCATCGACGCAGAGTCCACCGGCCGGTTCCTCGGCGTGCTCACCCCGGCCCGGCTGCACGAGGCGCTGCGCCGCTCGATCGACGCGGACGCCCAGGACGTACCGCGCACCGAGGCGGCGGTCGAGACCGTGGCGAGCGTCGACAGGACGACCACCACCGGGTAGGGCCCGCGGCGGGCCCCGGGTCAGTTCTCGCTGAGCCGGCTGCTCATCCAGTCCAGCGCCGAAGGGATCTCCCGCCGCCAGGTGTTGAAGTTGTGCCCGCCGCTGTCGAGCACGATCGAGGAGACCTGGGCGGGCGACTTCACCTTGGAGATGAACCGCTGCGTGGAGCGGTAGTTCCCCTCGCCCTGCCGGGACGTCGTGACCAGGAAGGACGCGTCGGGCTGTTTCGGCAGGTGGTCCAGGGTCCACATCAGATCGGCCCGGTTGCGGGCCTGCTGGTCGCCCTGGAACAGGTCACCGGTCGTCGGGTCCTCGGCCGCCTCGTAGTACGCGGAGAGCCCGACGCTCGCGGTGAACCGGTCCGGGTGGTGGAGGCCGATCTTCAACGCGCAGTAACCGCCGGTCGAATTGCCCATGATCCCCCAGTTGTGGGCCAGTCTGCCGACCCGGTACACGTCCGAGACCACGTCCGGCAGATCCTCCGCGAGGAACGTCTCGGTCTGCGGCCCGCCCTTGATGTCCACGCACTCGGTGTCCCGCGGCGGCGCCAGCGTCGGCCGCAGCATCACCAGGATCATCGGCTGCGCCTTGCCCGCCTTCACCCGGTCGTGCGCCGTCCGCGGATAGTCGAGGCCCTTCAGGAGGTTCTCCGGGATGCCCGGGTAGCCGGTGAGGACCACCACGGCGGGGAACTTCCGGTGCGCGAACGCCGGCTGGAAGTACTCGGGCGGGAGGTACACGTACGCCGAGCTCTCGATCCCCGAGCGCCGGCCCGAGATCACGACCTTGTCGATCCGCCCGCTCTTCGCCGGCCGCGAGGCGCCCGGCACGTCCGGCAGCTGCATCCCGACCCGGACGATGTTCTTGGCCGCCAGCGTCCCGGCCGCGTGGTCCGTGACGACGCCCAGGTCCTGCTTCCGGCCGAACAGGTCGGCCCACGACCCGTAGAAGAGGAAGGAGTTGTTGGCCAGCAGACCGACCGAGGAGAAGACCATCACCTGGGTCACCAGCAGCAGGCCGACCCTGCCCAGCACCGCGCGCACGCTGCGACGGGCCAGCCGGGGCCAGAGCCAGATCGTGGCGGCGAAGGACACCACGGCCAGCCCGATGACCAGGCCCAGGAACACATTGCCGGTAAGGCCCATGGGGTGAGCTTTCTTGTCTGGAAATTTCCGGTTCTCGGGTGAACCCCGGCTCCGGAAGCCTCGTCCTACAGGGCGCACATCGTCCGGAGGGCCACGGCCGAAGGACTCAAGAATCTCTCGCGGAACCACGGGAAGCGATGTCTGTCACGCTAGATGGGGATAATTCGGGATCGGTTCCGGGCCCTGTACGCAAGTTCGCGCGCGGTCCGAGCACCGTACGCAAGCTGGTACGCGGCCCGCGCCCCGAATCCGTGCCGACGCTGGTCGGTACCGCCTGCACCGTCGTCGGTCTGATCGATGTCGCCGCAGGCGTCTTCCCGCGCTTCCGGCACAGCCGGATGCACACCCTCGCCGAGGTACTGCCCGGCGCCCTCGGGCCGTTCGCCGCCGCGCTCTCGCTGAGCGCGGGCGTCCTGCTGCTGCTGCTCGCCCACGGCCTCAAGCGGCGCAAGCGGCGGGCCTGGCGGGCCGCCGTCGTCCTGCTGCCGGCCGGTGCGCTGGCGCAGTTCACCTACCGGCACTCGGTCATCGGCACACTCGTCTCGCTGGTGCTCTGCCTGCTGCTGGTCCGCAACCGCGGCGAGTTCGCCGCCCTCCCCGATCCCAGGAGCCGCTGGCGGGCGCTGGCCAACTTCGTGCTCCTCGGCGCGGGTTCGCTGGCCCTCGGACTCGTCGTCGTCAGCGCGCACCCCGGCCGGGTGGTCGGGAGCCCCAGCATCGCCGACCGGCTCCAGCACGTGCTGTACGGAATGCTCGGCTTCGAGGGGCCCGTCGAGTACGCCGGCGACACCTCCTGGACCGTGGCGTACTCCCTCGGCGCCCTCGGTCTGCTCACCGCCGTCACCACCATCTACCTCGCCTTCCGCCCCGAGCACCCGGCGGCCCGCCTCACCGAGGACGACGAGGTCCGGCTGCGCGCCCTGCTGGAGAAGCACGGCGGCCGCGACTCGCTCGGCCACTTCGCGCTCCGCCGCGACAAGGGCGTCGTCTTCTCCCCCAGCGGCAAGGCCGCCGTCTGCTACCGCGTGGTGTCCGGGGTGATGCTGGCCAGCGGCGACCCGATCGGCGACGTGGAGGCATGGCCGGGCGCCATCGAACGGTTCATGGACGAGGCCAGGGCCCACTCCTGGACCCCGGCCGTGATGGGCTGCAGCGAGACCGGCGGCGAGGTCTGGACCCGCGAGACCGGGCTCGACGCCCTGGAACTGGGCGACGAGGCGGTGGTGGACGTCGCGGATTTCTCGCTCGCCGGGCGCGCGATGCGCAACGTACGCCAGATGGTGAAGCGCATTGAACGGCTCGGCTACGAGACCCGGGTCCGGCGCGTGAGCGAGATCGGCGAAGCCGAACTGGCCCGCATCCGCCGCGCCGCCGACGACTGGCGCGGCACCGACAACGAGCGCGGCTTCTCCATGGCGCTGGGCCGGATCGGCGACCCGGCCGACGGGGACTGCGTCGTCGCCACCGCCCACAAGGCCGACGAGCACGCCGACGACTCCCCCTACGGCGACCTGAAGGCCGTGCTCCACTTCGTCCCGTGGGGCCACGACGGCATGTCCCTCGACCTGATGCGCCGCGACCGCTCCGCCGACCCCGGCATGAACGAACTGCTGATCGTCGCCGCCCTCCAGGCGGCCCCCCGGCTCTGCGTCGAGCGCGTCTCGCTGAACTTCGCGATGTTCCGCTCGGCACTCGCCCGGGGCGAGAAGCTGGGCGCCGGACCGGTGCTGCGGACCTGGCGCGGGCTGCTGATCTTCCTCTCGCGCTGGTTCCAGATCGAGTCGCTGTACAAGTTCAACGCCAAGTTCCGCCCCCGCTGGGAGCCCCGCTTCGTCGTCTACCGCACCGCCCGCGACCTGCCCCGCATCTCCCTCGCCGCCATGCAGGCGGAGGGCTTCGTGAGCCTGGCGCTCCCCCGCCCCTTCGCCCGCCGCTTCCCGGCCCCCCGGCCCCGCCCCTGCGCCCACACCGGGGCGCCGGGCGGGGAGCGGCACGCGCGCGCGGCGTAGCTCCGCTCCGTACGGGGCCTACGCTGGTCGCATGAGTACGTTGCGCGGACGAGGTACGGTCCAGGGCCTTCCGGAGTGGGACCGCTGCGCGGTCATGGGTGTCGTGAACGTGACCCCGGACTCCTTCTCCGACGGAGGCCGCTGGTTCGACACCACGGCCGCGGTCAAACACGGCCTCGACCTGGTGGCCCGGGGCGCCGACCTGATCGACGTCGGCGGCGAGTCGACCCGCCCCGGCGCCAGCCGGGTGGACGCGTCGGAGGAGCTGCGGCGCGTGGTCCCGGTGGTCAAGGGCCTGGCCTCCGAAGGGGTCACGGTCTCCGTGGACACCATGCGGGCCCGGGTCGCCGAGGAGGCGGTCGCGGCCGGAGCCGTCCTGGTCAACGACGTGAGCGGCGGCCTCGCCGACCCCGACATGGTCCGGGTCGTCGCCGCGGCCGACGCCCCCTTCGTGGTGATGCACTGGCGCGGCTTCAGCGAGTCCATGAACAGCCGGGCGGTGTACGGGGACGTCGTCGCCGAGGTCGTCGCCGAACTGAGGGAACGGATGGACGCCGTGGTCGCGGGCGGCATCGCCCCGGAACGGATCGTGATCGACCCCGGTCTCGGCTTCGCCAAGGACGCCGCCCACGACCTCGCCCTGGTCGCCCACCTCGACGAGCTGCGCTCCCTGGGCCGCCCGCTGCTGGTCGCCGCCTCCCGCAAGCGCTTCCTCGGCCACGTACTGGCCGGCGAGGGCGCCGCACCGCCGCCCGCCCGCGAACGCGACGCCGCCACCGCGGCGATCTCCGCCCTCTCCGCCCACGCGGGCGCCTGGGCCGTCCGGGTCCACGAGGTACGGGCCACGGCCGACGCCGTACGGGTCGCCCGCGCCGTCGAGGGAGCCGCGTGAGCGGGCCCCGCGACGAACACGCGGAGGCGGCCGCCGACATCGCGGCCGTCGAGCAGGCCAACACGGCCTTCTACGAGGCGATGGAACGCGGCGACCTGGAGGAGCTCTCGGGGCTCTGGCTGCCGGGCGAGGACCTCACCGTCTCCTGCGTCCACCCGGGCTGGCCGGTGCTGACCGGCCGCGGGGAGGTGCTGCGCAGTTACGCGCTGATCATGGCGAACACCGAGTACATCCAGTTCTTCCTGACCGACGTCGGGGTCTCGATGACCGGTGACACGGCCCTGGTGACCTGCACGGAGAACATCCTCAGCGGCGGCCCGGCACAGGACGGCAACGCGCTCGGCCCGCTGGTCGGCCAACTCGTCGTGGCCACCAATGTGTTCCGGCGCACACCCGACGGCTGGAAGCTCTGGTCCCACCACGGCTCGCCCGTACTGACCGAAACCGGTGACGAAGAGGACGAAGAGACCCCCTCCTGACCTGCCGACCGGGCGGTCGCGCCCCCGGACGGGGTTGGAACGGGGCGATGCGGGTATACGCGGCTACCAGTCCGTGAGGCCGCGTCCACGGCCCCCGCGGGCGAGCACTGTCGGTGCTCGCAGGTAGATTCGAAAGAGAGCACCTCGCCGTCCGCACGCGGCCCCGTGTCTCTACGACCAACGACAGCAGGAGTGATTCGCGTGGATCGTGTCGCGCTGCGCGGCCTCAAGGCCCGTGGGCACCATGGCGTCTTTCCCAAGGAACGGGAAGAGGGCCAGACCTTCATCGTGGACCTGGTGCTCGGCCTGGACACCCGCCCCGCGGCAGCCTCCGACGACCTGACGAAGACCGTGCACTACGGCGTCGTCGCGGAGGAAGTCGTCGAAGTGGTGCAGGGCGACCCCGTCGACCTGATCGAGACGCTCGCGGAGCGCATCGCCCAGCAGTGCCTCAAGCACGAAGGAGTCCAGGAGGTGGAGGTCGTGGTGCACAAGCCGGATGCGCCGATCACCGTCCCCTTCGACGATGTGACCATCACCATCACCCGGAGCCGAGTATGACCGCATTTTCCACCGAAGGGCAGAGCGACCCGACCGTCCAGCCGGTGCCCGCCTCCGTGGTCGAGCAGGTCGACGCCGCGGACGTCACCCTCTCCAACCCCAAGCGTGCCGTGATCTCCCTGGGATCCAACCTCGGCAACCGCCTGGAGACCCTCCAGGGCGCCATCGACGCGCTGGAGGACACCCCCGGCCTGCGGGTCAAGGCCGTCTCCCCGGTGTACGAGACGGAGCCCTGGGGCGTCGCCCCCGGCTCCCAGCCCTCGTACTTCAACGCGGTGATCGTCGTGAAGACGACACTCCCCCCGTCCTCCCTCCTGGAGCGCGGCCAGGCCGTCGAGGAGGCCTTCGACCGGGTCCGCGAGGAGCGCTGGGGCCCGCGCACCATAGACGTCGACATCGTGGCGTACGCGGACGTCGTCTCCGACGACCCGGTGCTCACCCTCCCCCACCCCAGGGCCCATGAGCGGTCCTTCGTCCTCGCCCCGTGGCACGACGTCGACCCCGGGGCCCAGCTGCCCGGCGCCGGTCCCGTCGCGGAGCTGCTGGCCGGAGTCGGCCGGGACGGCGTGCTGCTCCGCCCCGATCTGGAACTCCGCCTGCCCGAGTAGTCGTTAGGCTCGACGGAAACTGACCACTGGCGGCGAAGGGCGGATCACTCGGTGAAGCAACTCAGGCTCGGGGTACTGGCCGGCCTCTTCGCCGCTGCCGGGGTGCTCTCCTGGGGCGGCGCCCGCCTCTGGGACTCCCTGGGCAGCCTGCCGAGCGTGCCCCTCGCCGCGCCGATCGTGCTCGCGGTGATCGCCGTCATCCTGCTGGCGACGGCGCTCTCCGTCCGTTCCCGGCTGCGCGCCCAGCGCGAGCGCCGGCCGGGAGCCAAGGGCATCGAGCCGCTGATGGCGGCCCGTGCGGTCGTCTTCGGCCAGGCCAGCGCCCTGGTCGTCTCCCTGGTCGCCGGCATGTACGGCGGCATCGGCGTCTTCCTGCTCGGCTCCCTCGACATCCCGGCCCGCCGCGACCAGGCCATCTACGCGGGCTTCGCCGTCCTGGCAGGCATCGCCGTGGTCGCCGCGGCCCTCTGGCTGGAGCGCATCTGCAAGCTCCCGGACGACGAGGACAACGACAGGAGCTCGGCGGCCGCGTAGGGCCACCGAGCTCCTGTGGTGAGGCTGCTTCCGGCCCGGTCCGGTCAGCGCGCCATGATCAGGCTCATCGCCTCGGCACGCGTCGCCGAGTCACGGAGCTGTCCGCGCACCGCCGAGGTCAGCGTCTTGGCCCCGGGCTTGCGGATCCCGCGCATCGACATGCACATGTGCTCGCACTCGATGACCACGATGACCCCGCGCGGCTCCAGGATCTCCATCAGGGACTCGGCGATCTGCGTGGTCAGCCGCTCCTGGACCTGCGGGCGGCGGGCGTAGACGTCGACCAGCCGGGCCAGCTTGGAAAGACCGGTGATCTTGCCGGTGGTCGCCGGGATGTACCCGACGTGCGCGACGCCCCTGAACGGCACCAGGTGATGTTCACAGGTGCTGAACACTTCGATGTCCTTGACCAGCACCATCTCGTCGTGACCGAGGTCGAACGTGGTCGTCAGGACATCCTCGGGCTCCTGGTGGAGGCCGGCGAATATCTCCTTGTACGCCCGTGCCACCCGCCCCGGCGTCTCGCGCAGTCCCTCGCGGTCCGGGTCCTCGCCCACCGCGATGAGGAGTTCGCGTACGGCGGCCTCGGCCCGCTTCTCGTCGAAGTCGCCGATCGGCCCCTGGCCGTCCAGCGTCACCGGGTCGGTCATCTGTGCCTCGTTCCTCTGAGCTGTCACCCGCGCCATACCTCCGCACGGGCGTACGAAAAAGCCGCGCCCCCACAGGCTAGAACCTGTGGGGGCGCGGCTTCCATTCCGGGCCCGGCACGACCCCGTGAAAGGGGCCACACCGGGGAACGGCATCAGCTCTCGGGCTGGTCCTCCGGGACGACCTCGGTGGCCGGGACGGTGTCCGTGGGGACGGCCGTTCCGTTCGCCGTGGTGGCGCCGTTGGTGAGGGCGAGCTCCTTCGGCGAGAGCACCGGGGGCCGCGTCGAAGGCGTGCGCCGGGCCGAACCGGTCCACGCCGGACGGGACGGGCGCTTCACGATCGGGGCGAAGATCTCGGCGATCTCCTCCTTGCCGAGCGTCTCCTTCTCCAGGAGCTGGAGCACCAGGTTGTCCAGGACGTCGCGGTTCTCGACGAGGATCTCCCACGCGTCGTTGTGGGCGGTCTCGATGAGCTTCTTGACCTCCTCGTCGACCAGGGCCGCGACCTCTTCCGAGTAGTCGCGCTGGTGGCCCATCTCCCGGCCCACGAAGGGCTCGGTGTTGTCGCCGCCGAACTTGATCGCGCCGAGCCGCTCCGTCATGCCGTACTGCGTGACCATCGCGCGGGCCGTTGCGGTGGCCTTCTCGATGTCGTTGGCGGCGCCGGTGGTCGGGTCGTGGAAGACCAGCTCCTCGGCCGCGCGCCCGCCCAGCATGTAGGCCAGCTGGTCGAGCATCTCGTTGCGCGTCGTGGAGTACTTGTCCTCCTCCGGGAGCACCATCGTGTAACCGAGGGCGCGGCCGCGGGAGAGGATCGTGATCTTGTGGACCGGGTCCGCCTGGGGGGAAGCCGCCGCGACCAGGGCGTGTCCGCCCTCGTGGTACGCGGTGATCTTCTTCTCCTTCTCGGACATGATCCGGGTCCGCTTCTGCGGGCCCGCCACGACGCGGTCGATGGCCTCGTCGAGCATCTTGTTGTCGATCAGCTTCAGATTGCCGCGCGCCGTGAGGAGCGCCGCTTCGTTCAGCACGTTCGACAGGTCGGCACCGGTGAAGCCGGGCGTACGACGGGCGACGGCGCCGAGATCG
This sequence comes from Streptomyces sp. NPDC001890, assembly GCF_042891445.1. NCBI lineage: Bacteria > Bacillati > Actinomycetota > Actinomycetes > Kitasatosporales > Streptomycetaceae > Streptomyces > Streptomyces sp. NPDC001890. Next base: position 639,679 of record NZ_JBIATE010000003.1, on the reverse strand, counting down.
ACGTCCTTCGCGACCGGCTTGCCCTTCTGGTGCACCTTGAGGATCTCCAGGCGGCCCTGCATGTCCGGCCGGTCGACCGCGATCTGCCGGTCGAAGCGGCCCGGACGCAGCAGCGCCGGGTCGAGGATGTCCGGCCGGTTCGTGGCGGCGATCAGGATGACGCCGCCCTTCACGTCGAAGCCGTCCATCTCGACGAGCAGCTGGTTCAGCGTCTGCTCGCGCTCGTCGTGCCCGCCGCCCATTCCGGCACCGCGGTGCCGGCCGACGGCGTCGATCTCGTCGACGAAGACGATCGCCGGGGCGTTCGCCTTGGCCTGCTCGAAGAGGTCACGGACCCGGCTGGCACCGACACCGACGAACATCTCGACGAAGTCGGAACCGGAGATCGAGTAGAACGGGACGCCCGCCTCGCCGGCGACGGCGCGCGCGAGCAGCGTCTTGCCCGTACCGGGAGGCCCGTACAGCAGGACGCCCTTGGGAATCTTCGCGCCGACGGCCTGGAACTTCGCCGGCTCCTGGAGGAACTCCTTGATCTCCTGGAGCTCCTCGACGGCCTCGTCCGACCCCGCCACATCGGCGAACGTCGTCTTCGGCGTGTCCTTGGTGATCAGCTTGGCCTTGGACTTCCCGAACTGCATGACCCGGGAGCCGCCGCCCTGCATCTGATTCATCAGGAACAGGAAGACGACCACGATCAGGACGAACGGCAGCAGCGAGAGGAGGATCGAGATGAACGGGGACTGCTTGGACGGCGAGACCGTGTAGCCCTCGTCGATCTTGCCGCTCTCGAACTTCTGCTGCAGCGTGTCCGCGATCTGGACACCCTGGTTGCCGATGTAGCTCGCCTGGAACTTGGTGCCGGACTCGCCCGAGAGCTTCTGGCCCTTCTTCAACTCGATCTTGATGATCTGTTCGTCACCGGTGGTCAGCTTGGCCTGCGCCACCTGGTCCTTGCTGATCGCCTGGATCACCTTGCCGGTGTCCACCGATTTGTAGCCGCCCGACGAGCCGACGACTGTCATCAACACGACCACGGCGAGGACGGCCAGCACGATCCACATGACCGGCCCACGGAAGTATCGCTTCACGTCCATCCATACGGGGCGAATCCGCCCCGTCCCTCCTGCCCGTAGGTAAATGCTGCTGTGAGAAAAGACTGTTCTTCGGACGGTACCCCAGCATTGTCACCCGCGACTGCCGGGGACGTCTGTCAAAACCCGCCTTCGAAGGCTCAACGGCGGGAATCCCGTGAAAGGTTCCCGCCGTCGGCTCCGGTCGGTACGGGCACCGCCGGGGCCGGGCGAAAGGGCGCCGGGCGGAGGTCAGCCCCCGTAGACGTGCGGGGCGAGGGTGCCGACGAAGGGGAGGTTGCGGTACTTCTCGGCGTAGTCGAGCCCGTAGCCGACGACGAATTCGTTGGGGATGTCGAAACCGACCCACTTGCAGTCGAGCGCGACCTTGGCCGCGTCCGGCTTGCGCAGGAGGGTGCAGATCTCCAGGGAGGCGGGCTCGCGCGAGCCGAGGTTCGACATGAGCCACGACAGCGTCAGGCCCGAGTCGATGATGTCCTCGACGATCAGGACGTGCTTGCCCTTGATGTCGGTGTCCAGGTCCTTCAGGATCCGGACCACTCCGGAGGACTGGGTGCCGGCGCCGTACGACGAGACGGCCATCCAGTCCATGGTGACGGGGGTGGACAGCGCGCGCGCCAGGTCCGCCATCACCATCACTGCACCCTTGAGGACGCCGACGATGAGCAGGTCCTTGCCCGCGTACTCCGCGTCGATCTTCGCGGCCAGCTCGACGAGCTTCGCGTCGATCTCTTCCTTGGTGAGGAGCACCGACTGAAGGTCGGTGCCCATGTCCTTCTCGTTCACCCGCGTCTCTTTCTCTGCCTGCCGGGTCCGGGGTGTTGCCCCCGCACCTGCGCGGCCGCTCGCCTGCGTGTCAGCCGCTTGTGCTTCAGCTCTGCCGAATGACCAGTCTGCCACCCTGCCGCATGGCTTCGACGCGTCCGGGCAGGTTGATGGCGCGCTGGCCGCGCCATCCGGTGATCAGACGGTCGACTTCCTCGATGTGCCGGGCGAAGAGCGAACCGGCTGGGGAACCGGCCTCCATGGCGGCCCGGCGCAGGACCCGGCGGCGTACGGCGGGCGGCAGCGCGAACAGCTTGGCGCACTCCAGACGGCCCGCGTCGTCCCGCGCGGCGCGGTCGGCCTCGGCGGCCCAGGTGTCCAGCGCGTCGGCGTCGTCGCGGGAGAGCTGGGCGGTACGGGCCAGGGCCTCGACGACCCCTTTGCCCAGCGCCTTCTCCAGGGCGGGCAGGCCCTCGTGGCGCAGCCGGGAGCGGGTGTAGGCGGGGTCGATGTTGTGCGGGTCGTCCCAGACGGGCAGCGACTGGACGAGGCACGCCTTGCGGGCGGTCTGCCGGTCGAGCTGGAGGAAGGGGCGGCGGTAGCGGCCGGCCGGTCCGGACGCGGCGGCCATGCCGGAGAGCGAGCGGATGCCGGAGCCGCGGGCGAGGCCTAGCAGCACCGTCTCCGCCTGGTCGTCACGGGTGTGCCCGAGCAGGACGGCGGCGGCGCCGTGCCGCTCCGCCGCCGCGTCCAGGGCGGCGTAGCGGGCGTCCCGGGCCGCGGCCTCGGGGCCGCCTTCGTGGCCGACCCGCACGGCGACGGACTCGACCGGGTCGAGGTGCAGGTCGGTGAGGCGGTCCACGACCTCGGCGGCCCGGATGTCGGAGCCGTCCTGGAGGCCGTGGTCGACGGTGATTCCGCCGGCCCGGACGGCGAGTTTGCGGGCCTCGAAGGCGAGGGCCGAGGCGAGGGCCATGGAGTCGGCGCCGCCGGAGCAGGCCACCAGCACCAGTGGGGTGTCGGGGCGCTCGGGGAGTGCGGCGCGCTGCCTGCCCGCACCGGCTTCGGCGAGCTCGGGGTGCGGGGTGCGCCGGGAGAGGTCGGCGCTTCGGATGTGATCGGTGAGTACGTCGTGGAGTACGCGGCGGACCGCCAGGCGTATCGCCGCGACCGCAGGATGGGGACCCATGTCCGGTGCCCTTCATGGAGTTCGGTGAGGTGCCTCGGAGCGGCGGACGGGAAAGTGTGCCGTCACTCAGAGTGCGTCGATGGTGACAGAGGCAAGCCGTCCATCGAGCATTGCACGCCTTCCCATGCCCCTACGGTCCCTCGGATGGGTGATTACCGGCGCGTTCTCATCCTGCCGTCCGCCGTCGGACTGCCCATGATCAGGACTCTGCCCTACGGTGCACCCTCGCGATCCAGTCCGCGGGCTTCGCGATCTCCGCCTTGGTGGGCAGGGTGTTCGGCGAGGTCCAGACCCGGTTGAAGCCGTCCATGCCGACCTCGTCGACCACGGCCCGGACGAACCGTTCGCCGTCGCGGTACTGGCGCAGTTTGGCGTCGAGGCCGAGGAGCTTGCGCAGCGCCTGGTCGAGGCGGCCGGCGCCGCGCGCCCTGCGCTGCTGGAACTTCTCGCGGATCTCGCCGACGGAGGAGACCACCTCGGGGCCGACGCCGTCCATCACGTAGTCGGCGTGGCCTTCGAGCAGGGACATCACGGCGGTGAGCCGGCCGAGGATCTCGCGCTGGGAAGGCGTCTGGACGAGTTCGACCAGGCTGCGGCCGCCGTCCTCGCCCTCCTCGCCCTCGGGGCGCCCCCCGGCCAGGGACTGGGCGGCCTCGCGGAGCCGTTCCAGCACGGTCATCGGGTCGACGTCGGTCTCGTCGAGGAATGACTGGATCTCGCCCTGGAGGTGGTCGCGGAGCCAGGGCACACCGGTGAACTGGGTGCGGTGGGTCTCCTCGTGGAGCGCGACCCAGAGCCGGAAGTCGTGCGGGTCGACCTCCAGTTCACGCTCGACGTGGACGATGTTCGGGGCGACGAGCAGCAGCCTGCCGCCGCCGTCGGCCGAGGCCGGGAGCTCGCGGGTGGCCGGGGCGAACGTCTCGTACTGGCCGAGGACCCGGGAGGCCAGGAACGACAGCAGCATCCCGACCTCGACGCCGGTGACCTTGCCGCCGACGGCGCCGAGCACCGCGCCGCCGGGGCCGCCCGGGCGCCGGTCCTGCATCTTCCCGAGCAGCGGGCGGAGCAGTTCGCGGAAGCCCGCGACATTGGCCTTGATCCAGCCGGCCCGGTCCACGACCAGGACCGGGGTGTCCTCCGGCCGGGTCCCCTCCGGGATCATCCGGGTGAAGGAACGGACGTGCTCCTCCGCGGCCTTGGCATGCCGGCGCAGCTCCGCGACGACTTCGCGGGCCTCCTCGCGGCTGATCTCCGGCCCCGGCCGCACAAGTCGGGTCGCGGTCGCGACCGCGAGATTCCAGTCGACCATCTCGGCACCACCGATGCTCGTCATGCGTCAACCGTACGTGCTCGGGTCGGTCCGCGGTGTGGTGTTGACCGGCTCAGCGGGGGACGGTGCTCAGGGCTGTGGCAAGGGTGTCGAGGGCGGACTGGGCTTCGGACGGGGAGGTCGTGCCGGAGGCCAGGAAGGCGAAGGCAAGCAGCCGGCCCTGGCGGTCGACGACCGTTCCCGCGAGGGTGTTCACGCCGGTGAGGGTGCCGGTCTTGGCGCGGATCAGGCCGGTGCCCGCGGACTTCCCGGCGAAGCGGTCGCTGAGCGTGCCGCTGAAACCGGCGACCGGGAGGCCGGTGAGGACCGGGCGGAGTTCGGGGTGGTCGGGGTCGGCCGCGCGGGCGAGGAGGCCGGCCAGCAGTCCGGCGGTGACCTTGTCCTTGCGGTTCAGTCCGCTGCCGTCGGCGAGGTCGGCGCCCTTCAGCGGCAGGCCGAGCTTCTTGAGCTGTGCGGTGACGGCCCGTCGGCCGCCCGCGAAGTCGGCCGGTTCGCCGGCGGCGAGGGCGGTCTGCCTGGCGAGTGCTTCGGCGATGTCGTTGTCACTGTTGGTCAGGGCCCGTTCGACCAGAGCGGAGAGCGGGACGGAGCGGTGTTCGGCGACCTTCCGGGACCCGGCGGCCGGGCGGCCGTGCTTCGGCTTCGCCGCGGTGTCGATCCCGGCGTCGTGGAGCAGCCTCGCGAAGGTGCGGGCGGTGTCCCCGGCCGGGTCGTCGCTGCGCGGGGCGGGTCCGCTGTCGGAGTCGTCGAGCCTGCCCTCGTCGGTCATCAGGGCGCTGACGGGCGCGATGTTCTCGTTGGGGCCGATCGGGTGCCTGGCCGGCCCGGAGTAGCGGGAGGTGTCGTACGTGAGGCGGGCCTTGCCGATGCCGTGGTCCTTCAGGGCGCGGGCGGTGTCGGTGGCCAGCCGGCGCAGGGCGGCCTTGTCGAGGGTGGGGTCGCCGCCGCCGACCAGGGTGATGGACCGGAGGTCGGCGGACGCCCGGACCTCGGTGGCGATGCGGTGGTCGGGGCCGAGGGCGCCGAGGGCAGCGACCGCGGTGGCGATCTTGACGGTGGAGGCGGGCGTCATGGGGGTGCCGGCGCCCTGGCCGTACAGCCGCTCGCCGCTGGCGGTGTCGATGACGACGGCGGCGCGCCGGTCGCCCAGTGCGGAGTCCTTCAGCAGCGGGCCGAGGGTGGCGCGGAGGGCGCCGGCCGCGCCGTTCGGGGTGGTGCGGGCGTCCGGGGCGGCGTTGTCGACGGCGGCGGAGAGGGCGGCCAGAACGGCCGGGGCGCTGGGCGCGGGGGCCGGTCCGGCCGGTGCGGCGGGCTCGTGATGTGCGCCACCTGTACGGTTCCGGGCGGCGGCCCAGTCGATCTCGGCCTTACGCTGACCCGAGTCCCAGGGGCCGGCGGCGAGGACGGCGCCGGCTGCGAGCGCCAGGCCGAGGCCGGCGGAGACGACGGTGAACTGTCGGTCGTTCAGTCCCTTCAACCTGATCACGGCGGCCCGCAGGGCGCGCCTGCTCAGCTTGTCCAGCGGGTTGACCGACGGTCTTTTCACCGGCTCGTCCACCGTTGACCAGCCCCTTTCGCGAGCACACATCTGCGTGGGGGACACTTAATCACCAGTCGTATGTGTTGATCATGGAGGAGCCACCCGTGGAGTTCGACGTCGTTATCGAGATCCCGAAGGGTTCGCGGAACAAGTACGAGGTGGACCACGAGACCGGTCGGATCCGCCTGGACCGTCGACTCTTCACCTCGACCAGCTACCCGGCGGACTACGGCTTCGTCGAGAACACCCTCGGCGAGGACGGCGACCCGCTGGACGCGCTGGTCATCCTGGAGGAGCCGACCTTCCCCGGCTGCCTCATCAAGTGCCGCGCCATCGGCATGTTCCGGATGACGGACGAGGCCGGCGGCGACGACAAGCTGCTGTGCGTGCCGGCCTCCGACCCCCGGGTGGAGCACCTGCGCGACATCCACCACGTGTCGGAGTTCGACCGCCTGGAGATCCAGCACTTCTTCGAGGTCTACAAGGACCTGGAGCCCGGCAAGTCGGTCGAGGGCGCCGACTGGGTCGGCCGCGCCGAGGCCGAGGCCGAGATCGAGGCCTCCTACAAGCGCCTTGAGGCGCAGGGCGGCGCGCACTGACCCGAGGGTCGTGGCCGGATTCCGGCCGAGGTACGTGACACGGTTCCGTTTCCACGGTTCCGGGCCGGGAACGGGCGGTACTCCTCATCGCGGAGTGCCGCCCGTTCCGCGTGTCCGCCGCAGTCCGTGCGGCGCCTGCTCCGCGTCTCCACCGCGATCCGTGCGGCGCCCGTTCCGCGTGTCCGCCGCGATCCGTGCGGAGCCCTCCTGGCGTCCGGGCCGCCTCCCGTGGCCATACTGGGCACAGGTGCGGCCGACGGCGCGCAGCCGAGAGGAGCGAGGTCGAGTGGTGGCGGAACAGGGCGGTCCGGAGGACCAGAAGCCCCAGTCCGACGAGGCGCGCAGCGCCTTCACCCCGCCGGCCGGGGTGGACCGGCGCGCGTCCGCGCCCGACGACGACCACCCGACGTCGGAATTCGCCGTTCCGGCCGGCCTGACGACCGAGCCCCAGGGGTCGGGAACGGGTTCCGCTTCGGGCTCCGCCCCGGGGTCCGGTTCGGGTTCGGAGACGATCGGTTCGGCCTTCGCCCCGCCGCGCACCTACAGCGCCCAGCACTCGCCGCCCGCCTTCACCCCGGCCCACGGCAGCCCGATGATCCGGCTGACCAAGGAAGCCCCCTGGCAGGACCGGATGCGCACGATGCTGCGGATGCCGGTCGCCGAGCGCCCGGCGCCCGAGACGGTGCAGAAGGCCGACGAGGTGGGGCCCGCGGTACCCCGCGTGCTCGACCTGACGCTGCGTATCGGGGAGCTGCTGCTGGCGGGCGGCGAGGGCGCCGAGGACGTCGAGGCGGCCATGTTCGCGGTGACCCGCAGCTACGGCCTGGACCGCTGCGAGCCCACGGTCACCTTCACCCTGCTGTCCATCTCGCACCAGCCGTCGCTGGTCGACGACCCGGTGACGTCGAGCCGTACCGTACGCCGCCGCGCCACCGACTACACCCGGCTGGCCGCCGTCTTCCGGCTCATAGACGACATCACCACCGAGGACGTCGAGGTCTCGCTGGAGGAGGCCTACCGGCGGCTGGCGGAGATCCGGCGCAACCGCCATCCGTACTCCGGCTGGGTGCTGACGCTGGCCGCCGGCGGGCTCGCCGGGGCGGCGTCGGTGCTGCTCGGCGGCGGTGCGCTGGTGTTCGTGGTGGCGGCGGTCGGCGCGATGCTCGGCGACCGGCTCGCCTGGCTCTGTGCCGGGCGTGGGCTGCCGGAGTTCTACCAGTTCGTGGCCGCGGCGATGCCGCCGGCCGCGCTGGGGGTGGCGCTGACCCTGACCCACTGGTCGGACCTGCAGCCGTCCGCGGTCATCACCGGTGGGCTGTTCGCGCTGCTGCCGGGGCGGGCCCTGGTGGCGGGGGTGCAGGACGGGCTGACCGGTTTCTACATCACCGCGGCCGCGCGGCTGCTCGAAGTCATGTACCTGTTCATCGGCATCGTCGTCGGTGTGCTGCTGGTGCTCTATCTGGGGCTCCAGCTGGGCGCCCAGCTGAACCCCGAGGCCAGGTTCGTCGCCCCTGACCGGCCGGTGGTGCAGATCCTGGCGTCGATGGCGCTCTGTTTCGCCTTCGCGATCCTGCTCCAGCAGGACCGGTCCACGGTGCTGGCGGTGACCCTCAACGGCGGTGTGGCCTGGGTGATCTACGGGGCGATGGCCCGCACCGGCAACATCTCGCCGGTGGCGGCGACGGCGACGGCGGCCGGTCTGGTGGGGCTGTTCGGGCAGCTGCTCTCGCGCTACCGGTACACCTCGTCGCTGCCGTTCATCACGGCGGCGATCGGCCCGCTGCTGCCCGGTTCTGCCACGTACTTCGGTCTGCTGGCCGTGGCGCAGGGGCGGGTGAACGCCGGGCTCGCCTCGCTGTCGACCGCGGTGGCCACGGCGCTGGCCATCGCGATCGGGGTGAACCTGGGGAGCGAGATCTCCCGGCTGTTCATGCGGGTGCCGGGTGCGGTCGGCGGGGCGGGCCGCCGCGCGGCCAAACGGACGCGCGGCTTCTGATCCCCTGCCCCGCGGCCGGGGCGGGCGTCAGCGCTTGGCGTGCCGGCCGCGCTGGCCCTGGGACGGGGTGCCCCCGGCGGACGGGCCGTGGCCCTCGCCGCTGCCGGACGCCGCTTCCTTCTTCGACTTGGAGCGGGCCCGCAGGAACTCGATCGCGATCGGCAGCACCGAGATGAGCACGATCAGGATGAGCATCGCCTCGATGTTCTCGTGGACGAAGTCGATCTTGCCGAGGGCCGAGCCGAGCAGCGTGACACCGACGCCCCAGAGGATTCCGCCGACGATGTTGAACACGATGAACGAGCGGTAGTTCATCCGGCTCACACCGGCGATGATCGGCGTGAACGTACGCACCACGGGCACGAAGCGGGCCAGGATCAGCGACTTCGGGCCGTACTTCTCGAAGAAGTCGTGCGCCTTCTCGACGTTCTCCTGCTTGAACAGGCGGGAGTCGGGGCGATTGAAGAGCGAGGGGCCGACCTTGCGGCCGAAGAGATAGCCCACCTGGTCGCCGATGATCGCCGCCAGCGCCACCAGGAGGCAGACCAGCCAGAGCGGGGTCTTCAGCTGGCCGGTGGTCACCAGCAGACCTGTGGTGAACAGGAGCGAGTCGCCGGGGAGGAAGAAGCCGATCAGCAGTCCGGACTCGGCGAACACGATGAGGAGGACGCCGGGAAGCCCGAAGGTGTTGATCAGATAATCCGGGTCCAGCCAGCTCGGGCCGAGCGCAAGCGTATTCAAGGGTCCGGGGCTCCTGGATCGATCGATGGCGGCTGCGTGGCCGCCCCAAGCTATCAACGCAGGATGACGCCCCCGGGTTCCAGATGGCCCCCACGAGGACAACCACCGGCCCGGCCGGGGATGCACACCGGGCCAACCGGGACAAAGCTGACCCCCAGGAGGTGCCACACGATGGGCATTGAGGATTACGGCGGCGGGCAGACGGAACGGTCGGACGTGCTGATCGTCACGACGAACGACGTACCGGGCCACCAGGTGACGCAGGTGATCGGGGAGGTGTTCGGCCTCACCGTGCGATCCCGCCATCTGGGCAGCCAGATCGGCGCCGGGCTGAAGTCCATGATCGGCGGCGAGCTGAAGGGGCTGACCAAGACGCTCGTCGAGACCCGCAACCAGGCGATGGAGCGGCTCGTCGAGCAGGCGAAGGCCCGGGGCGCCAACGCGGTGCTGATGATGCGCTTCGACGTGACCGAGGCGGCCGACGTGGGCACGGAGGTGTGCGCGTACGGAACCGCGGTCGTGATCAGCCGGAGCTGAGCGGGCACGGCACGGGGCGGGGCACCTCCGCCCCGTGCCGCGTGGCGGTCACCCCAGGCGCCGGGCGTTGGCCTCGATCGCGTCCCGCAGGTGCTCGGCCAGGCCCGGCCGCATCGAGTCGTAGTACGCGCGGAACCGCTCGTCGGACACGTACATCTCGCCGAGCCCCCGGTGCATCTCGGCGGAGCACTCGTAGAACCACTTGCCGATGTGGCGCCGGTGGGCCTCGGCCAGCTCCATCGCCCGCTCACCGGTGGCCGGCTCCCCGGCCTCCATCAGCGCTTGGTACGCGGCGGTCCATTCGGCGACCTCCGCCTGCATCCGCTTCCAGTCGTCCTTGGTGTAGCGGGCGGCCCGGCGCTGCGACTCGGCGTACAGGTCGGTGCCGCCCCAGCGGCGTTCGGCCTCCTCGGCGTGCGCCTCGGGGTCCTTGCCCCCGAAGACCTCGAACTTCTCCTCGGGCGTGAGGTTGATGCCCATCTTCCGTGCCTCCATTGCTGTTTCGACGGCGTCGGCCATCCTTCTCAGCTCGGCGATCCGATCGGAGAGCAGCCGGTGCCGGCGCCGCAGGTGCTCCTGCGGGTCCGCCCGCGGATCGTCGAGCAGTACCGCGATCTCGTCGAGCGGGAAGCCGAGTTCCCGGTAGAACAGGATCTGCTGGAGCCGGTCGAGATCGCCGTCGTCGTAGCGGCGGTGCCCGGCCCGGCTGCGCGCGCTGGGCGAGAGCAGTCCGATGCCGTCGTAGTGGTGCAGGGTGCGCACCGTGACTCCGGCGAATCCGGCGACCTGTCCCACGGAGTAGTCCATGGCTCCTTCGTTCCCTTCTCCGATCGGGTACGTCCCGAGCCTGGGTCCTGACGTGACGTGAGGTGCAAGCCCGAATTGCCGCCACTCCGGCACCACCAGAAGGGTTATGTAACTTTTACGCCGTTATGGTGATCCGGTGGCCACCGAATCCTCCACCCTCGCCGGATCCGCCCCCGAACCCACCCCCGTACAGCGGCTGCTGCCCGTCATCGTGCCCGCACTGGCCGTCGGCATCCTCTCCGCCCTCGTCCTGCTCGGCATCAGCCTGCTCGCCGAGAAGCTTCAGGGCGTGCTCTGGGAGACGCTCCCCGACGCGCTCTCCGTCGGCCGCTACTCCGCGCTCTGGATGATCGTGATGCTCACCGCGAGCGGGCTGGCGGTCGGCCTGCTCGTCCGGGCGGTACCCGGTCACGCGGGCCCCGATCCGGCGACCACCGGGCTGGTCGATCCGCCGCTGCCGCCGCTCGTGGTGCCGGGGCTGCTGCTCGTCACGGCCCTCACCCTGGCGGGCGGGGTCAGCCTCGGTCCGGAGAATCCGATCACGGCCGCCAACATCGCGCTGGCCTGCTGGCTCGGCCGCCGTCTCATGCCCGGCACACCGGTGGCACTCTGGCTCTCGCTCGCCGCGGCCGGCACCATCGGGGCGCTCTTCGGCACCCCGGTCGCCGCCGCGCTGATCCTCACCGAGACCCTCGCCTCGCGCGCCGAACCGGGCGCGCTCTGGGACCGACTCTTCGGCCCGCTCGCGGCGGGCACCGCGGGCGCGCTCACCATGACGCTGCTGGCCCACCCCAGCTTCGACCTGGCGCTGCCGGACTACGCCCGGCCGCACTGGAGCGACCTGCTCCCCTCCGTCGTCATCGCCCTGGCGGGGGCGGTGCTCGGCATGCTGATGGTGTACGCGTTCCCGTACGCGCACCGGCTCTTCAGGGCCCTGCGGCACCCGGTCCTGGCGCTGACCGCGGGCGGGCTGCTGCTCGGCCTGCTGGGTGCGCTGGGCGGCCCTCTCACCCTGTTCAAGGGGCTCGACGAGGTGAAGGAGCTCGCCGCCGACCCGGGTGGCCGGTCGGCCTGGCAGTTCGCGCTCATGGCCCTGGTGAAGGCGGCCGCGCTGGTGATCGCGGCGAGCTGCGGCTTCCGGGGCGGGCGGATCTTCCCCGCCGTCTTCGTGGGCGTCGCGCTGGGGCTCTGCGCCCACGCCCTGGTCACCTCGGTGCCGGTGGCGCTGGCGGTGACCTGCGGGGTGCTGGGGGTGCTGCTGGCGATCACCCGGCAGGGCTGGCTGAGCCTGTTCACCGCCGCGGTACTGGTCGGCGACGCGGCCGTGCTGCCGATCCTGTGCATCGCCTCGCTGCCGGCCTGGCTGCTGGTGACCGGGCGGCCGCAGATGCAGCTGCACGAGGACGGCACGCCGCTGAAGTGAGCCGTCGGCGGCGAGGCGGACCACGGGGTGCGCGCCCGAAGCGCCGAATGCCCGTCTCTTCCGTATCGTCACCTCCGTACGCATTCGCCCCGCAGGGCCCCTGCCCGCAGGGTCCGTACGGATGCGTCCCGTCAGCTTGCCGGAGGTTCGCGCAATGCCCACGCCCGTCAACGTCGCCGTCATCTACTACTCGGCGACCGGAACCGTCGCCACGATCGCCAAGGCCATCGCGCAGTACGCCGAGAAGGCCGGTGCCGAGGTGCGGCTGCGCAAGGCCGGTGAGCTCGCCCCGCAGGCGGCCATCGACTCCAACCCGGCCTGGGCGGCCAACGCGAAGGCCACCGCCGACATCGCCCAGGTCTCGCCCGACGACGTGATCTGGGCGGACGCCGTGATCCTCGGTACGCCGACCCGGTTCGGCAACGTGAGCGCCCAGCTCAAGCAGTTCCTCGACACCCTCGGCGGCCACTGGCAGGCGGGTCACCTCGCGGACAAGGTCTACAGCGGCTTCACCTCCACCAGCACCACGCACGGCGGCCAGGAGTCCACGCTGCTCGCGCTCTACAACACGGTCCACCACTTCGGCGGCATCCTGGTCGCCCCCGGCTACACGGACCCGTCGAAGTTCGTCGACGGCAACCCGTACGGCACCTCGCACGTGGCCGGCCAGGGCGACATCCCGGTCGGCGAGCAGACCCTGACCGCCGCCCGGGTCCAGGCCGAACGGGTCGTGAAGTTCACCCGGGCCATCAAGGACGGCCTCGCCTCCTAGGGCCTCTCGTTCGGATCATGCCGGGCTCGCGGGGTCTGGCACGCCCGCTCGCCGCGTTGTCGTCACTCGCCGACGCGCCGCGTCGACTCCCTCCTCCGCCTTGCGATCGCACGCACCAGACCCCGCTCCCTGATCCGGCCTGATCCAAACGAAAGACCCGAGAGCTGAAAGGGCTGCCGCCGATGCCTCTCCACAAGGGCTCGTCCCAGAAGACGGAACCGTCCGAAGCACGCCGAAAACTCGCCCTCAACCCGTTCTACGGCGAAGCCGACCCGGTCGCCGGCATGGAGTCGGCGCCGCCCCGGCACCGGCTGCCCGACGGGCCGATGCCGCCGTCGACCGCGTACGGCCTGGTCCACGACGAGCTGATGCTCGACGGCAACTCACGGCTCAACCTCGCCACGTTCGTCACCACCTGGATGGAGCCCCAGGCCGGGGTGCTGATGGGCGAGTGCCGCGACAAGAACATGATCGACAAGGACGAGTACCCGCGCACGGCCGAGCTGGAGCGGCGCTGCGTGGCGATGCTCGCCGATCTCTGGAACGCCCCCGATCCCGCGGCGGTCGTGGGCTGTTCGACGACCGGCTCCAGCGAGGCCTGCATGCTCGCCGGGCTGGCGCTGAAGCGCCGCTGGGCGGCCCGGAACTCCGACCGCTATCCGGCGTCCGCCCGGCCGAACCTGGTCATGGGCATCAATGTGCAGGTCTGCTGGGACAAGTTCTGCAACTTCTGGGAGGTCGAACCCCGGCTGGTCCCGATGGAGGGCGAGCGCTTCCACCTCGACCCGCAGGCCGCGGCCGACCTCTGCGACGAGAACACCATCGGCGTCGTCGGCATCCTCGGCTCCACCTTCGACGGTTCGTACGAGCCGATCGCGGAGCTGTGCGCGGCACTGGACGCCCTCCAGGAACGCACCGGCCTCGACATCCCCGTCCACGTGGACGGGGCCTCCGGGGCGATGGTGGCACCGTTCCTGGACGAGGACCTGGTGTGGGACTTCCGGCAGCCGAGGGTGGCATCCGTCAACACCTCCGGGCACAAGTACGGCCTGGTCTACCCGGGCGTCGGCTGGGTGCTGTGGCGCACGCCCGCCGACCTGCCCGAGGAGCTGGTCTTCCGGGTCAACTACCTGGGCGGCGACATGCCGACCTTCGCGCTGAACTTCTCCCGGCCGGGTGCGCAGGTGGTGGCGCAGTACTACACCTTCCTGCGGCTGGGCCGGGAGGGCTACCGGGCCGTCCAGCAGGCGTCCCGGGACGTGGCCTGCGGGCTCGCGAAACGGATCGAGGAGATCGGCGACTTCCGGCTCCTCACCCGGGGCGACCAGCTGCCCGTCCTCGCGCTGACGACCGCACCGGACGTGGATGCCTTCGACGTCTTCGACGTGTCGCGGCGGCTGCGCGAACAGGGCTGGCGGGTACCGGCGTACACGTTCCCGGCCAACCGGCAGGACCTGTCGGTGCTGCGGGTGGTGTGCCGCAACGGTTTCTCGTCGGACCTCGCCGAACTGCTGCTGGAGGACCTCGGACTGATCCTTCCCGACCTGCGCCGCCAGGCGCATCCGATGAGCCGCGACCGGCAGATGGCGACCTCGTTCCACCACTGAGACGCCACCGCGCCGCCGGGCGGGGTCGGTGCCCGCTCGCCGGGCGGGGTCGGTCCCCGGTCGCCGGGCGGGGTCAGCGGCCCGTCGCGTAAGGGTTCTCCTGCCCTTCGGCGAGCACCCCGACGAAGGGCTCGCCCTCCCCCGCGAAGGTGTACGCCCCGCCCTCGATACGGGCGATCAGCCCGCGCGTCCACTCGGCCCCGGCGTCCGCCGAGTGGACCCACATGTTCATGATCTCGCCGATGTGGCCGATCGACTCGGGCCCCGCCTCCGGCGTGTAGTACTCCGTGACCGTGGCCCGCCACGCCTCAAGGCCGGCCACCCGCTCCCTGAGCAGCGCGACCGCCTCGGCCCGCTCCAGGTCGACCATGCCGCCGAGGGCCGCCGACAGCACGTCCGGCTTCTGGTCGTACGAGGTCAGCGCCGCGCGCAGCAGCGTGAAGTACTCCTCGTGGCCCCGCTCCGTGATCTCGTACTCGGTACGGGGCGGGCCGCCCGCCGTGCTCGGCGCGGTCTCGTGGGCGAGCAGCAGCCCCTGCTTCGCCATCTGCTTCAGCGCGTGGTAGACCGAGCCGGGCTTGGCGTTGGACCACTCGTGCGCGCCCCAGTACTCCAGGTCGTTGCGGACCTGGTAGCCGTGCGCCCGGCCGTGCTGGCGCACGGCGCACAGGACCAGCAGCCGGATCGCGGACATCTCACGCCCCTTCTACTCAACTTTGATTAGAGTAGCCCCCCGCCTCGGCGACCAGCGCCAGCGCGGTGCGGCCGTCCAGCGACTCCCGGATGATGTCGGCGTGCCCGGCGTGCCGGGCGATCTCCTCCACGAGATGGGCCAGCACCCACCGCATCGAGACCTGCCCGTCCTTCGGGAACCAGGGCGCCTCGGGCAGCGGGAAGGTGTCGCCCAGGTCGGGCACCGAGCGGATGAACTTCTCGGTCTCGGCCGCGACGCCGTCCCAGAACTCCAGCATCTGCTCCACCGTCTCGTCGCCGACGAGCCGGAAGCTGTCCGCCCAGGTCTCCTGGGTGCGGGCGTTCTCGTTCGGCCGCTGCTGGGCCATCCGCAGCCAGTTCAGCTCGGTCTCGGCGACATGCTTGAGCAGCCCGGACAGGGAGAGTTCGCTGGCGCTGGGGCGGCTCGCCGCCTGCTCCTCGGTCAGCCCGAGCAGCGAGCGCCGGACCGCACCGCGCTGGGCCTCGACGAAGGAGAGGAGCATGCCGCGCTCGTCGCCGGGAGCTTCTGCGGGAACGTGAGTGACCATGGTGTCCGCCTCGATGATCCGTGCCGGTTTCTTCCTGACACCGACCAAGCTACGGACCCTTGCGGTCAACTACGGTCCTCAACCCGCAGCGTTCAGAGGCGGTATCTCGGAGGCGGCATTCAGAGGCGGTATTCAGAAGGGGAACTCGCTCCGGCCGTGCTGGATCGAGATCCACTTCTGGGTGGTGAAGGCGTCGACGGTCGCCTCGCCGTTCAGCCGGCCGAGCCCGGAGGACTTCTCGCCGCCGAACGCCACCAGCGGATCGTCCTGGATGGTCGAGTCGTTGACGTGGAACATCCCGCTGACGACGCGCCGCGCGAACCGCACCCCGCGTTCGGTGCTGCGGGTGTGCACGGCGCCGCTCAGCCCGTACGGGGTGTCGTTGGCGATGCGTACGGCCTCGTCCTCGCCGTCGAACGCCATCAGCAGCGCCACCGGGCCGAATATCTCCTGGGACAGCAGCGGGGAGCCGTCGGGGAGCCCGGCGAGCACGGTCGGCTCCACGAGGTTGCCCCGGGTGCGGCCCCGGACCAATGCGGTGGCCCCTTCGGCGATCGCCTGGTCGACCAGGGCGGTCAGGGCGTCGGCCTGGAAGGTGTTGATGACCGGGCCGATCCGGGTCTCCGGTTCACGCGGGTCACCGGTCCTCAGCGCGGCCACCGCGGCGGTGAACCTCTCCGTGAACTCCCGCTCGACGCGGCGGTCCACCAGGATCCGGTTGGCGGCCATGCAGACCTGCCCCTGGTAGACGAAGCGGCTGTGCACGGCGGCCTCGACCGCGTAGTCGATGTCCGCGTCCTCCAGCACCACCAGGGCGCTGTTGCCGCTGAGTTCGAGGATCGTCCGTTTGAAGTGCCCGGCCGCGACGGCGCCGACATGGCGGCCGACCCGGTCCGAGCCCGCGAAGGAGATCACCTTGGGCACGGGGTGCTCGATGAACGCGTCACCGATCTCGGCGACATCGGTGATCACGACGTTCAGCAGTCCGGCGGGCAGTCCGGCGTCCTCGAAGATCTTCGCGATCAGCGTGCCGCCGACGACCGGGGCGTTCTGGTTGGGCTTGACGACGACCGCGTTGCCGAGCGCGAGGGCCGGTGCGACGGACTTCATCGCCACCAGGAAGGGGAAGTTGAAGGGGCTGATCACGCCGACGACGCCGACGGGCAGGCGGTAGAGGCGGTTCTCCTTGCCGTCCGCCAGGGCGGACAGCAGGGTGCCCGGCGGACGCAGCGCCCGGCGGATCGCGTCGCGCAGAAATTCCTCGGCGACCCGGACCTCGTACTCCGCCTTGACCCGGGTGCCACCGAGTTCGTCGATGATCGCGTCGACTATTTCCTCGTGCAGTTCGCCGGTGATGCGCAGCGCGCGTTCCAGGATTTCGCGGCGCTCGTACGGTCCGGTGGTGGCCCAGGTCCGCTGGGCGCGCTCCGCGGCGCGGTAGGCCAGATCGATCTCCTGCGCGGTGGCAATGGTGATCGCGGCGAGTTTCTCCCCGTTGTAGGGGTTGAAATCGATGATGTCCCACGAGCCGGTTCCGGTCCGCCACTCACCGTCGATGTATTGGTCGGCCAGCTCGTAGAAGAAGGACATGCAGATCCCTTGATTCAGGTGCAGACTCCCGTCGAACCGTCATCGTACTGACAAGTCAGGTGAGTTGGAGTAGACCACGGAGCAGATCGCGGCTCTCCTCGGGCCCCGGGCTGTCCTCGTGGAGCCGCGCCATGGCCTTTTCGTACTGCGCGACTTCTTCGGCCTTGTCCAGATAGAGCGCACTTGTCAGCTGCTCCAAATAGACAATGTCCGACAGATCGGATTCCGGGAATCGCAGCATCGTAAAAGAACCGCTCTCGCCGGCATGCCCGCCAAAACTGAAGGGCATCACTTGGAGAGTGACGTTGGGCTGCTCCGACATTTCGATCAGATGCCGCAATTGCCCACGCATCACTTCGCGGTCACCGTAGGGCCGGCGCAGCGCGGCCTCGTCCAGTACGGCATGGAGATGGGGTGCGCGTTCGGAGACGAGGGCCTTCTGGCGTTCCAGCCGCAGCGCGACCCGGCGGTCGATCTCGACGGCGGGCGCGGCGCCCATGCCCCGGGTGACGACCGCGTGCGCGTACGCCTCGGTCTGCAACAGGCCGTGGACGAACTGGACTTCGTACACCCGGATGAGTGAGGCCGCTCCCTCCAGTCCGATGTACGTCTGGAACCAGCCGGGCAGCACATCTCCGTAACTGTGCCACCAGCCCGCCACGTTGGCCTCCCGGGCCAGACCGAGCAGAGCGTCCCGCTCCGCCTCGTCCGTGACTCCGTAGAGCGTGAGCAGGTCCTCGACATCCCTGGCCTTGAAGCTCACCCGTCCCAACTCCATGCGGCTGATCTTCGATTCGGAGGCCCGGATGGAGTAGCCGGCCGCCTCACGGGTGATGCCGCGCGAGTCGCGCAGCCGCCTGAGCTGCGAGCCCAGCAGGATGCGCCGCACCACAGATCCACTCGACTCGCCTGCCGCCACTGGCCCGGTCCTCCCCATCGCTTCCCTGGCATCGGGGCTCCCCCCGACCCCAAGTGCCGGATTCTGCCATCAAAACGCTTCAGCCCGTACTCATTCGATTACGGAAATGAGAAGCCTTCCAGAGAGCTGTGAAAATACATGCAGGAAGAAATGACCAAGAACCGGCACGGGGTCGGACAGGTCAGGCGCGTGCACGTGCATCTGCCCTTGCATCCGCCCGACGCATTGGGAACCATGGGGCTCGCGCACCTGCGTGCTCGTTCGTGTTGTGCCGCTGTACCCCCGCAGTACTGATACAGCCGCGAATCCCGGGAGTGCCTCGCATGGGGACGAATGGATCGACGATGCTCGAGCCGTTACGGCAGGGGCTTCCCCCCATCGATCCCTCAGCCGTCTCCGGTTCGGCCACCTGCACACTGCCCGCCCGCTACGAAGCCGTGGGCGGGGCAAGGCGGTTCACCCGGACGACACTGAACGGATGGGGCCTGGCCGAGCGTTTCGACGACGTCGCGCTGGTGGTCTCCGAACTCGTCACCAACGCCCTGCGCCACGCCCTGCCTTCGGACAGCTCCGCACCGGAGCCCCAGGACCCGCCGGTACGGCTGCACTTGATGCGCTGGAGCTCGCGGCTGGTGTGCGCGGTGCGCGATCCCAGCCGGGAGAGTCCGGTCGCCTCCGAGGCGCCGGACTGCGCGGAATCCGGCCGCGGGCTCTTCCTCGTGGAGTCCTTCAGCGACTCCTGGGGCTGGCACCCCACCCCGGAGCCGGAGAACCCGAACGCCCCGGCGGCATCGCGCGGCAAGGTGGTCTGGGCGATGTTCCGGCTCACCGACGGCATGTGACCCGCCCGGCCGCGAGCAGCGGCCGGCGGTCCGGGCCGGACACCGGCCTGCGGGAAGCGGTCAGCCGCCCGCCGCGAGGCGGTCGGTCACGCGCTGCGCGCTGGAGGGTCACCCGCTGCGAGGCGGTTGGCCGCCTGCCGCAAGGTGACCGGCTGCCTGTCGCAAGGCGGTCGGCTGCCTGACGCGAGGTGACCGGTCGCCTGCCGCAAGGTGACCGGCTGTCTGTCGCAAGGCGGTTGGCCGTCTGTCGCAAGGTGATCGGCTGTCTGTCGCAAGGCGGTCGGCTGCCTGACGCGAGGTGGCCGGTCGCCTGCTGCGAGGTGATCAGCCGCCCGCTACGAGGTGGTCGAACTCCCCGTCCTTCACCCCGAGCAGCAGTGCCTCTATCTCGGCCGGCGTATAGACCAGCGCCGGCCCGTCGGGGTGGCGAGAATTCCGCATCGCCACATCTCCGTCGGGCAGTTTCGCGAACTCCACGCAGGAACCCTGGGAGTTGCTGTGTCTGCTCTTCTGCCAGACGACTCCGCGGAGCTCTGTGGCCGCCATGCCGTTGTACACGTGGTGCACAGGACGCTCCCCGAGTTGCAAGGTGCAAGTGTCAACTGTCTCGGATCATAGCTCTGTTCAAATATCCCTGCATGCGCAGATGCATGTGCGGATGCACGTGCACGCGGGGTGTTCTCGCGATTACAGCTTTACTCCGATCCTTACTCCGTATGGACAGACGCACGGAACGCCGTTTCGGCTCCGTCTACCCCCGGTCGAGCTCTCCATCCCGGCGGAACGCGCTGATAACTTGGCCCGGTCTTTCGTCGACAAGGGGGAATTGCAGATGCGTGGAGTCGTACGGACCGGTGCGGTGGTCGCCGCCGGAATCCTCTGCACCGCGGCACTGACCGGCTGCGGCAGCGACAGCGAGAAGAGCGACGAGCGGGGCGGCTCCACCGCCTCGGACCAGCCCGGCCGCCAGGCCGACGACGACAGCGGGGCCGCGACCGACGCCGCCGCACTGGAAGGCGGTTGGGCCGGAAAGACCGACGGCAAGGCGGTCGTCCTGTCGGTGTCGTCGGGGAAGGCCGCGCTGGTCACCGAACAGCATGCCTGCACGGGCACCGTGCAGGACGCGGGCAAGGTGACGCTCACGCTGAAGTGCGTCGACGGCGGCGACGACCGCACCTCGGGGTCCGTCGACTCCAACGACGGCAAGACCGTCGTGGTGTCCTGGGACAGCGGGGTCAAGGACACCCTGGCCAAGACCGACCCGGGTGCCCTGCCGTCCGGCCTGCCGGACCTGGCCGACCTGCCGACCACGGCCCCCTGACGGCCGCCGGCCGGCCTCAATCCGCCTTGCCTCCAGGCGATTTCGGCTTCGGCCCGGACCCGGACCTGCCGTCCAGCCCCCGGGAGAACTCCTCCAGGGCTTCGAGGAGCAGGTGGGCCCCTTCCCGTACGAAGGGGTCCGCCTCGCCCTCGTCCGTGCGCTGCCTCGCGTCCCACTCCGCCAGCGCCTCGCGCACCTCGGTCCAGTCCGGCACCCGCCGCTCCCGCACCGCCTTCGCCCCCTGTTCGGTGGCCCGGCGGAGCGCCTCGGCCAGGCGTGCCGCGTCCGGTACGGGGGTGGCTCCGCCGCCCGGGAGGTGGGCCTCCAGCAGCATCGCGGCCCGGCCCAGCTGGGTGAGCGCGTGCTGGGTTTCGTCGGCTGCGGAGCGCGAGAGGCCGCGGTTGCGCACCGGTTCGTGCTGGGCGGTGGTCAGCGCCTCCTGCCAGGCGACCCGGGCCTCACGGGTGTCGAGCAGCGCGGTTCGCACGTCGTCGTGGCCGCGCTCGGCCGGTTCGGCGTACTGGTCGACGACCGAGGCGGCGTAACGCCCGTCCGCCTTCAGCCAGTCGCCGAGCCTGCCGCGGAGCCTCGGGGTCTCCCAGGCCGGATAGAGGGCGTACGAGGTCATCGCGAGGAGGCCGCCCGCGAGGGTGAGGACGACGCGTTCGAGCACGGTCTGCGACCAGTCGTCGCCCGCCATGCCGAGCAGGAAGACGACGTACGCCGAGACGCAGGCCTGGCCGACCACGTACCCCGTGCCCATCAGCAGGTACATCAGCAGGGCGCAGAGCACGGAGAGCACCGCGGCCGTGGTCACCCCGGGGTGGGCGGTCTGCACGATCGCGGTGGCGAGCGAGACGCCGACGATCGTGCCGCCGAACCGGGCCACGGACCGCGCGTACGTCTGGGAGAACTCCGGCCGCATGACCATGACGGCGGCCATCGGCGCCCAGTAGCCGTGGCCGAACGGCAGCACGGTGCCGATGAGATAGCCGCCGGCCGCGACGACGGAGACCCGGACGGCGTGCCGCAGGATCGGTGAACCCGGGCGCAGCTCCGCGCGCATCGCGGCCAGGACGGCGGGGACCAGCCGGAGCAGGGTGGGACGGCGGCGGTGCGGGGCGACGGGAGTAGGGGCGGGGGTTCCGTCCGCGGGTGCCTTGATGGCCTCGGCGGCCTCCTCGGCCTTGGCGTCCTGCTCCTTCGTGCCTTCGCCCTCGGCCGTCTCGATGACGTCGGAGAGCAGTACGCCGAGCCGGTCGGCGGCGCGGAGCGGTGGGCCGGTGAGGAGCGTTCCGGTGTCCGGGGTCTTCAGCGCGGCGACGGCGGACGGGGCGAGCTCGACCGGGTTGCCGTGGCGGATCGCGCGGGCCGCCGAGTCGAGCACCGATCCGGCGGCGGCGAGCAGCTCGCGGACGCGCTCCCGTTCCGGCCCCTCGGACGGCACCCCCAGGGACGGGTCGGCGAGCGAGGCGAGCACCGGCCTGATCCGTTCGGCGACCCCTCGGGAGCCCCGCAGCTCGGGCGGCCGGCGGCGGGCCTGGCGCGGGGTGACCGCGGCCGCGTTGCGGGCCGTCATCAACGGCACCGGGTCGAACGGGGCGAGCGGGTCGTGGCGCAGCCGGCGGGCGTAGTCGGCCTCGGCGGCCAGCGCGTCGGCGAGGGCGTCACGCTGGGCGCCCCATCTGCGTACCGGGAACAGGACGATCAGCGCCGCCTGCACGATCCCGCCGAACAGGATCATCACGGCGTGCACGGCCGAGTTGGCGACGGAGGTGGGCAGGGTGACCGTGACCAGCATGATCGCCACGTTCGACGCCGCGATGATGCCGGCGGTCGGGCCCGCCGCCCAGGCCAGGCCCGCGACGAAGGTCCAGAGCACCAGCAGGGCGAGGAACAGCACGAGCCGGGAGCCGGTGAGATAGCCGAGGAACGTCGACACGGCGAGGCTCGCCCCGGAGACCAGGGCGAGGACGGGCCGGGGGCGCCAGCTGCGCTGGAAGGTGGCGATGGCCGCCTGGAACGCGCCGAACGCGGAGCTCGCGGCGACCACCGGCCCGAAGAGCGCGAGGCTGATCCCGATGACGAGGGCGAGACCGGCCGCGCCCCGGATCGCGATGAGCGGTTCGAGACGCCGCCGCTCGATCGACAGCCCCGAGCGGGCGGTCTCCTTCAGCGCCCGGAGCCAGCTCATGCCCAGAGCCTAGCCGGAATTACCGTTTCGCCCGAGTTGTCTTGAAGTTGGCTCACGAGGTGCCGTCTGCCGCCGCCCGCGTCCGCCGGGGCGGCGCCGGCCACCGGTGTCCGCGTCCGCGTCCACGTCCGCCGGAGGGGAGTCTCCTACCGCCCCCCGTTTCCGCCGCGCAGCTCCGGACCCTTCCCGCCCATCCGTGCCCGGTCCGCCGCGGCCGTGCCATGGGTCCAGCCGTCCAGGTCGGTGGCGCCCCGGACCCGGGTGGTCGTGGTCTCGGGGAACATCCGCTCGGCGGTGTCCGTGACGGCCATGTCGCGGGCGGCGAGGACCGGGAGGAGATCCGGGCCGCCGGCCCCCTCCGGTCCGGCCCCGGTGCCGGTACCGGCCTCGGCGGTGACCCGGGCGGTGTCGGCGGCGAGCCTGCTGCCCAGCCGCTGGGCGTACGCCATCAGGAAGGACTGCCGGAACGTCTTGGTCCGCTTGCGTCCGCCGGCCCGCTGGCCCGCCTCCGCCTTCGTCATCGCCACCGTGCCCTGGACCAGCAGGGAGGTGTACAGCAGTTCCACCGCGTCCAGGTCCGGCTCGAACCCGACCACCGTGGAGAAGCCGAGGTCGCTGTTCCACACCGCACGGCAGCGGTTCGCGGCGGCGACCGCGTCGAGCAGGATCGCCTTCGCCGTCTCGTACGGCGCGTCGACCCCGATCCGGCACGCCCCCGGCGCCTCCTTGCTGTGCGTACGGGCGGCGAGCAGGGCCTCGTCGATGGAGTGCCGGGCCATCAGCTCCTGCGCCTTGGTGGTGAGGGCCTCCGCCTCCTCGGGAAAACCGGTCGCCTCCGCCTTGGCGAGCAGGGCGCGGATCCGGGTCAGCATCCGGGGTTCGTCGTGCGCCGGCGGCAGGTGGAGGCCGTGCGGGGAGGCGCCGGGCGGGGGCCCGACCGGTTCGATCGCGGGGAGCCGGAGCAGCAGCCGGTACAGGCCGAGGACGGCGGACGCGTAGGAGAAACGGTCCGGACGGTTACGGGGCGGGGCGTCCGGGAGCCCGTCGAGCTGGGCACGCCAGCGCGGCGGCAGCCGCTCGTACCGCGCGGTCTCCGAGACGATCAGCCCGGCGGCCAGGCAGGCCGCCGTCTCGTCGAGCTCGTGGCGGACCAGACGTACGACATCGGCGGGCTGCCAGCCGCGCTCCCAGGCCCGGCGGACGAACTCCTCGCCGCGCCGGAACAGTTCCGCGTCGGCCGCCGGATCGGCGGCGAGGAGGGAGGCGCCGGCGTCGAGACCGGCGTCGCCGTCCGAGTAGAGGGCTGCCGCGAATGCCTGGTCGGTCACCGGTTCCATGAGGTCAGGGTAGGCAGGGCGGTGCGGCGGGGTATGCCTGGCCCTACCCCGTGGACGGGCTCTGGTGGTCGTGATCGCGGGGTGCGGAAACGGTTCGATCGACGTATGACTTCCTCCCGTGCATCCGTCGCTCCCGCCGCTGCCGCGAGTGCGAGTGCCGCCGACGCCGTACGGCTCCGCTCCGTGCGCCGCGCCTACGGTGCGGCCGACGCCCTCGGCCCCGTCGACCTCGGCGTCCGCACCGGCACCTTCACCGCCGTCATGGGCCCGTCCGGTTCCGGCAAGTCCACGCTGCTGCACTGCGCGGCCGGGCTCGACCGGCCGACGTCCGGCACCGTCGAGGTGGGCGGGGTGGAGCTGACCGGGCTGAGCGAGCGCCGGCTGACGCTGCTGCGCCGGGACCGGATCGGCTTCGTCTTCCAGGCGTTCAATCTGCTCCCCTCGCTGACCGCCGCCCAGAACGTCGCGCTGCCGCTGCGGCTCGCGGGCCGACGCCCCTCCCGTACCGAGGTACGGGACGCCCTGGCCCGGGTCGGTCTCGCGGACCGGGCGGGGCACCGGCCCGCCGAGCTGTCCGGCGGCCAGCAGCAGCGGGTGGCCCTGGCACGGGCCCTGATCACCCGGCCCGCGGTGCTCTTCGGCGACGAGCCGACCGGCGCGCTGGACACCGCGACGAGCCAGGAGGTGATGGGGATGCTGCGGGAACTGGTGGACCTGGCGGGGCAGACGATCGTGATGGTCACCCATGACCCGGTGGCCGCGGCGTACGCGGACCGGGTGGTCTTCCTGGTCGACGGGCGGGTGGCGGACGATCTGACCGGCCTCGACGCCGGGCGGATCGCGGCCCGGATGGCGGCGGGGCACCGCGCCGCCGGTGGACGGACCGTCGCGGCCCACGTCCGGGAGGCGTCGTGCTGACCGTCGCCCTGGCCTCCCTGCGCACCCGCTGGACCGCGCTGACCGGCACCTTCGTCGCACTCGCGCTGGGCGTGGGGCTGGTCGCGGCCATGGGCCTCGGCCTCGCCTCGACCTTCGGCGCCCCGGACCGGCCACCGCAGCGCTTCGCCGCGTCACCGGTGGTGGTGAGGGGCGACGACACCCTGACCGTGCCGGTGCGGCGCGGACCGTCCACAGGCAGCGCGAGCCGGAAGCTCGCCCATCCACACCCTGTGGATATCGAACTCCTGCGCGAGCTCCGGGCGCTCGGCCCGGTGACCCGGGACGACGGGAAAGAAGCCGTAGACGCTGGGCGCGGACCCGACGCCGTGGGGGTGGACGCGCCCGTCGCCGAGGTGCGCCGGGTGGTCGGCGACCGCGCCCTGGTCCTCACCGGGGACGACCGGCGCCGGGCCGACCCGGCCACCGAGCGGGACGCCGAGGGGCTGCTGACCGCGAACGTGCTGCTCGGCACCGCGGGCGGCCTCACCGCCTTCGTCTCGGTCTTCGTCGTCGCGTCGACGTTCGCCTTCGCGGTGGCGCTGCGCCGGCGCGAGTTCGGTCTGCTGCGCATGGCGGGCGCCACGCCGGGCCAGTTGCGGCGGCTGCTGCTGACGGAGGCCGCCGTGGTCGGCACCCTGGCCTCCGCCGCCGGGTGCGCGCTGGGCGGTCTGGGCGCACCGCTGCTCGCCGGGCTGCTCGTCGACGAGGGGATGGCGCCGTCCTGGTTCGTCGTCCGCCCGGCCGCCTGGCCGCTGCACACCGCCTTCTGGACCGGGCAGGCGGTGTCCCTCGCCGGGGTCTGGGCCGCCTCGCGGCGGGCGGGCCGGACCGGCCCCGCCGAGGCGCTGCGCGAGGCCGATGTGGACACGGGGGTGCTCCCGCCGGTCCGCCGGCTGCTGGGCTTCGCCCTGCTCGCGGTGGCCGCGTTCCTGATGGCGCGGGCCCTCGCCACCGACCCGTCCGCACTGCTGAAGCGGAAGACGTACATCACGCAGCCGATGGTCCTGATCACGGCCGTCGCCCTGCTCTCGCCGCTGCTCCTGCGCCTGCCGGCCCGGCTGGTCCGGCTGCCGGGGGCGACCGGGATGCTGGTGGCCGCGAACACCTCGGCGGCGCTGCGGCGTACGGCGGCGGTGGCCGCTCCGGTGCTGATCACCGTGGCACTGGCGGGTGCGGTGGCCGGCTCCGCGATGACGGGTCCGGCGGCGAAGGCGGCGGAGGCGCGCGAGCACACCCGGGCCGATCTGGTCGTGACGGGCGAGGAGCTGAGGCCCCGTCCGGTACCCGGCGCCACGCTGTCCGCCTCCGCCCCGACCGCCGTGTACACGCTTGAGGAGGGCACCGCCCTCGTCGCCTCGGAGGCCCGTGCGGTGGACGACGCGAGGGCGCTGGCCCGGGTCGGGCGGCTGCCGGTGGTGGCGGGCGACATCGCGGACCTGGACGACGGCTCGATCGTGGTGAACGAGGAGTGGGCCCAGCACACGGTGGGCTCGACGGTACGGGTGTGGCTCGGCGACGGGCGCCCCGCCTCCTTGCGGATCGCGGCAGTGCTGGCCCTCGGCACGGGGAACAACGGCGCCTATGTGACCAGGGCGAACGCCCCGGCGGCGGCCGTGGACCGGATCGACGTACGGCTCTCGCCGGGCGCCGACCGGGCGTTCGTCGAGGCACGGTTGCGCGGAACGGGCGGCACGGTGCGGTCCACGGAGCAGTGGCTGGACGCGACGTATCCGGGCGCCGGTCCGCAGACCAGGACCGGGCTGGTCGTGATCCTGGGGATCGCGCTGGTCTACACCCTGATCGCGCTGGCAAACACCCTGCTGATGGCGGGGTCCGTACGGTCCTCGGAGCTTGACGCGCTCCGGCTGGCCGGCGCCACCCGGCCGCGGGTCCTCGCGGTGGTGGCCGGGGAGACCCTGTTCGCGGTCGGGCTCGGGGCGCTGCTCGGCCTGGCCGTGGCCGGGGTGCACCTGGCGGGCCTGGCCGCCGCGCTGGCCTCGGTGTCGGCGCCGGTCGTGGTGTCGGTGCCGTGGGCGCTGATGGGCGGTGCGGCGGGGGCGTGCGCGCTGGTCGCGGTGGGGGCGGCGCTGCTGCCGGAGGCGGTGCGGCGCCGCTCGCCGAGGACGGGCTGAGGCGGTGGGGAGGTCGCGGTGGGGTGCGGTGCGGCCCGGCTCGCCGGGGTGGGCTGAGGCGCGGGGCGCTCGTGGTGCCCGGCCGCCTGCTCCGGGCCCGTCCGGACACCGCGTCTAGTCCATCCAGCCCCACCCGCTGACGATGTATCCGTTTTCATCCTTTCATCATGATTTCGCATGCTTTCATCTCGCCATGAAAGCGACCGATGGAGGCGATCGGATGATGACCGGAGACCGACAGCAGGGCCCGGACGCACGGGCCGTCACGTCACGGCGGCGCCTGCTGGCAGCCGTCGCGCTCGCGCCGGTACTGACCGCGGCGACCCCGGGCGTGGCCCGCGCCCTGCCCGCCGGAACGACCTGGCCGGGGCACGGACGGCGGATCAGGCCGGTACCGACCGCCCTGGACGACTGGGCGGACGTGGCGAAGGCGCTGGGCCGGGGCGGCAACATGCTGCGCGACACGACGTACCACACGGGCTTCCCCCGGCGGGATCTCCTGGTGGTCTCCGACGGCGTCGTCGTCACCCCCGGGCTGGCGCTGGGCACCCACGTGGCCTTCGTCCGCTACGCCGACGGCTCCACGATGGTCATGGGCGACGTGGTGGTCACCGAGGACGAGCTCCAGCACGTGACCGACGCGTGGCAGGCGCACGGGATCGAGCAGACCGCGCTCCACAAGCACCTGCTCTCCCAGACCCCCGACCTCTGGTGGACCCATGTCCACGGCCACGGCCACGACGCGGTGGCCCTGGCCCGCGGGCTGCGCGCCGGGTTCGACCGCACCGGCACCCCGCCCCCGGAGCAGCCGCTGCCGCCGGCCCCGGTCGACCTGGACATCGCCGGGATGGAGGCGGTGCTGGGCGCCAAGGGGTCCACCGAGGACGGGCTCTACAAGGTCCTCTTCGTCCGCCGCGAGACCATCGCGGACGGCCATCTGATCCTGCCGCCCGGCCTGGGGTCGACCAGCGCATTCAACTTCCAGCCGCTGGGCGGCGGCCGGGCCGCGCTCAGCGGCGACTGCGCCATGCGCGCCGACGAGGTTCCGCACGTACTGAAGGCGCTGCGGCGCGGCGGGATCAAGCTCGTCGAACTGCACAACCACCATCTGTCGGAGGACCCCCGCCTGTTCTTCACCCACTTCTGGGCGGTGGGCGACGGCGTCGCGCTCGCCCGCGCGCTGCGCTCCGCGGTGGACGCCACCGACGTCGTACCGGGCGGCTGACACCGGCCGCGATCCGGTCCGGCCACCGCCCCTTCCGCCGGTCGCCGGACCGGATTGCGCCGGTCCAGCGACCGGCGTCGTCCGATCCGTTCTGCATATGGACCAATCGGACCGGAGCGGCGCGTGGCCCGGCGGGCGACCGGGCACCCATGTCCCGTCCAAGCCCGCGATCGCGTGGACCACCCGTCAGATCCCCGTCTGGAGCTCCGCATGGAACCAGTAGCCGGCGCACGGCACTGCCCGTTCGACTACGCCGAGGCCCTCGAATTCGACCCGGTGCTCAGGCACTTGATGACCGAAGAGCCCGTCTCCCGCATCCGTCTCCCGCACGGCGACGGCGATGCGTGGCTCGTCACCGGCTACGACGACGTGCGTACGGTGACCACCGACCGACGCTTCAGCCGCTCCGCCATCATCGGCCGGAACTTCCCGCGCATGACCCCCGAACCGATCGTCCAGGACGAGGCGATCAACGTCATGGACCCGCCGGGCAGCAGCCGTCTGCGCAGCCTGATCTCCAAGGGCTTCGCCCCCCGCCACCTGGAGCGCATGCGGGTACGCACGCAGCATGTGGTCGACGAGCTGCTGGACCGCATGGAGGAGCACGGCGCCCCGGCCGACCTGTTCGAGCATCTGGCCGCGCCGCTGCCCCTGATCACCATCTGCGAGGTCCTCGACATCCCGGACGCCGACCAGGCACAACTGCGCGCCCACGCCCGGACGATGATGGACACCACCGTCGACAACAAGGACGCGGCGATCCGGTCCAAGGCCGAACTCCGCGGCTACTTCGAAGAGTTGACCGCCGAACGGCGCGCCAACCCGGGCGACGACCTGATCAGCGCGCTGGCCACCGCCCGCGACGGGGACGAGCTCCTCGACGACCAGGAACTGGCCGTCATGGCCATGGTCCTGCTGATCACCGGCCAGGACACCACCACGTACGAGATCGGGAACATCGCCTACACGCTGCTCACCAGGCCCGACGAGCTCGCCATGGTGCGCGACCGTCCCGAGATGCTCCCGCAGGCCATCGAGGAGCTGCTGCGCTTCATCCCCTTCCGCAAGGGCGTCGGCATCCCCCGGGTCGCCCTGGAGGACGTGGAGCTGAGCGGCGTACGGATCCGGGAAGGGGACATCGTGCACGTCTCCTATCTGACGGCCAACCGCGACGGCCGGAAGTTCGACCGCCCCGACGAGCTGGACCTGGAGCGCCAGGGGCCGTCCCACATGACCTTCGGGTGGGGCGGGCACCACTGCCTCGGTGCCCCGCTCGCGGCCACCGAGCTCCAGATCGCCATCGGGACGCTGCTGAAGCGCTTCCCCGCGCTGAAACTGGCGGCTCCGGCCGAGGAGGTGCGCTGGAACAGGACGTCGATCTGGCGCTATCCCCTCGAACTGCCCGTCACCTGGTGAGCGGGCGCCCCGGTAGCCGTCATCGATGATGCGTCGGCCCCCGGCGGGCGGCAACCCGGACAGTTCCGGGGCCCGCCCGGGGGCGACCCGTACGACTCCGGGGATCCGGGACTCCGGGGGCTCCGGCGTACGCCCCCGCCCGCTCTCCGTCCACAGGCACCGCGCCCACCCGCCGCACGGCCCTCGCCCACCCGACGCCAGGCCCTTGCCCACTCCTCCGCAGAGCCCCGGCCCACTCCTCCGCACGGCCCTCGCCCACTCCTCCGCAGGGCCCGCGCGGCGCTTCGGCGTGCGCTCGGCGTGCGGCCCCGATCCACCTGCCGTAGCGTGTTCCCGACGGCCACCCAAGCCGTGGCGGATCCGCTTCCGCCCACGAACGGCTAGAACGTCAGTCTTCGACGGTCGGCCCGTCCGCGCCCGTTCCAGGGGTACCTGACCCGGCGCCGGATCACCCGTGTCCGCATCCGCGCGACGCCGCGCGTGCGGCACCGTGGTGGCCGCCTCCGGCCGGGATGCCCCGGAACCCTTCGGGCCCGGCCGTGTTGGACCATGCCCGCTAGGAGGAGTTCCATGGCGGTTCTCTGCAAGCCGGCCATCGCGGTTCCCGAGTACGTCATCACCAACGAGGAAACCCTTGAGCTGGCACAACGGTTGCACGGCGACCACCCGCAGATCGACCTGGTCCTTCGTCTGATCGAACACACCGGGGTGCAGAAACGGCATCTGATCCAGCCGATCGACAAGGTGCTGCAGCACCCGGGCTTCGACGCCCGCAGCATCACCTACGAGGAACACACCAAGGCCCGCGTTCCGGCAGTGGTGCGCCAGGCGCTCGAACAGGCCGAACTGGAGCCGCAGCAGATCGACTTGATCGTCTACGTCTCCTGCACCGGCTTCATGATGCCGCCGCCGACCGCGTGGCTCATCGGCGAGCTGGGCTTCCGTCCGGAGACCCGGCAGCTGCCGATCGCCCAGCTCGGCTGCGCCGCGGGCGGCGCGGCGGTCAACCGGGCCCATGACTTCTGCACGGCGTACCCCGACGCCAATGTGCTGATCGTGGCCTGCGAGTTCTGCTCGCTCTGCTACCAGCCCACCGACCTGGGCGTGGGATCGCTGCTGTCCAACGGGCTGTTCGGCGACGGCATAGCCGCCGTCGTGCTCCGCGGCAACGGGGGCACCGGGGTCCGCCTGGAGCGCAACGGCTCGTTCGTCATCCCGGCCACCGAGGACTGGATCTCCTACGCGGTCCGGTCCACCGGGTTCCACTTCCAGCTCGACAAGCGGGTGCCCGGAACCATGGAGCCCCTCGCACCGGCCCTGGAAGCGGTCGCCGAGGAGCACCAGTGGAACGCGGGCAAGATGGACTTCTACATCATCCACGCGGGCGGCCCGCGCATCCTGGACGACCTGAGCCACTTCCTGGACGTGCCGCCCGAGGCGTTCCGCTTCAGCCGCGCCACGCTCACCGAGTACGGCAACATAGCCAGCGCCGTGGTGCTCGACGCCCTCGGCCGCATGTTCGACGAGGCATCGACCCTCGACGGGCAGCGCGGTCTGATGGCCGGCTTCGGCCCCGGCATCACCGCCGAGATCTCGTTGGGCACCTGGACCAGCGAGTCCGAGTCCTGACGCCGTCCGTTCCCCCGGTCCCGGTGCCGTTCCCGGCACCCGCGGACCGGGGGACACGCACCGTCCGCCGACCGTCCGTTGTCAGTGCCCGGTGCCAGAATCGAAGGCATGACCGAACGGTGGGCTCTGGCCATGACGGAGACCGGCGGCGCCCTCCTCGCCCCGCTGGCCCCCACCGGCCTGCCCGCCGGCCCGGTCGTGGCCGAACCCGACCTGGTGGCGGCGGTCCGCTCCCGCCCGGACGTCACCCGCTGGGTGTGGCGGTCCACCGCCGAGATCTACCCGCGGCTGCTCGCGGCCGGCGTCCCCGTGGACCGTTGTTACGACATCGAGGTCGCCGAATCCCTCCTCCTCGCCCATGAGGGCCGGCTCGGCGAGCCCCGCTCCGCGGCCGCCGCCCACGCCCGCCTGCGGGGCGCCCCCGTGCCACCCGATCCCCCGGCCCGCTCCGCGGAGCCCGGCTCGCAGTCCTCGCTCTTCGAGCCCCGCTCCGGCACACAGCTCCCCTTCGAGGACCTGCTCCAGGTGTACGCCGACCAGCTCCGCCGGCACGACGCCACCTCGCACCCGGGCAGGATGCGCCTGCTCACGGCCGCCGAGTCGGCCGGCATGCTGGTCGCCGCGGAGATGAACCGGTCCGGCCTCCCCTGGCGCGCCGACGTCCACCGCGAGGTGCTGGACGAACTGCTCGGCGAGCGTTACGCGGGCGGCGGCGAGCCCCGCAGACTGGCCGAGCTGACCGACGAGGTGTCGGCCGCCTTCGGCAGAAGGGTCCGCCCCGATCTCCCCGCCGATGTGGTCAAGGCGTTCGCGCAGGCCGGGATCAAGGTGAAGTCCACCCGCCGCTGGGAGCTGGAGGGGCTGGACCACCCGGCGGTGGAGCCCCTCATCCAGTACAAGAAGCTGTACCGGATCTGGACGGCGCACGGCTGGAGCTGGCTCCAGGACTGGGTGCGCGACGGCCGCTTCCGCCCCGAGTACCTGCCGGGCGGCACGGTCAGCGGCCGCTGGACGACCAACGGCGGCGGGGCGCTCCAGATCCCCAAGGTGATCCGCCGGGCGGTCGTCGCCGACGAGGGCTGGCGCCTGGTCGTCGCGGACGCCGACCAGATGGAGCCCCGGGTGCTCGCCGCGATCTCCCGCGACCGCGGTCTGATGGAGGTGGCCGGCCATGACGGCGACCTGTACACGGCGCTGTCGGACCGGGCGTTCCACGGCGACCGGGACCACGCCAAGCTCGCGCTGCTGGGCGCGGTCTACGGCCAGACCTCGGGCGACGGCCTGAAGAACCTGGCCGCCCTGCGCCGGAGGTTCCCGCTGGCCGTGGCCTATGTCGACGATGCCGCGAAGGCGGGCGAGGAAGGCCGCCTCGTACGGACGTGGCTGGGCCGGACCAGTCCTCCCGCGGCCGGGAGCGGGGCGGACGAGGAGGCCGGCATCCCGCAGGAGAGCCCCGACCCGCCCCCCGCCGACGGCGGCGGGTTCACCCCTGGTTACGCGTCGTCGAACGCCCGCGCCCGGGGCCGCTTCACCCGCAACTTCGTGGTGCAGGGCAGCGCCGCCGACTGGGCTCTGCTGCTCCTGGCCGCCCTGCGCCGGTCGCTCGCCTCGGCCGGTCTCCGGGCGGAGCTGGTCTTCTTCCAGCACGACGAGGTGATCGTGCACTGCCCGCGGGAGGAGGCCCGGACGGTGGTGGAGGCGATCCGGGCGGCCGGTGAGCTGGCCGGACGGACCGCCTTCGGTGAGACACCGGTGCGTTTCCCTTTCACTACGGCGGTGGTGGAGCGCTATTCGGACGCGAAGTAGTACCGGGGCCGGTACCGCGAGCCGGGCCGGGGCCCTCGTCGAAGCCTGCCAGCCCGCCGTCGTAGTGCGCCGGACGCAGATGCTGACGCCGGTGCCGGGCATTGAGCAGATGGATGACGAACGCTGCGATCGCGATCATCGCGAGAACGACGACGACGGTGACCAGGGTTTCCATACGTTACCGGCCCCCTTCGATGCGCAGGCCGACCCGAACGGCTCACCGGGAGCCGTACGCATCCAGGCTACTCCGCCACGCGGAACGCGCCCACGGGGAAGAACCCCCGGGGGCGCGCCCGCGCGGCGGCGTACGTCCGCCGTGCCGCGTGTCCGCCTGCGTTCGCGTGTCTACCCGCGTTCCCACAGCGCGGGGACGTTCGGCGGTTCCCAGCCGGCCATCGCCGAGTGCGCCTGCAGACAGCGGTACGCGACCCCGCCGTACGTGACGCGGTCTCCCGCGCTGTAGAGCGTTCCGGCCGCCCAGGTGGAGCCGGGCGGGTCGGTCGGCGGATCGGTGGGCGGATCGGTCGGGCCCTGGTCGACGTCGAGGACGAAGTCGAACGTGCCCTCCCGCCCCGAGCCGATCTCCCGGACGTTCATCAGGAGCGCCGGGTCGAAGATCGAGTCGGTGTTGTTGCGCGGTTCGTCGGGGAAGTACAGCTGCGTGGTCAGGATGCCCGAGCCGGGCGCCTGGACCTTGACGTGGATGTGGCGCGTGCGCCCCGGGTACAGCCCCGGCACGATCGTGGTCAGGCTGAAGGCCCCCGACTGGTCGGTGAACTGGTGCCCGCGGAAGGCGAATCCGCTCATGTCGTACGCGCCGTTGGTGTCGGCCTGCCAGAAGTCCAGCAGCGTTCCGGGGATGGGCTTGCAGGCCCGCCCGAAGACATAGCCGCTCACGGTCAGCGGCACGCCGGGCGTGCTGCCGGTCACCAGGCTGGTGCGGAGCGGGGAGTTGGGCTTGAAGTAGGGCCCCTCGATCTGCTCGTGGGTCGGGCCGTCGCCGTCGTCGCAGTTCGGTGTGAGGGCCGGCGGCCGGCCACCGGAGCCGGCGTCGCGGGCCAGCGCGACGCCGCCGCCCGCGAGCAGCGGAACGGTCCCGGCGACGAGCGCCGCCTTGAGCAGGGTCTTGCGGCTCATCCGGCGGTCGCCGCCGGGGCCTTCGGTCGGTTCTGGGGTCATGGCTGATTCCTCGGGGTGGGGGAAGGGCACGTGCATGACACGGAGCGGGGGCGGGAGACGCGCGCCGCCCGGCCGGGAGGCGTGGAGTTGAGGCCGGGCGGGCGCGGTATGCGTGGCGGCCCCGCCGGAGCCGCCGGGCCGGCCGTGGATCACGGACCTGCCGGGATCACGGGACGGCCGGGGCTGCGCGGAGGGCTGTCAGACGCGCTGCCAGAGAGCCGGCACGTTCGGCGGCGTCCAGCCGGGCTGCGCCTGATGCGGCTGGAGGCAGCGGTAGCTGTCGGAGCCGTACGTCACGACATCGCCCGCCGCGTACGTCGTACCGGCCGCCCAGGTGCCGCCCGGCTCGGTCGGCGGATCGGTGGGCGGGTCGGTCGGGGTGCCGCTGGTGACCAGGGTGAGTCCGTACGCCTGGAGCGCCGGGTTCACCGGCTGGAAGTACGTCGTACCGCCCTGGGAGCAGTTGCCGGAGCCGCCGGAGGTGACGCCCTGCGCCTGGCTGCCCGAGATGAACGAACCGCCGGAGTCACCGGGTTCGGCGCACACGTTGGTGCGGGTGACACCGGAGACGGTGCCCTCCTGGTAGGTGACGCTGGTGTTGCGCTGCTGGACCGTCCCGCAGTGCCAGCCGGTCGTCGAGCCGGAGCGGCAGACCGACGAACCCTCCAGCGCCTCGGTGGATCCCGTGACCGTCACATCGCCGTTGCCGTACCCGTTCACCAGGGCGCGCGGCGTCCAGCTGGTGTTGGTGGCGACCCAGGAGTAGTCGCGACCGGGGAAGGTGGAGCCCTGGAAGGAGCCCTGCGCCTGCTGGTTGTACCCGCTGGTGCTGACCCCGGGCGTTCCGCAGTGGCCGGCGCTGACGAAGCCGGACTGGCTGCTGCCGCGCTTGACGGGGAAACCTATGGAGCAGCGCCCCGAACCGTTCATGTAGTAGGCGTCACCGCCCCGGAGATCGGCGAACGTACGGGGCCGCTCAGCCGACTGACGCACCGTCACTACATCGCGTGACACCCCCGCGTCCGCGAGGAACCGGTCGGCGGCGGCGGTACGGGCGGCCTGCACGACGACCCGGTTGGTGGCCACGTCGACGTACCAGACGGGCACGCCTGTGGGGGCCTTGCGCAGCGCCACCCGGTCCAACGCGACCTTGGCGGCGTCGAGTTCGGCCTGGCCGTGCTCGACGATCACCGGCCGGGCACCGGCCTCGCGGATCCGGGCGGCGTCCGCGGCGTCGGTGGTGGCCACGGTCAGGGCCGCGTCGGCACCGCTCACCCTGGCCCCGGCGAAGTCCGCGCCGAGGGAGTGCCGCAGCCCGGCGGCGACGGCCGCCGCCCGGCTCTCGTGACCGATCCGGTCGCGCGCCTCGTCGGCGGTCAGTCCGAGGTCGCGCTGCATGGCCTTCAGCAGACCGGGCGAGAGCTGCCCGGTCCACGTGGCGGTGGGGGTGCGGAGCTGAGGGGCCGGATCGGCGGACGCGCTGCCGGTCAGACCGGCCAGCGCGAGCGCGCCGACGGCCACGGTGGCGGTACACGCGGCCAGGGCACGTCTGCGGAGCATGGAGCTCTCCACGGAACTCTCCTTGACTTCGGGGGAATTGACGTCAAGGTAGCCGCGTACACGTCATCCCCAGGAGATCCCGTCCGCCCCCTCACTTCGCGTTATGGGGCCCCTGACCGGCGCTGTCGGCCCCGTATCGCCCACCGCGCCCCCACACCAGGCGTCCGCCCCCGTAGGTTCGCCTCATGCGAATTGGTGAGCTACTGGGTGCGGGACGGTCCGCCGATGTGTACGCACTCGACGAGAAGTGGGTCCTGCGCCGTTACCGCGACGGCATGGACGCCACCCACGAGTGGATGGTCATGTCCTACCTGGGCGCGCACGGCTTCCCGGTCCCCCGCCTGGGCCCCCGGAACGCGAAGACGCCCCCCTGCGACCTGATGCTGCAACGCCTCACCGGCCCGACGATGCTGGACTCCATGCTGGCCGGTGAGCTGCCGACGGCCGAGGCGGCGGCCATGCTGGCCGGCCTCCTCGCCGAACTCCACACCGTCCCGGCCCGGCTCTCCCCGGACCCCGAGGACCGGATCCTCCACCTGGACCTGCACCCCGACAACGTGATGCTGACGGACCGGGGTCCGGTGGTGATCGACTGGGGCAACACCCAGGAGGGCGTCCCGGCCGCGGACCGGGCCATGTCGTCCCTGATCCTGGCCCAGGTGGCGGTCGACCCCCGCTCCCCCGCGTCGGCCGACGCCCGCTCCCTGCTGGAAGCCCTGCTGCCGCACCTCTCCGCGTCCGGCGGCATCCCGGCCCGCCACCTGGCCGAGGCCGCCTCGCGACGCACCGCCAACCCGACGATGAGCCCGCACGAGGTGGCCCTCATCGGCGCGGCCACCACCCTGATCACGGAGCTGACGGCCTGAGAACCGCCCCCGCCGCCCGGCTCACTTCGCCCGCCTCACTCCGCCCGGCTCACTTCGCCCGGCCTGCTTCGCCCGGCCTATTTCGCGGCGGGCTGGGCCGGCAGCGAATAGACGTGCTGCGGGGTCACGACACGGGTGATCGCCTCACCGAAGAGGGTGCTCGGCTCCGAACCCCGGTGATCGGTGTCCGTGTTGAGGAGCACGACCAGGGTCGCCTTCGCCTCCGGCAGGTAGACGACCAGGGCTTCGTACCCCGGCAGCGAGCCGTTGTGCCCGATCCAGCCGTGGGCGTCGAAGATGCCCAGGCCGTAGCCGGTGTCCGGCAGACCGCTGGGGGCCGTCCGCAGCCGCTCGGCCTGGGTGGCCGGGCTGAGCAGCGTGCCGGTGGCGAGCACCCGGGCCCAGATCCGCAGGTCCCGCTGGTCGGAGATCGCGCCTCCGGCGGCCCAGGCCCAGGAGGGGTCCCAGTACGTGGCGTTCTCGGTCCTGCCGGTCGCCGTCTGGTCGGTGTACCCCTGGGCGTGCGGGGCGGGGAACGCCGCGGTCCGGGGCAGGAACGTGTGGTTCATGCCCGCCGGTTCGAAGACGTTCCGTTCGAGATAGTCCGCCAGCGAGCGGCCGCTCACCTTCTCCACCACGAGCCCCAGCAGAATCGCGTTGGTGTTGGAGTACTCGAACTTCTCGCCCGGCTGGAACTGCAAGGGGTGCCTGAAGGAGTAGTCCAGCAGCTCCTGCGGTGTGAAGTGCCGTTGCGGATCGCTCGTCAGCGCCTTGAAGAAGCCGGGATCCATGGAGTAGTTGAAGAGCCCGCTGCGCATCCCCGCCAGCTCGCGCAAGGTGATCCGGTCCCCGCCGGGGACCCCCTTCACGTACTTCCCGATCGGATCGTCCAGCCCGACCTCGCCCCGGTCGACCAGGGTGAGTAGCGCCGTCACCGTGAACGTCTTGGTCACGCTGCCGACCCGCATGTTGAGGCCGGTCGACATGGGTGCCCCCGAACTCTTGTCGGCGACCCCGAAGGCCCGGACGTAGCTCCCCTTCCCCGGAACCCACAGCCCGACCGAGACACCGGGCACCCGCGCATCGCGCATGACCTGCTGGACCGCCCGGTCCAGCTGCCCGGCCACGGCGGGGGTGAGCGGCGGAAATTCCTCGGAGGGCGACGCGGACGACACGGACACGGAGGGTGACGGAGTCTCCTCCGGCCAGGCACTCCCCACCGGCACCGTGACAACCAGCAACCCTGCCGCCACCACGGCTGCGGCCCCCCTGCGCGGTCGGACGTGCGAACGCGTCATGGGCCGACTCCCGTCACGAGAGAACAGAACTCCACAAGCAGCGTAGGCCCGCGGCGGCGGGGACGCACGGACGGAGGCCACCGCCACCGCATCGCAGGCGCGTCTCAGGACGACCGGCTCCCCACCGCCTCGCCGCAGTGCACCGCCGTGCCTCCCACGAACGGCAGCAGCCGCTCCGCCTCCTCCTCCAGGGCCGCCCGGTCGGTCGCGGACAGCGGCCGGAGCGGAGCGAGCCGCAGCGTGCCCGCGTCGAGGGACCACGTTCCGTGCACCCGGCCATCGACCAGGAAGGCCGGCCGCACCCGCGCCTGGCCGGGCATCACATGTGCGCGGTCCTCGTCGCCGATGACCCGGGTGCGGTCGGCATGGCCGAGCAGGACGTTGTCGAAGGCCGGCAGCAGCCGCACCGGGGCGGGGGTTTCGGGGTCGGGCAGCTCCGCGTCGGCCAGATCGAACAGCTCCCGGCCGTCGGGGTCCCGGTGACGGCGTAGTTCGCCGTCCATCTCCGCGACGACCTCGCCCAGGCGGGTCAGCCCGCACCATGCCTGTACGTCCTTCACCCCGGCCGGGCCGAAGCCGGCCAGATAGCGGCGGATCAGCCCCTTCGCCGCTTCCCGGGCGGAAGTGGCGGAAGCCTCAGAAGCCTCAGAAGCCGCGGAAGCCGCCGTCGCCGTGGCCACCGGCGTCGCCACGGCCACCATCGGCCGGCCCAGCCAGACCTCGGCGGGCGTGACGGAGACCGCCGACCGGTTGCCCCAGGAGCCCCACGCGCCGGTGGCCGCGCCATGGACGAGCGGGGTGCTCAGCTCCACCTGCCCGGCCAGGATCCGCCCGTCGCGGCCCGGATGGCGTTCGGCCAGCCGCCGGGCCAGCTCCTTGCGCGACAGGGTTCCGCCCGCCAGCAGGCCGAGCGCCTCGGCCACCAGGGACGCCGGGTCCAGGCCGGAGCTGTTCCGGGTGAAGTGCGGCGAGGCGGCGGTGCGGTCGAGCACGGGCTGCAGCAGCGGCCGCAGCCGACGGAAGTCTTCGGCCGTGGCGAGGTGCTGGGTGGAGCGGAGCAGTCCGGAGCGGACCACCTGCCGGTCCTCCAGCAACGCGGTGAGCTGCGGCTGCGTGAAGCCGTGGATCCTGCTCCACAGCCCCACGTAGGCCCAGTTGGGCTCCTGCGCCTGGAGCGCGACCAGCCGTCCGATCACCTCCAGCACGGTGCGATCGGTACGGGCCAGCAGGAACTGGCGGTCCATCAACGCCCGGTTCAGGGCCCGGAGGGAGAGCGTGGTCACGACAGCCGCACCGACACATTGCCCCGGTAGGCACCCTGGAGCAGGGCCAGGAACGCCGCCGGCACGTCCTCGATCCCGCCCTCGACCACCGTCTGCGGGTAGACGAACCGGCCCGCGTCCAGCCAGGTACGGAAGTGCTCCCGCCAGGCCGCGATCTGATCGGGCGTGTGGTGGCAGGAGAACGGCAGCAGCTCCACGCCCCTGGCCTCGGCCGCCGCGCCGTCCGGCTTCGGGAAGCGCTCCGCCGCGTCACCGAGCTGGCTCGACAGCGAGCCGCACAGCGCGAACCGCGCCCCGGGCCGGGCCGCCCGCAACGCGGCGTCGTACTGCTCGCCGCCCACGACGTCGAAGAACACCGTGATGCCGTCGGGCGCGAGCTCCCTCAGCCGGTCCGCCGGGGAGCCGTCGTGGTAGTCGAACGCCGCGTCGTAACCGAGCTCGTTCACCAGGTAGTCGGCCTTCTCCGGGCTCCCGGCGCTGCCGATCACCCGCGCCGCCCCGAGACACCTGGCGATCTGCCCGGCCAGCGAGCCGACCCCGCCCGCCGCCCCGGAGACGAACACCACGTCGCCCTCGCCCACGCCCGCCACGTCGGCCATCCCGTAGTACGCGGTCGGCCCCTGGCCGAGGTGGTGGCCGGGGTCGGGGAAGAGCCCGCGGTCGAGCTTGACGTACCCGGCGGCCGGACCCGCCGAGTACTCGCTCCAGCCGGTCATCGACTGGACCAGGTCACCGACCGCGAGCTCGGGGCTGTCGGACCGGACGACCGTGCCGATGGCGGCGACCCCCACCCGCCGGCCGGGCTCCCAGGCGGGCACCGGGATGGTGCAGTCGGCCCGCATCAGCTCCAGATACGTCGCGGCGAGCCCCACCTGATCGGTCCGCACCAGGACCTCGCCGTCCACCTCCGTCTTGGCGACGGTGAAGTGCCCGGCGTTGGGGGCGCCGGTGATCTGAGCTGTCAGCTGGATCTCACGGGTGATCATTTCCTGGTCCTCACGTCGGTCCGGTTCGGCCTTCGGAATCGACCCTAGAAACCCTTCCGGCCACTTTCCGTCCTGAACCCGGGAGAGGATCCCGGCATGGCGAACACCAGCTCACGGACGCTCAGACTGCTCTCGCTGCTGCAGACCCACCGCCACTGGCCCGGCCTCGAACTGGCCGGCCGGCTCGGGGTGTCCGAGCGGACCCTGCGCCGCGACATCGACCGGCTGCGCGAGCTCGGCTACCCGGTCAGCGCCGCCCGGGGCACGGACGGCGGCTACCAGCTCGCCCCCGGCGCCGTACTGCCGCCGCTGCTGCTGGACGACGAGGAGGCGGTGGCTCTCGCCGTCGGCATCGGCGACGCCGCACGGAGCGGGATCGCGGGGATGGAGGAGGCGTCCCTGCGGGCGCTGACCAAGGTGGTACGGGTCCTGCCGCCCCGGCTGCGGGCCAGGGTGGACGCCCTGGGAGCGATGACCGTCTCCGCCTCCGCGCCCGGTCCGGTCGTCGCGGCAGGGGTGCTCACCACGATCGCCCAGGCCTGCCGGGACGAGGAACGACTGCGGTTCGGTTATACGGCCAGAGGCTCGGCACCGACCGAACGCGAGGTCGAGCCGCACCGCGTAGTCGCCGACGCCGGCCGCTGGTACCTGGTCGCCTACGACCTGCACCGGCACGACTGGCGCAGCTTCCGCCTCGACCGGCTGACCGGCCCGACGGCGACCGGCACCCGCTTCCGGCCCCGCCCGCTCCCGGCCGATGACGCCGCGGCCTTCGTCCGGACGACGAACGGCGCCCCCGCCCCGTACCGGGTCGAGGTCCTGGTCCACGCGCCCGCCGAACGGATCCGGCGGACGGTAGGGCAGTGGGGCACGATCGAGCCGCTCGACGACACCAGTTGCCGCCTCACCCTGTCCTCCACCTCCCTCGACTGGCCGGCCCAGGCCCTGGGCAACATGGGAGCCGAGTTCGAGGTCCTCGGGCCACCGGAGTTCATCGCACACGTCCACGAATGGGGCGCCCGCTTCCTCCGGGCCACCCACCCGCGCCCGTAGGCCGGGGCGGTGTCCGGGGAACGCCCGCGGACCCCGCACTCGGCGGCGCGGGCCCCGTCGGCCTGCGAGATCATCTCGGCCGGAGCCGGACGGTGCCGCCGAGGGCGTCAACGAGCGGGCTGCCGGCCGCCACCGGTGCGAGCGCCTCGCCTCAGCATTTCCGCGGGGCCCAGTTCCCTGTAGCGTGCGACGAGTTCGCCGAGACGTCGCTCGGTGGTTTCGTCCACGGGCGTATGAACGCACATCCTGGTGTCGGGCGCGGCCGCCACCGCAAACGCGGTCGCTGTCACTCCGAGCAGGTCGCCGTCGACCGTCCAGAACGACTTGCGGCGGGTGTCCGATGCGGCGACCTCGTGTCTGGCCCACATCTCCGCGAAGCGTGAACTGGCCGCGGAGAGCTGCTGGACGAAGCCGGTCCAGTGCGGGTCGCCCAGTCGGCGGCCCGACTCGGCCCGCAGCTGAGCGACCATGAACGCGGTCTCCTGCTCCCATGCGACGAGCGGTTGCAAATGCTCGTCGACAGTGAACAGATGCCACAGGATGTTCCGTTCCTGCGGGGGCCTCAGCACGATCGCCGGATCGAGCGCGGCGTACGCCTCGTTGAAGGCGACCACGTCATAGCGAGCACTCACGATGCTCGCCGGAAACGGGGTCAAGGCATCCAGGATGATCTGATTCTCCGGCGTCCGAAGATGCCTGGCCGATGAATCCACGGGCACCCCGGGGACGTCGGCCAGCCGATACAGATGCTCTCGCTCCGTCCGGTCGAGCCGCAGTGTGCGGGCAATGGCGCCGAGCACCTGGACGCTGGGGTTGATCCGTCGTCCTTGCTCCAGCCAGGTGTACCAGGCGACCCCGATCCCGGACAGCTGTGCAACCTCCTCACGGCGCAACCCCGGTGTGCGGCGCCGGGTTCCGGGGTCGAGACCCACGTCATCAGGGGTGATGCGTTCGCGACGGAGTCTGAGGAAGGCGCCCAGTTCGGCGCGCCGTCGAACCTCGCTGCCACTGGGGTCGTCGCCGACGCCACTGCCGGGACTGTTCACGGGGTGAGGGTCTCGGGGAGTCACCGCCTCAGTCTGGCGGAGGCCCTCGCGACGTAGCCGGATACCCCCAGTACCGGGACAACTGGATATCTGGTACCCCGACAGGGCTGCCGAAACCATGGGCCGCATGAGTGAGACGACAGAGAACCGGCCGGTCACCGCGCCACCGACCGCGACCGTCCCGAAGGCCGCGGAGCCCGCGGAGCCCACGGAGCCCGCTGCGGAGCGGCGCCACAACAACCTGATCCTGGTGGTCATGCTGGGCGCGGTCTTCATGGCTCTGCTCGACTCGACCATCGTCAACGTCGCGACCCCGACCATCCGCGCCGACCTCGACACCACCGGCTCGGCGCTCCAGCTGATCGTCGCCGGCTACACGATCGCGTATGCAACGCTTCTGGTGACCGGCGCCCGTTTCGGTGCGCGCAACGGGTATCGGACTGTCTTTCTGTTCGGGTTGCTCACCTTCACCGCGGCCTCGCTCGCCTGCGGTCTGGCGCCCGGCTCGGCGGTGCTGATCTGTGCCCGAGTGGTGCAGGGCGTCGGCGCCGCGATGCTGATGCCACAGATCTACAGCCTGATTCAGCTCAGGTTCCAGGGAGCCGCCCGAGCCCGGGCGCTGAGCCTGTACGCGGCGACCATCGGCCTCGGTGTGGTGGTCGGTCAGGTCGCCGGCGGACTGTTGGTCAGCGCGGACCTGTTCGGCAGCGGCTGGCGCCCGGTGTTCCTGATCAATGTGCCGATCGGTGTGGTGCTGATGTCCGCCGGGTTGCGGCTGCTGCCGCAGGGCAAACCGACAACCCCCAAGGGCTTGGACGTCCCCGGCCTGATCACGCTCAGCGCGACGCTGCTCCTGCTGGTCGTGCCCTTGGTCATGGGACACGACCAGCACTGGCCGCTGTGGACGCGGATCTCCCTCGTGGCGTCGGTCCCGATGCTCCTCGTGTTCGCCCGGGTCGAGCGCGCGGCCGCCGCCCGCGGCGGCGCGCCCTTGGTGCCCGGCAGGGTGTTGAAGACGCCCGGTCTGCTGCCCGGGGCCTCCTCCCTGTTCTTCGCGATGGCCGGTTACGCGGGTTTCCTCTTCTCCTTCTCCCAGCACATGCAGTCGGGGCTCGGTGAGTCCGCGACACGTACCGGCCTGACCTTCGCGCCGCTGGCCATCGGTGTCGCAACCGGCAGCCTCACCTGGCAGAAGGTGCCGGAGCGGCTGCACCGGACGATGATCGCCACCGCCTGCGTGGTCGCGGCCGTCGGGCATATGGGCATCGGCTTCACCATGCGCTCCGGCGGGCATGACGGCGTCGTGCTGTCGGTGCTGCAGCTCGTCGTCGGCATCGGCATGGGATACGTCACCAGCCCGCTGCTGACGGTGTCCTTGGCCAAGGTCGCCCCGGCGGACGCGGCGGACGCCAGCGGAGTGATGACCACCGCAGCCCAGATCGCCCAGGTGCTCGGCATCGCCGCCTACGGCAGTGTGTATCTGAGCGCCGCCGACAACAGCACGACGAACCCGTCGGCACACGCCTTCTTCGTGACCGCGA
Source organism: Streptomyces sp. NPDC001890 (assembly GCF_042891445.1). Classification (NCBI taxonomy): domain Bacteria; kingdom Bacillati; phylum Actinomycetota; class Actinomycetes; order Kitasatosporales; family Streptomycetaceae; genus Streptomyces; species Streptomyces sp. NPDC001890. The sequence continues at coordinate 595,858 of NZ_JBIATE010000003.1, read as the reverse complement.
TGCTCGTGGTGACCGGGGCCTTGATCAGCGGCCTCGCCGCACTGAAGCTGCCGCGCACACAGCGCACCTGACGGCCGTCGAGATCCGGAAACCGGCTCGCCCAGCGCCCCGGGACGACCAGCTCCGTACGTCCCCCGGCGGGGCTGGTCCCTTCGTCAGAGGCGGTTCGCCAAGCCCACGCCGCACACGCCCCAAGGCCAGGAAAACAAAGAAACCGCAGGTCGGATAATCGACCTGCGGTTTCCCATGGAGCCGCCTTCGGGATTCGAACCCGAGACCTACGCATTACGAGTGCGTTGCTCTGGCCAACTGAGCTAAGGCGGCGCGCCCTGTCGCACCATGGTGCGATCAGCAGCGTCGCCAAGTCTACACAGTTTCCGGGGGTGCTCCGTACCAGCCTCTCCCTGAGCCGTTTTCGCAGGTCAGTGGCGGGGCCGGGGGCGAGGTGGGGTGGTCAGGAGCACTTCTTGTCCTCGGCGGGCGGGGTGCCTTCCAGGAGATAGGTGTTGATCGCGGTGTCGATGCAGCCGCTGCCGCGGCCGTACGCCGTGTGGCCGTCGCCCTGATAGGTGAGAAGGGTGCCGGAGGAGAGCTGGTCGGCGAGGGACTCGGCCCACTTGTACGGGGTGGCGGGGTCGCGGGTCGTGCCGACCACGACGATCGGGGCGGCGCCCTTCGCCTCGATGCGGTGGGGGGTGCCGGTGGGCGGGACCGGCCAGTCGGCGCAGTTCAGGGCGGCCCAGGCGAAGGCCTTGCCGAAGACCGGGGAAGCCTTCTCGAAGCTGGGAACGGCCCGGGTGACGGCCTCGGCGTCGGCGAAGGCGGGCGGCTGGTCCAGGCAGTTCACGGCGGCGTTGGCGAACATGAGGTTGGCGTACGTGCCGTTCGGCTGGCGCTCGTAGTAGCTGTCCGACAGGGCCAGGAGGCCGGATCCGTCGCCCTTCTGGGCGCCGGCGAGGGCCTCGCGGAGCTGGGGCCAGGCCGACTCGTCGTACATGGCGGCGATGACCCCGGTGGTGCCCAGGGATTCGGTGAGCCTGCGGGAGTCACCGGTGGCGATGGGCCGGGCGTCGAGGTCCGCGAAGAGCCGCTTCAGGCGGGTGGCCGCATCTGCGGTCGAGGTGGTGCCGAGCGGGCAGTCCGCCTTCTTCACGCAGTCGGCGGCGAAGGCCTGGAACGCGGTCTCGAAGCCCGCGGTCTGGTCGCGGTTCAGCTCGACGGCGTCCAGCGAGGGGTCCATCGCACCGTCGAGGACCAGACGGCCGACCCGGGCGGGGAAGAGCCCCGCGTACGTCGCTCCGAGGAAGGTGCCGTACGACGCCCCGACGTAGTTCAACTTCTCGTCGCCGAGCAGGGCTCGCAGCATGTCCATGTCGCGGGCGGTCTCGACGGTGGAGACATGGGGCAAAATCTCGCCGGAGCGCTCCTCGCAGCCGCTCGCGAACTGCTGGAACGCGCCGCCCAGCTCGGTGACCTCGGCCGCGTCGTCCGGGGTCTGGTCGACCTGGGTGTAGTTGTCCATCTGCGGACCGGTGAGGCATACGACGGGCTCGCTGCGGGCCACCCCGCGCGGGTCGATGGCGACCATGTCGTACCGGGCCCGGACCTGGGCCGGGTAGCCGACGCCCGCGTAACTCTGCAGGTATTCGATCGCGGAACCGCCGGGTCCGCCCGGGTTCACCAGGAGAGAACCGATCCGCTCACCGGGGCCGGTGGCCTTCTTGCGGGAGACGGCCAGCCTGATGTCGCCACTGTCCGGATTCCTGTAGTCCAGCGGGGCCGTCATCGTGGTGCACTGGAAGCCCTCGACGCCGCAGTCCCGCCACTTCAGCTGCTGCGCGTAGTACGGCTTGAGCGCTTCGGGGACGGCCGACGCGGACGCCGCGGGCGCTGTGGACGGCGAGGCGCTCGTCGAACTGCCGCTGGTGCAGCCGGAGATGAGAAGGCCGGCCGCGCCGAGCGTGGTGGCGAGGATACGGAGCGAGCGCCTGGTGTTCATCCTCGGAGCGTAGCCGTCCTGTGCCGACTCGCCCGATTCGCTCCCCGGACGAGTGAACGCACGATCATGAATGAGCGATCGTGAACGAAGGATGGGGCCGGTGGGTGCGGATGCGTTCGGGCGGACCGGGGCGGCGCCCATGGGTGGGCAGCCGCGCCCCCGCCATGGCGTCAGCCCGCGCGCAGGGCCATCGTCATCGCCTCCACCGCGAGCAGCGGCGCCACATTGCGGTCCAGCGCCCGGCGGCAGGCGATCACCGCCTCTATCCGGCGCAGGGTGCGCTCGGGTGTGGAGGAGCGGGCGATCCGGTCGAGCGCGTCCTCCGCGTCCGCGTTGGCGATGGCGATCCGCGAGCCCAGCTGGATGGCCAGGACGTCGCGGTAGAAGCCGGTCAGATCGGTGAGCGCCAGATCGAGGCTGTCGCGCTGCGTACGCGTCTTGCGGCGCTTCTGCCGGTCCTCCAGCTCCTTCATCACCCCTGCGGTGCCACGCGGCAGCCGTCCTCCGGCGGCGGCGCCGAGCGCGGCCTTCATCTCTTCCGTCTCCTTGGCGTCGACCTCCTCGGAGACCTGCTTGGCGTCGTCGGTGGCGGTGTCGATCAGCTCCTGGGCGGCCTTGAGGCAGCCCCCGATGTCCTCGACCCGCAACGGGAGCTTGAGCACGGCGGCACGGCGCGAGCGGGCCCGCTCGTCGGTGGCGAGGCGGCGGGCCCTGCCGATGTGGCCCTGCGTGGCCCGGGCGGCGGACGCGGCCCGCTCCGGGTCGATGCCGTCGCGTCTGATCAGTACGTCGGCGACCGCGTCGACCGGGGGCGTACGCAGCGTGAGGTGACGGCAGCGGGAGCGGATGGTGGGCAGCACGTCTTCGAGGGAGGGCGCGCAGAGCAGCCACACCGTACGGGGCGCGGGCTCCTCGACCGCCTTCAGCAGCACGTTCCCCGCGCCTTCGGTGAGGCGGTCGGCGTCCTCCAGGACGATGACCTGCCAGCGGCCGACGGCCGGGGAGAGCTGGGCGCGGCGGACCAGCTCGCGGGTCTCCTTCACACCGATGGAGAGCAGATCCGTACGGACCACCTCGACGTCGGCGTGCGTACCGATGAGGCTGGTGTGGCAGCCGTCGCAGAAGCCGCAGCCTGGTGCTCCGCCCAGGGCGCGATCGGGGCTGGTGCACTGGAGGGCGGCGGCGAAGGCCCTGGCGGCGGTGGAACGGCCCGAGCCCGGGGGCCCCGTGAACAGCCAGGCGTGGGTCATCTTCGACCCCGGGGGGACCGGCTCCCCCGCCGCCTGGGCGGTGACCAGCTCATCGGCGTCGCGGGCGGCGGCGCCGAGCTGCTCCTGCACCCGGTCCTGGCCGACCAGGTCGTCCCATACGGTCATGCGTCACCGCCCTTCCTGCTCGTCGCTGCTTGTTGTCGCCGGCCGCTTCGTTGCCGGTGGCTCTGGTGCCGGTGGCTTTGGTGCCGGTCGCTGCTCGTCGATCCGGATTCCACGATCGACTCCCATTGTGGGGGACGGGTCTGACAATCCCGGCAACAAGGCATCCCGGCCGCCGGGACGGGGCACGACACCCCGCCCGGCGGCCGGCCCGGATCAGCGGCGCGGGCGGCGTCCCCGGCCCGAGCGGCCCGGGCCCTCGTCGTCCTGCTGGTCGCGGTGATCGCCCAGCAGCTCGTCCGCCAGCGTCGGCAGATCGTCCAGCGGGGTCTCCTCGGCCCAGTCGGGACGAGGACGCCGGCCGGAGCGCTCCCGGTGCTCCGGGGGCTGCTGGTCCTCCCAGCCGCCGACCTGCGGGAGCTCGCGGGTGCGCTCGTTCTCGCTCTCCGGCGCGGAGCCCGCCGGGCGCTCGTCACGGAAGATGCCCCGCGGAATACGGTCCGCCGGATTCGTCTCCCGTACCGGGGGAAGAACCGTCGTCTCGTCGGCGGCACCCGCCGCGCCGGGACGGTCGGAACGGCCCGGACGGTCGTGGACCTTGGGGATCATCGCCGTCTCGGCCTCGTCCGAAGAGGAGGACGAGCTGTCCGGAGCGGGCACCTGCTGCGTCACGTCGTTCGGGTTGACGATCGGCGTCGGCACCGTGATCTCGTTCTCCGGCACGGACGCCGCAGCGGCCGCCTCCGCACGGGCCTTCTCCGCCGCCGCGGCGGCCTCGGCCTCCGCACGCCTGCGGGCCTCCTCGGCACGCAGCAGCGCCTCTTCGGCCTTGCGCTGCTTCTCCAGCCGCAGCGCCTCTGCCTCCTTGCGCAGCCGCGCCTCCTCCTCGGCCTGCCTGCGCAGCCTGGCCTGCTCGGCCTCGCGGGCGGCTTCCTCGGCCTCCCGCCGGACCCGCTCCTCCTCGGCCACCCGGCGCGCTTCCTCGGCCCGCTGCCGGGCCTCCTCCGCCTGGCGTTCGGCCTCGCGCCGGCGTGCTTCCTCCAGCTCGCGGGCCTTGCGCTCCTCCTCCTCGGCACGGAGCTTGGCGAGCTGTTCCTGCCGCTCGCGCTCCAGCCGCTCCTCCTCGGCCTTGCGGGCCGCCTCTTCCTCGGCCTTGCGCCTGGCCTCCTCCTCGGCGGCCTTGCGCGCCTCCTCCTGGGCCTTGATCTCGGCCTCGGAGAGCGGAAGGAGCCGGTCGAGCCGGTGCCGTACGACCGTGGTGATCGACTCCGGGTCCTGGCCCGCGTCCACGACCAGGTAGCGGGTCGGGTCGGCCGCGGCCAGGGTCAGGAAGCCGGACCGGACCCGGGCGTGGAACTCCGGCGGCTCGGACTCCAGCCGGTCGGGGGCCTCGGTGAACCGTTCCCGCGCGGTCTCCGGGTCGACGTCCAGCAGCACCGTCAGGTGCGGGACGAGGCCGCTCGTCGCCCAGCGCGAGATCCGGGCGATCTCGGTCGGGGAGAGGTCGCGGCCCGCGCCCTGGTAGGCGACGGACGAGTCGATGTAGCGGTCGGAGATGACGATCGCACCCCGCTCCAGCGCCGGGCGGACGACCGAGTCGACGTGCTCGGCGCGGTCGGCGGCGTACAGCAGCGCCTCGGCCCGGTTGGACAGCCCGGCCGACGAGACGTCGAGCAGGATCGAGCGCAGCCGCTTGCCGACCGGCGTCGCGCCCGGCTCGCGGGTGACGACGACCTCGTGGCCCTTGGCGCGGATCCAGTCGGCGAGCGCCTCGACCTGGGTGGACTTGCCCGCGCCGTCGCCGCCCTCCAGGGCGATGAAGAAGCCGGTCGCGGCGGGGGCGACCGCCGGGTCGCCGCCGCGCAGCGCCTCGCGCAGATCGCGGCGCAGCGGCACCCCGGAGCGGTCGTCCGTCTTCGCGAGGACGATCACGGCGACCGGCAGCAGCAGCGCGCCGATCAGCATCAGCGTGAAGGCCGCTCCACCGTGCTCGAAGACGAAGTCGCCCGAGCCCACCCGGTGGGCGCCGATCGCGGCGGCCAGCAGCGGGCCCGCGAGCGCGCCGAGCGCGATGAGGACCCGTACGACGGCCTGGAGGTGCTCGGTGGTCCTGGCCCGGCGGAACTCCTCGGTCTCCTGGTCGACCAGGACATGACCGGTGTGAGCGGCGACGCCCGCGGCGTAACCGGCGAGCACCGCGATCATCAGCACGGTCGCCGTGTCCGGCACGAGGCCCATGGCGAGCAGTGCGAGGCCGGTGACGGCGGTGGCCAGCGAGAGCAGCCGGCGCCGCGACAGGGTGGGCAGCACCTTCTCCGCGGTCCGGATGCCGACCCCGGTGGCGCCGGTCAGGCCGAGGATCAGCAGTGCGAAGGTGGCGGGTCCGCCGCCCAGGTCGGCGGCGTGCAGCACCGAGACGGCGGCGGCCGCGGCGATGGCCCCGGCGACGGCGGCCGACGCTGCGACGACCAGCGGGACGGATCCGGTGCGGCCCTTGTCGGGTCCGCTGCCGGTCGACGGCCGTCGCAGGCCCTCCAGCGGCGAGCGCGGGCGCGGGGTCTGCGTACCGGGCAGTGCCAGGAAGTACAGGGTGGAGATCGACGCCGAGAAGAGCCCGGCCGCGACGTACGAGCCGAGGGCCGCCTGGTGGATCGAGAACCATTCCAGGCCCGAGCCCAGCAGGTTGCCGACGAGGGTGGCGATCAGCAGGACGGCCGCCGCCAGCGGGATCGCGGCGAAGTCGGTACGGACGGAGAGCCGGCGCAGTGTGTCGAGGTGGTCGGGCAGCGGGCGTACCGCCGCGCCCTCGGGGGGCGGGGCGGGCAGCAGCGCGGGGGCGGCGCCGTCCTTGGCGACCGTCCACAGGCGCTCGGCCGCGCCGACGACGAAGACGGTGATGAGGATCATCATGAGTGCCTTGTCGGGCATCCAGTCGATCCACAGCGGCGCGACGACCAGCAGCGCGAGCCGCAGCCCGTCCGTCCCGATCATCAGCCACCGCCGGTCCAGCGGTCCGCCGGGCGCGGTGAGCGTCGTCAGCGGCCCCAGGAGTACGGCTCCGAAAAGCAGGGTGGCAAGGATCCGGGCACCGAACACCGCGGCGACGGCAAAGGCCGCCCCTCGGTACCCGGTCCCGAATGAGCCCTCAAGGACCGCCGCTTGCAGCGACATCAGCACCAGCACGAGAAGGGCGAGTGCATCGCCGGTACTGCCGACGAGCTGCGCGCTCCACAACCGCTTCAGCGGGGGAACACGCAACAGGGCTCGTACGGCGCGCTCGCGTGAGTCTGCGGCAAGTGTGTCGGAGGTGGGGCTCACGACCGTTGGCTGCTCGGCTCGCGTCATCCGCCCAGCCTATCCGGAGCGGCGGGGTCCCCGGGGGCCCCGTCCGAACATATGGGCGCCCGAGCCGTTCCGGTGCTTCCGGCCCACCCCACCGGGAACCCGTGCGAACGCCGAAGGGGCCGGACGATCCGGCCCCCAGGCGTACGACAGGAGCGCTCAGTCCTCCACGGACGCCGCGGCCGTCTTCTTCGCCGTGGTCGTCTTCTTGGCGGTCGTCGTCTTCGCCGCCGTCGTCTTCTTCGCCGCGGTCTTCTTGGCGGTCGCCGTGGTCTTCTTGGCGGCCGTCTTCTTCGCGGTCGCCTTCTTGGCCGGGGCCTTCTTGGCGGGGGCCTTCTTCGCCGTCTTCTTCTTGGCGGGTCCCTTGGCGCGCTTCTCGGCGAGCAGCTCGTAGCCGCGCTCCGGCGTGATGTCCTCGACGCTGTCGGCGGTGCGCAGTGTCGCGTTGGTCTCGCCGTCGGTCACGTACGCGCCGAAGCGGCCGTCCTTGACCACGACCGGAGCCCCGCTCACCGGGTCCGTGCCCAGCTCCTTCAGCGGCGGCTTGGCCGCGGCCCGGCCGCGCTGCTTGGGCTGGGCGTAGATCGCGAGGGCCTCTTCGAGCGTGATGTCGAAGAGCTGGTCCTCGGAGGTGAGCGAACGCGAGTCCGTGCCCTTCTTCAGGTACGGGCCGTAGCGGCCGTTCTGCGCGGTGATCTCGACGCCCTCGGCGTCCTCGCCGACGACGCGCGGCAGCGACATCAGCTTGAGCGCGTCGGCCAGCGTCACCGTGTCCAGGGACATGGACTTGAAGAGCGAGGCGGTCCGCGGCTTCACCGCGTTCTTGCCGGTCTTCGGGGTGCCCTCGGGCAGCACCTCGGTGACGTACGGGCCGTAGCGCCCGTCCTTGGCGATGATCTGGTGCCCGGTGACCGGGTCCGCGCCGAGCTCGAAGTCGCCGCTCGGCTTGGCCAGCAGCTCCTCCGCGTACGCGACGGACAGCTCGTCGGGCGCCAGGTCCTCCGGCACGTCCGCGCGCTGGTGGCCCTCGGCGTCCTTCTCACCGCGCTCGATGTACGGGCCGTAGCGGCCCACCCGGAGCTTGATGTCGTTGCCGACGGGGAACGAGGAGATCTCGCGGGCGTCGATCGCACCGAGGTCGGTGACGAGCTCCTTGAGACCGCCGAGGTGGTCGCCGTCGCCGTTGCCCGCGTCGGAGGCCGCGCCCGCACCGGCCGTGTCGTCGCCCGCGCCGAAGTAGAAACGCTTCAGCCACGGCACGGACTGGGCCTCACCGCGCGCGATGCGGTCGAGGTCATCCTCCATCTTCGCGGTGAAGTCGTAGTCGACGAGCCGGCCGAAGTGCTTCTCCAGCAGGTTGACCACGGCGAAGGAGAGGAACGACGGGACGAGCGCCGTGCCCTTCTTGAAGACGTATCCGCGGTCCAGGATCGTGCCGATGATCGACGCGTACGTCGACGGGCGGCCGATCTCGCGCTCTTCGAGCTCCTTGACCAGCGAGGCCTCGGTGTAACGGGCCGGCGGCTTGGTGGCGTGGCCGTCGACCGAGATCTCCTCGGCGGACAGCGCGTCGCCCTCGGCGACCTGCGGGAGGCGCCGCTCACGGTCGTCGAGCTCGGCGTTCGGGTCGTCGGCGCCCTCGACGTACGCCTTCATGAAGCCGTGGAAGGTGATCGTCTTGCCGGACGCGGAGAACTCGGCGTCCCGGCCGTCGCTCGCCCGGCCGCCGATCTTGACGGTGACGGAGTTGCCGACCGCGTCCTTCATCTGGGAGGCGACGGTCCGCTTCCAGATCAGCTCGTAGAGCCGGAACTGGTCGCCGGTGAGGCCGGTCTCGGCGGGGGTGCGGAAGCGATCGCCGGAGGGGCGGATGGCCTCGTGCGCCTCCTGCGCGTTCTTGACCTTGCCGGCGTACGTGCGCGGCTTGTCCGGCAGGTAGTCGGCGCCGTAGAGCTGGGTGACCTGCGCCCGTGCCGCGGAGACCGCGGTGTCCGAGAGGGTCGTGGAGTCGGTACGCATATAGGTGATGAAGCCGTTCTCGTACAGCTTCTGCGCGACCTGCATGGTGGCCTTGGCCCCGAAGCCCAGCTTGCGGCTCGCCTCCTGCTGGAGGGTCGTCGTACGGAACGGGGCGTACGGGGAGCGGCGGTACGGCTTCGACTCGACGGACCGGACGGCGAACGAGGAGTCGGCGAGCGCGGCGGCCAGGGCGCGGGCGTTCGTCTCGTCCAGGTGCAGCACCTGGCCGGCGGCGGACTTCAGCTGCCCGTCCGGACCGAAGTCGCGGCCCTGGGCGATACGGCGGCCGTCCACCGCGCTGAGGCGGGCAGTGAGGTTCGACGGGTCGGAGGCATCACCGGTGCGGCCGGTGGCGAAGGTGCCGGTGAGGTCCCAGTACTCGGCGGAGCGGAAGGCGATGCGCTCGCGCTCCCGCTCGACGACGAGACGGGTCGCCACGGACTGGACACGGCCGGCCGACAGGCGCGGCATGACCTTCTTCCACAGGACCGGCGAGACCTCGTAGCCGTAGAGACGGTCGAGGATGCGGCGGGTCTCCTGGGCGTCGACCATGCGCTGGTTGAGCTCGCGCGGGTTGGCGACGGCGGCCCGGATCGCGTCCTTGGTGATCTCGTGAAACACCATCCGGTGGACCGGGACCTTGGGCTTCAGGACTTCCTGCAGGTGCCACGCGATGGCTTCGCCCTCGCGGTCCTCATCGGTGGCGAGGAAGAGTTCGTCGGACTCGGCCAGCAGCTGCTTGAGCTTCCTGACCTGGGCCTTCTTGTCCGCGTTGACGACATAGACGGGCTGGAAGTCGTGCTCGACGTCGACGCCGAGCCGACGGACCTCGCCGGTGTACTCGTCCGGTACCTCTGCGGCGCCGTTCGGCAGGTCGCGGATGTGCCCGACGCTCGCCTCGACGACGTATCCGGGGCCGAGGTAGCCCTTGATCGTCTTCGCCTTGGCAGGCGACTCGACGATGACGAGTCGGCGGCCGCCCTGTGCGGTCTCGCTGGTCGGGGACAACTTCGCTCTTCTCTCCGGTCGACGCTCGGTGGGCATCCGGGCAGCGCGATGACGCTGCCGATGGTGCTGTCGCTGCGGAGTGTGACGGTACAACCCGCCCCCGTGTCAAACGGCAAAAGCCCGCAACGGCCACTCGAACGGTAACCCGACTTCCGCCATTCCTGCCGCCCGGACCGCCCGGTCCGCCGTGTGCGTGGTCACTGCCTGCGGGTTTCCGGGTGCTGTGGCGGCGTCGCTGACGTCGGCGGCGGGCCGCCCGCGGTCCGGGCGTGTTCCCCGCCACTGCCTGCCGTGCGCTGCGGGTTTCCGGCCGGGCCGGTGGGCGGTGGATCAGATGCGGGTGAAGCACCACACGCCGAGGACGAGAAAAAGTACGCCGAACACAGTGGCGAGCGCGGCGGAGGCGACGGGGCTCACGCCGTGCGCCACCGGTGCGCGGTGCAGCACGCGCGCCCCCGTCCACAGCAGCAGCGCGGCGCCGAACAGCGCGAATGCCGATCCGGCGAAGACCGCGGGTCCGCTCTCCATGCCGTACGCCTCCCTGTCCCGGCCCGGGCCGGGGCGTGTGCCGTCCGGCCAGGGGGGAGGCTGCCACCCCGGGGCGTCGGCCATGCGAACCCCGGGTGAATGGCCGGTTCCACCCGCATCCGCCTCGGCCCCACGACCGCAGGACGGACGCCCCGGCGGGGTGCCGGGTGAGGCCCCGGCGGGGTGCCGGGTGAGGCCCCGCCCGGCACCCGATCCGGAATCCGCCCCCTCCGCGACGCACCAGCGTCGGCGAACCCCGAACCCGCTGATCGCGGGGCTCTTCCTTGCGTACGGCGGCACGCGGCCGGGAGGGAACGGAGCCCCGGGAAGACCCTCAGCACGACCGGCGCACGACCGGCGCACCACCGAGCCTTCCAGACCGGCCCCGCGCACCGGACCCGCCGGACCGGCCCGGCGCGATCAGCTCTCCGAACGAACCGGCTCCAGGAAGCCCTCCTCGACCAGCAGCCGGATCGCCTGCGGCGTCCGGTCACGCAGCAGCACCGGGTCCTCGTTCATCAGCTGGGCGATCGCGTCCAGGATCCGGCCCGCCGGCAGCGTGCCGTCGCACACCCCCGCGAAGCCGGCACCCACGGCGTCGACCTTCGTCGCACGTCGCATGCCCCGGTTCTGACGGAGCACCACGTGCTCCGGGTCCTCCGCGCCCGGCAGGCCGACCTGCTCCTGCACGACCTCGGCGGCCAGGGTGAAGTGCCCGGCCAGGAGCGCCGCGTCGTCCTGCTCGCGGAGGTAGTCCTGACGGGCGAAATGGGCCTCGACGGCCGGTCCGAGCGGCTGCTCCACCGCGTGCGGCCACTCCTCGATCACGACGGACGGATTGCCGGCGGCGGCCGCGGCGGACTTGCGCAGGGTGATCCAGCCGAAGCCGACGCCCTTGGTCTTGCGGGCCTCGAACTCGTCCAGCCAGGCGTCGTACCGCGCGGCGTACTCGGCGGGGTCCGTACGGTGGTCGCCGCTGTCGCGCAGCCACAGCTCCGCGTACTGCGTGACGTCCTGGACCTCGCGCTGCACGATCCAGGCGTCGCAGCCGTACGGAACCCAGGAACTCAGCCGGCTCTGCCACTCCTCGCCCTCGACGTGCTGCCAGTTGGCGAGGAAGTGGGCGTATCCGCCCTCGTTCAGCCGGTCGCCGGTCTGCTGCACCAGGGTCCGGCAGAGATCGTCACCGCCCATGCCGCCGTCGCGGTAGGTGAGGCGGGCACCGGGCGAGATGACGAACGGGGGGTTGGAGACGATCAGGTCGTACGTCTCGGCGCCGACCGGTTCGTACAACGAGCCCTGGCGCAGCTCGGCCGGGGCGACTCCGGACAGCGCGAGCGTCAGCCGGGTGAAGTCCAGCGCACGGGGGTTGAGGTCGGTGGCCGTGACCCGGGTGGCGTGCTGCGAGGCGTGCAGCGCCTGGATGCCGGAGCCCGTGCCGATGTCGAGCGCGGAGGCGACAGGCGTACGGACGGTGATCCCGGCGAGCGTGGTGGACGCCCCGCCGACGCCCAGGACCACGCCCTCCTCGCGCGAGCCGATGCCGCCCGCGCCGCCGACGGCACAGCCCAGGTCGGAGACGATGTACCAGTCCTGCCCCTCGGGCCCGCTGTACGGACGTACGTCGACGGCGGCCCGGACCTCGTCGCCGACGTGGGTCACCCAGCCGTCCTCGACGCACTCGCTCAGCGGGAGCGCAGCGCGGGCCCGCTCGTACGGCACCGGGTGCTGGAGCAGGAAGAGCCGCACCAGCGTGTCCAGCGGAGCGTCGCCCCGGGTGGCGCGCAGCGCCGGGACCGTCTCGCTGCGGGCGAGCGCGGCGTAGGCGGGCGCACCGAGCAGGTCGAGGAGCCCGTCGGCGGTGAAGGCGGCGGCGAGCAGGGCTTCGCGGAGCCGGGGCGAACGGTCGGGCACGGGGAGGCTGGTCGTACTCACCCACCCATTGTGGCCGCTCCCACTGACAACGGCAGCGGCCCGGCGCCCATCGGGGCGGCCGGGCCGTCCGTCACGACGCCTCGTCCGGCTGCCGCCGGGTCACGCCTTCTTGCTGGGCGAGGCGGACGGCGCCTCGGACGGCGACGTGTCGGCCTTCGGCGGCACCGAGGCGGTCGGCTTCTGGCAGCCCTTCTGCTTCGCCATGGCGGTGCCGACCTCGCCGGACTGAAGCTTCTTCAACGCCTCGTCACCACTGGTGCTGATCTTGTTCAGCTCGTCCGCGATGCCCTTGAGGCCGTCGGCGAACTTCGCCTGGTCCTTCGTCTCCAGGGCGTCGACCTTCTTCTGCAGGTTCGCGTACGCCGCGGAGGATGCTTCGAGCTCCTTCACGGCTTCCTTCTGCGTGGTCTCGCCGCCGTCGACCGGCGGCGGACCCGCGGATTCGACTGCCGCGCCCAGTGCCTTGTACGCCTGCGAGATCTGCTGGAAGGCGGCCGAGTCGGTCTTCTGGACGTCGGCGGGCTTGCTGTTGTCCGCGGTCTGCTGCTGGATGGCGGCGTTGGCGTTCGCGATCTTCTGGAGCTGGGGCTGGACCTGGTCGCAGACCTTCTTGGCCCAGTCGTTCACCTTGTCGCTGTTGTCGTCGCTGCTGCAGCCCGACAGCGTAAGTACCAGTACCGCGCCGCCGGACAGCGCGGCCGCAAGCTTCTTGTTCACCGGATCGGTCCCTTCCAAGGCTCTCGGCCCCGGAACTTACACGGCGAGCGCACTCCATCCGGATGCCGGGCGTCCGATGAGTGACCTTTTGTAGCCATTTGCACCAAGGGAAACAGGGGAGATACAACTCACCCGCACAGCCCTCGCCGTTCGGGAACACACGCACGAGCAAGCGCACGGAAGGCGTACGGATCGGATGGATCGGCCGAAGACGGGCACCGGGCCCGGGATGCGAGCGGGCGGACGGCGCATCAGAATGCGCCGTCCGCCCGGTCATTGGGCCGAGGCCGGCCACGTGCCACCGCTCGGCCCCGGCCATCGGCTCACGAAACGGCCGCCTGGCCGGGCGACTTGGCGGGCCTGTTCCCGTCTCCGTCCCTGTCGCTGTCGCTGTCGCTGTCGCTCGGATCCTCGTCGCCCACGGCGATCCCGCGCCGCTTGGAGACATAGACGGCGCCGACGATGACCCCGACGGCGAGCGCCGCCACCAGCGCCCGCACTCCCACGCTCGCGTCCTGCCCGTAGCTGAACTGCACCACCGCCGGGGCGATGAGCAGGGCGACCAGGTTCATCACCTTGAGCAGGGGGTTGATCGCCGGCCCCGCCGTGTCCTTGAACGGGTCGCCGACCGTGTCGCCGATGACGGTCGCGGCATGGGCCTCGCTGCCCTTGCCGCCGTGATGGCCGTCCTCGACGAGCTTCTTGGCGTTGTCCCACGCGCCACCGGAGTTGGCGAGGAAGACCGCCATCAGGGTGCCGGTCCCGATGGCACCCGCGAGATACGAACCGAGCGCTCCTACACCGAGCGTGAAGCCGACGGCGATCGGCGCCAGAACGGCCAGCAGACCGGGTGTGGCGAGCTCGCGCAGGGCATCCTTGGTGCAGATGTCGACGACGCGCCCGTACTCCGGCTTCTCGCTGTGGTCCATGATCCCGGGGTGCTCGCGGAACTGCCGCCGCACCTCGTAGACCACGGACCCCGCGGACCGCGACACCGCGTTGATCGCGAGCCCGGAGAAGAGGAAGACGACCGCGGCACCGAGGATCAGGCCCACCAGGTTGTTGGGCTGCGAGATGTCCAGGCTGAGCGTCATCGCACCGGCCTTGGCCCCCACGTCGTCGACCGCCGTGGCGATCGCGTCGCGGTACGAACCGAAGAGCGCCGACGCCGCCAGAACGGCGGTGGCGATGGCGATGCCCTTGGTGATGGCCTTGGTGGTGTTGCCGACGGCGTCCAGGTCGGTGAGGACCTGTGCGCCGGCGCCCGTGACGTCGCCGGACATCTCGGCGATGCCCTGCGCGTTGTCCGAGACCGGGCCGAAGGTGTCCATGGCGACGATGACACCGACGGTGGTGAGCAGCCCGGTCCCCGCCAGGGCCACTGCGAAGAGTGCCAGCATGATGGACGTACCGCCGAGCAGGAACGCCCCGTAGACGCCCAGGCCGATCAGCAGCGCCGTGTAGACGGCGGACTCCAGACCGATGGAGATACCGGCGAGTACGACGGTGGCGGGACCGGTCAGCGAGGACTTGCCGATGTCCCGGACGGGGCGCCGGCCGGTCTCGGTGAAGTAGCCGGTCAGCTGCTGGATCAGGGCGGCCAGCACGATGCCGATGGCGACGGCGACCAGGGCGAAGATCCGCGGGTCGCCACCGTGCGAGGTGATCGCGCTGTCGGTCACACCGTCCAGCTCGGCGTACGAGGACGGCAGGTAGAGGAAGACGCCCACGGCCACCAGCACCAGCGAGATCACCGCGGAGATGAAGAATCCGCGGTTGATCGCGGTCATTCCGCTGCGGTCGGCGCGGCGCGGGGCCACCGCGAAGATCCCGATCATCGCGGTGATCACGCCGATCGCCGGAACGATCAGCGGGAAGGCCAGTCCGGCGTCACCGAAGGCGGCCTTGCCGAGGATGAGCGCGGCGACGAGTGTCACGGCGTACGACTCGAAGAGGTCGGCCGCCATGCCGGCGCAGTCACCGACGTTGTCGCCCACGTTGTCGGCGATGGTGGCGGCGTTGCGCGGGTCGTCCTCCGGGATGCCCTGCTCGACCTTGCCGACGAGGTCGGCGCCGACGTCCGCGGCCTTGGTGAAGATGCCACCACCGACCCTCATGAACATGGCGATCAGCGCGGCCCCGAGGCCGAAGCCCTCCAGCACCTTCGGGGCGTCCGCGGCATAGACGAGCACGACACAGGACGCGCCGAGCAGGCCGAGACCCACGGTGATCATGCCGACCACACCACCGGTACGGAAAGCGATCTTCATCGCCTTGTGCGAAACATCGGTGAGATCCTTCTGCGGCTCGCCTTCCGCGGGAGTCGCCTCTCGCGCAGCAGCGGCCACACGGACATTACTGCGTACCGCGAGCCGCATCCCGATGTATCCGGTGGCCGCCGAGAAAAGCGCACCCACCAGGAAGAACAACGAACGGCCCGCGCGCTGCGACCAGTTGTCGGCCGGTAGCAGCAGAAGAAGGAAGAAGACCACGACGGCAAAGATGCCGACGGTGCGCAGCTGCCGGGCCAGATAGGCATTCGCGCCTTCCTGGACGGCGGCCGCGATCTCCTTCATGCGGTCGGTGCCCTCGCCGGCCGCCAGCACCTGGCGCACCAGCAGTCTGGCGACGACCAGGGCGGCGACGGCAACGACCGCGACGACGATCACGATGACGCGGTTGTCATCGGTGAGAACCGCGGCCGCCAGAGAAGTGGACCGGCCGGAGGGTGCGGAAAATGCGGAATTTTGCGCGGGTCCTGCCAGTGGGGTGTTGAAGAACTCCGCCATACGTCCTCCTCGACGCTCAGCGCTCAAGACGTGGACGGATTGTAGGGAGCGAGAGCTGATCAAAACAGTGCGCCGTAAATGTAATTGACCTTCACCCGTCGATCGATAAATGATCGCCCTCTTACAGAGATCCGAATGCAGTAATGGGGCAGGCACATTTTCCGCAGATCATTGATCACATTTAAATGAAAAAGGCCCTGCTCAGCAGGGCCTCAAAAGACGGATCAAGAAAGGGACCGGGGAAGACGTTCGACCGGACCGGGGCGGGCGGATCGGGGCGGGCGGATCGGGACGGCGGGCCGCCCACGAGCGCGCGTCGCCCGTGGTACCTCAGGGGAACAGCGTCATGGCAGCACGGCCGGGGACATCAGGGCAGCACGGTCGCGGGCGTCTTCGGCCAGCTCATGCGGATCACTCCGCCCTTGGCTCCCGATCTGACTTCCACATCATCGACGAGGCCACTGATGACCGCGAGGCCCATCTCGTCCTCGCCATCGGCGTCGCTCTCGTGATCCGGCTCATCGAGTCCCCCGCCGGGCGTGGCGCCGCGTGTCGCGGAGGCTCCGACGGGCCCGCCGAGAGCGGGATCGGCCCCGGGGCCGGGCACCTCGTCGGCCACCTCGACGGAGAAGGACTTCTCCTCCTCGATCAGGGCGACGGAGACGGGAGCGGTGATGTCATGGCTGCGGTGCAGCCCGACTGCACGGCTGCAGGCTTCACCGACGGCGAGTCTGACCTCGTCGAGCACGGCTTCGTCGACCCCTGCCCGGCGCGCCACGGCGGCCGCCACGAGGCGGGCCGTCCTGACGTGTTCGGGCTGGGCGCTGAAGCGGAGTTCAACAGTGGCCATGCGATCCCCCTCAGACGTACGGGCGTGCATCCCAGGGGCCCGGGCGCGCTGCCCGGCGTCCCTGCTCTTATTCGCTTTTTTGCTCTTCTTCGCGCTGCTTCTCGGAGCCGACGACCCGCGGGTTCGCCGATCTCGCCGGATCTCGCCGATCGCGTCGTCGGCCACCGGACGCCGTCGGAAGCGGCGTACGGTCCGTCGGCCGACGGACCGGCAGACATCCGTCCGGAAGCCGGGCCGCTCGCAGGCGAGCGGTCACCGAGCGAACCGGACGAGCCGAATGCTCGGAACCGGCCGGCAGCCGGTCGAACAACAGCCCTCCGGCCGACCGCCAAACGGCTCACGCCGACCGGCCGAACGCCGACCGGCCCGGTCGTCCGAGCACCCGGCCTACCGGAGCACCGGTCACCCGGAGCACCGGTCACCCGGCTTCCCGACCGGTCATCCGGCCGCCGGACCACCCGACCGCCCGGCCACCGGGCGACGAACCCGACCATGCGATCGATCGGTCCGCCTCGCGGCAGTCGGCCGTCAGGCACGCCCGCGCCGCACCGGCCGCCTGGCGGGCCGCCGGTGCGTCGGCTGCGTACCGGACCGGCCTGGGCCGGCCCGACCGGCGGACCGGCCACGGGCCGACTGTCAGTCGGTGGCCGCGACGGCCTCGTCGACCGTGGTGTGAATCGGGAACACCTTGGTCAGGCCGGTGATCCGGAAGATCTTGAGAATGCGCTCCTGGTTGCAGACCAGGCGCAGCGAGCCCTCATGGGCCCGGACACGCTTCAGGCCACCCACGAGCACGCCGAGGCCGGTGGAGTCGAGGAAGTCGACGCCTTCCATGTCGACAACCAGGTGGTAGCTGCCGTCATTCACCAACTCGACCAACTGCTCGCGCAGCTTGGGCGCGGTATACACATCAATCTCGCCACCGACCTCGACGACCGTACGGTCGCCACCAGGGCCGGACACATTGCGAGTCGACAAGGACAGGTCCACGGATCCTCCAGCACCTTGCTATCGAGCGGTCGCCCCTCGGTCTCCCCGGCGGAGCCAGGGAACGGATCGCCAGCCGCGATGGCATTCAATCACTTACCAGCAGCCATGCACGACGGCTTGGGGCCATTGTCCGTCACGCCAGTGACACACTCGGTGCCGATGGCCAAGAATCACCGCCCCAGTCGACCACCCGGGAACAGCGACACCAGTCACTCTCCCGCCATGGTCCTCGACCGGCTCGCCGCAGTGGCGGGCCGGTCCGCGCGCATCACTCATACGGAGCACTTGCCCCCGCGTGCGGGAACCCATGCCATCTGGCCCGATCGCATCCGGCCGGAAGTAGTCGCCGCGATCCAGCGGGCCGGAATCGAACATCCGTGGGCGCACCAGGCGGCCGCCGCCGA
This sequence comes from Streptomyces sp. NPDC001890, assembly GCF_042891445.1. NCBI lineage: Bacteria > Bacillati > Actinomycetota > Actinomycetes > Kitasatosporales > Streptomycetaceae > Streptomyces > Streptomyces sp. NPDC001890. The sequence goes on along the minus strand of NZ_JBIATE010000003.1, from coordinate 577,904 downwards.
GCACGCCCTGGACGGCGAATCCGTGGTCATCGCCACCGGAACCGCGTCCGGCAAGTCGCTCGCCTACCTCGCCCCGGTCCTCAGCGCCCTGCTGGACGGCTCCGAGGCCCCGAACGGCCGCGGCGCCACCGCCCTGTACCTGGCGCCCACCAAGGCTCTGGCCGCCGACCAGAGGCGTTCCGTGAAACAGCTCGCGGCACCGCTCGGCAACGCCGTCAGGCCCGCGGTCTACGACGGCGACACCCCCGTCGAGGAACGCGAGTGGGTGCGCCAGTACGCCAACTACGTCCTGACCAACCCCGACATGCTGCACCGCGGGATACTCCCGTCCCACCCCCGCTGGTCCTCCTTCCTTCGCGCCCTGCGCTTCGTCGTCATCGACGAGTGCCACACCTACCGCGGCGTCTTCGGCTCCCACGTCGCCCAGGTCGTACGCCGGCTCCGCCGCCTGTGCGCCCGTTACGGAGCCGACCCGGTCTTCCTCCTCGCCTCCGCCACCGCGGCGGAACCCTCCGTCGCGGCCGGCCACCTCACCGGTCTCCCGGTCAAGGAGGTCGCCGACGACTCCTCACCCCGCGGCGAGCTGGTCTTCGCGCTGTGGGAGCCGCCCCTGACCGACCTGCACGGCGAGAAGGGCGCCCCCGTCCGCCGCACCGCCACCGCGGAGACCGCCGACCTGCTCACCGATCTCACCGTCCAGGGCGTCCGCTCGGTCGCCTTCGTACGTTCCCGGCGCGGCGCCGAGCTGATCTCCGTCATCGCGAAGGAGCGCCTCGCCGAGGTGGACCGCACCTTGCCGGCCCGGGTCGCCGCCTACCGCGGGGGCTACCTCCCCGAGGAACGCCGCGCCCTGGAGCGCGCCCTGCACTCCGGGGAACTGCTCGGGCTGGCCGCCACCACCGCCCTCGAACTGGGCATCGACGTCTCCGGCCTGGATGCCGTCGTGATCGCCGGCTATCCCGGCACCAGGGCGTCGCTGTGGCAGCAGGCGGGCCGGGCCGGACGCTCCGGCCAGGGCGCCCTGGCCATCCTGGTGGCCCGCGACGACCCGCTGGACACCTTCCTCGTCCACCATCCCGAGGCGCTGTTCCAGCAGCCCGTGGAGTCGACCGTCCTCGACCCGGACAATCCGTACGTCCTGGCCCCCCATCTGTGCGCCGCCGCCGCGGAGCTCCCCCTCACCGGGCCCGACCTGGAGCTCTTCGGCCCGGCCGTGCCCGAACTGCTGCCGCAGCTGGAGGCCGCGAAGCTCCTGCGCAAGCGGCCGTCGGGCTGGCACTGGACCCGCCGGGAACGAGCCGCGGACCTCACCGACATCCGTGGCGAGGGCGGCCGCCCCGTCCAGATCGTCGAGGAGGGCACCGGCCGGCTGCTGGGCACCGTCGACGAATCGGCCGCGCACACCGCCGTCCACGAGGGCGCCGTCCACCTCCACCAGGGCCGCACCTACCTGGTCCGGAAGCTGGACCTGGAGGACTCGGTGGCCCTGGTCGAGGAGGCCGTCCCGCCGTACTCGACCACCGCCCGCGACACCACCTCCATCGCCGTCCTGGAGACCGACACCGAGATCCCGTGGGGTGACGGACGGCTCTGCTACGGCTCCGTGGAGGTCACCAGCCAGGTCGTCTCCTTCCTGCGTCGCAAGCTGATCACCGGCGAGGTCCTCGGCGAGACCAAGCTGGATCTGCCGCCCCGCACCCTGCGCACCCGAGCCGTCTGGTGGACGGTCACCGAGGACCAGCTCGACGCCGCCCGCATCAATCCGGAGATCCTGGGCGGCACCCTGCACGCCGCGGAGCACGCGTCGATCGGGATGCTGCCGCTCTTCGCCACCTGCGACCGGTGGGACATCGGCGGCGTCTCCGTGCCGCTGCACCCGGACACCCTGTTGCCCACGGTCTTCGTGTACGACGGCCACCCGGGCGGTGCCGGATTCGCCGAGCGGGCCTTCCACACCGCCCGTGCCTGGCTGACCGCGACCCGCCAGGCGATCGCGTCCTGCGAGTGCGAGGCCGGCTGCCCGTCCTGCGTCCAGTCCCCCAAGTGCGGCAACGGCAATGAACCGCTGCACAAGCGTGGCGCCGTGCGCCTCCTCACCGAACTCCTGCGATACGCGCCCCCGCCCTCCGAGGAGCCGGATCCCGAGGAGCTGTCGGAACCGAACCCCGCGCAGCCGCCGGAGGCGGATCCGAAGCCGGGGGCGAAGTCGGGGCCGGGGTCGGGGTCGGCTCCAGCACGGGAGGGGGAAGCGCCGGAGAGGCGGGAGCAGCCGCCGGAGGGCCGGCCCGGGACCTGACCGCCGGTTCGTACGGCCCGAAATCCACCCGGGCCGTCACATCGGCGATCTCCCCGCGCACCGCACACCGGACGACCACGGCCCCCTGCGCCGCGGCCACCTTCTCAGCGGCCCCGCAGGCCTCCCCAGGACCTTGCAGGGCCCGGTCGGCCGCGGCCAGCGCCGCCAGATCCGCCGCACCGCCCGCCCGGTGCCGAACGGCCACCACCTGCCCGAGGGCCAGCACGACCGCGAACACCGCACACAACGTGGCCGTGGTCATCGCCACCCACACCGTGGCCAGCCCCCTGTCCTCGCTCCGCCCGAACCTGCCCGGCCGCGCGGGGACGGCCGCCCGCAGCCGCGCGAGCGCAGCCGCCCGCCACCTCCCTCCCGTCCGGTTCATTGCGTCACCCCCACCGTGTCCTCGGCCAGTGCGGCAGCCTCCGCGTGCAGCGTCAGGGCCAGCGGGCCCGGCCCCGGCATCGAAGCCGCCACCCGCACCCGCCACAGCTCCCCGGCCCGTTCCATCGCGACTTCGGCTCCGCCGGGTGCCGCCGAACGGGTCACCTCAAGCACCTGTGCCTCCGGCTCGGAACGGGCGGCCGCCCTCGCCCCGGCCCTCGCCGCGTCCACGCACCGGATCTGGGCGGAGGCGGCCATCAGCGCCCAGACCAGTGCCAAAGCGAACATCGCCAGCACCGGAACCGCCATGGCCGCTTCCGCGGTCACCGCGCCCCGGTCCGACGCCCGGCCACCCGGTCCCCCGCCCTCGATACGGGAACGGCTGCCGCCGCACTCTCCGGGTCCGTTCTCAGAACTTCGCATCGAGCGCGTCCTTCAGCAGTGCCTGCAATGCGGACATCACCGGCTGGCTGGTGACCACCTTGTAGAGCACCGCCGCGAACGCACAGGCCGCGATCGTCCCCACCGCGTATTCGGATGTCGTCATTCCGCTGTCCGACCGGGCCCGGGATGCCATACCGCGCACCCAGTCCCTGATTCGCTGACCCATTTCAACCCCCGTGAAATCTTCAATTCGTATCGAATGGATTCTTACTTGCACTATTCGGTCATGTGGTCTCAAGCAGTCCGGTCGCCAGACCGATCACCACCGGCGCCACCCCGACCATCAGGAAAGCGGGCAGAAAGCAGAGCCCGACGGGACCGGTGATCAGCACGCCCGCCCGCTGGGCGCGCGCCACGGCCGCACTCGCGCGTTCGGCCCGCATCGCCTCGGCCAGCCGTGCCACCGGCTCCGCCGCCGGAGCCCCGGTCGACCCCGCCCGCTCCAGACAGCGGGCCAGCGCACTCGCACCCGGTATCTCCCCGAACCGCCCCCAGGCCGCCGCGGGTTCACCACCGAGCCGGATCTCCGCGGCCGTCCGCGCCAGGCACCTGCCGACGGGTCCGCCCAGCGACTCCCCCACCGCCTCGGCCGCCTCCCGGGGGCCGGCCCCGGCAAAGATGCAGGCCGCCAACAGGTCGGCCGCCAGCGGGAGCCGGCGTGCGGCCTCCGCCATCTCCGCGAGTCCGGCCCCCGGTTCGATGCCGCGCCGGCCCCGCTGCCACCGCCAGGCTCCGTACGCCCCGAGCAGCCCCGCCGCGCAACCCGGCAGACCGCCGACCAGAACCCAGCCCACCGCCACAGCGCCCAGCGGCGCGATCCACTCCTTCACCCGGGCGCCGAACGCCGCTTGTCCGCGCGCGTCCCTGTGCCCACCCCTGCGCTCGCGCCGTCGTTCCGGCCCGGCGATCGCCAGCAGTGCCGCGCCCCGGCGGCGCACCGCCCGCCTCCGCCCGAGCCCTGCCAGGGCAAAGGCCGGACAAGCGACCGCGCTCAGCACCATGCACACCGCCGCCACCCGGGGGACGGCTTCGTCGGCGACCCCGCTCACCCCGCCTCCCCCGCCCGTACGATCCGGGCCGCCCAGCAGAGTCCGGCCGCCTCCAGCAGTCCGCCCGTCACCAGACAGACCAGCCCGGCCGGGGTGTGCAGCAGCACCCGCAACGGATCGGCCCCGAGCGCCGCCCCCAGCCCCAGCCCCAGCACCGGGAGCAGCGCCAGCACAGCCACCGTCGACCAGGCACCCGCCAGTTGGGCCCGCAGTTCCTCCCGGCTGCGCCGCTCGGCCCGCAACGTGCCCTCCAGGCGGTCCAGCCCCGCCGCGAGCCCGGCCCCGCCGTCGACCGCCACCCGCCAGCAGGCCGCCACCCCGGCGAGTCCGTCCAGCCCCGGCTCCCGCGCCGCCTGAGCGAGCGCCCCCGGTACGTCGCCACCGAATCGCGCCGCAGCGGACACACCCGCCTCAGCCGCCCCCATCACCCCGTTGCTCCGGAGAGCGACGAGCAGCGCCTGCCCGGGTTCGTGTCCGGCCCGCAGCTCACCCACGGCCGCGCCGCACAGTGCCACCACCCCGGCTTCCCGGCGCTCCCGCTCCTTGCCCAGGGCCCGCCTGCGCAGCCACCGCCGCACCAGCGGCACGGCCGCCGCCCCGCCCAGCAGCGGCAGCACGGACTCCCCCAGCACGGCGACGACCAGCGCCACCGGGAGGCACAGCCACTCACGCCGTTCCCTCGACCGCTCCAGCAACCATGCCCCGGCCCGCTCCCAGCGCACTCGCAGGGGCGGCCGGACCTCCCCGTCGGCAAACAGCACCCGGGCCCTCCGCCGGCCATGGTCCTGCGCCGCCACCAGCCAGGCGGCCATCCCGGCGCACAGGGCCACCGCGCCGCTCACGCCCACCGACAGCCCCATCGGCGCAACCCCCGTCACAGCGCACCCCCGATCAACGACAGCAGCCGCTCCCAGCCCCGCTCCCGCACGAATCCATCGGCGCCCCAGCGCAGCGCGGGCACGGTCACCACCAGCCCCGCCGCGTCCCGCTCCAGCACCTGCACCTCGGCGATCCGCCGCTGCCCGGCCCGGTCCCGTACGAGATGGACCACCACCGACAGCGCGGCCGCCAACTGGCTGTGCAGCGCCGTCCGGTCAAGCCCCGCCGCCGTCCCCAGCGCCTCAAGACGGGCCGGTACGTGCTCGGCCGCATTGGCGTGGACCGTCCCCGAGCCGCCCTCGTGTCCGGTGTTCAGGGCGGCAAGGAGCTCGGTGACCTCCGCGCCGCGCACCTCTCCGACCACCAGCCGGTCGGGCCGCATCCGCAGGGCCTGCCTGACCAGATCCCGCAGGGTCACCCGGCCCGCCCCCTCCTGGTTGGCGGGGCGCGACTCCAGGCGCACCACATGCGGATGGTCCGGCCGCAGCTCCGCCGAGTCCTCGGCGAGCACGATTCGCTCACGCTCCCCGACCGCGCCCAGCAGACTCGACAGAAGAGTCGTCTTCCCGGCCCCCGTCCCTCCGCTGATCAGGTACGAGACCCGGGCCTCCACCAGAGCCCGCAGGACCCGGTCACCGCCCGGCGGCACCGTCCCCGCCGCGACCAGCTCCGCCAGCGAAAAGGCCCTGGGCCGAACCACCCGCAGCGACAGGCACGTCGAGCCGACGGCCACCGGCGGCAGCACGGCATGCATCCGGGTGCCGTCCGGCAGCCTCGCGTCCACCCAGGGGCGGGCGTCGTCCAACCGCCGCCCCGCCACGGCGGCCAGCCGCTGTGCCAACCTGCGCACCGCGGCCGCGTCCTTGAAGGTCACCCCGGTGAGTTCGAGACCACCGCCCCGGTCCACCCACACCAGGTCCGGCGCGGAGACCAGCACATCCGTCACCAGCGGATCTGCGAGCAGCGGCTCCAGAACTCCGGCCCCGACCAACTCGCCCCGCAACTCATCGGCCGCACCGAGCACTTCGGCGTCCCCGAGCAGCCGGCCCTGAGCCCGCAGCGCAGCCGCGACCCCGGCCGGCGTCGGCGCGGTGCCGCTCTGTGCGAGCCGCTGCCGTACGGCATCGAGCAGTGTCTGGGTCATGACGCACCCCCACCCGCTCGTCCACCCGCGCTCTCCGGGGCGAACGCCCGCTCCCAGAACGCCGCGCAGAACCGGGCCAGCGGACCGCGCGCACTGCCACCCGGCGGCGCGCCGCCGTCCTGAGCGGCGGGCAGCCCGGCGTCGAGCGGGAGTTCACCGACGAGCGGCAGCCCCAGCGCCTGTGCCACCCACCGCTCGTCGAGGCCCGCCGCGTACGGTCCGCGGGACACCACTCGAAGGTCGTCCAGGATCATCCCGGCCATCGACGCCACACGTTTCGCCGCCGCGACCGCGCGAAGTTCCCCCGGGACCACCAACAGCCCGAGATCCAGCTGCGCGAGCGCCTCGGCCACCGATTCGTCGACCCGGCGCGGCAGATCGACGACCACCACCCCGCCGAGCCTGCGCGCGGCGGCCAGCACGGCCTGTATGGCCTGCGGCGGGATGACCGTGCAGTCGTCGCGGCCCCAGCTGAGCACCCGCAGCCCATGCAGCGCCGGCAGTGACTCCTCCAGCGCACCCCCGCCGACCCGCCCCTTGGAATGGGCGAAATCCGGCCATCGCATTCCCTCGGCCCGTTCGCCACCGAGCAGCACGTCGATGCCACCGCCGAGCGGGTCGCCGTCGATCAGCATCGTCCGCCGCCCAGCCCTGGCCGCGGCCACCGCCAGGGCGCAGGCCAGTGTGGACGCGCCCGAGCCGCCCCGGCCGCCGATCACCCCCACGGTGAGCGCCGGCCGGCCCACCCCCTCCGCCGCGTTGGCGATCTGGTCGACGAGCCAGCTCTCCGAATCGGGCAGCCTCAGCACATATTCGGCCCCGATCTCCACGGCTCGGCGCCAGACGTCCGGGGCGTCCTGTTCCCTGCCGACGAGCATCACGCCCCGCCTGCGCACCACCCCTCGGCAGCGCCGGGCGGCGTCGTCGCCCACGAGAACCATCGGAGCCTGTTCCCAGCTGCCCCTGTTCTCGGGTGGCGAGTGATGAACTTCCGGTTCCGCTCCGGCGGCCGCACACAGCCGCAGCAGATCGTCGAGCAGTTCCGCATCCTCGGTCACGATCAGCGGTCCGCCCTGCCGCCCTCCGGCGGCTTGCAGAGGATCCCGCGCGATGGACTCGGCCACGATCTCCGCCCCCTTCTCACTGCACCTTCATCGCGGTTCGCGGTGATCTCGGAGCGTTCCGGGATCGGCGATTCCACAACCCGCGGACTTCGCGGCTGGAATCACCGTGCAGCGCTTCGGAAAATCGTGTGGATCTTGCTCGAAAACTGTGGACAACTCCACCGTTGTGAATATCTCCGTCGCTCATACCGGCGACTTCCGGAGTGCAGCCCTTCCGCTACGCACCGTGACGAGTCATGGTGGTGAGGGCAGGCCGAGAAGCCGGCCACAGCGACCGAAATGGAGGCGGAATGCTTGATTCCGAACGACAGAATCGTGTCCGGACATGCGACGACCCCCGCCGGGGGGGAGAGCGGGGGTCGTCCCCACGGCCGACTCGGGGGGGGAGGAGCCGGACCGGGTTAGCACGGTCGCGAACGATCCGTGACTTCCATGGTGTACCCGAGAGCCTTCTCAGGCAAACCCACGCGCCGGAGTTTACGCCGAATGATGTCCCCCTATGCTCTGCCTTGTGGAAAACCGCTTCTTGCCGCGCACAGCCGCCTTCTTTGACCTGGACAAGACGGTCATTGCGAAGTCTTCGACGCTGACCTTCAGCAAGTCCTTCTACCAAGGCGGACTGATCAACCGCCGCGCTGTACTGCGCACTGCGTACGCACAGTTCGTGTTCCTTGCCGGGGGTGCAGATCACGACCAGATGGAGCGGATGCGGGAATATCTCTCCGCACTCTGCAAGGGCTGGAACGTCCAGCAGGTGAAGGAAATCGTCGCCGAGACCCTGCACCAGCTGATCGACCCCATCATCTACGACGAAGCGGCGACGCTCATCGAGGAGCATCACACCGCCGGACGCGATGTGGTGATCGTTTCGACCTCGGGCGCCGAGGTCGTCGAACCGATCGGCGAGCTGCTCGGTGCCGACCGGGTCGTCGCCACCCGAATGGTCGTCGGTGACGACGGCTGCTTCACCGGCGAGGTCGAGTACTACGCCTACGGACCGACGAAGGCCGAGGCGATCAGGGCCCTCGCGGTGTCGGAGGGGTACGACCTCTCACGCTGCTACGCGTACAGCGACTCGGCCACGGATGTACCGATGCTGGAGTCGGTCGGCCATCCGCACGCGGTCAATCCGGATCGCGCGCTGCGACGCGAGGCGACCCTCCGCGAGTGGCCGATTCTCGTCTTCGACCGGCCGGTCCGGCTCAAGCAGCGACTGCCCGCGTTCTCACTGCCGCCACGTCCGGCACTGGTCGCGGCGGCAGCGGTGGGCGCGGCCGCCGTCACGGCGGGACTGGTCTGGTACTCCTCGCGCCGCCGCGCCGCGACCTCCGCCTGACACACCCCCTGAGCGACGACCGGCGTGACCCCGGGCGACGGCCCGGCGCGCCGACTCGACGGCCGGCGCGAAATATCCAACTCGCCCGTAATTGAACCTAAAAGTAAAGAAGTGGGGCCAGCACTACCGCTCACCCCGGCTCTGGAGTACAAATGACTCAACGGCCCGCGAGACCAAGGACATCCGAGAGGATTACCTGTAACGCAGAGACGGCCCCACGGACCGAGCATGAAAACCGAGCACCCACGCGACGTCGACCCGTCGATTACGGGCCAGCCGCACCAGGGAACGGGCAAAGCATCCCGACCTGATGGGCATATATCGAGGACGCATGGTAACTGGGTAGACATGCCAGCGGCGGTACCGAGGACGGTACCGCCGCAACCCTTTTCCGGTCAGTGATGTCGACTCGACAAGTCGACATGGCGAAGACAATTCGCGAGTTACCGCGATGAAGTTACTTCGGTGGTTTTATCGCGACGCACACCACGAAACCGGCACCCGACGGATTCGCGACCTCGGGCCGAAATCCAGCCGCTTCCCCATTGCGCGACTTCCACGCACCTTCCACACGACGCCTTGCTCGACGTCTCACTCGGCTGCCATACGGCTTCTCGCTCGGCTGCCGTGCGGCTTCTCGCGCGGCTCCTACGCGGCCCCGCGCTGGAGCGCCTCGCACACCGCCGTCGACTCCCTGACGCCCAGCTCCACGGAGCGTCCGCAGTGCGCGATCCAGGCCGCCATGCCCTCCGGCGTCCCCGACAGATAGCCCTCGAACGCCGCGACGTACGCCGCCCGCCCCTGCTCGGCGTGACCCACCTCTGCGGGGCAGATCGATTTGGGGTCGAGCCCGCTCCCGATCAGTACGATCCGTTCGGCGGTCCGCGCGACGAGACCGTTGTACGAGCCGAAGGGGCGCAGGGCCAGCAGTTCGCCGTGCACTACCGCCGCCGTGACGAGCGCGGGCGCCGAAGTGCCGGAAAGAATCAGCCCGGAGAGCCCCTCCAGCCGCCCGGCCACCTCGTCGGCATCCGGCAACGGCGCCTCGATCAGCGGCTCGTCCACGGGCTCGCCCACCAGCCTCGGCCGGCCGACGGCGTCGTCGGGTACCGCCCCGCCGGCCGCGACCAGATGCAGCCGCGCCAGCACCCGCAGCGGTGACTGCCGCCAGATGGAGAGCAGTTGGCCCGCTTCGGCGGTCAGCCGCAGGGCCGCCCCGATCACGTGCGCCTCGCCGTCACCGCTGAAGTCGGTACGCCGGCGCACCTCCTCCAGGTTCCAGTCGGCGCCCGACAGCGCCGCCGAACCACGGGCGCCGCGCAGCGCCGCTTCCGCGGTGACCTCATTGCTGCGACGCCGCATGACGCGGTGACCGTAGACCCGGTCGACGGCCTTGCGTACGGAGTCCACCGCGTCGGCGACCCCCGGCAGGGCACCCAGGGCGGCGAGCGGATCAGGGGCAGGCGTACTCATAGGTAACGAGGCTACGCGTCCGCTGCGCCGTTGCCGCCCGGGAGTGGCCTTCTTCACGAAGTGCGACAGCAGAACGCGATCGCGCCGCTACCCTAGGTGAACATGAAGATCGCTTTCGTAGGGAAGGGCGGCAGCGGCAAGACGACGCTGTCCTCGCTCTTCATCCGCCACCTCGCCGCCAATGAAGCCCATGTCGTCGCGGTGGACGCCGACATCAACCAGCACCTCGGGGCCGCGCTCGGCCTCGACGACCAGGAGGCCGCCGCACTGCCCGCCATGGGAGCGCACCTGCCTCTGATCAAGGAGTATCTGCGCGGCACCAACCCCCGCATCGCTTCCGGCGAGACGATGATCAAGACGACCCCGCCCGGCGAGGGCTCCCGACTGCTGCGGGTCCGCGAGGACAACCCGATCTACGACGCGTGCGCGCGTACGGTCCGGCTGGACGACGGGGAGATCCGGCTGATGGCCACCGGGCCGTTCACCGAGTCGGATCTGGGTGTGGCCTGCTACCACTCCAAGGTCGGCGCGGTCGAACTCTGCCTGAACCATCTCGTCGACGGCCCCGACGACTATGTCGTCGTCGACATGACGGCGGGGTCGGACTCCTTCGCCTCCGGGATGTTCACCCGCTTCGACATGACGTTCCTGGTCGCGGAGCCGACCCGTAAGGGCGTCTCGGTCTACCGCCAGTACAAGGAGTACGCGCGGGACTTCGGGGTCGCCCTGAAGGTCATCGGCAACAAGGTGCAGGGCGAGGACGATCTGGAGTTCCTGCACGCCGAGGTGGGCGACGACCTGCTGGTCAGCGTCGGGCACTCCGACTGGGTACGGGCGATGGAGAAGGGCCGCCCCGCTCGATTCGAGCTGCTGGAGGCGGACAACCGGATGGCTCTGCAGGCGCTGCAGAACGCCGCCGAGGACTCGTACGAGCAGCGGGACTGGGGGCGCTACACGCGCCAGATGGTCCATTTCCATCTGAAGAACGCGGAGAGCTGGGGCAACGAGAAGACGGGCGCCGATCTGGCCGCCCAGGTCGACCCCGCCTTTGTTCTCGATGAACGGTACGCCCAGGACGGCGCCGCTCAGCCCGCCTGAAACCTCGGCACCCCGCCGGCCTGATTCGCCCACCCCGCATGGCGGAAGGCGTCATATTCACAGAGCGCCGGACAGGATCGGATCCCCGGCCGGTCCTGTCCGGCGCTCGGCGCACGGCCCCGCCGCACGGCCGGCCCGGCGCACGACGCGTCGGCCACGGCCACGGCCTCGGGCCACGCGGCTCAGCGGCCGGACTCGTCCTCGCCCGGTCCTGCGTGAGTCTCGCCGGCGCCCGCTGCCCGGCCGGCTTCGGAAGTCCCCGCTCCGTCGAGGAACGCGGACCAGCCCTTCTCAGGTGCCTGGCCGACATCGAGTGTGCCGAGCTTGGCCAGCGTCGCCGGGTCCTGCGCGTCCAGCCAGTCGACCAGCTGCCGGAAGGAGACGCAGCGGACGCCTTCCTTGGTGCAGACCATCGCGATGGTGTCCTCGACGGCGCGCATGTAGGTGCCGCCGTTCCAGGACTCGAAGTGGTTGCCGATGATCAGCGGGGCGCGGTTTCCGTCGTACGAGCGGTCGAAGGCCCGGAGCAGGCCGTCGCGCATCTGGTTGCCCCAGAACTCGTGCATGCCCGGGTCGCCCTGTGTCTCAGTACCGGACTGGTTGACCATGAAGTTGTAGTCCATCGACAGGGTCTCGAACTTATGGCCCGGCATGGGGACGAGTTGCAGCGAGAGGTCCCAGACGCCGTCCTTCTTCTTCGGCCAGACCTGGTTGTCGACCCCGCTGGAGTCGTAGCGGAAGCCCATCGTCCGTGCCGCCGCCACCATGTTCTTCTGTCCCTCCAGGCAGGGGGTGCGGCCGCCGATGAGCTCCTTGTCGTAGTCGAAGGGAAGCGGCTTCTCCGCTTCGAGGCCCGGGTCGTTGGTCTTCCAGTTCTTCACGAAGGACTTGGCCTGGCTGATCTCGCTCTTCCACTGGTCGACGGACCAGGTCCCGACACCGCCCTCGGGGCCGCAGAAGTGCCCGTTGAAGTGGGTGCCGATCTCATCGCCGTCCTCCCAGGCCCCGCGCACCTGGGTGAGAGTGTTCCGGATTCCCTCGGTGTCGTTGAAGCCGATGTCGGAGCTGCCCGCGTTGTGCTTCGGCGGGTCGTAGAGCTCCCGCTTGTCCTGCGGCAGCATGTACACGCCGCTGAGGAAGTACGTCATGTTCGCGTGGTACTTCTTGCCGACCTCGCGGAAGTGGGAGAAGAGCTTCTGGCTGTCCTCGCCCGCGCCGTCCCACGAGAACACCACGAACTGCGGCGGCTTCTGGCCGGGAGCCAGACGCTCGACCACGGGCTGTTTCGGCTGGCTGCCGGTGAACGCGGTGGACCCGTCACCGATGAGCCGGAAAACGCTGTTGGGCGCGGCCGGGGCGTCGGGGGCCTTCTTCTCCACCTCGGGAGCTTTCCTCGCTTCGGGAGCTTTCCTCGCCTCGGGCGCCTTCTTCGCCTCGGGTGCCTTCTTCGCCGGCCCCGGGCCGGCGGCTCCGGTGTCGTCGCCGGAGCCGGAGGAGCACCCGGCCACTCCCGCGGTGAGCGCGACGGCCACGACACCCAGGGCAACCCGCCCGGCGGCCGCCGTCTTCGTGGCGGCCCTCCGCGTAACGACTCCTTTCGCGGCAACTCTCGTCGTGGCAGCCATCATTCGCCCACCTCTTCCTTGCGGGATGTTCGCGTCGAAAGGCCGACACGGCGCGGTCAAGTTCGCACGCGACCAGTCGAGATCAGCACGACATACCGAATGAAAAGATGCTTATTCACTTGAATGGGTGATCGACTGGCTCATTCGATCACAAGTGTGGACACAGATCTTTACTCTCCATTACGATCTGTTTACTGAGAGTTGAGAAATCCCGCCGCTGCACGCCGTGACCCAAGGCCGCGTCCCTACATTCCGCGACCGCGCTGCCCCGGAGGAGACGGGAAAATGTCTGCTTGCGTCCCCACTCGTCACAACCGCACATCCCGTAGTTCGCGTCCATCACGCGCCTCGGGAGTCAAGCGACCACACAGCCCGCCGCCACCGCGCGGTGGTCGATTCCGTATCACGGGCGCCGATCTGTCCGCATCGATCACGGTTTTCCTGCTCGCCGTCCCCATGTCGCTCGGCCTTGCCGTCGCCATGGACGCCCCGCTGGAAGCCGGCCTCATCTCCGCCGCGATCGGCGGCATCGTCGCCGGACTGCTCGGCGGCACCCCGCTCCAGGTCAGCGGCCCGTCCGCCGGACTGACCGTGGTCACAGCCGAGTTGATCCAGATCTACGGCTGGCGCACCACCTGCGCAATCACCATCGGCGCCGGACTGCTCCAGATCCTGCTCGGCTCGCTGCGGGCGGCGCGCAGCGCCCTCGCCGTCAGCCCCGCCATCGTCCACGGCACCCTCGCCGGAATCGGCGTGGCCATCGCGCTCGCCCAGCTGCACATCGTGCTCGGCGGCTCGCCGCAGAGTTCGGCCGTCGCCAACGCGCTCTCGCTCCCCGACCAGTTGGGCCGGGTGAGCCCGGCCGCCCCGCTCATCGGCGTACTGACCATCACCATCCTGATCCTTTGGCCACGGATTCCGGGCGGGATCGGCAGAGCCGTACGGCGGATTCCGGCCGCCCTCGCCGCGGTGGTGACCGCTACGGCGGTGGCCGCGATCGTCGCGCCCGGGATCGCCCGGGTCGATCTGCCGTCCTGGCGCTCGCACGCCCTGCCGGAGATGCCGCACGGCCCCGTACTCGCCCTGGCCACTGCCGTGTTCACGGTGATGCTGGTGGCCAGTCTGGAATCGCTTCTCGCCGCGGTGGCAGTGGACAAGCTGTCGGCCGACCGCGCCGCCGAGAGAACGGCCGCCCGGCCCGGGGTGGGTGCGGTGTCGGCGCCCGCCCCGGCGGCAGCCCCGACCGGGGCATCCGCACCCGCGCACACACTCGCGCACGCACTCGCGCCCTCGACATCTGCGCCGCCCTCGACGTCCGCGTCGGCTGCGCCCCTAGCGCTGCCCTCCAGGCGCTCCGATCTCGACCGCGAACTACGCGCCCAGGGCATCGCCAACACGCTGTCCGGGCTGGTGGGAGGGCTGGCCGTGTCCGGTGGCGCGGTGCGCAGTTCGGCGAACGTACGCGCCGGGGCGACCGGACGCGCCTCCACCGTGCTGCACGGCGTCTGGGTGCTGCTCGCCACCGGACTGCTGGTCACCGTGCTGGAGTGGATCCCGCTGGCCGCGCTCGCCGCGCTGGTGATGATGGTCGGGATCCAGATGGTGAGCTTCGCCCACATCCGCAACGTCCATAAGCACCGCGAATTCCTGGTGTACGGGGCGACGATCAGCGGCGTGGTCCTCTTCGGTGTGCTCAAGGGCGTGGTGATCGGCATCGCGGTGGCAGTGGCGGTCGCCCTGCACCGGCTGGCCCGGACCCGGATCACGGTCACCGACCAGGGCGGACAGCATCTGGTCGTCGTGCGCGGCCAGTTGACGTTCCTCGCGGTGCCCCGGCTCAGCCGCACTCTCGGCCAGCTGCCCCAGGGCGGGGATGCCGTCGTCGAGCTGGACGGCTTCTTCATGGACCATGCGGCGTACGAGGCCATCCAGGACTGGAGCACGGCCCAGACCGCCCATGGCGGCAGGATCGTGTTCACCGGCAGGTCCGGCAGCCGGATCGCCGAGCCCGCCTCGGCTGCGCACTCCTGCTGCCGCCCCTGGACACCGTGGCGCAACCATCACTGCCACGACGAACCCGGCCGCATGCCCGGAGCGGACCACGGCCCCGGCGAACCGTCCACCGTCGCCCGCCCCGGCAGCGCCCACGACATCGGCAGCACCAGCAATACCGCCGGTATCGGCGATACCAGCAATACCGGCGGTCTCGCCGATGTCGTCACCGCCGGCCACATCGGCCCCAGCGACCCCCGCACCTCCCACGACACGCCCCACGACGCACCTCGCGAGACGGCCGTTCCCGGCGCCCCGGACAACACCCACACCGGCGCCGCCGCCCCCGCCCCAGGTCGTGAGCCGACCACCGCAGCCCCCCGCCCGAGCGGCGGCAACCGACTGATCAGCGGTCTGAGTTCGTTCCAGCGCAACACCGCTCCGCTGGTGCGCGACGAGCTGGCCCGGCTGGCCGTCGAGGGGCAGCGCCCGTCCCAGCTCTTCATCACCTGCGCGGACTCCCGCCTCGTCACCAGCATGATCACAGCGAGTGGCCCGGGCGATCTGTTCACCGTGCGGAACATCGGCAATCTGGTCCCCCTGCCGAACGCCGAGTCGGGGGACCACTCGGTGGGTGCGGCGATCGAGTACGCGGTGGACGTGCTGAAGGTGGAGTCCATCACCGTCTGCGGGCACTCCGGCTGCGGAGCGATGCAGGCACTGCTCGGCGCCGAACCGGACCAGGAGACTCCGTCCACGTCCCTGTGGCGGTGGCTGAGACATGGGCTGCCGAGCCTGGAGCGGATGGCGTCCCGGCACCACGCCTGGGCCCGGATCTCCGGACGACTGCCGACCGACGCGCTCGAACAGCTCTGCCTCACCAATGTGGTCCAGCAGTTGGACCATCTGCGGGCACACGAATCGGTGGCTCGGCGACTCGCCGAGGGCACGATCCGGCTGCACGGCATGTACTTCCACGTGGGCGAGGCACAGGCCTATCTGCTGACCGAGGCGGCCAGCAGCGGACTGGAGCTCGACGAGGTCTTCGACCGGGTGGACCCCGGCGACGCCCCCGGTTCCGGCGAGTTGGAACGCACGAGCGTCTGAACCGTAATCGCCCCGGGTCCGTGAGACCTTGTGGTCCTGCCTCCGCACCGCTCCGAGTCGCGCCGCGGCGCATTGCACAGCTCCCCTCCGCACTGCGCCGTACCGCGTCGCACCGCACGTGGATGCGGGACCGTGTCTCCATACACGAGACACAGGTCTAAACCAATTCCGGGCAGACACTTGTCACCCGGCCTTTGGCCTGATGAGCTATGCCCCGGGACACAACGGACACCCTGGGAATGGGAGATGTCGTGAGCAACGAAAGCTTGGCCAATCTGCTTCGTGAGGAGCGGCGGTTCGCACCGCCTGCCGATCTGGCCGCGAACGCCAACGTCAAGGCGGAGGCGTACGAGCAGGCCGAGGCGGACCGGCTGGGCTTCTGGGCAGAGCAGGCCCGTCGCCTGACCTGGGCCACGGAGCCGACCGAGACGCTCGACTGGAGCAACCCGCCCTTCGCGAAGTGGTTCGCGGACGGCAAGCTCAACGTCGCGTACAACTGCGTGGACCGCCACGTCGAGGCCGGCAATGGCGACCGGGTCGCCATCCACTTCGAGGGCGAGCCCGGCGACAGCCGCGCCATCACCTACGCACAGCTCAAGGACGAGGTCTCCCGCGCCGCCAACGCCCTCATCGAGCTCGGTGTCGGCAAGGGCGACCGGGTCGCCGTCTATCTGCCGATGATCCCCGAGGCCGCCATCGCGATGCTGGCCTGCGCCCGCATCGGCGCCGCCCACTCGGTGGTCTTCGGCGGCTTCTCCGCCGACGCCATCGCCACCCGCATCCAGGACGCGGACGCCAAGGTCGTCATCACCGCCGACGGCGGCTACCGTCGCGGCAAGCCGTCCGCGCTCAAGCCCGCCGTGGACGACGCCGTCTCCCGTATCGACAGCGTCGAGCACGTCCTCGTGGTCCGGCGCACCGGGCAGGACACCGCGTGGACCGAGGGCCGCGACGTCTGGTGGCACGAGATCACCGGCCGGCAGTCCGCCGAGCACACCCCCGAGGCCTTCGAGGCGGAGCAGCCGCTCTTCATCCTCTACACCTCCGGCACGACGGGTAAGCCGAAGGGCATCCTGCACACCTCCGGCGGCTACCTCACGCAGGCGGCATACACCCACAACGCGGTCTTCGACCTCAAGCCGGAGACCGATGTCTTCTGGTGCACCGCCGACATCGGCTGGGTGACCGGCCACTCGTACATCGTCTACGGCCCGCTGGCCAACGGCGCGACGCAGGTCATGTACGAGGGCACGCCCGACTCCCCGCACCAGGGGCGCTTCTGGGAGATCGTGCAGAAGTACGGCGTCACGATCCTCTACACCGCGCCGACCGCGATCCGTACGTTCATGAAGTGGGGTGACGACATCCCCGCCAAGTTCGACCTGAGCAGTCTCCGGGTCCTCGGTTCGGTCGGTGAGCCGATCAACCCCGAGGCGTGGATGTGGTATCGCAAGCACATCGGCGCCGACAAGTGCCCGATCGTGGACACCTGGTGGCAGACCGAGACCGGCGCGATGATGATCGCGCCGCTGCCGGGCGTGACGGAGACCAAGCCGGGCAGCGCCCAGCGCGCCCTGCCCGGCATCTCGGCCACCGTCGTCGACGACGAGGCCAACGAGGTTCCGAACGGCGGGGGCGGCTACCTCGTCCTCACCGAGCCGTGGCCGTCGATGCTCCGCACCATCTGGGGCGACGACCAGCGCTTCATCGACACCTACTGGTCGCGCTTCGAGGGCAAGTACTTCGCGGGCGACGGCGCCAAGAAGGACGAGGACGGCGACATCTGGCTGCTCGGCCGGGTCGACGACGTGATGCTGGTGTCCGGGCACAACATCTCGACCACCGAGGTCGAGTCGGCGCTCGTGTCGCACCCCTCGGTCGCCGAGGCGGCCGTGGTCGGTGCCGCCGACGCGACGACCGGCCAGTCCATCGTCGCGTTCGTGATCCTGCGCGGTACGGCCGACGCCTCCGACGAGCTGGTCGCGGAGCTGCGCAACCACGTCGGTGCCACGCTCGGCCCGATCGCCAAGCCGAAGCGGATCCTGCCGGTCGCCGAGCTGCCGAAGACCCGATCCGGCAAGATCATGCGGCGTCTGCTGCGTGACGTCGCCGAGAACCGCGAGGTGGGCGACGTCACCACGCTGAGCGACTCCTCGGTGATGGACCTGATCCAGGCCCAGCTGCCGTCGTCCTCCTCCGAGGACTGACCACGGCGGACAGAACAGAGCAGTACGTCCCCGAGGGGCATCCGGCAACGCGCCGGGTGCCCCTCGGGCATCTAAGGTGAAGATCACCGGATACAACCCCGCGCACCACGGGTACAGTGGCAGTTGCGTAAATAAGGCAATAAGAAATCTCCACAGGGTGTGCCGGGAAGTCTGGTCGGCAAGTGCATCAGCCATGCCATCGCTGCCGTACCGACCCGGAGGTCTCCCCTCGTGGCCGCGCCCACCCCCGCACCCCCGTCGCCCCGCCGCACCCTGCTCGGACGGCTGTCCCTCCCCGAGCGGAACTACCTCGCGGAGGCCCTGCGCACCGAGACCGTCGGCGGCATGATCCTGCTGGTCGCCGCAATAGCCGCCCTGGTGTGGGCGAACACCTTCGGTTCCAGTTACGCGTCCGTCAGCGACTTCCACTTCGGCCCCGCGTCGCTGGGCCTCAACCTCTCCGTGGAGCACTGGGCGGCGGACGGGCTGCTCGCGATCTTCTTCTTCGTCGCGGGCGTCGAGCTCAAGCGGGAACTGGTCGCGGGCGAGCTCCGCGACCCGAAGGCAGCCGCCCTCCCGGTCGTCGCCGCACTCTGCGGAATGGCGATCCCGGCCCTCGTCTACACGCTGGTCAACGTGGTCGGCGGAGGTTCTACGGGCGGCTGGGCCGTCCCGACCGCCACCGATATCGCCTTCGCGCTCGCCGTCCTCGCGGTCATCGGCACCTCGCTGCCGAACGCGCTGCGCGCCTTCCTGCTGACCCTCGCCGTCGTCGACGACCTCTTCGCGATCCTGATCATCGCGGTCTTCTTCACCGAGAAAATCGACTTCATGGCGCTGGCCGGCGCCTTCATCGGCCTGGCCGTCTTCTACCTGCTGCTGCGCAAGAACGTACGTGGCTGGTACATCTACGTACCGCTCGCCCTGGTCATCTGGGGCCTGATGTACAACAGCGGCGTCCACGCGACGATCGCCGGTGTCGCGATGGGGCTGATGCTGCGCTGCACCCGGCGGGACGGCGAGACCCACTCGCCCGGCGAGCACATCGAGCACCTGGTCCGCCCGCTGTCGGCCGGTCTCGCCGTACCGCTGTTCGCCCTCTTCTCGGCCGGTGTCTCCCTCTCCGGCGACGCACTGGCGGACGTCTTCACCCGGCCCGAGACCCTCGGTGTCGTCCTGGGCCTCGTCGTCGGCAAGACCGTGGGCATCTTCGGCGGTACGTGGCTGGCCACCCGTTTCACCAAGGCGGAGCTGAACAAGGAGCTGGCCTGGGCGGACGTCCTCGCGGTCGCCTCACTCGCCGGCATCGGCTTCACCGTCTCGCTGCTCATCGGCGAGCTGGCCTTCGCCGGCGACGAGGGCACGATCAACGAGATCAAGGCCGCCGTACTGATCGGCTCCCTGACGGCCGCCGTGTTCTCCGGTGCACTGATCAGACTCCGGGTGCGCAGATACCGGGCGCTGCACGACGCCGAGGAGCTCGACGAGGACGAGGACGGGGTGCCGGACATCTACGAACAGGGCGACCCGGCGTACCACCTGCGGATGGCCGCGATCCACGAGCGGAAGGCGGCCGAGCACCGTCGCCTTGCCCAACTGGCGGGGGCAGCGAGCAACGAGCCGGACAGTCCGGCATGATCTGACACCAGATGTGTTGAGCAGCAGGACTGGAGAGGGAGTCAGGGATGAGCGACCCCGGCAACAACGCGGGCAGCGCCGACCGCAGTCTCGGGCAGCTGGTCGCCGCGGCGACGGCCGAGATGTCCGCACTGGTGCACGACGAGATCGCCCTGGCCAAGGCAGAGGTGCGGCAGGACGTCAAGCGCGGGGCGATCGGCAGTGTGGCGTTGATCGTCGCGGCCGTGCTGCTTCTGTTCATGATGCCGATGCTGAGCTTCGCGGCCGCCTACGGGATCCACAACCTGGGTCTGGGTCTGGCGTGGTCGTTCCTGATCGTGGCCGGCGGGTTCTTCCTCCTGGCCGTCCTGCTGGGGCTGATCGGCTGGCTCAAGTTCAAGAAGGTCAAGCCGCCGGAGAAGTCCATCGCTTCGGCGAAGCAGACGGCGGCCGTGCTGCAGGGCGTCAAGCCGCACCCGCGGCCCGCCGTCACGGCGAGGGCGAGTCTTCCGACCGCCTCGGGCAGCACGCTGGCGGGCAAGGGCGCGGAGAAGGCTCCGGTCCAGGAAAAGGGCTCCTCTGTGGCACGCTCGTCCACATGACGGTCCCCGATTCCAGCGCATTCGACCCGGTAGGCCCCGTAGGCCCGGAAGGTCAGGCCGCCCCTGCGGACAGGGACGGCCGGACAGGCTCGGGCAGCCGGGCAGGCTCGGGCGGCACCTCAGCCCCTGCAAGCTCTTCGGGCTCTACGGGCTCTGCAAGTTCTACGGGCTCTACGGGCCCTGCAAGCTCAACCGGCTCAACGGCCTCGGTCGGCCCGGCCGCCCCAGCCTCCCCAACCCGCTCCCCCGCCCCGGCCGGCTCCGGCGGTCCCGTGCGGATCGACGGGCCGTGGACCCACCGGGACGTCGCGGCGAACGGCGCGCGTTTCCACATCGCCGAGCTCGGCGAGGGCCCGCTGGTGCTGCTGCTGCACGGCTTCCCGCAGTTCTGGTGGACCTGGCGCCACCAGCTCACCGCCCTGGCCGACGCCGGTTTCCGGGCCGTCGCGATGGACCTGCGCGGGGTCGGCGGCAGCGACCGCACGCCCCGGGGTTACGACCCCGCCAACCTGGCGCTCGACATCACCGGTGTGATCCGCTCGCTCGGCGAACCGGACGCGGCCCTGGTCGGCCATGACATGGGCGGCTACCTCGCCTGGACCGCCGCGGTGATGCGTCCGAAGCTGGTGCGCCGCCTCGTGGTCTCCTCGATGCCGCATCCGCGCCGCTGGCGCTCCTCGATGCTCTCCGACTTCGCGCAGTCCCGGGCCGGCTCGTACGTCTGGGGTTTCCAGCGCCCGTGGGTACCGGAACGTCAGCTCGTCGCGGACGACGCGGCGTTGGTCGGCCGGCTGATCCACGAATGGGCCGGCCCCCGGACCCCTGACTTCCCCGACGACGCGACGGTGGACGTCTACCGCCGCGCGATGTGCATCCCGTCGACGGCGCACTGCTCGATCGAGCCGTACCGCTGGATGGTGCGTTCCCTCGCCCGTCCTGACGGAATCCAGTTCAACCGGCGGATGAAGCTGCCGGTGCGGGTACCGACGCTGCACCTGCACGGTTCACTCGATCCGGCGATCCGCACCCGGAGCGCGGCAGGCTCCGGCGAGTACGTCGAAGCGCCCTACCGTTGGCGACTTTTCGACGGTCTGGGGCACTTCCCCCACGAGGAGGACCCGGCCGGGTTCTCGGCCGAACTCATCAGCTGGCTCAAGGATCCGGAGCCCGATCGGTAGCCGTAGGGGCACGGTTGTCCGTCGAATGGCCAATTGCCCGGCGCATAGGCCAATTGGCTGACGGATGGGCGGTTACCGACCATGAGGCACGGGCAGACGTCCCGGTATGGGCTGGACGCACGACTTCGGTGACGCAGCACGCAACCGCCGCTCGACCGCCACGGCGAGTCCGAGCACTCATGAGGGGGGCGGCCCCCAGGGCCGGGTGCACGATATGCGGGTTCTGCACGACCCCCGACTCGGTATTCCGCGCATTCTGCGCCGTCGGGCCCGCTGGGTCTCGGCGCGGCTGCGCCATCCACGCGGATGATGTCTGCCCCGGTCGGCCGGTGAGAGTTCACCGGCCGGGCGGGACTTCATCACACTTCCAAGGCGCTCAGAGCGCGCACGCCTGACTGTCGACCTGCTGGTTTGCGGTGCGGCCGCGCGCGATGTCCTGCCGGATCTCGTCGGCCGTCAGCGCGTAACCGGTGTCGGGGTCGTCGAGCGACTTGGCGAACACGACGCCGTACACCTCGCCCGCGGGGGTCAGCAGCGGTCCGCCGGAGTTGCCCTGACGGACCGTCGCGTAGAGCGAGTACACGTCGCGGTGGACGGTGCCCCGGCGGTAGATGTCCGGGCCGCCGGCTTCGATACGGCCCCGGACCCGCGCCGCCCGTACGTCGTACGAGCCGTTCTCCGGGAACCCCGCGACGATGGCGCTGTTCCCCGTCCGGGCGTCTTGGTCGGTGTCGGCGAACCGCAGCGGCTTCGCGTCGAGGTCCGGTACGTCGAGCACGGCGATGTCGCGCCGCCAGTCGTACAGGACGACCTTCGCGTCGTACAGCCGTCCCTGGCCGCCGATCTGGACGGTCGGCTCGTCGACCCCGCCGACGACATGGGCGTTGGTCATCACCCGGCGGTCGGAGAAGACGAAGCCGGTGCCTTCGAGGACCTTGCCGCAGCTCGGGGCCGTGCCGACGACCTTGACGATGGACTGCTTGGCGCGGGCCGCGACGGGGCTGCCCACCAGCGCCGGGTCCGGAGCCTTGACCTCGGTGATCGGCTCGTTGGCGAACGGGCTGAAGACCTGCGGGAAGCCGTTCTGCGCGAGGACCGAGGAGAAGTCCGTGAACCAGGTGGAGGCCTGGGTGGGCATCACCCGGGAGATGCCCAGCAGGACCGAGGAGCTGCGGACCTCCTTGCCCACCGTCGGCAGCGTGGTGCCGGCCAGCGCGGAGCCGATGAGCCAGGCGACCAGCAGCATCGCGACGACGTTGACCAGGGCGCCGCCGGTGGCGTCGAGGGCGCGCGCGGGCGACCAGGTGATGTACCGGCGGAGCTTGTTGCCCAGGTGGGTGGTGAAGGCCTGGCCCACCGAGGCGCAGACGATCACGATGACGACGGCGACGACGGCTGCCGTCGACGAGACCTCGGAGCCGTCCGTCAACTGGTCCCACAGGACCGGCAGCAGATAGACGGCGACGAGGCCGCCGCCCAGGAATCCGATCACCGACAGGATGCCGACGACGAACCCCTGTCGGTAGCCGACGACCGCGAACCACACGGCGGCGGCCAGCAGCAGGATGTCCAGCACGTTCACCGTCTATAGCCTCGCAGATTCGTCGCCGGGCCCGTTCCTTCTGCTGGTTCCGGGCGGGGCCGGACAGCACAGCACGGGAGTCAGCCTGTCATGCGCGCCAGTCGAGCGGCACCTGCTTGGCCCTGTCCCAGGGGCGCTCCCAGCCCGCGAAGTGCAGAATTCGGTCGATCACTCCGGCCGTGAAACCCCAGACCAGAGCGGATTCGACCAGAAATGCCGGGCCCCGGTGACCGCTGGGGTGGACCGTGGTCGCGCGGTTGGCCGGATCCGTGAGATCCGCCACGGGAACGGTGAAGACCCGGGCCGTCTCGCCCGGATCGACGACGCCGACGGGACTGGGCGAGCGCCACCAGCCGAGGACCGGTGTCACGACGAAGCCGCTCACGGGGATGTAGAGCCGGGGCAGCACGCCGAAGAGCTGAACTCCGCGCGGATCGAGACCGGTCTCTTCCCGGGCCTCCCGCAGAGCGGCCCTGAGCGGCCCTGTCGTCGCCTGGTCGCCGTCCTCCGGGTCCAGGGAGCCGCCGGGGAAGGAGGGCTGCCCGGCGTGGGAACGCAGGCTTCCGGATCTCTCCATGAGGAGCAGCTCGGGGCCGCGCTCCCCCTCGCCGAAGAGCACGAGCACGGCGGACTGCCGCCCCGCCCCGCTCTCCGGCGGGAGGAAGCGGCTGAGCTGGTCGGGCTCGATGGTGCGCGCGGCGCGGGCCACGGGGTCGAGCCAAGCGGGCAGCCCCTCGGTCGTGACGGTGATCGCGCCGTCCTCGCCGGCGCCCGCCGTGGCGGCGGCCGCCGCGACCGCCGCTGCGGGGCTGACCGCCGCGGGGCCGGCCGCTGCCGGGTTTCCCGCGGCGGAGGCGGCTGCCGTTTCCGTGCTCTGTTCGTGCGTCTTCATAGGCACCCCTCGTCTCACAACGCCTGTCATCACGCATTTCGTTCCGGCCGTTGCGGTCATCCGTGCCGTTCCGGCCACATCGGCCGTCCGGCAGCCGGTGCCGGGCGTCAGCCCGCTCCGAGAGCCGGTGCGGGCCTGCCGGGGTAGTCCGCGGGCGGGCTCAACCGCTGGCCCGGCTGTCCGCCCATCTCGTACTTCAGCAGCTTCCTGGCCTTCTCCGGATCCGTCTCGCCCTCGCCGTACGCCGGGCAGAGCGGGGCGATGGGACAGGCGCCGCAGGCGGGCTTACGGGCATGGCAGATGCGGCGGCCATGGAAGACGACCCGGTGCGAGAGCATCGTCCACTCGCTCTTGGGGAAGATCGTGGCGATCTCGGCCTCGACCTTCTCCGGGTCCTCCTGCTCCGTCCACTTCCAACGGCGGACCAGACGGCCGAAATGGGTGTCGACGGTGATCCCGGGGACGCCGAAGGCATTGCCCAGCACGACGTTGGCGGTCTTCCGGCCGACCCCCGGAAGCGTGACGAGATCGGCGAGCCGGCCCGGTACCTCACCGCCGAAGTTGTCCCTGAGCGCCACGGAGAGGCCTATCAGCGACTTGGTCTTGGCCCGGAAGAAGCCGGTCGGCCGGATCAGCTCCTCCATCTCCTCCGGGACGGCGGCGGCCATGTCCTCGGGGGTGGGGTAGGCGGCGAAGAGTGCGGGAGTGGTCTGGTTGACCCTCAGGTCGGTGGTCTGGGCGGAGAGGACCGTGGCGACCAGGAGCTCGAAGGGATTTCGGAAATCCAGCTCGGGATGGGCGTACGGATAGAGCTCGGCGAGCTCGCGGTTGATCTTGCGGGCCCGGCGCACCATCGCCAGCCGCGACTCCGGCTTCGTCGTCTTCGCCGTCGTCTTTGGCTTCGTCGTGGCCTTCACTGCGGCCGCCGTGCCCTTCGTCTTCGCCGTCGTCGTGGCCTTCACTGCGGCCGCCGTGCCCTTCGTCGTGGCCTTCGCAGCCGCCTTCCTCACCGACGCGCCGGTGGGGCGTTTTGTCGCTCTTTCCGGGCGAATGGCACCCTGTTCGCCCACAGCGGAATCACGGCCTCCCGACACCCCATCAGCCCCCTTGGCCTGCGCTCTCACCGGCGATTTGGACACCCGGCCAGCCTAGAGCCACGCACCGGCATCTGCCCCCGTCACCGTGCATCCGCCACCAATCGGCCCCCTGCCGCACGATTGGGCACGCCCGTGCGTCAAACTGGTTTGTGATTGATCGCACTGTTTTACCGTCCGGCATGATGGGGACCACGGTTCCCTGAACAGGCCGACAAGGAGAGAACTCGTGGACGACGTTCTGCGGCGCGCCCCGCTTTTCGCGGCGCTCGATGATGAGCAGGCCGCGGAGCTCCGCGCCTCGATGAGTGAGGTGACCCTCGCACGCGGCGACGCGCTCTTCCACGAGGGCGACCCGGGCGACCGCCTCTACGTGGTCACCGAGGGCAAGGTGAAGCTCCACCGCACCTCCCCCGACGGGCGCGAGAACATGCTGGCGGTCCTCGGCCCCGGTGAGCTGATCGGTGAGCTGTCGCTCTTCGACCCGGGCCCCCGCACGGCGACCGCGACCGCGCTGACCGAGGTCAAGCTCCTCGGCCTCGGCCACGGCGACCTCCAGCCCTGGCTGAACGCCCGCCCCGAGGTGGCCACGGCCCTGCTGCGCGCCGTCGCCCGCCGCCTGCGCAAGACCAACGACCAGATGTCCGACCTGGTCTTCTCCGATGTACCGGGCCGCGTCGCCCGCGCCCTCCTCGACCTGTCGCGCCGCTTCGGCGTGCAGTCGGAGGAAGGCATCCACGTCGTCCACGACCTGACCCAGGAAGAGCTGGCCCAGTTGGTCGGCGCCTCCCGCGAGACGGTCAACAAGGCGCTCGCCGACTTCGCCGGACGTGGCTGGCTGCGCCTGGAGGCGCGCGCCGTGATCCTGCTGGACGTGGAGCGCCTGGCGAAGCGGTCCCGCTAGCCGGACCCCTCACTGCACGACGTGGAAGGCCCCGCCGCCCGGTGGGGCCTTTCCGCGTTCCGCCGCAGGTCAGATCAGCCCGTGTTCGCCCAGGTACTCCAGCTGGGCCAGCACCGAGAGCTCCGCGGCGGGCCACAGGGATCGGTCCACGTCCGCGTACACCTGCGCCACCACCTCCGACGCCGTCCGGTGCCCGGCCTCGACCGCCGTCTCCACCTGGGCCAGCCGGTGCGCCCGGTGCGCGAGGTAGAACTCGACCGCGCCCTGTGCGTCGTCCAGCACCGGACCGTGCCCCGGCAGCACCGTGTGCACGCCGTCGTCGACGGTCAGCGAGCGCAGCCTGCGCAGCGAGTCGAGGTAGTCGCCGAGCCGCCCGTCCGGGTGCGCGACGACCGTGGTGCCGCGCCCGAGGATCGTGTCCCCCGTCAGCACCGCCCGGTCGGCGGGCAGATGGAAGCAGAGCGAGTCCGCGGTGTGCCCCGGGGTCGGCACGACCCGGAGTTCCAGGCCGCCGGTGGTGATCACGTCGCCCGCGGCCAGCCCCTCGTCGCCCAGCCGCAGCGCCGGGTCCAGGGCGCGCACCTTCGTACGGGTCAGCTCGGCGAACCGGGCCGCGCCCTCCGCGTGGTCGGGATGCCCGTGGGTGAGGAGGGTGAGCGCGATCCGGTGGCCGGCCCGCTCGGCGGTGTCGATGACGGCCCGCAGGTGTATGTCGTCCAGCGGGCCCGGGTCGATGACGACCGCGATATCGGAGCCGGGCTCGGCGACGATCCAGGTGTTGGTGCCGTCCAGCGTCATCGGCGAGGCGTTGGGGGCCAGGACATTGACGGCGCGGGCCGTGGCGGGGCCGGACAGGACCGCGCCGCGCGGCTGTCCGGGCAGCGCTGCCGCATTGCTCATACGGATTCGCCTCCCACGCCACCGGGACCGCCACCACGACCGCCGCCGGGGCCGCTGCCCGGCGCCTCGACGGAGCCACCAGCGGGAACGTCACCGGCCGGCCCGCTCGGGATGTGTTTGGTGAACTCGTCGTGTCCCGGCCAGCTCAGCACCAACTCGCCGCCCTCCAGCCTCGCCTGTGCCAGCACCGGCGTGAGGTCCTGGGAGTCCGCTGCCTTCAGTGCCTCGGCGGCCGTCCCGTACGGCCTCAGTGCCCGCAGCGTCGACACGGTCGGCGGCATCATCAGCAGCTCGCCCCGGTCGTATCCGTCGGCCGCCTCTCCGGGCCGGATCCATACCGTCCGGTCGGCCTCCGTGGAGGCGTTGCGGGTGCGCTGGCCCTCGGGGAGCGCGGCGACGAAGAACCAGGTGTCGTAGCGGCGCGGCTCGAACTCGGGCGTGATCCAGCGTGCCCACGCGCCCAGCAGGTCCGACCGCAGCACCAGACCCCGCCGGTCCAGGAACTCGGCGAAGGACAGCTCCCGGGCGACCAGTGCCTCGCGGTCGGCCTCCCAGTCGGCACCCGTGATGTCGCCGACCACCGTGCCGGCGCCCGGCCCCGCGAGCAGGACACCCGCCTCCTCGTACGTCTCCCGGACCGCCGCGCAGACGATGGCCTGGGCCTCGGCCGGAGTCCCGACGCCGAGCCGCTCGGCCCAGCTCTCCAGCGCGGGCCCGGCCCAGCCGACGAGCCGGTCGTCGTCGCGCGGGTCGACCCCGCCACCCGGATAGGCGTACGCCCCGCCGGCAAAAGCCATGGAGGTCCGGCGGCGCAGCATGTGGACGGCGGGACCGCCCTCGGTGTCAGCGGCGGAATCCCGGAGCAGCATCACGGTGGCGGCCCGCTTCGGCGTCGCGGCGCTCAGCTCACCTGCGGCGAGTGCCCGGATCCGGTCGGGCCATTCCGGTGGGTACCACTGACCATTGGACATGGCCGGAGGCTATCCGGAACCGCGCCGATGTTCGAGAGGTGCAGTGATCCGTACACGCCCCGGACATGCCTGCACCCCCATGGAAACGGATGATCCCGCCCGGTCGTCGCGACCGGACGGGATCAGAAAAGGGAATGCGGGATTGAAAAGAACGTACGGCTCAGGCCCCGACCAGCTCGACCTGGACCTCGACCTCGACCGGCGCGTCCAGCGGCAGCACCGCGACGCCCACCGCGCTGCGCGCGTGCACGCCCTTGTCGCCGAGCACCGCGCCCAGCAGCTCGCTGGCACCGTTGATCACGGCGGGCTGCCCGGTGAAGTCGGACGCCGAGGCGACGAAGCCCACGACCTTCACCACCCGCGCGATCCGGTCCAGGTCGCCCGCGACGGACTTCACGGCGGCCAGCGCGTTGAGCGCGCAGGTCTTCGCCAGCTCCTTGGCCTCGTCGGGCGTGACCTCCGCGCCGACCTTGCCGGTGACCGCGAGCTTGCCGTCCACCATCGGCAGCTGGCCGGAGGTGTACACGTACACCCCGGACTGCACGGCCGGCTGGTACGAGGCCAGCGGCGGCACGACGTCCGGCAACGTCAGCCCGAGCTCGGCGAGCTTCGCCTCGACCGCGCCCGCCACTACGCCTTCTCCCGCTTCAGGTAGGCCACGAGCTGCTCGGGGTTGTTCGGGCCGGGAACGACCTGGACCAGCTCCCAGCCGTCCTCGCCCCAGGTGTCCAGAATCTGCTTGGTCGCGTGCACGAGAAGGGGCACGGTCGCGTATTCCCACTTGGTCATGGGCCCGACTGTAACGCCTGTGTAATCCCTGGCACGCGCAGCCTCGTGCGTAGCCTGCGGTGTGACTGGTTAGGCTCGAATACGTGAGCAGGTTCCAGGTCGTGAGCGGCAAGGGCGGTACCGGTAAGACCACGGTTGCCGCCGCCCTCGCGCTCGCCCTCGCGACCGAGGGCAGGCGCACCCTTCTCGTGGAGGTCGAGGGCAGGCAGGGCATCGCCCAGCTCTTCGAGACGGAGTCCCTTCCGTACGAGGAGCGCAAGATCGCCGTCGCGCCGGGCGGCGGCGAGGTGTACGCCCTCGCGATCGACGCCGAACGCGCCCTGCTCGACTACCTCCAGATGTTCTACAAGCTGGGCAGCGCGGGCCGGGCGCTCAAGAAGCTCGGCGCGATCGACTTCGCCACCACGATCGCCCCCGGTGTGCGGGACGTGCTGCTGACCGGCAAGGCCTGCGAAGCCGTACGCCGCAAGGACAAGCAGAACCGGTACGTCTACGACTACGTGATCATGGATGCCCCGCCCACCGGGCGCGTCACCCGCTTCCTCAACGTGAACGACGAGGTGGCGGGGCTGGCCAGGATCGGCCCGATACACAATCAGGCGCAGGCCGTGATGCGGGTGCTGAAGTCCCCCGAGACCGCGGTCCATCTGGTGACGCTGCTGGAGGAGATGCCGGTCCAGGAGACCGCGGACGGCATCGCCGAACTGCGCGCCGCCGAACTCCCGGTGGGCCGGGTCATCGTGAACATGGTGCGGCCCCATCTGCTGGACGAGGACACCCTGCGCACCGCCGCGGGCGGCCGCCGCAAGGAGATCGCCAAGACGCTGACCCGGGCGGGAGTGACCGGCTCCGCGGGGCTGGTGCGCCCGCTGGTCGAGCAGGCGGCCGAGCACGCCCAGCGGGTCGAGCTGGAGCGTGAACAGCGCGCCGTGCTCGCCGGACTGGAGCTGCCCGGGTACGAACTCCCGCTGATCGGCGAGGGAATGGACCCGGCCGGTCTCTACGACCTGGCGACCGAGCTGCGCAAGCAGGGCGTGGGCGAACCGGAGGACGAACCGGAGGACGAAGGGGCGGGACAAGGGGCGGGACAAGGGGTGGGTGCATGACACAGCGCACGGACGCGGCCACGACCGCGAGAACGGCCCCGGCCGCGTCGGTGGACGCGGCCGGCTCGACGGCCCCCGCGCTGGACACCGATGCGCTGCTCGACGATCCGGACATCCGGATCGTCGTCTGCTGCGGTTCGGGCGGCGTCGGCAAGACCACCACCGCGGCGGCCCTGGGCGTACGGGCGGCCGAGCGCGGCCGCAAGGTCGTCGTCCTCACCATCGACCCGGCCCGCAGACTCGCCCAGTCCATGGGCATCGACTCGCTGGACAACGTCCCGCGCCGGGTACCGGGCATCGACGGCGAGGGGGCCGGGGAGCTGCACGCCATGATGCTCGACATGAAGCGGACCTTCGACGAGATCGTCGAGGCGCACGCGGACGCCGAGCGGGCCCGCGCGATCCTGGAGAACCCCTTCTACCAGTCCCTGTCGGCCGGTTTCGCGGGCACGCAGGAGTACATGGCGATGGAGAAGCTCGGGCAGCTGCGCGCCCGCGACGAGTGGGACCTGATCATCGTCGACACCCCTCCGTCGCGCTCCGCGCTGGACTTCCTGGACGCGCCGAAGCGGCTCGGTTCGTTCCTGGACGGAAAGTTCATCAAGCTGCTGATGGCCCCGGCGAAGATGGGCGGCCGGGCCGGGATGAAGTTCCTGAACGTCGGCATGTCGATGATGACCGGCACGCTCGGCAAGCTGCTCGGCGGTCAGTTCCTGCGTGACGTACAGACTTTTGTCGCGGCGATGGACACCATGTTCGGCGGATTCCGTACCCGGGCCGACGCCACGTACAGATTGCTGCAGGCGCCCGGCACGGCGTTCCTCGTCGTCGCGACGCCGGAGCGGGACGCGCTGCGCGAGGCGGCGTACTTCGTGGAACGGCTGGCCGCGGAGGACATGCCGCTGGCCGGTCTGGTGCTCAACCGGGTCCATGGCAGCGATGCCGCCCGGCTCTCCGCGGAGCACGCCCTGGCCGCCGCAGAAAATCTTGACGGGGTCGGCATTGTGGATCAGACGGCCGGGAAGGCTGGACTTCGTGACCGGACCGACCGGTCGGCCACCTCTCCCGAGGCCGTTCCCACGCCCGACAACGCCGAGTACGAGTGCGAGGACACCGAAGACCGCGAGCCGACGCCGGGACACGTTCCCGATCCACCCGCTCCCGATACGTCCCGGGCCGCTTCCGTCGAGGAGCTGACCGCAGGTCTGTTGCGGCTGCATGCCGAACGGATGCAGGTGGTCGCGCGCGAGCAGCGCACACGTGACCGCTTCACCGCACTGCACCCCGAGGTCGCCGTGACCGAAGTGGCCGCGCTACCCGGTGATGTACACGATCTCGAAGGGCTCCGGGCCGTCGGAGACCGGCTCGCGACCGGTTCCGCCCCGGCCGGAGCTGCGTAACAACCCGCCGGTCCTATCCCACTGCGGCGTACCTCTCGTGCAGTTCGTCGTCGTCCAGCCCGATCGCCACGGGCAGGATGCCCGTCGACTGCTCGTACTCGCTGCGCGCGGTCTCCAGCAGCCGGCGCCAGGACGTGACGGTCGGTCGCCTGCGCAGCAGTGCGCGGCGCTCCCGCTCGGTCATTCCGCCCCACACGCCGAACTCGACGCGATTGTCCAGCGCATCGGCCAGGCACTCGGTCCGCACCGGACATCCGGTGCACACCGCCTTGGCCCTGTTCTGCGCTGCCCCTTGTACGAACAGTTCATCCGGATCGGTAGTGCGGCAGGCTGCCTGCGCACTCCAGTCGGTTACCCAGCCCATCACGGCGCCGTCCTCTCCCGAATCGAGGCTCCCCCACGGCGACAGCGGCATATTCACCGCTGCCAGTTGAGGACGTTACGGAAGGTGGCGACAGCACAACACCCCCTTCGGGCCCAATCTTGGATGGCCCGAACGGACTATGCGTATGCGGCAGATCACCCAGGGGAGTGATGCGAGGGCATACGCGACTATCCCGCCAGAATCGGGACAGTTCACCTGGATCACAACGGACGTTCAGTGACACACGAGGCGAATTCGGGAGCGCCTCAGCTTGTGGCCGGGTTGTGCACAGGGGTTGATGCGGAACCGGACTGCTGTGACAGTTGAGAGCAGCTTAGGCCAAGGCATATACGTGTGTCCGGCGAATGAGAACGTAGGCTGCCCCCATGCCAAAGAAGCGCTCGGGCGGGGGTCTCTCGACGACCCAGCAGGCCGCCAAGTTCCTCGGTGTCGCCGCGCTCTCCGGAGTCGTGCTCGCGGGCATCGCGCTGCCGGCCGCCGGAGCACTGGGCCTCGCCACCAAGGGAACGGTCGAGGGATTCGACGAGATCCCGGCCAATCTGAAGACTCCGCCGCTGAGCCAGCGCACCACGATCCTGGACAGCAAGGGCGGGCTGATCGCCTCGGTGTACTCGCGCGACCGCACGGTGGTCCCGCTGAAGGACATCTCGCCGTACATGCAGAAGGCGATCGTCGCGATCGAGGACGCCCGGTTCTACGAGCACGGGGCCATCGACCTCAAGGGCATCCTGCGCGCGCTGAACCGCAATGTGCAGGCGGGCGGGACCGCCGAGGGCGCGTCGACCCTGACCCAGCAGTACGTGAAGAACGTCTTCGTCGAGGAGGCGGGCGACGACCCGGACAAGGTCGCGCAGGCCACCCAGCAGACGATGGGCCGCAAGGTCCAGGAGCTGAAGTACGCGATCCAGGTCGAGGAAGAGCTCGGCAAGAAGAAGATCCTGGAGAACTACCTCAACATCACCTTCTTCGGGCAGCAGGCCTACGGCGTCGAGGCCGCCTCCCAGCGCTACTTCTCCAAGTCGGCCAAGGATCTGACGCTGGAGGAGTCCGCACTGCTGGCCGGCGTGGTGCAGTCGCCGAGCCGCTACGACCCGGTCAACGACACGGCCGAGGCCACCAAGCGCCGCAACATGGTGCTCCAGCGCATGGCGGACGTCGGGGACATCACGAAGGCCCAGGCCGAGAAGGCGAAGGCGACCCCGATCAGGCTGAAGGTCAAGAAGCCGCAGAACGGCTGCATCACGGCCGTCAGCGGCGCCGGCTTCTTCTGCGACTACGTACGCCACGTCTTCCTCACCGACCCGGTCTTCGGCAAGACGAAGGAGGACCGGGCCAAGATCTGGAACCGGGGCGGCCTGACGATCCGGACGACGCTCGACCCGCAGTCCCAGCAGTCGGTGCAGGCCTCGATCAAGAGCCATGTCTACAAGACGGACAAGGTCGCGACGGCCGTGACACTGGTCCAGCCGGGCACCGGCAAGATCATGGGCATGGGCCAGTCCAAGCCGTACGGCTTCGGGACCAACGAGACCCAGTACAACTACTCGGTCAACAAGTCCATGGGCGGCTCCAACTACGGCTTCCCGACCGGTTCGACGTTCAAGCCCTTCCTCGCGGCCGCGGCCATACAGGGCGGCAAGCCGGCCACGCAGGTCTATCCGTCCCCGTACGAGATGGACTACCCGGACACGGTGCGCTCCTGCGGGAAGCCGTGGGTCAACGACGGGGTGCCGAAGTATCACCTGGAGAACGAGAGCGAGACCGAGAAGGGCCCGTACGCGCTGCGGGAGGCGATGGAGATGTCGGTCAACACCTACTTCGTCCAGATGCTCCAGGACATCGGCATGTGCCCGGTCTCGCAGATGACCGACAAGCTCGGCGTGGTGCAGGGCGACGGCTCCAAGCTCCCGCAGAACCCGTCGACCCTGACCCTCGGCTCCAACGGTCTGTCGCCGCTGACGATGGCGAGCGCGTACGCCGCCTTCGCCAACCGCGGTACGTACTGCACGCCGATCGCCATGCAGTCGGTCAGCACGGCCGACGGCACTTCGCTGCCCGTGCCCAAGTCCTCCTGCTCGCAGGCGATGTCGCCGACCACCGCCGACACCATCAACACCCTGCTGCGCGGCGTGGTCGACTCCGGTACCGGCCAGGAGGCGGGTCTCCAGAACCGCGACAACGCGGGCAAGACCGGTACGACCGACGCCCGCAAGAACGCCTGGTTCGTCGGGTACACGCCGAACATGTCCGGCGCCGTCTGGGTCGGCAGCCCTTCCCAGAGCGTCGAGATGGAGGGCGTCACGATCGGTGGCGTGTACCAGGCCAAGGTGTACGGCGGACAGGTTCCCGGACCGATCTGGCGTGACGCGATGACGGGTGCCCTCAACGGGGTGGCCGCCCCCTCCTTCAACACCATCGACATCCCGGACCCGCCGAAGCACGACGATCGGGACAGGGACCGCGACCGCGGGGACGAAGGACGGCCCGGCGCCGGGGGCAAGAAGCCCGGCGACAAGAAACCGTTCCCCGGCATCACCATCCCGCCGAACCTGATCGGCGGGACCACCGGCGGCCACCGCGGCCAGACCAGCGGCGGCACGCAGGGCCCCTGAGCCGCACGGCTCATCCACATGAAGGTGGGGTGGGGGGGGGGGGGGGCCCCCCGCGCCCCCCCCCCCCAAGGGGTTTTGCGGGGGCCGGCCGGCCCCCCCGGCGGGGGGAGGTAGGACGGGGCCGCCCCCCCCCCGCGGCGCCGGC